>DATAUG010000149.1:0-60977 GCA_036268355.1 Sporichthyaceae bacterium
CGTGCCCGCTGTGCCAGTCCCGCCTTGACCGTCGAGGCCCGCGTCCACGACATCAACCGTTCCCGGTCCCCGTCCCGCAAACCCAGTACCGCTGCACGCATGAGCCATTGTCCCGAACCCAACCGTTCAGAGACTATTGCACACGCCACTAGCTCGGCCGACCTGTCTGATGGCCCGTCAGCTACGGTCGGCGCAGATCCTCGGTCATGTCGTGATGTGCACCGCGAGCAGTACGGCGTCGTCACCACCGGGCGCGTGCTCGAGCAGTCGGTCGCACAGTTGCGCCACCGACTGCCCGGCCATTTCCACGGCCCGTTCGCACAACTCGGTGGTGCTGTCGGTCAGGTTGACCCCGCGGCGTTCGATGAGCCCGTCGGTGTAGAGCAGCAGGGTGGACCCGGGTTGCAGGGACACGGTCGCGGTTGGATGGGGGGCGGCGTGCCCGGGGACCAGGGCTATCCCGGTGGGCTGATCGAGCAGCTGCGCCGTTGCGCCGCCGGGTGCGATCAACAGCGGCGGCGGGTGCCCGGCACGGGCCCAGGCCAGCTCCCAGGACTGTTCGGTTCGGGTGAGCCGGGCGATGACCACGGTGGCGAACTTGGTCATGCGCAGCGATCGGTTGGCCGCGGCCAACCGATCCAGGAGCGCTCCCGGGGTGCTGTCGGGATCGTCGGTGGCCAGGGTGCGCAGCGCGGCGCGTAGCTGCCCCATCGCGGCCGCGGCGGTGATGTCGTGGCCGACGACGTCGCCGACGGCCAGCATCAGGTGCCCCGGGCCGACCTCGACGGCGTCGTACCAGTCGCCGCCGACCTCGTCGTGCCCGGCCGGGCTGTAGCGCCCGCAGAGTTCCAGGCCGGGAACCCTCGGGGTGGGCGACAACAGCGCTTGCTGCAGGACCAGCGCGGTCTGGCGGCTGTGCTGGTAGGACAGGCCGTGTTCCAACGCGATCGCTGCGTAGCCGGTGATCTGCGCGATGATCGCCAGATCGGGCGGGTCCCAGGGCGCGCGGTCGTGGCACATGCCGAATGCCGCAACGGCCACCACCAGGCCGTCGACCAGGACCGGGGAGAGCACCACGTGATTCAGGCCGGTGCGGAACGTCGCGCCGGTACCGGTGCGGGTCGCCCACTCCGGCACCGCGGGGGTCGGGATCCGGTCGGTGAGCAGCCGCCCCTGGCGGACGGTCTCGGTGATCGGGTCGCCTTCGTACCAGGCCAGCCCGGCCTGCAACGGTGCGGCCTGCACCCCGGGAATGATCTGTGAGCTGACCCGTTCGGTGATCACCGGCAGCTCGGGCATCACCCCCGGCGGCACCGGCCTGGCCAGCACATGAACGCTGGAGAAGTCGGCCAGTTCCGGCACCACCGACGCCGACAGCGCCCGCAACTGGTCGGCCGGGTCCAGGCGCCTGTTGATCGCGGCCAGCGCCGCCGAGAGCAACCGGTGGCGGCGGGACTCGGCGCGGATCTGTTCGGTGCGCATCGCGCGGCCCAACGCCTGGGCAGCGAGGTCGCCCACCGTGGTCAGGAACAACCGCTCGGCGGCGTCGAACTCCCGCGCGGCCCAGTAGCCGACCGACAGGATCGCGATCAGCTCGCCCTCGACCAGCAGCGGCAGACGTGCGACGGCCTCGGCGCGGGCCGCCTCGTACTGCTCGTCGCCGGCCTCGATCCCGTAGCGGCCACGGGTCTTCTCGGCTGTGGACATGAACACCGGCAGTTTGGTCGCGGCCACCTCGGCCAGCGAGGTGGGGGCGTCCAGGTCCAATTCGGGCTGGCGCTGCCGATGGTGGTCCGGAGTGCCGCTCACCCGGATGACCCGGGCCACCTTGCGTTCGGTGTCGATCTCGCGCAATGAGAACGCGTCGCAGGAGGTGGCCCGTTGCACGTGCTCGGCCAGTACCGCCGTCACGTCGTCGACCGTCTGCGCCTGGACCAGCGCGGCAGCCAACCCGCCGAGGCGCCGCGCCCGGTCGGCGTCGCGAGCCAGCCATTCGGTCCGCATCGCCCGGCCCAGGGCCTGGGCGGCCAGATCCGCGATCGTGGTCAGGAACAATCGCTCGGCCGCGTCGAACTCCCGCGGCGCCCGGTAGCCGACCGACAGGATCGCGATCAGCTCATCCTCGACCAGCAGCGGCAACCGGGCCATGGCCGAGAGCCGGGCCGCCTCGAAGTGCTCTACATCGTCGCTCCCGTAACGGCAGGCGTACTCCTGCGCCGAGGCCAGAAACACCGGTGACCGCGCGGTCACCACTTCCGCGATCGTGCTGGGCACGCCCAGGGGGACATCGGTGAACCGGTCGGCGTAGTCGCTTCCGGTGCCGCCCATCAGGATCGCCCGGGCCACACCCTGCTCCGGGTCCACCTCGCGCAAGGAGAACTTCTGGCAAGCCGTGGCTTGCTGCACCTGCTCGGCCAGCACCTGCGCCACCTGTGCCGACGTCTGCGTCCGGGCCAGGACCGCAGCCAGGTCGGCCAGGCGCTGCGTCCGCTGCGCGTCGCGAGCCAGCCGTTCGGTGCGCATGGCCCGGCCCAGGGCCTGGGCGGCGAGGTCGGCCACCGTGGTCAGGAACAACCGTTCCGACGCGTCGAACTCCCGCGGCGCCCGGTAGCCGACCGACAGGATCCCGATCAGCTCACCCTCGACCAGCAACGGCAACCGCGCCAGCCCCTCGATCCGGGCCGCGTCGTGGTGCTCGACAGCTCCACCGCCGTAACGGCGACGGTTGTCCTCGGCCGAGGACACGAAGACCGGCCTGCCGCCGGCGACGACCTCGGCCATCGCCGAGGGCAGGTCCAGGGGCACCTCGGCGAACCGGTCCTGGTAGCCCATCGGAATGCCGCCCAAACGCATCGCGCGGGCCACCGCCCGGCCGGCCACGACCTCACGCAGGGAGAAGGTCTGGCCGTTGACGGCCTGCTGCACGTGTTCGGCCAGGACCACGGTCACGTCCTCGACCGTCTGCGCCGCGACCAGGGCGGCGGCCAGCGCACCGACGCGTTGGGCCCGTTCGGCCGCGGCATCGGCGGCCGACCGGGCCGCGGTCTCGGCGCTGCGCAGCCGAACCTCGGACAAGCCCTCCCCCGAGTTCGACCACTCGCCGGGTGTACCCGACAGCGTTGCGGGATCGAGGACGTCCGGAGGTCCCGCCCCCTGCTGCCAGGCGCCGGAGGACTCGTCCTGCTCGATCACCCGCGCCACCGCAGGCACCCGAGCGGATGCCCCGACCGTGCGGCTTCAACCCCGGCCGTGATCAACCCCCGACGCCGCAGGGCACGTCCACCGAAATCCCTTCGACCCACGATCACTGATCAGGTCGGGCGGCTAATTATCAATGCGCACGAAAGTAGCTCGACCAGCACAGCTTTCAGACCTGCAGAAGGAGCTACTTTCGGGTGCGGTTGGTAACGATCAGCACAGTGGGTTGTTCCTCGCCCGAACTATCCCACAGGCGCATCCGGCCGGCAGAGCGTGATCGCTCGCGCACACACTGTAGGTAGCGCTCCGCGGCGGCCCGGCGCTTGCCCGATGTGGGACACCCTTCGTGGCGCCTTCCCACGCGGCACCAACGGACAGAGCGTCAGACGAGACGTGCCGAGGGTTGCGCCACGAGGCAACGCCCCGCTCGCGACCGTCGGCGGACGTCGGCGTTGCGACGCCGGGGCCCTGCCTGCCCGGCAGATCCGCCGACTCGACGACCGTTGCCCTGACTACCGGGCGCCGCGTCCGCAGGACCGTGCTCGGATGTGGTTGATGCGCCCCGCGCCGACAGTGCACAAGTGCGGCCAACTGTCGGCTCGGGGTCAAAGACGTTGCAACTTGTTGTTCGGCAGCCCGATCCGTCGGGTCTCCGAACCGAAGTTCACCGCCACCTCGCTGGTGCCGACGACGGAGATCACCGTGCCGACCCCATAGCGGTCATGGGTCACCCGGTCGTTGACCGCGTAGACCTCCGGAGGGGGCAGCTCTGGTTCGGGCTTGTTGAACGGACTTCCGGGAGGGCGTCGGTGCACGTTCCCGTTCGGAGGTTTCATGCCACCACTCTGGACCTGATCGCGTAACGGCTCGCCACGACGTCCAGTTTAGGTGGTCGACGACCCAGATTCGCACCGCCGAGCATCCCCGGCCCTGTTGTGGCGTCGGCCGTCCGGGGCTTGATCTTGCCTGGCCGGCGACCACGATCACCGGGGGTGATCTCCCAAACGCAATCTGCTGAGCTGGATCGTCCCGGCGGAGGCTCAGTTGGTGGGCGGCGCGGGCGTGAGCGGGTGACCGCCGGCCTGCCGCGGATCGCGACCCGCCCGATATTTCCCCGCCCGCGGGTAACTGTCTGATCCGTCCTGTTGCTCGATCAGCAGATCCTCGGCAGTTGTTCCCCGAGCGGCAGGTCCACCACACGGGTGGCACCGAAGGCTGTCCGAGCGACCACCATCCCGGGATGATCCGCGACGCATTCGCCGATCATCACCGCCTCGGCACCGGCCGGGTTGGCCCGCATCGCTGCGAGCACGGCCTGCGCCCGGGCCGCCGGGACGAAGGCGACCAGCTTCCCCTCGTTGGCCACGTACATCGGGTCCAGCCCGAGCAGGGCGCACGCGTTGGCCACCTCGGCCGGGACCGGGATCGCGCGTTCCTCGAGATGGACGCCTACCCCGGCGGCCGCCGCGATCTCGTTCAACGACGTCGCCAACCCACCCCGGGTGGGGTCGCGCAGGACATGGATGTCCGGTGCGACGGCGAGCATCGCCGCGACGAGCCCGTGCAGCGCCGCGGTGTCGCTGACGATCCGGGTCCCGAACTCCAAGCCCTCCCGCACGCTCATGATTGCCATTCCGTGCAGGCCGATCGGCCCGCTGACGATCACCACGTCGCCGACCGTCGCCCGATCCGGCCGGATGTCCACGCCGTCGGGCACCAATCCGATGCCCGCGGTGTTCACGTAGATCTGGTCGCCGTGACCGGCGTCCACCACCTTCGTGTCGCCGGTGACGATGCGCACCCCGGCCGCGCGGGCGGCGGCACCCATCGCCTGGGCCACCTGGCCGACCACGGCGAGATCGGTGCCCTCCTCGAGCACGAAGCCGCAGGAGAGGAAGGCCGGGACCGCGCCGCTGCAGGCGAGGTCGTTCACGGTGCCGTTGACCGCGAGTTCCCCGATCGAGCCGCCGGGGAAGAACAGCGGACGCACCACGAAGGTGTCGGTGGAGAAGGCGATCCGGGCTCCGCCGAGGCGGAGGACCGCGGAGTCGGCCAATGCCGGCGCCTGCTCGCCCGAAAATGCCGGCAGGAACAGGTGCTCCACCAACTCCGCGGACAACTGCCCGCCGCCGCCGTGGCCCATCACGACCTTCGGACTGCTGCGCAGCGGCAACGGGCAGGCCCAGGTCGCCGGGTCCAGAGGGTGTCTCACGTGGCCAGTCGCCACGTGAGGCACCCTCTTGGCACCGATGGCTCAGCCAACGCTGCTCACCTCCCGGTCTGCCTTGGGCCGCGGGGTCAGCCGGCGGTAGAGGTAGTACGCGGCGCAGGCGCCCTCGCTGGACACCATCGTCGCGCCCAGCGGATTGCGTGGCGTGCACTTCGTACCGAAGGCCGCGCACTCGTGCGGCTTGATGAATCCCTGCAGCACCTCGCCGCTGCGGCAGACCGGCGACTCGGCAACCACGATGCCGGACACCTCGAAGCGGTGCTCCGCGTCGTACTTCCGGTAGCGCGGCGCGAGTCGCCATCCGCTGGCCGGGATGGTGCCGATGCCACGCCAACCGCGGTCGGTGACCTCGAACACCTCGTCCAGCAGGGCTTGCGCCGCGGGGTTCCCGGCCGCCGGAACCGCACGTTCGTAGGCGTTCTCCAGCACGGCTTCGCCGCGTTCCAGTTGGCGGACCGTCCGGCGGATGCCTTCCAGGATGTCCAACGGCTCGAAGCCGGTGACCACGATCGGCACGCCGAACCGTTCCACCAGTGGCGGGTACTGGGCGGTGCCCATCACGCTGCACACGTGGCCCGCGGCCAGGAACGCCTGCACGCGACAGTTCGGCGCGGACATGATCGCCTCGATCGCCGGCGGGACAAGCACGTGGGAGACGAGCATGCTGAAGTTCTCGATCCCCCGACGGGCGGCCTGATGGACCGTCATCGCGTTCGGTGGCGCGGTGGTCTCGAAACCGATCCCGAAGAACACGACCTGGCGTTCGGGGTTCTCGACAGCCAACCGCAAGGCGTCCAGCGGCGAGTACACCACCCGGACGTCGCCGCCCTCGCTCTTGACCTGGAAAAGATCCCGGTCGCTGCCCGGCACCCGGAGCATGTCGCCGAACGAGCAGAAGATGACGCCGGGACGCGTGGCGATCTCCAGGGCCTTGTCGATGAGTTCGAGCGGCGTGACGCAGACCGGGCAGCCGGGACCGTGTATCAACTCGACCTGATCGGCAATCAGTTGATCTATCCCATGGCGGATTATCGAGTGGGTCTGCCCCCCACAGACCTCCATGATCGACCAACGTCGAGTGGCGACCGAGTGGATGTCGTCCACCAGATTCCGGGCCAGTTCCGGGTCGTTGAACTCCTCGAGGTACCTCACGGCCTGCTCCTCTCCTCGAGCGCCTCATCTCCTGGCATGCCGGCCTCGGCCGCCGCCCGGGCCCACGCGTCGCCGAACTCCGCCTCCAGTTCGCCCATCTGCTGGAACAGTGCCAACGTCTCCAGGGCGGAACTCTCGTCGAGTCGCTGCAACGCGAATCCGACGTGCACGATCGTGTACTCCCCGACCTGCAGGTCGGGGACGAATTCCAGGCACACCTCCTTGAGCACGCCGCCGAAATCCACCTCGGCCATGCGGGTGTCGGTGGACTGCCAGATGCGGGTCACCTTTCCCGGGACCGCGAGGCACATGGGCCGAACTCCTCTCGATTGGCGGACGTCGGACGGCGCGCGAGGTCAGGGTGGGACCCGGGCGGCGACGACCAGTTGGCCCAGCGCCAGACCGGCGTCGCTGGGTGGAACCAGTCGGTGCCGCAGCACCCGGAACCCGACGGCCTCCAGCGACTGCGTGCAAAGGGTGGTGAGCAGGGCGTTGAGGAACACCCCGCCGGACAGGGCGACGGTTCGGGGTCCGTCGGGGTCGCGCAGCTCGACCGCGGTCCGGACCACCAGGTCGGCGACGGCGAGGTGGAAGCGGGCCCCGACCACGCCGGCGGGGACGCCGTCCAGCACGTCCGCCGCGGCGGCGGCGAGGACCGGGGCGGGGTTGAGCACGGCCGGCGTGCCGGGGCGTATCTCGAAGCGGTACCCCTCGCCGGCCGACGGCAGTGCCTGGGCCGCCAACTCCTCGAACCGCATCGCCGCCTCGGCCTCGTAGGCGATCCGGTGACAGACCCCGGCCAGCGACGACATCGCGTCGAACAGTCGGCCCATGCTGGACGTCGGCACACAGGCCAGGCCGGTCTGGACCTGACGGGCAATCAGATCGCGTTCGGTGGCGGAGCAGGCGGCCACCGCCGGCAGTGCGGGATCCCAGCTGACCCCGGCGGCACGCAGGTGCGACAGGGCCATCCGGCACGGGTTGCGGACCCCGGCGTCCCCGCCGGGCAGCGGCACGTAGGCCAGGTGGGCGGCGCGGGTGTAGCCCGCGTAGTCGGCGATCAGTGCCTCGCCACCCCACACGGCGCCGTCGTCGCCGTACCCGGTGCCGTCGAACGCGAAACCGAGGACCGGGGTCGCGCCGTCGTGTCCGTTCTCCGCCATGGCCGAGGCGATGTGGGCGTGGTGATGCTGCACCTTCACCACTGCTCGGCCCGCCGCCGATCGGATCGTCCATGCGGTGCTGCGGTACCCGGGGTGCGCATCGGCGGCCAGCAGGTCCGGGCGGACGCCGGTCAACGTGGCGAGATGACGGGTCGCCGTCTCGAAGGCGCGCAGCGTTGCCAGGTCGTCCATGTCCCCGACGTGGGCGGACAGCCACGCGTATCGGCCCTCGCCCACCGCAAAGGTGTTCTTGAGGTCGCCGCCCACTGCCAGCGCCGGCCGGATCTGGACCGGCAGCGCGATCGGCAGCGGCGCGTACCCGCGTGACCGGCGCACCGGCAATTGCCTACCGGCGGCCACCCGCACCACCGAGTCGTCGCACGGGACGTGGATCGGGCGGTCGTGGCTCAGCCAGGCGTCGGCGATTCCGGCCAGCCGCTCCCGGGCCGCGGCGTCTTCGGTCACGATCGGTTCGCCGGCGAGGTTCCCGCTGGTCATCACCAGCACCTGCGGGCCCGGGGGATCGCCGGGCAGGCCGAACAGCAGGTGATGCACCGGCGTGTACGGGAGCATGATCCCGACGTCGGGGTGCTGCGGAGCCACCCCGCTCGCCAGCAGGCGCTCGCCGGTGCTTGTTGTTGGCTTGTGCTCCTCGCTCGTTCCTCGCTCGTCGCAGTCGCTCACGGCAACGCGGCGCGGGGCCAGAACCACCGGGCGACGGGGATCGGTCAGCAGGTCGAGTTCGGCCTCGTCGAGCCGGGCGATCCGGTGCGCCACCGTGACATCGGCGACCATCACCGCGAACGGCTTGTCGCCCCGGTCCTTCCGCTTCCGCAGCGTGGTGACGGCGTTCTCGTTACCGGCGTCGCAGGCCAGGTGATAACCGCCGAGGCCTTTGACCGCCACGACGGCGCCGCCGGCCAACAGTTCCCGGGCACCGGCCAACGCCGTGTCGCCGCAGACCCCCGGCAGCCCGGGTTGCTCCAGCCTCAGCACCGGCCCGCAGTCGCGGCAGGCAACCGTCTGGGCGTGAAACCGGCGGTCCGCCGGGTCGGCGTACTCGCCCGCGCACACCCCGCACAGCGGCAGCTCGGCCATCGTCGTCGCCGGCCGGTCGTAGGGCAGGTCAACGATCACGGTGAACCGAGGGCCGCAGTTGGTGCAGCTGATGAACGCGTGCCGGTACCGCCGATCGGCCGGGTCGCGCATCTGGGCCAGGCAGTCCGCGCAGGTTGCCATGTCCGGCGACACCAACGTGCGGGCAGACCCGTCGCGAGACGTGGTGATCGTGAAGCCGGTTCCGCCGTCGCACGGGACCTGACGTTGCGTCACATCCGTTATCCGGGCGAGTGGCGGCGCGTCGGTGCGGAGCCGTTCGGTGAACCGGTCCAGAGCGGCCGGCCCGCCCTCCACCTCGACGACCACGCCGGCGGAGGTGTTCGCGACCGATCCGGACAGCGCCAGTTCGCGGGCGAGCGCGTAGACGAACGGGCGGAACCCGACGCCCTGAACCAGGCCACACACAAGTAGCCGGTACCGGCGGCGGGTGCCGTCGACGGCGCTGTGACTGCCTTTGGTCGGCGTGACGACCTCCCGGGTGCGGCTGATCCGACGGATTTTCAGGCGCGCACTGCCTTGGCCAGGTCGCGGGCGATCGGGAGGGCGAGGGCCACCGCCCCGCCGAGAAGCGTCTTCACCTCCCCGGATTCCTTTATCGCGGTCCAGGCCTGGCAGATCTTGGCCAAGCCCTCCCTGCCTTCCTTGGCGCCGACGAGAAATCCGACCGCGAAGCCGACCAACGTCTCCATGCGAACTCCGTTCCTCCCATCGCGTCGCACGGGGCGAGCCGCCCCGGACGGATCACATTTCACGAATCTCCAGGTAGCGCTTTATGTCCGGCAGCGACTGCACCACGGCGGCCACGGTCGCCGCGAGCAGCGCGGCTTTGATCAGGCGAATGATCACGTTGTCACCTCCCTCCCGGTGGTCGGGTTCAGTGCCGGTACCGCTTGTTCGACCAGTTGGTCCACAAGTCGTAACAAGGCCTCGACGGCGGCCGGGACCGCCGCAGCCACCGCCGGCGTCAGACCCAGGCCCTCGTCGATGTCGGCCGGCTCGCACGCCAGCACATACACCCGGTCCACCCGGCCGCCGAGCGAGCCCAACGTCCGCAGGATCGCCACCGGCTCCATGCCGTGGGCGTCCAGCAACGGCCCGTCCGGCCCGGGCCCGAATGAATCGGGATCCACCTGCAACAAACTGACCGTGCCGGCAGGCAGATCTCGCGGTGCGGCGTCGACGATCACCACCGCCTCGTACCCCTCGAGCAGTTCGTACGCCAGATGCAGGCCACGAATTCCGAAGTCGACCGCGGTGAACCCGGCCGGCAGCTGTAGTGCGGCCAGGTGTCGCATGACCTCCGGACCGAATCCGTCGTCGGTCAGGAAGATGTTGCCCACGCCGGCGATGAGAACCCTCACGATGGCCCGCCCACCGGTTCGACCTCGTCGGGATCGAAGTACAGGTACCGACCGTGCCAGCGGGAGATCTCGGCCAACTCGGCGTCGTCCGCCGGGGTGACACCGAGGTGGCGTTGCCCGTCGACGTCGAACAGCACGCATTCGACCGTCGCCACCCGGCCCGCCAGGAACAGGTCCTGGGCGTCGGTGCGTCGTCCGGCCGCGCCGGGCCGCAGCCGCACCCGGCTGCCGCGCGCGACCCGTACGCCGCCGATCTCCACGGAGTCGGTCTCCGGGTCGACGGAAGCGTCGGCGCCCGGATCCCACCACGGCGCATCCGGCGTCAGGTACGTCGGCAGTTCGTCGTCGATCGCGGCGGCGCCAGGCGCGACCCCCGTCCCGTCGCCCGGGCCCGTTACCTGCCGCAGGTAACGCAGCGCGCCGTGCAGTCGGTCCAGTTGCTCGGGCGGCAACGAGTCGACGTGGTCGATGACCGCCGCGGCCCGTGCGTCAGTGGCGCGGGCCTCCGCCTTCTCGGCGTCGGTGAGTGTCATCGTCCGCAGGGTGAGGATTTCATCGATCTCGCAGGAGTCGTAGAGGTTCTCCGGGCTCTCCGGGGCGATCCCCGGATGGTCGGCCAGGATGATCGGGGAGGAGAGCACCACCGCGTCGGGCCGTTCCGCGGGGCCGGCCAGCACCGGCCAGGATCCGTCGTTGGCGCACGCGGCCACCAGCGGGCCGGCCCACTGGGGCGGGTCGGTCATCGACAGGAAGTGGCCCCGGTCGACGGCGAGCAGGCTGTGCGCCGCGATCAGCGCCGCCGACAGCGCCTCGTCGCGGTCCGCGCCGGTGCCCGGGCTGCGATTGGCCACCTCGAGCGACAGCAGCAGCGCCCCGTACGGGCCGGGTAGTTCGGTCACCGAGGCCGCCGCCAGCCCGCACACCGTGCGACTGCTCCGGTGGACCTCCGCCTCGCGGCGCCGATGCCCGGCGTACTCGAACTCACGCCGCACGCCGGCTCGCAACTGCCCGACCGAGCAGTCGAAGGCGACGCACCGCTCGACGGTCTCGTCCCAGTCCGGTGCGTCGCCGCCGGTGCGCCGGATCGCCTGCAGGAAACGGATCTCCACCTGCAGCCGGGCGTCGTCGGGCGCCTCCAGCACCACCTGTGTGCGGCAGGCCGACCGTTCCGACGGATCGGCGGCGACGTAGGCGGGTGGCATCAGCACACCGAACTGCCAGCGGGTGCGGTTCTTCGCCGCCGAGGCCCGATAGGGGTAGAGCACGTAGCCCTCGTAGAGCACCGCGTCGGCGACTGCACGCGCGGCTTCGAACGGGTCCTGAGTCACGCTCATTGGTGCACCTCGGCAGCGACGGACCATGTGAAAGGTTCGTCAGTCGAGCAACCACCGAACAACCGCAACCGTTGGGGCGGACGCCGGTGCAGCAGGATGCTCACGTGGGTTCCCGTACGTCGGCGAGCAGTTCCGTGATCGCCTGCTCCCAGGTGGGGATCGCCCGCGCGTTCTTGAACACGCCGAGGGCGTGCAGGGTGTCGCGGGACAGCCGGACCCAGCCGCAGTTGGGGAAGAAGCGGTCCATCATCTGGCGCCACACGACGACCGGGACCAGGCACGGCGCCTCGGCCCGCCACGACACCGGGGAGACGCTGAAGCCACTGCCACCTCCGGTGGAAATTGCGCTGTCGCCTTTGGTGAACACGGTTCCGCTGAACAGCAGGACCAACGGGATGTCGCCCTCCTCCAAGGCGTGGAAATACGTGGTGGCCGCGATCTCCAGGTCGTAGGTGCACGGCACCGGCAGGTCGAACTCGCAGGAGTCGGTGAAGCCCGGGACCATCGCCGGCACCATCGCGAATTGCAGCGGGCGCAGGGTGTCGGCCCACCGGTTGGTCTCGCCGAACAGGTCGCCGAGCCGCGCGGCCTCGGTGGCGCTGTATCGACGTTTCTGCGGCTCGATGCGCAGCTGGGCGCGTAGCGCTATCGCGTGCACCGTGGCGCCGGTCCGCTCAGTCGCCCGCAGGCGGATGGTCAAGGTCGGCCCGGCCGCGTAGATGTCGGCAGTCGTGCCCAGGCACTCGAAGACGAGGTCAGCCATGGGCTGTCGCCTCGACGTGTTCCGTCGTCACGACCTCGGCGCGATCGCGGACCCGGTCGAAGAACGCGTCCAGATCGGCCTTGACCTCCGCGCCGCCGTCGAAGCCGCTCCAGTGCATCCGGACCTTGCCGACGAGTTCGTAGCAGGCGTCGATGGGTATCAGGTAGCACTCGTGATCGCCGCCGCGATCGCGACGTACCACCAACGCCTCGACGTCCGGCAGCAAGGCCGCGGCCAGCAGGTTGTCCGCCCAGATCGCCTCCCAGGCCGAGAGGTCCAGCAGCGACTCAGTGGCCCCGGCCGGGCTCGGGTAGTGCGCGACGATGCGGTCCAGGACCGAGTTGTGGAAGAAGAACGCGATCGCGACGGGCACCTGAAGCTGTTCCCAGACCTCGCCCGACAAGTTGAACGCAGGATCCGTCAGATACCGATCGGGCACGGCCCGGTAGTGCCCTCGGCCGGCGCCCGCGCTGGTGAACAGCAGGGCGCACGGTCGGCAGGTGCACAGCAGGCGGCGGCTGTCGACGTCCACCACATGGGAGTGTTCGTCGAAGACGTCGATGCCGCACATCTCGCAGAACTCGCCGAGTGGTCTGGGTTGACGCTGGGCGAACCGGACCGGTGTGGTGGGCGAGGTTGTCCGCATCACGAACCGGTGCAGCCCCGGTGCGCCGCTCATCGAATCTCCCTCCTCCTGCTCGACCTCCTCCTGCTCGACCGTCAGGCCACGACCTCCTCCGGCAACGCCACTCGGACCCCGGTGTCGTCCACCAGCAATGGCAGCGGGTCGAGATGGCGCCCACTGCCGTCGGCCGCCTTGCCCGCCAGCCGGACGTCGAACCGCATTGCGCACCCGCCACAGCGCAGAACCTGCCCGGCCAGCGTGGAGGCGGCCTCGATCAACGAGACGCCACAGGCCGAGCAGGTGTCGACGTAGGCGTACCAGGTGTCGGCCACCCGGCAGACCAGCAGATGCCTGCCGTCGACCGAGGCCGTTGCGATCCGGCCTGCGCCGGGCAGATCGGCGGGCGACAGCTGCTGCCACCGTGGACCGGTCGGGGCGGGCTCCAAGCCCGGTCCGCGGCCAATCTGCAGCAGGCGCTCCGGCGCCGCGGCCTGCCCGTCCACATTGATCGCGGTCACTTCCGGCGCCGCTTTCAGCACCGCTTCCTCGATCGTCATCCGTACGGTCACCGTGGAGGACGGGCAGCCGTGACAACTGCCGTCCAGGCGCAGGTGCGCGACCCCCGATTCGTCGATCCCGAGGTAGGCGACCCCGCCGGCGTGCGACCCGAGGTAGGGGCGGACCTTGTCCAACGCCTGCTCGACACGGGTGTCCACGTCGACCGGGTGCAGGCCGTGCAGGATCAGTTGGCTCTCCACCAACGGATCGTGCGCAAGCGTGTGCAGGAGCGCCGGGTCGGCTGCCACCACCATCTCCACGACCCGGGCGAGCCCGGAGCCGTAGTAGTCGACCAGCAGGCGGATCAGATCCTCGGCGGTGGCGGCGGCCCGCTTGCCGCCCTGGCGAGCGACTTGAGCCAGCAGCGACTCGACCCGCTCGCCGATGTCCTCGGCCTGGCTGCCCATTTCAGTTGCTGCCCATCAGATGGCCAGCGTCTGCTGCATCATCGCCGGGTTGTGGATGGTCTGGATCGACTTGCCCGGGCCCAGATACATGTGGACGCCGCACGGCAGGCAGGGGTCGAAGCTGCGCACGGCCCGCATGATGTCGATGCCCTTGAAGTTGTCCGGCGAGTTCTCCTCGAAGATCGGGGTGTTCTGCACGGCGTCCTCGTAGGGCCCCGGTGTCCCGTAGACGTCGCGGACGCTGGCGTTCCACGGTGTCGGCGGGTACGGGTGGTAGTTCGCGATCTTGCCCTTCTTGATGACCATGTGGTGGCTGAGCACGCCCCGCACGGCCTCGGTGAACCCGCAGCTGAACGCCTCGTCGGGAACGGTGAACGAGTTCCACGTCTTGGTGTTCCCGGCGCGGACCTCGGCGAGTGCCTGCTCGACGAAGTACATGGCGCAGGCCGCTGCGTAGGCCTGGAAGTAGGTCCGCGCCCGGTTGCGCTCCAAGGCGTTGCTCCAGCGCGGGATCTTCCACTCGAAGGTGGTTTCCGGCTTGTTCATGGTCTTCGGCAGGTTGATGACCACGCTGTGGCCGGTCGCCTTGACGTAGCCGCAGTCGACCAGACCGCCCAGCGCGGTGGCCCACAGCCGTGCGATCGGACCGCCGCCGGTGTCGCAGGCGAGGTGGTCGGTGCCGTCGAACCATCGCGGTGACATGACCCAGCTGTACTTCTCGTCGAAGTCGCGCTTCTGCGGCCGCGGGATCGTGGACTGGTTCCACGGGTGGTTGCGGTCGACGGGGTTGCCGAGGGCGTCGCGTTCGACGAACATCGGCTCGCTCTCCCAGCTCTGGTAGTACGAACTGCCGAGCAGGATGCGGATCCCGAGGTTGATCTTCACCAGGTCGTTGGTGATCAGCTTCCCGTCGACGACGACACCGGGGGAGACGAACGCCTTACGGCCCCAGTCGGTCATGTGCTCGTACTTGAAATCGCAGTGGCGCGGGTCGTTCAGCGCGCCCCAGCACACCAGCAACGTCCGCCGGTAGCCGACCTGTTCGTAGCCGGGCAGCGCTTGGTAGAAGAAGTCGAACAGGTCGTCGTGCAACGGGACCACGCGCTTCATGAACTCGATGTAGCGCATGAGCCGGGTCAGGTAGTCGGTCATCAACTGGATGGTCGGCGTGGTGCCGACACCGCCCGGGTACAGCGTGGACGGGTGGACGTGGCGGCCCTCCATCAGGCAGAACATCTCTCGGGTGTACCGGGAGACCTGCAGGGCCTCGCGGTAGAACTCGCCCTCCAGCGGGTTGAGGGCGCGCATGATGTCGCCGATGTACTTGTAGCCGTGGTCGGCCGCGTGCGGGCACTCGGTGCGGTTGGCCAGTTCCAGCACGCCCGGGTTGGTCTCGCGGACCATCCGCTCGCAATAGTCGACCCCGACCAGGTTCTCCTGGAATATGTTGTGGTCGAACATGTATTCGGCGGCCTCGCCGAGGTTGATGATCCATTCGCCGAGTGCGGGCGGGTGAACCCCGTAGGCCATGTTCTGGTTGTAGACCGAGCAGGTGGCGTGGTTGTCGCCGCAGATCCCGCAGATGCGGCTGGTGATGAAGTGCGCGTCGCGGGGGTCCTTGCCTTTCATGAACAGGCTGTAGCCGCGGAAGATCGACGAGGTGCTGTAGCACTCGGCGACGACCTTCTGCTTGAAGTCGATCTTGGTGTAGATCCCGAGGCTGCCCACGATGCGGGTGATCGGGTCCCACGCCATCTCGGTCAAGCCGTTCGCGTCCGGCTGGTTGGGTGCCGCGCGGTGCTTGCTCACAGTCGTCATGGCCGGGTCACCGTCCCTTATAGCCGGACTTGAGTACGGGGCCCGGGGTCCGCCACGAGGGCTCCTTGTTAAGCGTGTCCTGGGTGAACTTTCGCAACGTCCGGATCACCGCGCCGTACGCCATGGACGCCGTGGTGGAGACCTTGCCGCCGGGCGGCTCGTCCATGAACGGCATGAACTTGTCCGGGAATCCGGGCATCGTGCAGCCGATGCAGATGCCGCCCACGTTCGGGCACCCGCCGATGCCGTTGATCCAGCCCCGCTTCGGGACGTTGCAGTTGACCACCGGCCCCCAGCAACCGAGCTTCACGATGCACTTCGGTGAGCCGTACTCGGTGGCGAAGTCGCCCTGCTCGTAGTAGCCGGCCCGGTCGCAGCCCTCGTGCACGGTGGCCTCGAACAACCAGCGGGGCCGCAGCTCGGTGTCCAGCGGGATCATGGGTGCCTGGCCGGCAACCTGGTAGAGCAGGTACACCAGCGTCTCGGACAGGTTGTCCGGGTGGATCGGGCAACCCGGCACGCAGACGATCGGGAGGCCGGCCTTCGACTTCCAGTCCCAGCCGAGGTAGTCCGGCACCCCCATCGCGCCGGTCGGGTTCCCTGCCATGGCGTGGATGCCGCCGTAGGTCGCGCAGGTGCCGACGGCGACGATGGCCGTTGCCTTCGAGGACAGTCGATCCAGCCATTCGTTGGTGGTCCGAACCTCGCCGGTGTCGGGGTCGTTGCCGAAACCGCAGAAGTACCCACCGTTGTCCTTGTTCAACGCCTCGTTGGGGATCGATCCCTCGACGACGAGCACGAACGGCTCCAGCTCGCCGCGATCGGCCTTGTGCCACCACTCGATGAAATTGTCGGCGCCGGTCTCCGGCCCACACTCGAAGTCGATGAGCGGCCAGTGGACTGCAATCTTGGGCAGCCCGGGCAGGGCACCCAACGCGATCTCCTCGATGCTGGGCTGGGTGGCGGCTGTCAGCGCGACTGAATCACCGTCGCAACCGAGGCCGCCGTTCATCCAGAGAATGTGTACGACACCTTCGTCCGTCGCCGTGCTCATCGCTGGCTACCTCCTCGACGCCCGCGTCGCCGGTTGCGGGAAATGTGCCGGGAACGGGCCCGACTCTACGCCCGCAATCGACGTTGGCAATAGCCTGGAAAGCCCTTATTCATAAGGGTTTATCGGCCCCGAGTCCGGGAATTCTGGATCGCGATTTCAACGTCTGCGGAAATCCGGGATTCCTGGAATCGGTGGCCGTGTCACATCCGGGGCGCTTCGGTTGGCCGACGCCGTCGGGACCGAGGCCGAGGTCCACCTGGCCGGGGAGTGACCGACAACCGGGTGGGATCAGGTGCGCGCCCGTTGACTCCATGTGATCACCGGCGGAAAACTGTCTCGAAAGGAAACGCGCCCTGGTCCCTGGCGCGCTGTCGAACGAGTTGCCCGGTCGAAGGGTCTCCCGATGTCGCAGTCGCCGTACGAGTGGAACCGTGCCCGCCACTGGGTGTGCGCACTGCAGATCGCCCAGCGCCGGCACCAACTCGGCCTCACCCAGCAGGACGTCGTGGCCCGGCTGACCGTGCTCGGGGTCCCGGCGTCCAACCGCACGCTGTCGGCGATGGAGCACGGGCAGGGCATCGACGTCGCCCGCATGCCGGAACTGGCGATCGCGCTCCGGTGCACGGTCACCTATCTGTTCGGGCTGACCGCCGACCCGCAGCAGTGGGTCCCCGACGGCGGGTGCCTGCCACGGCCCGCGGAAGCCGCATCCGCCTCGGTGGGCGCGGATTCGGCCTGCTGTTGGTACCACGAGGCCGGGTCCCCCGACGGCGGCCGGCAACCCGACTTCGGCCACAGCCAGGTGACCGCGAATTCACGGCCCAGCCTGCGCCGGTTCACCGACCAGGGCCAGCTCGTCGAGGAGGAAATCAACGCCCCGGTGAAAGTCCGTCATGCATGAACTCTCGCTGTGCGGCGCGATCGCGGACGTCGCGCACCGCCGGGCCGGTGGTCGGCGGGTCGAGGCGATACATCTGCAGATCGGCCAACTGCGACAGGTCGTTCCCGACACGTTGCAGTTCTGCTGGTCGATGGTGACCGAACAGACCTCGCTGGCCGGCTGCACGCTCGAGGTCGAACGGATCGAGGCGCTGCTGGAATGCGGGTCCTGCGGCGCTCGCTCCGGCATGGCGCGCCAGATCGCATTCGCCTGCGGGGCGTGCGGCGAACTGGACGTCACCGTCGTGGCCGGGGAGGAATTCCTCGTCACCGCACTGGATCTGGTTCTCCCCTGATGGGCCGCTTCCACCGCCACGACGGGCCGGATCACGGGCACGGCCACGACCACGCCCACGCCCACGACCACGGTGATCTTTCCGGGTACGCGACCGAGCGCGAGCGCGTCATGGTGCTCGACCGGATCTTCGATGAGAACGACCGGGTTGCCCGGTGCAACCGCGAGGACCTGGACGCGGCCGGGGTTTACGCCGTGAACATCATGTCCGCCCCCGGCTCGGGCAAGACGACGTTGCTGCACAAGACGCTGCTGCGCCTGACCGACCGGTTCGCAATCGGCGTCATCGAGGGCGACATCGAGACCGCGCTCGACGCCGACCGACTGAGCGGGCTGGGCGCGGTCGTCGAGCTGGTGAACACCGGCAACGGGTTCGGCGGGGAGTGTCATCTCGATGCGCCGATGGTCCGCAGTGCGCTGACCCGCCTGCCGCTGGGCGAGCTCGACCTGGTCGTCGTGGAGAACGTCGGCAACCTGGTGTGCCCGGCCGAGTTCGACGTGGGCGCGCACGCCCGCGTGATGATCTGGTCGGTGACCGAGGGCGAGGAGAAGCCGCTCAAGTACCCGGTGATGTTCCGGCACGCCGACCTGGTGTTGATCGGCAAGATCGATCTGCTGCCCCACCTGGACGTCGACCTGGAGGCCTTCCAGGCCAATCTGGCCCGGGTCCATCCCGGTGTCCAAACCCTGCAGATCAGCGCCCGCACCGGGGAGGGGCTCGACGATTGGTTCGACTGGATCGGCTGCCGAGTCACCCGCCGGACTTGAGATTCCCCATCCACAGGCTCGGCGGCTGCGAATCACCTCCGCAACGCCTCGGTCGCGTCGAGTACGGGAAGGTACGCATGAGCCGGCTACCGCCGGACACGATGTTCGCGAGCCGTTCCGTGCGCATGCACGTGGTCCGCGGCGTGGTGGGGCTGGTCGCGGCGGTGGCCGCGTTCGCGCTGGTGGGAATCATCGGTCCGGTCTCGCTGCTGCTGCTCGTCCCGGCCGGGCTCGCCTGGCGCGGTTGCCCCACCTGCTGGGCGGTGGGGCTCACGCGGACCAAGGCGGTCCGCGACTCCGCTTCCCGCTGCATCGCGTGCCCTCCTACGGCGTCGGAGAAGGGCCGTCCCCCGGCCTGATCGCCGTCGGCTGCTCGACCCGCTGTCCGGAGTTCTGCGCTCATCCCGGCGCGCAGCCACGATCGTCGCCGCAGGCGGCACCGCCCCGCCGGGTGGGGGCCGGATCACGAACTCGGCCGGTGGCCCCGGTGCCGAGGGCGGGTCAGCGGGTTTCGTACCGGATGTCGGTGAGGCTGGTCTGTGTGGTCGCGGGTGGGGTGTTCAGGGTGGCGGCGAGGGCGGCCCAGGACTGGACGGGGTTGAGGGTGGTGGGGTCGGCGGCGTACTCGGACAGGTCGCCGGCGAAGTCGATGGCCGGCCCGTCCAGGCCGGTCGTGCCGTAGCGGGAGATCTGGGCCCATTGTGCGGCGTTGCCCGGGTAGTAGATCTCGGGGACCGGCAGGGCCGCTGGTTCGCCCCAGCTCACCTGCCAGACGTCGTACTGGTTCCAGCCGTTGTTGCATGCGCCGTTGTCCCAGGTGGTTTTCGGGCAGCCGCCGGCGTCGCCGTAGTCGAGGTAGTACCCCCCGGTACCGGCCGCGCTGTAACCGGCGGCCCAGTCCAGTGCGGCGGCCGGGGCGCTGAATTCGGTCTCGATGTCGTCGGCACCGTCGACGACGACCCGGTTCGTGACCGTGGCCTCGGCGGCGGCAACCGTCGCGACGACCTTGGCCCAGGCCACACCGCCGGCGGTGGTGACATCGGCCAGCGAGTTGTTGGTCCCGACGCCGAGGGTGAGCACGGCCGACCGGTCGGTGTCGGTGCACAGGTACCAGCCGAGCGCGTAGTTCTCGGCGAGTTCCTCGACTCCGGTGTTGGTGAGCTCGGCCGGGCCGGCGACCGGTTTCGTGCCGGAGCCGTCGGCGTACTGACCGCCGAAGTCCAGAATCGTCAACCGTTCGGGCGCACCGCTGCTCGCGTCGGCCGACCCGTCCTGGCAGCCGGTGTCGAGGAGCAACTGCGGGTCGCTGCTGGTGACGTAGTAGGAGCCGTCCCCCTCGACCGCGGCCTGCGGCGCCGGCGGGGAAGGGCTCGCCGAGGTCTGCGTCGTGGAGTTGGTCGTCGTCGCCGTGGACTTCGTCGCCGTGGACTTCGTCGCCTTGGAATTCGAGGTCTTGGACTTCGACGTCTTGGCCGGCGCGGTTTGTCCGGCCTCGCCCCGCGTTTCCGGCGTGTGTCCTGCCGTGGCCTTCGCGGTCGCCGTGGCGGTCTTCGCGGTGGGGGCCTGGGCGGCCGATGCCTGCGCCGCCGGCGCAAGGGAGGCGACAACACCGAACGCGAGCGCGGTTGCTGAGCCTACCCTCAGCGGCCTGCGGGGGCGCGTTCTGCGGTGTGCGGCCATGGCGGGTCCTTTCCGGTTCAGCGCGCGCGGCGGCGGCGCGGCGCGGTCCACGCCGCTTGTCAGCAGGGCGCGGCGTGCTGTAAGGGCGGTGTCACGCATGTCTTCGGCGGCAGCGTCCGCCGACCGTACAAAGGCCGACCCCGGATTGTTTGGGCGACGTTTGGCGAACGCCCGCCTGCCGCGGCTGCAAGTCGTATCGACAATCCCCGAAAAGGCCGTAGTGTCGACACAGGCCCGGCACCCATCCAGTCGGCCCGGTGTTGCTCCAGACCTTCGGCGACCCTCGTCCGTGGTTTTCTTACGCGCGGGCCCCGCCGCAGAAGGTTGCAGCGCCATGACGGCATCGCAGCAAGGGCACGTCCGCGCCGGGGGTGTCCCGGAGCAGCAGCGGGCCGCCGCCTCCGGCACCGAGTTCGCCGTCCTGGTGAAGGTTGTGCTCGCTACCGGGCTGTTACGGCCGCGGCGGCTGCGCTACGCGGCGCTGATCCTGGTCGACCTGCTCGCCTTGACCGGCGTCTGGGCCGCCGTGTGGATCGTCGGCAGGACCTGGTGGTCGCTGTTCCTGGCCGTGCCTGCCGCGCTGTTCACGACCAGGCTTGCCTTCTTCGGACATGATGTGAGCCACCGTCAGGTGGCCCGTACCGCTCGGGTCAACAAGGCGCTGGCCCTGTGTCTGGGGGATGTGGTCACCGGTTTCAGCTCGCGCTGGTGGGCCACCAAGCATGCCCGTCATCACGCAAACCCCAACCTGGTCGGCCACGACCCCGATGTTGCACCCGGTGCGCTGATCTGGACCAAGGAGCAGTCCGGCGCCCGGCGCACCCGATTCGGTGTCTGGACCGCGCGGCATCAAGCCGGACTGTTCTTCCCGTTGCTGCTGCTGGAGGCACTGAACCTACGGGTCGCGGGCTTGCAGGCGGTCCGCCGCCCCCGGGAGTTGGTGTTGCAGCTGGCCCATCTGGTCAGCTACCTCGGCGGCTTACTGCTGGTCCTCGGCCCCGGCCGGGCCGCCGTTTTCGTCGCTGTCCACCAAGCCCTGGTCGGGCTGCACCTGGGAGTCGCGTTCGTCCCCGGTCACACCGGTATGCCGATGCCGCCCACCGGCTCGCGCTGGGACTTCCTGCCCAAGCAGGTCCTGACCACGCGCAACGTCACCGGCGGCGCCGCGATCGATTGGCTGATGGGCGGCCTGAACCACCAGATCGAGCATCACCTGTTCCCGAGCATGCCGCGCCCGAACCTGCGTCGGGCGGGTTCGGTCGTCCGGGCACATTGTGCGGACGTCGGCCTGCCTTACGCCAGCGAGTCCCTCATGGACTCCCTCGTACTGACAATCCGTCACCTGCGTGAGGTCGGCACGCCGCACGACTCGAAGCCGGTGTAGCGGGCCGGGCGAGGTCAGCCCTCGAGGAAAACCGGGCCCCGATCGACACCGGAACAGGCCAGCACGGCTTCAATCACCCGTTTCGTCTCCTCGGGATCCCTGACCTGTATGCACAGCACACCGGCTTGCTTGGCCGGATAGTCGTTCCCGCCGGGAAACAGGGCATCCCCGATGAACAGCATCTGGTCGATGCGAACGCCGAGGACATCCCGCAGCTTTCGAATCCCGAACGCCTTGTCGATCCCGGCCTTCGTGACGTCGACCGACGTTGTGCCGCCCAAGCGCACCGCGAACCCGGGAACAAGCTCGTCGAGGATCGCCTTGATCCTGGTGCGCTTGGCGAAATCCGGGTCCCAGTCCGCCTTCGCCGCGATCGGTGCCTGCTGCCCCAGTGCCGAGAATGTGATCTGGCTCCCCCGGTCCTCGATGACTTCCCCCCAAACCTCTTTCGGGGGATCCAGCGATGAACTGGCCTGCTTGAGGGCATCGACGATCCTGCCCTTCTCCGCCTCGGTCAGGTCTTCCGAGTACAGCTGCTCCCATTTCGTGTCGTAGGAGTAGAACTTGGTGCCGCAGGTGGGGAGCAGCGAGAGCATCTTCAGGCGTCGATCGTGGGGCAGGAGGGCCAGCAGCTGTTTCTCGAATTGCGGCCACCCTCCGCCGGATATGACGGCTACCCGAACCACGCCCAACAGGTCCGTCAGGAGCGCGATCATCTCGTCGTCCAGCGGTGCCTTGCTCTCGGCAAGGGTCCCGTCCAGATCGAATACGACCAGTCGTTTCATCGGTGTGCGCCTTTCGGCAGAGACACTTCCAGCAGGCTGACGACGCCGGCGGGTTGAAAGACGCAGGCTCCGACTGCGGCCGGCAGGAGGACCACCTCGCCCGTGCGGACGGCGAATGTCTGGTCGTCATACTCCAGGTCGCCCTCGCCGCCGATGCACACCAGGACCCGCGGGCTGCCCTGGATCCCGACACCGAAGCGGGTTTCGCCGGTGAACCGCCGCAATCCGAACTGCTCGCACCGGAATACCTCCTCGGCCGGCAGCGGATCGCCGTGCTGTTCCACCGGCAGCACCGGGGCGACTGGTCCGGCTGCGAAGTCGGCACAGGCGAGCGCCCGGTCGACCTGGAGCTCCCGGAGTCGTCCTGTCCTCGGGTCGGCGCGGTCCCAGTCGTAGAGTCGAAACGTCAGGTCGCTGTTCTGCTGGACCTCGAACACCACGACACCGCCGCCGAGAGCATGAACGGTGCCGGCCGGCAGGAACACCCCGTCGCCGGCCTTGGGAGTGAAGCACGCCAGGCGGTCTGTCACCGTCGTATCGGCGAGCGACCGGCGAAGATCGTCCGCGGTGGTGCCCGGCTTCAGTCCGGCGTAGATGTGGCTGTCCGGCTCCGCCTCGAGCACCACCCACGCCTCGGTCTTCCCGCTGTCGCCCAGCAGAAGATCTGCCGCCTGATGATCCGACGGATGCACCTGGACCGAGAGCATGCCGCGAGCATCGATGAACTTGAGCAGGAGCGGAAACCGTGGAAAGCACCCGGCCAGTGATCCCAACATCTCTTCGGGCCACTGCTCCAGCAGTTGGCCGATGCTCTGTCCTTCGAGCGGTCCGTTCGCCACTCGGCTCTGGTGGTCGTCGCGGTCGCTGAGGAGCCAGGCCTCGCCGACAAGTCCGTCCGGCAGGGGCGCAGCCAGGAGGTCGGCGAGACGCCGGCCTCCCCAGGGGCGGTGCTGGTAGATGGGCTCGAATCGGAGCGGATACCGCGGAAGCCGACTCCGCGCATCTGCCGTTGGCCGTGATGTCGCGAGCATCGGTGTCGCCTCGTATCGAATGGGCATACCCGGGATGGGCGTGCCTGGCGACGAGGTCAGGATCACCGGTGGCCCGACGTTATGCCTGCCGAGCCGGTCCGCGCAAACGCCCACGGCGGCGGTGGCGGGCTGACGGTCCATCAGATCAAGTTCGGGACGGTGTCTCGACGTCTTGGGAGTCAACTGGGTGCACCACCTCGTCCGTCGAACTGATCGGGGGAGTCGCGTAAGCGATCGCGACGGACCCGGGCGAGGAGGGTGACGACCAGTTCGGCGTGCGCCCAGACCAGTCCGCGCGCTCCGCGCGGCGCGCCGGTCACGGCGTCGATCTGTTCGCTGATGGCGTCGGAGTCGACGTGGGTCGTCACGAACCGCAGATATCCCTCGGCCAGTTCCCGGTTGCCCCGGTGGCCGTGGTACTGGGCCATCCACAGCGTTGCCACCGGCCAGGGATTCCCTCCGCTGCTGCCGAAACCGTCGTTGGCGTCCTCGGGGAACCGACCGATGCCGGCTCCCGCGTTGCCACCCCGCCGCCATGCCAGGTTGACGGGCCACTTGATCGCGTAGTGCTCCTCCAGGCGCCGCACCGTCTGCGCCAGGCATGGGTGGTCGATGTCGCCCCCGCCGTCGAACGCGAGCAGGGCACTGCCCAGGACGCTGGAGTCCAGGCGGCTCGTCTGCTTGAACCAAGCAGGGTCGGGGTCCAGCACATGCCGCCAGCCGCCCGCTGGATCAACGAAAACGGGGCGTTCGTCGGTGACCCGACAGCGTCGGGCGAGGGCTTCGTCGACATCCGTCGCGACCGATTCCGCGAGACGGAGCGCTCGCCGACGCAGATTCTCCGCGTGGAAACTGCGACCCTTGATGAGTTCCCACAGGTCGAATCCGGGGCGCCGACCCGGCAGCAACAGGTGTTCCAGGAACGGCCGGGCGACCGCCAGCGCGGTGGGGTCCAGGGTCAGTACCGCCAGCACCGTCGCGGGCGGTCCGTCGTGCTGCGGGTCGCCGTATCCACCCACCGGGACCGCGCCCATGGTGACCCGTCCCGCGGCGACGGCGCCGCCGTGGCCGATCCGGTCGACGAACTCCAGGTATCCGCCGCACAGCGCCGCCGCGCGGGCGCGCAGGTCGTCGGGGCCGGCGGTGGCCAGCGCGTGCAGGGCCAGCGCCGCGGCCGCGCCGTCCCGCTGCCAGAAGAACCAGTAGTCGGGTTGGCCGGGGCCGGCCGCGGGCGCTGCGGCAATGGCACCGTTGGGCGCGCAGCAGGCCTCGATCGCGGCGAATGCCTTGCGCAGCAGGGGTTCCGGGTCGAGATCCGCGGCCGGGCGGGCGGGGCCCCTGACGTGCACCGGACACACGGCCCGGTCCACACCTCGCAGGACAACGGGGTCGAGCGGGATCCGAGTGGGAGCGCAAAGCCCGGCACCCGCGGCACGAAAGGCCACCGCGGCCTGCTCCTGCACCAGGGCGGTGCCCAGCATTCGCAGGATCTGGATGGTGGTGGCGGGGCCTCGTCCGAGGGTCAACCGCATCCACGGCGGCGCCGGGCCGGGCCCGACGTACCAGGCGTGGCAGCCGCCCATCGGCGCGACGTGATCGCCGAAGATGCCGACGGCCGGCGTGACTAGGGTGGGCGAATGGGCGCCGACGACGATGACTTGCAGGCCCAAGGCGTCCAGCAGCAGTCGCACCCGGTCGCTGCCGCCGATTGCTGCCTCATCGATCAGGACGGCGATCGGTTCACCGCGCCACAGCGGATGGGTCACCGGTGACCGAACTCCTGCGGATCGCGGTGTTGGCCTCGGTGGCGCACCGCACGCCGCCGCGCAGTTACGGACCCTGGGAGCAGGTCGCCTCGACCCTGACCGAGGGACTGGTGGCGCTGGGGCACGACGTCACGCTCTTCGCCACCGCTGATTCCCTTACCGGCGCGCGATTGCACGCCGAGGTGCCGACCGGCTACGAGGAGGACTCCTCGATCGACGCCAAGGTCTGCGGGGGCTTGCACATCGCGGCCGCGTTCGAGCGGGCTGATGAGTTCGATGTGCTGTCGAACCAGTTCGACTTCCTGCCGCTGACGTACAGCCGACTGGTGCCGATCCCGGTGGTGACCACAATCCACGGGTTCTCCTCCGACCGGATCGTCCCGGTCTACCGGGCCTACGACGCGACCTCGCACTACGTCGCGATCAGCGACGCGGACCGGCACCCGGACCTGGGCTACGCCGCGACGATCCATCACGGTATCGACCTGACCCGGTTCACCTTCGTGTCCGAGCCCGGTGGCTACCTGTTGTTTCTCGGCCGGATCCACCCGCACAAGGGCACCCACCTGGCGATCGAGGTCGCCCGACGCGTCGGGATGCCGCTGGTGATCGCGGGAATCGTGCAGGACGAGGGTTACTTCCGCGAGCTGGTGGCGCCGCAGCTCGGCCCCGACATCACCTACGTCGGGCCGGTGGCCCCGGTCGAACGCGACGGGTTGCTCGGCGGCGCCCTGGCGTTGTTGCACCTGATCGGCTTCGCCGAACCGTTCGGTCTGTCGGTCGTCGAGTCGATGGCCACCGGGACGCCGGTCATCGCGTTCGGCCTGGGCTCGATGCCGGAGCTGATCGATCACGGCCGGACCGGCTTCCTGGTGGGCGACACCGCGGGGGCGATCACCGCGGTGGAGAAGATCGGGCAACTGCATCGCGGGGCCTGTCGCGCCGAGGTGGTGGCGCGGTTTTCCGCCGAGCGCATGGTGGCTGACTATGCGGAACTATTCGCGCGCATCGTCGCCGGGGAATCGCCGGCGGTGAGCCCGGCGATCAGCTCGGCGACGTCGAAGAACGCGAAACGCACCGAGGCGTCGCTCACCCCGTAGGGCAACAGCAACACGCCTTCGTGGATCATGCCTCCGCAGGAGTAGACGACGTTCGGGACGTAGCCGTTGCGCTCGTCCTCGGCGGGTCGCATCAGCGGATCACGCAGCCGTCCCAGCACCTTCGTGGGGTCGTCCAGGTCCAGCAGCAGGGCGCCGAGGCAGTACTCCCGCATCGGACCGACGGCATGGGTCAGCACCAACCAGCCGGCATCGGTCTCCAACGGTGAACCGCAGTTTCCGGTCTGGATCAACTCCCAGGGCTCGCGCGGTTCGTAGACCTGCGGGCCGTCCTCCCAGCGCCGGCCGTCCTCGGAGACGGCGATCGAGCAGTTCTCCCGGTCCCAGCGCGACAACGCGAAATACCGACCGGCGACCCGGCGGGGGAACAACGCCATGCCCTTGTTCTTCGCGCCGGGCCCGGCGAACTGGCTGATCGCGAACTCGCGGAAGTCGGTCGTCGCGATCAACTGGGGCACGACGTGTTGACCGTCGAAGGCGGTGTACGTGGCCAGGTACCGAACGGCACCGTCGTCGTCGACGAAGCGCACGAAGCGTGCGTCCTCCAGCCCGTGGGCCTCGGCCGGCCCGTAGGGCCACAGCACGCGCTCGGACAGGGTCGACTCCGTGGCGAACACCACGCGGTAGCTGTTGCGGACCAGGCTTCGAGAAATCTCCCCGGTGTGCGCGGCCCCGTGTCGGGTGACCTGTTGACCGTCCAGCGCGTGCAGGGCGGACTCCAGATCCGCATAGTCGAACTCGGCGGCGAGTTGACTGACCAGGTACCGCGCGCTCTCGGTGTCCGCGCCTTCTTCCTGCAGCCGGTCGGCGAAGACGTCGCGATCGTGTCGGGTGCGCGCGATGCCCCCCTGTTCGACGTGCGGCCCGGGGTCGTCGAGGCGCAGCGTGTGCCCCGGGCCCCACACGCCGGTGCGGAACTCGATCGAGGAGATGTGCCCCTCACCGACGGCGCGCAGGCTCATCACGAAGCGGACGGCACCGGCGGGCAGATCGTTCTGGTCCGGGTGGCGCACCAGGCTCGGGTTGAAGAGGGCGGCGCCCTCGATGGAGTACTCGTTGGTGAAGGTCGCCCCGAGCAGCGCCTTTCGCTCATCGGTCAAGGGATCGCCGCTGGGGACGCGGTGCGCGATTCGGTCGTAGTTGGCGCGCAGGATCCCGGGCAGGTCGCGGTGTCGACCGAGGTACTGCGTCCGGACGTGTTCCAGGGTGGCGCGCACCGCTTCCTCGGGCAGGGTCAGAATCCGCGACAGAACCCCGGTGGCGCGGGACTCGGTCTCGGTCGGCAACTCGTGACCCGGCACGAACAGGCGGGCCAATACCCGACTCGGATCGGCCCGCAGAATGACGTCGCTGCGAGTGATCACGCGTTGCACAGGGACAGTGCGCGGACCTGCTGCAGCGCCGTGATGAGCGCGATGGTTGATTCGGCACCCTGGTTCTCGTTGCGACCGGTGGCCTCCAGACCGTCGCAGCCGCCTCCGCTGTCCAGGTCGACCAACGGGACGCCGCCGTCGTTGTGCCCGAGGAACCATCGTGCGGCCAGGTGGACTCCCTGCGCCCAGCAGGGGTTTCCGGTAACGGTGAAGGCACGCGCGCAGGCGTCCGAGAGCGCGGCAACCTCGATCGGTTGTTGGTCGTAGCGGGGGTGCGAGGTGTCGGTCGGCCCGCTGCCGTCGACCGGGGTCACCGACAGGTGCCCGTCCCGGGTTTCCCGGTCGAGCAGCCAGCCGAGCAGGAACAGACCGTCGGCGAGGACCACGTCGTCGTCCATGGCGGCGCCCGCCGCGATGAGCACCTCGGGCAGGGCTGCGTTTGCGTAGGTCAGCCTGGCCTCCGGCCAGGGCCACAACGGGTCGGCGAGCGGCCGTGGGATGCATGCGACGACGTCGCTGAGCAAGGCACGCGCACCGTGATGTCCGGGCAGGACGCCGAGCAACTCGGCCGCCCCGAGCCCGGCGAATGTCATCGCCCGCAACCACGGGGAACGCCACCTGGCCGCCCGCTCGAACGAGCCCAGTGCCAGTTCTCGGTGCGCCGCCGCGGAGCGCATCGGCTGCATGGTGCGCCCGGCGACCACCGACCCCATCGCCCAGATCCCGCGGCCCCAGCAATCCTCGACGCACGGCTTTCCGTGCCAGACCCCGTCGGTGCTCTTGCGGTTGCGGAAGCGGCCGTCGGGTCCCTGGGCGTCCAGCACGAAACGCAGGTACTGGCGGTGCAACGCCTGGATTTTCTCACCGGGTCGGGTCTCCCGGCTGATCACGACCAAGGCACGGGTGACATCGTCGAGGCAATAGCCGTGCTCGGCCCGCGGGCGGGTCCATTCGGCGTGTTCGTGCAAGCCGCCCCGGTCGGTGAGTCGCGCCAGGTGGGCGAAAGGGGGCGACGGGTACTCGGTCGAGGTCATGACGTCGCGGCGAACGCAGCGGCGTGCAGGTCCTCGGCGAGCGCGCGATAGCGGGCGGCCACGGAGTCCCAGAACAGCCCGGGGGCCTGCGCGGCCGCGCGGGCCGCCATCTTCTGGGCGAGACCCGGCTCGGTCAACACCCGGCGTATCGCGGCGCCCAGTGCATCCGGATCGCGCTGCCGGACGAGCAGGCCGGCACCCTGTGCCAGGAGTTCGACGGCGTGCGGAAAGGCGGTGGAGACGACCGGGCGTCCGGCGGCGACAGCCTCGATGAGCACACCCGAGGTCACCTGTTCCCGAGAGTCGTAGGGCAGCAGGACGAGGTCGGCGCTCGCCACGACGTCGAACAGGTCGGGCACCGGAAGATAGTTGCCGTCCAGCTCGAACATGTCGGCCACGCCGAGTTCTCGAGCGCGACGCGACAGGCCGTCCCGGTAGGCGTGCCCTTCCCGCTCGTGGACCCTCGGGTGGGTGGCGCCCAGCACGAGATAGCGCGGGTTCAGGTCGCGCAGGCCGGGCAGCGCCTCGATCGCCCACTCGATTCCCTTTCCCGGGCCGAGCAAACCCCACGTCAGCACCAGCGGGCGAGCCCCCGTGACCCGCCCGCCGGTACGTTTGCGATGGTCGACCGCTCCGTGCGGAATGGTCCGGACGGTGAGCGGATCCGCGCCGTACAGATCGATGAGGCGCCTGCGCGCCGTCGCCGTCATCGTGACGACGGCATCGGCGGCATCGATCAACCGGTGCAGGATCTCCCGCTGGCGGGCGGTCGGTGTCTCCAGCACGGTGTGGAAAACGACGATGGTCGGCACGCGGATACTTTCGACCAGCGCGACAACCTCCAACCCGTCGGGACCGCCGAAGATGCCGTACTCGTGCTGGACGATCACCACGTCGTAGTCGTTCAGTTTGTGCACGGCGTCGGTGGCGCTGCTCGTGGACCCGTTCACCAGGTGCGCCACGACGTCGAGGCTCGGTCGGTCGAGTGGTTGGTCGACCACTCGGACGACATCTGTCCGCGGACCCAAATGCGCGCGCAGCGCCGCGCTGAACGTTGCCAGCCCGCACTGCGTCGGGGGATAGGTGCTCAATATGGCGACGCTGGGCCGGCGTTCCAGGCCGGAAAGGACGGCCACAGCAATCGCCCCCATCGCAAACGAAATCGTCAGCGGCGAGGGAAGCACAAGGTCTGGATAAATCCGAGGCACGCTATTGAAATTCAGTCTCTCACGTCCGGGGACCGGCGGCTACCGGGGCGTAGTGCGCGAGCTGTTGCAACTCGCTGCGTTTACCGGCCGCCGAACTCTCGCCAATCCGATCGCCGCATCCCGCACATCCGCTTCAAAGCGGGGAAAACCCAGCTGCAGCAGGGTTCAGCGGGCGACGCCCAGGCAGTCCCGCAGCCGGATCAGCCCGTCGCGTATGCGGGTCTTGATCGTGCCGAGCGGCACGTCGAGCTGCTCGGCCACCTCGCGGTAGCTGCGCCCGTCGTAGTAGGCCAGGGTCAGCGCCTCGCGTTGGAGCACGGTCAGGGCGGCGAGGCATTCGCGCACGGCTTCACGGTCCAGCCGGTGCTCCACGTCCTCGGCCACCGAGTCGAAGCAGATGTCGACCCCGCGTACCGCCGCGCGGTGGTGCCGGTCGGCGCTCGACTGCTCGGATCGCACCCGGTCCACCGCGCGCCGATGCGCCCGTGTCATCACCCAGGCCATCGCGCTGCCGCGCGCCGGGTCGAAACCGGCGGCGTCCCGCCAGATCTGCAGCAGGACTTCCTGGGCGACCTCCTCCGCTTGCGCGGGATCGCGCAGAACCCGCAACACGAGCCCGTAAATCGGCCCGGCAACCCGCGTGTAGAGCGACTCGTAGGCGTCGCGGTCACCGCCGGCCACGGCGGGGAGCAGATCTTCCAGGCGCGGCGGGGACCGGTCGCCGAGGGACACCGAGCGCAGCAATCGCGGTGTCACCAAGGACCCCACGGGCCGGCTGTGCCGGCCGTACCGGCGTCGAGCAACACCCGCACTGCCGGCCCCTTCCACTCGACCTCGACATCGCCGAGGTCTGGGGCAACATCGCGAGCCTACCCGCGGGGCGGGCCATCGTGCCTCCGTGCCCACTGAGCCGGAAGGACCCGGTCTTGCGCCGAATACTCTTCGCGGGTTGGTACAGGGGCGATTTTCTTCCCCCACGGCTGTTGGCCCGCGGCGCCGGTGGTGTGCACCCGTGGGCGCCGGAATCGCGATTGTCTTCGGAGCCGGAATTCAACGCCGAGCGCGAGCGCACCGGCAAGGCGATGAGCGGAATGACAGTTCCCACCCCGCTCCGAACGCCGATGCGGCGGAGCGTGCCGCTAGGCTTTCCCCGTGCTCCCCGGTGATCGCTTGCGGGCGGATTTCGCGGCCGCGATCGACGGCGTGCCGGCGGGGTTGGCCACCGCGGAGCGGATTTGTGCCGCCTGCGTGGATCTGTTGCAGGTCGACGGAGCCTCGATCTCGTTGGTACGCGCCGGGTCCGCGTTCGGGACGTTCGGGTCCAGCGGTGAGCTGAGCCGTCGCCTCGACGAGTACCAGTTCACCTTTGGTGAGGGGCCTTGTCTGGACGCGGTTCGGGGGGCCCAGCCGATTCTCGTGCCGGATCTGGAGGATCCAACTGAACAGCGCTGGCCGGTCTACGCCGGTGCGGTTCTCGGGGAGGGCGTTCACGCGGTGTACGCGCTGCCGGTATCGATCAGCAGCGCCTGCGTGGGCGCTCTGGATCTGTACCGTGCCGAACCCGGTCGGCTGGGCGAGGCCGACCTGACCGGGGGGCTGATCGCCGCGACCCTGGCCACGTTGCCGCTGTTGGATCTGATCAGCGCCGCCACGGAGCAGCACGCTGGGCCGATCGGTTCGGACGAGGGCGCCTGGGCCGAGTTGGCGAGCCTGGAAAGTGTCGAGGTGTACCAGGCCACCGGGATGGTGATGGTTCAGCTCGGGGTGGGGGCGGCAGAGGCCCTGGTGCGGCTGCGTGCGCACGCCTTCGCCAGGGCGATGACGGCCAATGACTTGGCCTGGCAGATCGTGCGACGGGAATACCGGTTCAATGCCGATTCCGACATCGACGAGCGGGGGCACAATTCGGAGGACGGGGCGTGAGCGAGCACCGCGAGCGACTGCGACGAGTGAGGTACGTGCGAGGAGCACAGGCGAGCAACAAGTACAGCGAGGGAATCGATGTCACAGTGCACGCCACGTTCAGCGTGCGCCGTCAGACGATGGCGGACGAGTGAGCGTGAATCGGGAACCTGCGGTCATCGCCGCGTTCGTGGCGATAGCCCGCAGCCTCACCGAGGGCTACGACGTGGTGGAGCTGCACTCGAGCCTGACCGCCGACTGCGTGCGGCTGCTCGACATCGCCTCCGCGGGGCTGCTGCTGGCCGACCGAGTCGGGGTCCTGCACCTGATGGCCGCCTCCTCCGAGCGAACCCACGAGATCGAAACCTTCCAGTTGCAGCGCCACGAAGGACCGTGCCTGGACTGCTATAACGACGGCTCGCCGGTCCTGGTGGAGGACCTGTCCCGGGAAGAGCAACGCTGGCCCCAGTTCGTGCCCGCCGCACTGGCGGCCGGTTTCACCTCCGTGCACGCCCTGCCGATGCGCCTGCAGGACCACGTGCTGGGCACTCTGGGACTGTTCGGCACCCAGCCCGGGCCCTTGACGCAGGAGGATCTGCATTTGGGGCAGGCGCTGGCTGATGTCGCCAGCCTCGCGCTGGTCGCGGAGAAGAACAGCGCGGACAAGGACGTCATCAACACCCAACTGCAGACCGCACTGCAGAGCCGCGTAATCCTGGAGCAGGCCAAAGGCCTGCTCGCCCAGTCCGGCGGCCTGGACATGGAACAGGCCTTCGCGGTACTGCGTGGCTACGCCCGCGATCACAACCAGAAACTCAGCCACGTCGCCGCGCAGGCGGTCGAGCGGACCCTGTCGGCTCGGGTGCTCCTCGACCACGCCCAGGGCAAGGGCATCGCCGACCGGGTGCTGTAGGCCTCCTGCGTTCTCGGCAGGCCGCACGGCCGATCCGCGCCCCGGCGGGTTTGCCGCCGTACGCAACCGGCGCGGCGATACCTGGAGCACGGGAAGAATTCGGGCAGTTATTCCGCGTTCGTCCGCGAATCCGGTCGGGCTGTACCAGTAGGGGGCGGCGGGGCGTCCGATCAAACGCACGTGGCCCGCGACCGGATATCGATTTCCCATCGCCCAGAAGAGGGTCATCGCCAAAATCGAGCCCGTGCACGCCAGAAATATAATGCAGCCGCAACTGCGGAGATGAGATCACTCATGTCGCAGATGCCCTTACGTTCGCCGGCGCCGAGATGTTCAGCGCAACACACCCTCATTCGCCCACCACCCTTGCCCGGTTTGCCCGCCGCCGGCAGCAGGCCGCGATCATCCGCCAGTTTTCCCCCGGCCGACTCGCCCGTCGGGAACCGGTGAGTATCGCGAGCAGCCGGCCGACGCTCCCTTCCCGGGCGACCGGATCGGGGAGCGGGAGGTGGGCGTTGATCGTGTAGTGGTCGCTGCCCAAGACACGAGGCCCGCCAGGCCGCTCGGCAGCGCCAGGAGTGACCGCCGACCCGTCACGGGCCGGCTCGGTCAGCACCGGGTCGCCGGCCGCGACCGGCACCGAGCCCCCGCCGTCGGGCCGGATCCGCGAGGGACCTCGACCGGGTCGGCCTCCGCGGCGGGTCGGTGCGCCCGGTCGGCATCTTCGGGTCCATCCCGACCGCGGCAGCGGTCGGTTTCGGGTACCGTTTGAGTTCTGCGGATTCACGTGACGTCAGTGGAACGCCTTGACGGCGGGCACATGTCGGGGGCGTGGACGACGGGGCCGCGACGGAACTGACTACCATGACCTCAACCAGGAGGAGAATTTTGCCCAGACAGCTGAAAGCCAAAACGACGGCGGAGCAGAAGAACAAACCGGTCCGACGCGTGCCGGCACCCGAGCTGAACCGCGACAACATCAAACGCGCCGGCTTCGGCTGGACGTCGTGCCGTCCGTGCCGAGCCGAGGGGCCGAACGCCATGTCCACCTGCGGGCACGTGGCCGACTGGGCCGAGGTCACCTCCTGACTCACCTGTTCATCCCGGTACCCACCGCCGCATGAGACCGGCGACGCCCCTGCCCGGCAGCGACGGAGTCGGTAGGGGCGTGGTGGCCGGAACGGTCACTGGACTTCCAGGACGCCACGTGGCCGGTGCAGGAGGGTCTCGACGCCGCGCGCCTCGATGACCACCCGGTCGCCGACCTCGGTCCCGGCTGCCTCCCGCACGGCCTCGCCGGATCGCGACCCGACCCTTGCCTCCGGCTCATCGGCCGCGGTATTCCGGTGTTGTTGGCGCTGCGTCAGTAGGTTCCAGGGCGGTTCGCCCGGCAGGATGGTCGGGTGCTCACGATCAGCCGATGTGCTGCGGCGGTGGTCGTCTGCGGTGGCCTTCTGCCCGGGCCGGCCGTGCCAGGCCGTTCGGGCGGGGTGTCGGAGACCATAGCCCCGGGGGTGGGCTATCGGGCTTTCGCCGTGAGCACGTCGCACGGGAAGGCGAACGTCCACGTGGTGACCGTGGACCTGCGACAGCCTGGGGTACGGGCCGGGCTGCTGTACCCGGGCTCGGTCACCAGCCGGGAGCCGGTCGCCCAGATGGCCCAGGAGCAGGGTGTCGTCGCGGCGATCAACGGCGATTTCTTCGACATCAGCGAAGCTGAGCACCCGGGCGTAGCAGCGACCGGCGCCGCGTCCGGCCCGGCGGTCGCGGACGGGACTGTGCTCAAGGCCGCGGTGCCGCCCGGACAGCGGTTCGGATTCACGCCGCCGCCGGGGGACACCGAGCAGGTCTTCGGCGTCGGGGTCGACGGCCGGGCCCGGACGGCGTGGCTCACCTTCCGCGGTCACCTCCGCACGCCGAGAGGTCGACTGTCGCTCGGGGGCCTCAACCAGTACGCCCTGCCGGTGGACTCCATCGGTGTGTTCACCCCGGAATGGGGAGCGGTCTCGCGTGCCCGGGCGGCCTGTGGAACCGACGAGGATCGGGCCGCGCCCTGCACCCGGGACACCCGGGAGGTGACCGTCCACGACGGCCGCGTCGAAGCCGCCTCCGACATCCTCGCCGCCGGGCCGATCCCGTCCGACACACTCGTGCTGGTCGGCCGGGAAGCCGGCGCCGACCGGTTGCGCACCCTGCCCGTGGGCACCCCGGTGGAGGTCGACTACGCATTGCGCTCCAGCAGCCCGGTGCCGTTCACCTTCGCTCTCGGCGCCCACCGATTGCTTTCCGACCACCGACCACTGGCCGGGCTGGACACCCGCGCCGTCGAGCCGCGCAGCGCCGTCGGGATCGCCGACCACGGACACACCCTCCGCCTGCTGTCCACCGACGGCCGCGAAGGCACCTCAAGCGGCCTCACCCTGCGCGAACTTGCCGACGTCCTCAGCTCCCTGGACTGCGAACAAGCCGTCTACCTCGACGGTGGCAACTCGGCCACCCTGGTGACCCGAGATCCCGCCGGCGGCCTGACGATCGTCCGCAACAGCCTGAACCACGCCCATCAACGCCCGGTCCCCGACGGCATCGCGATCTACGACGCGCCCGCCCCGTCGCGCACGCCACCTCGCCCACCGGACCCACCGGCCGAGCCGTCGCTGCTGCCGCCGTGGGTGGCCCACCCGCGCCCGACCCCTGACAGGTCGGGGTGAGCGGCCGATGGGCGTGCGACGGTGCGAGGCCGGGCGATTCCGTTCCAAAGCCCGGATCTGGGGCACGACATGCACGACTGCCCGGTGTCCACCGGTGACAGCTGGGCGCGCTCGCACCTGGATGCCTACGCACAGTGGGCCAAGACGCGCAACAGCCTGCTGATCGTCACCTTCGACGAGGACGACTCGGTCGGCCCGGGCGCAGGTGTGGCGCAAGCCGCCGGCGCTGCCCGTGGTCCGGCGAGACACAGCGGGCCGGGCGGATCCGACCGAAGGCCGATCGAGAGTTAATTCAAGTGGTCGAGGGGGTCGGTTTTGTTCGTTCCAAAAGCGCGGAGCTGGTCAAAGGCGCAAACATTCCGGCAAGACATTGGGGGCGAGGATTGCCCGGCCGGTGCCGGATTCGTCCCTTCTGCACGCATTCCGCCGGGGTAATTTGTCCCGATTTGTCCCGAGATGTCCGAAACGTCGGGGACGCCTGGAAGATCAGGTTTTGCGACCCGGCCGCGTTGACCGACCCCCATTCGGCACCTACCGTCCGAATCAGTGCATTTCTCGCGTTCGGCTCCTGGTCGGGGCCTGCGGGGAGAGCGCGAGCGGTGAAGCCATTCCGACGGGCTCGGGCCCGTCGTCGGGTCTGCACGACGAATCCGGGTGCAGCGGGGACCCATCACTCACCGGACAAATTGGCCTGAAACGACGGGAGTACGGCAATGGGGTCCCAGTACCGATTCGCACGGCACGTGTTGCGTGACAGGGTGCTCGCTGCCGCCGTCGGTGGGGCGCTGTTGGGCGGTTCGATCCTCGGCGTGTCCCCGGAGGCGCAGGCGGCGACGATCGCCGCAGGCCCGGCAGCCGCGACGCAGATCGCCCAGGTGGCTCAACAGATTCAGGACACCAGCGAGGACGTCGGCTTGATCCCCAGCCGTGCACACACGCGATTCGTCGAGAGGGTCGCGATCAGGCGCGCGACACGAGCCGTCGGGATCAGACACGGCTATCGGCACCTGTGCCTGCTCTTCGTGCGGACCAGGTACGGAGTGCCCAAACGCGCACACACGGCGATCCGGGCGTGGAGTGTGTCGAGGCACAAGCACCGCCACGACCGGAACCCCCCGGCAGGCGTCCCGGTCTTCTGGTCGGGCGGATCGCGCGGGGGCGGCCATGTGGCCATCTCGCTCGGCCACGGAATGATCGTCAGCACCGACATGCCCCGTGCCGGCCATGTCGGCCGCATCCGCCTGTCGACCATCGCAAGGCGCTGGCATCTGCGGTACCTGGGTTGGACCGAGGACCTGAACGGCGTGCGTATCTACCGGCGATGACCCGGCGAACTCCCCGGGGCGTTGCGCGCCGCAACCGCGTGGCGTGACCGCTAGCCGCTGTTGAGGAGAGTCCCGAAGATCTTCCGGCCCAGTCGGGCGGCGTCGGTCAGCTCCAACACCTGGCCGTGAATGTCCGGATGCAGCGCGGCCCAGCGGGCCGCGCTGTGTCGGGAACCGAAGAAGTTGATCGCGTCGCAGCAGGTCTGCTCGGCCGGTCCGCCGCAGCCGCGGTGACCGACAAGGACGACCGCACCGGCTGGGCCGTCGGCCCGCTCGTCGTGGCTGACGCGGAAGGTGAGGGAACCCATGGTGATCGGGTCCGTCGATCCGATCACGGTGTCTCGTCCGGTCATGGGGGCGACCCCGAGGGCGTCGACCGCGCACATCGCCCAGACCCGGGGGCCGTCCGCGATGTCGATGCGGTGTCGGGAGACGGTCACCGAGTAGGGGTAGATCCCACGAAGCTGCCCCGAGTCGTCCACGGTCAGGAAGTCCTGTTCGACCAGTTCGCGCAGCACCTGCGCACCGGATCGTCCGTGCGGCTGCGCGGCTCGGTCCAGATCGGCGGGCCGTGGCGGAGTGCCGGACTCCGTCATGCACCGCAACGCCGCCTGTTGCACCGCTCGCAGCCCGCCTTCGGCCGGCGCCAGCCGTCCGCGGCCGCCTCGGCCGACCGTGTCGATCGGCAACTGGGCAGGGGCCGGGGAGTTGTGCTCGACTGCGCCGAACACGGCGTGGAGATCCGTGATGGACGGGGCGCCGGAGACTGTGCCGTCGGGGGCCCGGTAGAGCCGACAAGACACTGACGGGTCGCCGCCGGCAGCCGCAAAAGGATCGGCGCCGTCGACCAACAGGGTCGGTGAACCGGTCATGCCCCAGCGCCGCGCCTGCTCGTCGTCGTCGATCACGATCGTCGCCAGGTCGGCCGCCCCATCAGCCAAGGCGGCGTGCAAACGTTCGAGGAGCACAGCGGTGTTCGGGCAACCCGGTACCGACAGCACGGTCAGCAGCACCGGGGGACCCTATGGCTTCCAGTGCACTGGAAGGTCAAGACCTAGGCTCCGCACATGCAGATCGGTGCCCTCGCCGAAGCCGGCGGCGTAACCACCAAGACGATCCGGTTCTACGAGGACCGGGGCTTGCTGCCGGCCCCGCCCCGCACCGTCGGCGGGTACCGGGACTACCCGGCCGGGTCCGTGCAACGACTCCGGTTCATTCGCGACGCGCAGGGCGCCGGCCTGGGCCTTTCCGAGATCCGGGGCATCCTCTGCGTACGCGACAGCGGCCAGGCGCCGTGCGGCGAGGTGGCCGCGCTGATTGCCGTACACCTCGACCGGATCGAGCGTCGTCTCGCGGACCTGCAGACAACCCGCGCGGCGCTCCAGACCCTGGCCCGGCGCGCCGCCCAGATCGACCCCGAGGAATGTCCGGAGTCGGAAATCTGCACCATCCTTGCCCGCCACGTGGCCGAGCCAACTCCCGGCGAACCGACTCATGGAGGCACCGATGAGCGCCTGCAGCACGGTTGAAGACGGCGGGACACCTGAGGGTTCCTTGTGCTGGTGTTGCGGCAAGAACAAACAGGAGAGCCAACTGCTGCATCTGGGTTCGCGACCCGAAGCCGCGGTCTGCCTCGACTGCGCGATGCACCTGCGGCGCCGCGCCCGGGAGCAGGAGGCCGCCAACCCGGTCCTGCGGATGCTTCATGCCGGCGGCCGACGCGTGCGCGAGACCGTCATGGCGAGCGGGGTGCACAAGCGCCCGGTAATTGGACCGGTCCTGCGCTGGGTCAACCGGCGCCTGCCGTACTGACCAGCCTTGCTGATCAACGACGGCGTCCGTTGACCGGACCGCCGGCTGTTAGGCTGCCGACGCGAAGGGGAGTAGTCCTCAATCTGGTTGGTCGACATGCTGGCGCTGCGGCGCCCGGCCGCCGGGCCCGGAAACGGGTGGGCGAGACCTTCGGCCCAAGCCAACGGCTGGGCCGGGGAGAGCTGCCCAGCTCGCGTCGGCCCGGTCCCGACCGGAAGTGCGGCGCCCGTGAATTTCGCACTCATCGCACTGGTGTTCGGCATCATCCTGCTCGCCGAGCTGCCCGATAAGACGATGTTCGCATCGCTGATGCTCGGGACCCGTTTCGCCGCCCGGTTCGTGTTCTTCGGTGCGGCCGCGGCATTCCTGATTCACGTGATCATCGCGGTGGCCGCGGGCGGACTGCTGTCCCTGCTCCCGCACCGGGTGTTGAACTTCGTCGTCGCCGCGTTGTTCCTGGTGGGTGCCGCGATGATGCTGCAGGCTGCTCGCCACCCGGAGGAGGGTGACGGGGCGCTGGACGCCGCGGGCGCCGCGCCGGCAACCGCGAGCAAAGCGATCGCCAGTTCGTTCCTGGTGATCTTCCTCGGGGAGTGGGGCGACATCACCCAGATCGCCACCGCCAACCTGGCCGCCAAATATCACGACCCGATCGCTGTCGGAGTCGGCGCGACACTCGGACTGTGGGCCGCCGCGGCGATTGCGATCGGTGCGGGTCAGGCGCTGCTGCGTGTGGTGTCGGTGACGTTGCTGCACCGAGTCGGAGCAGTGATCTTTGTGGGCTTCGCCGCATATTCACTCGTCCGAGCGGTTGGCTGAGCGCGCGAGGTGTGTCCGGTCCGTCGGGGCGCTCTCATCTGGCGGACCCGCACCCGGACCCGGACCCGGCGGCCGGCGCGTCGTCGTGGACCTGGGCGGCTTGGCCCGTTCCGGCGGCAAGGGACAACGCGTCCTGCAGCGACTCCAATTCGGCGACCATCCATTCCTGGAAGCTCGCGCCGGCCGGGGAAAGGGTCTCGGTGACCGTCGTGATCGGGATCCCGGCCTTCTTCGCCTCGTCGACCTGGGCGGTGATGTCCGGGGTGGAGTTCTGCGAGTTGTAGACGTAGACCTTCATCTGCTTGCCCTTGATCTGCTGGTCGATCAGGGCCTTGTCGGCCACGGTCGGGTCGGTGCCCTCGCTGATGTCCGTGAGGAACGAGTACGGGGTGAGCATCTGCAGGCCCAGGGTGTCGGCCAACGGGGAGACGATCGATTCGGAGGCCCCGATCGGGGTGCCGGCGTACTTGGCCTTGATGTCGGACTCGAGGGAGTTGTACTTGGCCAGCGTCTGGTTCTCGAAGGTCTGCTTCTGCGAGTCGAACCAGTTCGCGTCGGCGGGGTCGATCTTCTGGTAATCCGCGACGATCGCGTTGATGACCTTGTATACCGAGTCGCGGGAGTACCACTGGTGCGGGTTGTCGCCGTCCTTGAGGCCGACCACGTCGCCGACGGTCAGCACCTCCCGGCTGTCCGAGGCGTTGGCGGCGACCAGTTTCGGAGCCCAGGAGGTGTCGTAGCCGATGCCGTTCTGGATGAACATCCGAGTTCCGGCGATCAGCCGGGCGTCGTCCGGGGTGGCCTCGTACTCGTGCGGGTCGGTGTCCGGGTTGGTGATGATCGAGGTCACGGTGACCTGCCGGCCGCCGAGCTGGGAGGCGATCGAGCCCCAGAAGTTCTCCGCGGCCACCACCGTGAACTTTCCCCCGCTGGGACCGGTCGAGGCACTCGTGGCCGCCCCGGCCGCCGCGGCCAGTGCCACCGCCGACGGTGCCGAGGACGCCGGTGTCGAGGAACCCGACTGCGCGCCGGTCTGAGCTGCGCATCCGGTGACCGCCGTCGAACCGGCGAGCACCACCGCCGCGCTGATCGCAGCCTTGCTGGACACGTTCATCGCCGCACCCTTCGTAGAGTGAAGACCATCGTCGATAGACGATAATGGTAATCGTTTTCAACTAACAAGGGCGGGGCCCGGACTCGCCGTGCCCGTCCGGGGCGGTCGTGGGTGGCCGGGGTCCGCGTGTCGCCTCGGTGTCGGTTGGGGTGTGCAGATGGATATGACGGTGCGTCAGATCAGCGGACGTTCCGTGCCCAATCCTCGGGGCGGGCTGACACTCGGCGTCGACAGATCCACAAGAAGTCCCGGTCCGATCCGCACACCGGAGGCAAACGGGTCGTTAAAACTGGCCCAGGACAACCAGGCTCCTGCGTCCGACTGCGGGGTCCGGCCGGGTCGAAGGGGGCGGTCGAACGTCCTGGCGGAGACGCGCCGGCCTCGATGATCGACTTGGCGAGGGTGCCGCGGGCGAGGGGCGTTGGCACGCCGGAGCGGCTTTGCCCGGACGTGGCGTCGCGGCGTGCCACTGGTACTCGCCATTGACGGTTCGGCCGATGACGCCGGAGCGTGGGCATCTTCTCTCGGTCCCGGGCCGGGAAGACGATCCGCGGGTTGCGGGCGGTACCAGGGCAAGGCGCCTGGCGGAGACGGAGGTCGTGGTGGTTGGGCTGACCCGGCGGCGGTTGCTGCAGTCGGCCGGTCTGGCGGCATCCGCGTTCGCTGCGGAGTTCCTGCCGCCGAACGTGAGCCGCGCATTGGCGGTCGGGGCGCCTCGGGGTGGCCGGTTGTCCGACGTCAAGCATGTGGTGATCCACATGCAGGAGAACCGGTCCTTCGACCACTACTTCGGCACTCTCGCCGGGGTACGTGGGTTCACCGATCCGGCCGCGCCCACGTTGAGCACCGGCCGCTCGGTGTTCCACCAACCGGATCCGAACAACCCGTTGAGTTTCCTGCTGCCCTTCCACATGGACAGCCGGACCACCAACGCGCAGGCGGTCCCTACGTTGAGCCATTCCTGGGAGGCGCAGCACTCGTCGTGGAACGGCGGGCGGATGGACAACTTCGTGGCCGCCCACTACCTCACCGACGGCGAGAAGGGCCCGTTCACGATGGGCTACTTCGACCGCGAGGACATCCCGGTCCACTTCGCGTTGGCGGAGAACTTCACCATCTGCGACAACTACCACTGCTCGGTGCTGGGCCCGACCTGGCCGAACCGGCTGTACATGTGGAGCGCCACCATCGACCCGGACGGGCGCAACGGTGGGCCGATCACCAGCAATGTCGCGAACCCGCCCTACACGTGGAAGACCTACCCCGAGGCGTTGACGGAAGCCGGGGTGAGCTGGCGGGTTTACCAGGAGGTCGACAACTACGGGCTCAACATGTTGGAGCTCTTCGCGTCCTTCCAGGACGCGCCGCCAAGTTCACCACTGTTCCGGAACGGGTTGCGCACTTATCCGGCGGGACAGTTCGAGTACGACGCCAGGAACGACCGGTTGCCCACGGTGTCCTGGATAGTGCCCACCGGCCACCAGTCCGAGCACCCCGATTACACGCCGGCGGCAGGTGCGGACTTCGTGGCGAGCAAGGTCAACGCGATCGCGGCCAACCCCGACGTCTGGGCCAAGACCGTTTACGTCCTCAACTACGACGAGAACGACGGCTTCTTCGATCACGTGCTGCCGCCCACGCCGCGGCCGGGTACGCCGGGGGAGTTCGTCGGCGAATTGCCGATCGGAGCCGGCTTCCGGGTCCCGTGCATCATCGTCTCGCCGTGGACCACGGGCGGGTGGGTCGCCGGCCAGCGGTTCGACCACACCTCGACCCTGCAATTCCTGGAGCGCGTCACCGGTGTGCCGGTGCCGAACCTGACCGCCTGGCGGCGAGCCACGTTCGGGGATCTCACCTCCGCCTTCGGGCTGACGGCCCAGCAATTTCCGGGACTGCCGTCCGCCAAGCGGTGGCTCGCCGATGCCGTGCGGGCGGTCAACGACCTGCCCGCGCCGCAGATCCCCGGGGCGCACCAGGTGCTGCCGTTGCAGGAAGGCGGATCGTGACCGCGCGCAGACCTGCGGCCACCGCCGCCGGGGCAATTCTGCTCTGGGCCGCAGTTCCCGCCCCCGGGTTCGCCGCGTCGGCAGCGGGCACCGGCTACCGCGCCTACGTGGCGCTGAGCGGCGGTTGGCGAGTCGCCGAGATCGACGTCGCCACCGACAAGCTGCTGCCCGACAACATCCCGGCGGACAGCGTGCACGGGGTCGCGATCGCCCCCGACGGGTCCACGGTCTACGCCACCGAGACCGGCCACTACGCGGTCAAGGTCGTGGACACGGCCACCGGGAAATCGATCTCGGTGACGGTCGGCTCTTATCCGCAGGATGTTGCGGTGTCGCCGGACGGCCGGCGGGTGTTCGTGACGGTGACCGGCTCCGACACCGGGCCGGGTGGTGCCGACACCGTGGCGGTGATCGACACGGCAACTGCCAAGGTCGTCGCCGACATCAAGCTCGGCGCCGCGCCGCGCCGGGTGGTGTTCAGCCCGAACGGTTCGCGCGCCTGGGTCACCACCGCCACCGGCGTCGCGGTGATCGACACCGCGACGCTGCGCCTGGCCGACACGATCGCCGACGACGAGCCGACCGGGCCGCAGGGCCTGGCCGTCAGCCCGGACGGTGCGCGGGTCTATGTCACCAACCCCGCGGCCGGGAATCTGTGGGTCATCGACTCCGCGAACGACCGCGTACGGCGCCGGATCCCGGTCGGCGTCGAGCCGTACGCGGTCACTGCGGTTCGCGACAGCCGGTACCTCTACGTGGCCGACATGAACTCCGACACCGTCGCGGTGGTCGATCCGGGCGTCGGGCGCATCGTGCGCACGATCCCGGTCGGGCGACTACCCATGTCGGTGGCCGCGACAGCTGACGGTTCGCAGGTGTGGGTCGGCAACGGCCTGTCGGGAAGCATCTCGGTCATCGACACCGAAAGCCGGACCGTGCAGCAGACGATCGAGTTGGGTTCGCGCACCTCGGCGCTGAACACCGAAGCCGTCGCCATCGCCTTCGGGACCCCCCGCACCCCCTGACCGGGCTCCGAAAGATCCGGCATGCCGCGTCTCCCCGAGCAAGGCGTGGGCGTCCTCGCTGCCGGCGCGCCGTCCGACCTCCTGGAAACCGCGGACGATCGGCATCGTGTCTGATTGTGCGTCATATTCCATATCGGCGCACCGACTCGATGTGGCTTGACATCCAGTTCGTTCCAGTGGAAATAGTTGTTGTAGGAACATGGGGGTGGGCCGTGAACCGAAACGAGCTGGTGGCGTATGCGTCTGCGTCGTCATGGTGACCAGATACTCCATTGTCGGGCGCCTCCTGAGTCCAGCTGTGGTGCCGACGAAGTCGGCCGCCAGGCAGATACTCCCGGTTCGCTGCGCGCATCGAGCCCGGGAAGGCCCGGGTATTCCTCGGATGCGCTCCGCCAGTAGCGGCGCGCGGCTGCATCTGGTGTCGAACCACTTCAGCGCCGCCGACCCCGACCGGGTGGGCCGCGGCCCTTCTGCCTCGTACGACTGGCTTTCGCGGACCTCAGCTCCCCTGAAGGCGCAGGGCGACCGGCCCGGGGGCCGTGGCGTAAATGATGGTGAAGCAGGCGCATACGCCACTGGAGGGCCTCGGCGTTCGGCCCATACGGTCAAGGGAACGCCGCCGTCACATCACGCGGCGGCCGACCGGAGGAGAGACCGTCACCACCGTCACCCCCACCCTTACCGTTTCCTTTGTCGTGAAGCTGGTCGCCAAGCAGGAGACGGCCGACGAAGTGGCCGCCTTCCTCGCCGAGGCGATCGGGCCGGCCAACGAGGAGGCCGGCACGATCGTCTGGCTCGCATTGCGGACGGACCACGCGACGTTCTGGATCGTTGACGCGTTCCCCGACGAGGCGGCGCGCCAAGCCCACCTGACCGGTCGCATCGCGGCCGCGCTGATGGCCAACGCCGAGCGTCTGCCGGCAGCCGCGCCGGAGATCCTGCATGCCGATGTCCTGGCCGCGAAGGTTCCGTGACGGGGAGTCAGAACATCCCGTCCGGATACGCCGCTCGGGACTGCTGCAGGTCGCTGCCGATGACGTGCAACCCGCCGACCGGCCGCTGCGTTGCGGATCGGGCGGCCACGACCTGTGCTGCGGGGTGGGCAGGGCCGGGACGATTCCGGGACTCCGAGACGATCGAACCGTCGCGCATCACGACCAGTCGTTGGGCGCGGGAGCCCACCTCGTCCTCGTGGGTGATCACCATGATCGTGCGTCCGGCGGCGGACAGTTCGTCGAACAGATCCAGGACATCGGCGGTGGACTTGGAGTCCAGGGCACCGGTGGGTTCGTCGGCCAGCAGCAGCACCGGGTCGGTCACGATCGCACGAGCGACTGCGACCCGTTGCTGCTGTCCGCCGGAAAGCTCGGAGGGCATGTGGTCGCGCCGTTGCGCGAGTCCGACCTTGTCCAGTGCCGCGATGGCCCGCGCCCGGCGTTCCTTCGCGGGGACGTGGGCGTAGATGAGCGGGAGTTCGACGTTGGACAGTGCGGTGGTGCGGGGGATCATGTTGTAGCTCTGGAAGATGAAGCCGATCTTGCGGTTGCGGATCGCGGAGAGTTGGTCCTCGTTGAGGCGGCGCACGTCCACACCGTCGAGCAGGTAGCGCCCGGCGCTGGGCGCGTCCAGGCATCCGACGATGTTCATCAAGGTCGATTTGCCGGAGCCCGAGGCGCCCATGATCGCCACGTATTCACCCGGCAGCACCGTCATGTCCACCTGCCGGATCGCGTGCACGGCGGTGTCACCCTCGCCGTAGGTCTTGCGGATGCCTTCCAGCGCAATCGCCGGGCGCCTCGTAGGGACTGCGGACGAGCGAAGTTGTTCCCCCGTTGCGTTCATCGAACTTCCTCCTCGAGATGACTTTCGACCGGCTCCTCTACGCACTGCGGTTCGGCGTGTGTCGGGCGGCCACGAAGGTGGGGCAGATCGCGTACGCGTTCGTTGATCGGTGGCTTGTCCGGCTCGACCGCGTGCATGATCCGGTCTGAGATCCGGTGCAGTTGCTGCTGCTGGGCCTTGGTCAGCGGGTCGAGCACCAGCCGCCGGACCTCGCCGAGATGTCCCGGCGATGCGGCGAGCACCTTGCCCCATCCCGCGTCGGTGAGCACGCCGAGGGTGTATCGGCCGTCGACCGGGTCGGGGGTGCGGCGCATCCAGCCGCGCTCCTCCAGTCGGGTCACGGCGTTCGACAGGCGCGAGAGACTGCCGGCGGTGAACTCGGCCAGCCTGCTCAGCCGCACGGTGCGGTCCGGAGCCACCGACAGCGCGGCGATGATCTGGTACTCGAACAGGCTGATTCCCGCCGTGCGCTGCAGGAACGCGTCGAACGCGGCGGGCAGCTGGACGAGCATGTAGCCGAAGGCCATGAAGGTCTGTTGCTCGTCCGCGTCGAGCCAGCGCGGTTCCTCGGTGTCTCCCATGCGCCCCAACCTAACTTCAGTCGTGAAGTGATTCAAGTCATCTTGACTTGAATCTTGAAGTTACCTGTGTTTACGATCACTACATGATTGAAGTGATCGCGGGGCTGCCGGAGCTCGCCGTGCTGCGCTGTCCCGGGCCGCTCGACCTGGTCGTCGCGGCCGGGCCGGGGCCCGGACGGGAGTCCGACCATGGACGGTGAGGGCCGCGGCCTGGTCACGGCCGTTTCGCAGCTGCGGCAAAGTGCCTGGTTCGCGTGGGGCGGAATCCTGGCCAACAAGATGCGTTCGACGCTGACGATGCTGGGCATCGTGATCGGGGTGGCGTCGGTCATCGCTCTGGTCGCGGTCGGTACCGGGTCCTCGGCCGCGGTGCAGGCCTCGATCGACCGGTTGGGCTCGGACAGCCTGTTCGTACTGCCCGCCGACACGGTGACCGGTGGGCAGGGCAGTGCGTTGGTGACGCAACTGCGTCACATGCTCGGGCTGAAGGGCCAGGATCAGGGCACGCACGACCGCAAGTCGACGCTGACGTTCGACGACGCCGGCGCACTGCTGAACAATCCGATGGCCCCCGATGTCGCGGGGGTGTCCCCGCTGGTGGTGCTCCATCAGGCTGCAGCCACTCGCGGCAACTCCTCGCACACGATCAGCGTGCTGCTGGGGGCAACCCCGGAATTCCTGGACATCGACAACACCACGGTCGGTGTCGGCCGGAACTTCACCGACGAGGAGTACAGCGCACACCGCCATCTGGTGTTGCTGGGACCGACGGTGGCCGCGGACCTCACCGACGGCGCCCCGGCCGAGCTTGTCGGCCAGGCGGTGCGGCTGAACGGGCAGCCGTTCACGGTCATCGGCATCCTCGATTCCAAGGGCTACTCGGGTCAGCAGGACCTCGACGACCGGGTTGTCGCCCCCGGCACCGCGGTCTCGGACGCCCTGTACGGCTACGCCCCACCCGGGCAGGGACCGTTGTCCGGGATCGACGTGGAGGCGACCTCGCGGGGGACCACCGCCGCGGCCCAGGCCGAGGTGCAGAACGTGTTGGCGCAACGCCATCACGTGTCGGGGGCGGCCACCGATTTCGTGGTGTTCAACGCCTCGGCCGTCCTGGCGGCGGGCGGCTCGGCCAACAAGACCCTGACCCTGCTGCTCGGCGCCGTCGCCGGAATCTCCTTGTTGGTGGGCGGAATCGGGGTCATGAACATCATGTTGGTCTCGGTGACCGAACGGACCCGCGAGATCGGTATCCGAAAGGCGATCGGCGGCACCTCGGCGGACATCATCGGCCAGTTCCTGTCCGAGGCGGTGTTCCTGTCGATGATCGGCGGCGCGCTCGGGGTCGCGGCCGGCGTGTTCGCCTCCCGATTCACCATCGTCGGGGTGCATCCGGTGCTCGCGCCCTGGTCGATCTGGTTGGCCGTCGCGGTGTCCCTGGCCACCGGACTGATCTTCGGCTTCTATCCCGCCAGTCGCGCGGCCGCCCTGCGCCCGATCCAGGCACTGCGCTACGAATGATTGAGGCGGGCGGAACGGACGCCGGGCTGCTTGGATTCTGCGGGTTGTGAAAGCGTTCGGTATGGATTCCGATGGCTTATCTGCTCCGGCTCACGCGGCGGTCTGGCCGGAACTGACGTTGTCGACCTGGGCGGGGACCAAGGACGCGCTGCATCTGTGGACGCAGGTGGTGGGAAAGGTTCGTCTCGGACTGGCCCCGATGGTCAACCACTGGTGGCAGGTCCCGCTCTATGTTTCTGCACGCGGGCTGACCACCTCGCTGATGCCGGTCGGCGACCGGGGCCTGGAGATCGCGTTCGACTTCCTCGACCACCGGCTGCGAATGGCGACCACCGACGGGCGCAGCAGCGAATTCCCCCTGCAACCCGGCTCGGTGGCGGAGTTCTATGCCGCCACGGTGGCGGCATTGGCCGAGGTCGGGGTCGGCGTGCCGATGTTGGCTCGGCCGGTGGAGTTGCCGGTGGCGGTTCCGTTCGCGCAGGACACCGTAAGCCGGCCCTACGACCGTGACGCGGCGCACCGGTTCTGGCTGGTGCTGGTGCAGGCCGACCGGCTGATGAATGTCTTTCGCTCGCGATTCCGGGGCAAGGTGAGCCCGGTCCATTTCTTCTGGGGTTCGGCCGACCTGGCCGTGACGCGTTTCTCCGGACGGACCGCGCCCAGACACCCCGGCGGTGCTCCGAACTGCGCCGACTGGGTCATGCAGGAGGCCTACAGCCACGAGCTGAGCAGCTGCGGATTCTGGCCGGGCGGGTCGGCGGAAGGCTCTTTCTATGCCTACGCCTACCCCACACCGGTCGGGTTCGCCGAGTCGCCGGTCGAGCCCACCGCCGCGTTCTTCGACCACGGCCTCGGTGAGTTCCTGCTTCCGTACGCCGCAGTGCGGACAGCCACCGACCCCGACTCGATGGTCCTGGAATTCTTCCGGAGCACGTATACGGCGGCGGCGGACCTGGCCGATTGGGACCGGGCGGTGCTGGAGGTGCCCACCGGCGCATGGCCCGTTACGGCCCCCGTCCGGCATTAGTCTCACCGGACCGCCCTGGGCGGCGACCACGACAACGCCCGGGGAGGTCGACGAATGGATCGCGACGCGTTGAACGTGGTCCCGGAGGCGGCCGCGGACCCGGTCGGCCGACCCCGAGCGGGTGGCCCGATGCGGGCGCTGCGCGTCGGGCAGTTCCGGCGTTACTTCCTGGGCCAGGTGGTCTCGGCCAGTGGCACCTTCGTGCAGCAGACCGCACTGGGCTGGGCTGTGCTGAACAAGACCGGGTCGGCTTCCACGTTGGGCCTGGTGCTGGCCTCCGGTGGCATCCCGTTCCTGTTGTTCGGACCGTTCGGTGGAACGCTCGCCGACCGCATCGACAACCGCAGACTGCTGCTGGTCACGCAAACCTGTTACGGGCTGCTTGCCCTGGCCTTGTGGCTGCCGGCCCTGTCCGGCGGGCTGTCGATTCCGCTGATCGTCTCCGTCAGCCTGCTCGGTGGCTTCGTCCAGATCGCGGATTCCCCGGCCCGGCTGGCTTTCGTCGGCCAACTCGTCCCGGTGGCGGACCTGGCCAGTGCGATCAGCCTCAACGGGGTCATCATGAACTCCTCCCGCGTCATCGGTCCGGCCGTTGCCGGAGTGCTGATCGTGGAGGTGGGCACCACGCCGTGCTTCGCCCTCAACGCGATCAGCTACGCGGTCGTCGTACTCGCCCTGGCCACCATTCACCCGTCGAGCACCGTCAGGCGCAGCGCAACGCGGAGCGGGGTGAGCGACGCGATCCGGTACGTCCGGCGGCACCAACAGCTCTACCTCCCGCTGACGATGATCTCCGTGGTCGGCTTGGTCGCGTTCAACTTCAACGTCGTGTTGCCCCTGCTGGCCAAGGACACCTTCCACGGTGGTGGTGGCACCTACGGCCTGTTGTCCACGGTGCTCAGCGTCGGCGCCGTGGCCGGTTCGCTTGCCGTGGGCGTGATCGGTCATCCCCGGCGGGTCTATCTGCTGGCCGCCGCGCTCGCCTTCGCGGGCTGCCTGACGTTCGCCGCGGCGGCGCCGAACCTGCCGATGGAATCCGTCGCGTTGCTGCTCAGCGGGTTCGCCGGCTACGTACTGGTGACGATGGCCTCCACCGCACTGCAGTTGCACGCCGATCCCGCATTCAGGGGGCGCGTCATGGCGTTGTGGGTCTTCGTCTACCTCGGCACCACGCCCATCGGCAACATCGCGTCGGGATGGTTGAGCGCGGCGGCGGGGCCGCGCGCGGTACTGCTCGCAGGCGCCGGGTCCTGCGTGGTGGCCGCGGTCATGGCGTCCCGCGTGCACACCCCGCCGGACGTCGACGCGCAACTCCCGGCCGCCGCGACCGGTTGAGGGCCGCGCATCGATGTGACGGTCAATCAGATGGTGATCGGCACCGGCTCCTGCGTCATTTCAGCGCACGCAGTGCGGCTGCGGCCTGTGTGATGCAGTCGGTCAGGCCGGGCGGCTCGTGCTCCGAGACCCAACGCGCGACCGCGACCTGGAAGACGGTCACCGCACTGTGCGCGGCCAGGCCGGCGGCAGGCTCGGCCACGCCGCGCTCATGGAGTGCTTGGGCTGTTGTGTCGGCCATCGCGGCGAGCTTGAGCAGTTCGCGCTCGTGCAGGCTCGGGTTGGCCGCGATGAGCGCGGAACGACGTACGGCGTGCTCGTGCCGGCCTTCCAGCAATGCGGCGCCCGCGACCATCCCGGCCAGCGCGGCGGCCAGCGGTGAGGAGCGGGCGGGTGCGGCCAGGGTCGCGTCGTAGGCCGTGCGCACCAGCGTCGCCGACCCGTCGAAGAGGACCTCGCGCTTGTCGGTGAAGTGTCGGAAGAAGGTGCGCTCGGAGACCCCGGCCCGCTCGGCGATGTCGCCGGCGGTGGTCTGCTCGAAGCCGCCTTCGGCGAACAGGTCCATCGCGGCAAGGATCATCCGGCCCCGCGCGTCCGGCTCCCAGCGACTCACGCCGAGAATTGTAGTGATGACAGTTGCTGACATGAGTGCTAAATTTTTGATGTCAGTAACTGACATGACTAGGGAAGGAACCCGCCATGCGTGTCTTCGTCACCGGCGCCTCCGGCTGGATCGGCTCGGCCGTCACCGACGAGCTCCTCACCAACGGCCACAAGGTGCTGGGCCTGGCTCGTTCCGCGCAGGCCTCCGCGGCCTTGGAGGCCAAGGGCGCCACCGCCCATCGCGGCAGCCTCGACGACCTCGACAGCCTTGCGGCCGGCGCGGCCTCCTCCGACGGCGTCATCCACCTCGCCTTCAACCACGACTTCTCCGACCAGGCCGGTGCCGCCCGCAGCGAGCACGCCGCTGTCCGTCGGATGCTCGACACGATCGAGGGCACCGACCGTCCGTTCCTGGTCGCCTCCGGGCTGGCCTCGGACGTCATCGGGCGGCCGTTGGCCGAGACCGACGCGTCACCCCACCACGGACCCGACTCGATGCGCGGTGGCAGCGAGAACCTCGTCCTGAAGTACGCAGACCGCGGTGTCCGATCGGTGGCGGTGCGGTTCGCACCGACCGTGCACGGAATGGGCGACCACGGCTTCACCGCGACGCTGACGAGGATCGCGAAACAGCGCGCGGCGGCCGGTTACATCGGCGACGGCTCGACGCGCTGGGCGGCCGTGCACCGGTCGGATGCCGCGCGCCTGGTTCGCCTGGCGCTGGACAACGCCCCTGCGGGTTCCCGGGTGCACGCGGTGGCGCAAGGCGGTCTCGCGTCCCGCGACATCGCCGCGGCCATCGGCGATCACTTGGGCCTGGCGACGGTTTCGGTCGCGCCACAGGACGCCGAGGCCCACTTCGGCTGGATGGCACGCTTCTTCGGCATGGAGCTGTGCGCCTCGAGCGACCGCACCCGGGAACTGCTCGGCTGGACCCCGACCGGGCCGACGCTGTTCGAGGACATCGCGGCCGGGGCGTACGCGATCCCGCAATGACCGCTGCTCCGCGCAACGCGGTTGCCGGTTATCTGACGCTGAGTCACACATGGACCGGACATGCACGTGAAACCCGGACGACCGGGGATGGTCACCGACTGTTCCGCGTGCCTTGCGCCGGGGCGCGCCAGACTCCACATCGCCGGATCGAGCAGACGCCTCCGGCACCACGAGGGGAGCACGTCGATGGGAACCGAGCACAAGATGGCCGACAAGATCCACCACTTGGCGGCCGACGCCGAGGACGAGATGCACGACGCCGGCGAACACCTCGAGCACGGCGCCGAACACCTCAAGCACGCAGCCGGGAAGGCGGGCGAGCACCTCAAGCGCAGCGCCGAGCACGTCAAGCACGGCCACGAGCACCACGACGAGGATCACGAGGACCTCGCACATTGACGCACCCCGGCCACCGGCCACCCGAGCCGTCCGGGCTCGTCGAACGCGCCGCGTCCGCGGTCCGCGCGGCGGCCGCGGACGGTACACCGGACCGGTCCGGCGCCCGATAGTGTTCGCCGTCGGTTGTCCCGACCATCGGGTCACGCGGCGGCCCATGCCGCCGACATCTGGGAGCATCCGGGGAAGCGTGCTACGACAACGGTTCCCCGTCCCGCCTGCGACCGCCAGAAACAAGGAGAAAAGTATGCGTTTTTGCGTCCGACTGACCGTGTCAGCCTTCGCCGCTGCCGCGATCGGCGTGGCAGTTGCGCCCGCGGCCGGCGCCGCCACCCCGGGGACCGGTGCACCGTCGGTGTCCGCGATCCCGGATCGTCCTTGCCTGCGGATCATTCACCGCGACCGGTGTCGGCCCAAGAAGGGCGACAAGAAGCCTGACGAGCACGGCGACAAGGGCGGCAAGGCGGACGACAAGGGCGGCAAGCCCGACGACAAGGGCGGCAAGCCTGACGACAAGGGCGGCATGGGCGACCACATGGGCGACAAGCCGGGCGACAAGCCTTAGTCCATGGCGGGCTGGGCCTCGGTCCGGCAACGGCGGTACCAACGCCTCCCGGTGAGCCGTGATCGCGACCTGTCACGGCCGGGTGGGCCCAGTGCCGATGCGGCCGAACGCCTTCCCGCATCGGCCCTGCTACGCAGCGTCGCTGGTTGCCCGGTCCCGCATGCCGAACAGGCACGCGGGACCGGGCAGCTCCGTGTCTGTCGGCATGCGGTCCGTTGGCATGTGGCTGCGGCCGGGCAATTCGGCGGCCGTGCGGTTCAACCTCCGCGACGAAACATCCACCGCGGACCCCGCCGAGCCACTCACGCCAGGGAACGGCCGTCAGTCGCCTGTCCGTACGCGCGAGTCTGCTCACGACGGGCCGGCTGAACCAGCCGGCCTCGGACCTGCGCCGGCGCCGGCACGGACCGCCGGGGGCCGGTCTCGGTCGGCGATAGTTCGGCGGTGGGAGCGAACTCGAAGGGGTGGATCTCCTGCTCGATGCAGCCGTACTCGACGCTGAGCGTGCGACGCGGCCCGGGCAGCGACTGGACGAAACCTCGTCCCGCGATGTTTTCCCACTGCAGCAGGACGTTCAGCGTCCACCCGGTCCACCGTCCGCGCCTGCGCACGTCGTCGACGAGGCGCCGCGCGATGCCCAGACGCTGCCACCGCTGCGCAACCACCACGGCCAACTCTGCCTGCTCGGGGCCGGTGGCGACGAGGTTGAGCACACCGACCGGCGTCCCCCCGACCAGCGCGACCAGCCCGACGCCCTCCGGCGGGCCGGCCGTCAGGTACCGCAGATGTCGCTCGTGCAGCCCCTGGGGATCGGTACCGGGAGGTAGGAAGAACCGCGCCCGTAATGCTTCGGCGCCGCAGTTGCGCGCGAACCGCTCGACCAGCAGTCGGTCCGACGGCCGGCCGGTCAGTTCCCGGAACGCGAGCAGCTCAGCGGGCGCCGACGTTGCCCCCGGCACGGCCCCGGGCCTGCGTTCCAACCGTCCCGCTGCCGCGTCGGCGGCACCCAGCCTCCGACAGGCCTGTCGCGACTCGCAGGGCGCCACAGCCGCCCCCTCCCCGTCTACGCCCCCGGTCCACCGGCGGCCCGTAGTGGTGACGCCGACCGGGGCGCCGGAATTCCCCCGACGCGCCGGCTGATCTGATCAAGCGGGCCGCGCACGAACCGGCCGGCGGCTGACGTCCTGCCCCGGCCCGATCAGCAGCAGCCCTCGGCGATTGCCCCCGGACAACCGTCGGGTCACGGCTTGGCGGCTGCGGCCAGCGCGTCGAACTCGGCCTGGGTGAGTTCGATCCCGGCGGCGGCGATGTTCTCCGCCACGTGCGCAACGCTGGAAGTGCCGGGGATCGGCAGCATGGCCGGTGAGCGTTGCAGCAGCCAGGCCAACGCCAACTGCGACGGTGTGGCGCCGTGGTGTTCGGCGAACGTGGCAAGCGGGCCGCCGGGTTTGCTCAGTTCCCCGGTGGCCAAGGGGAACCACGGGATGAATCCGATGTCGTGGGCTTCGGCGTGGTCCAGCAGTGCTTCGGCATTGCGGTTGGACAGGTTGTAAAGGTTCTGGACCGTGGCGATCCTCGCGTACTCGCCGGCCTGCTCCAGCTCGGCGACCGACACCTCGGACAGGCCGATGTGCGCGATCTTGCCCTCCTGCTGCAGCGCGTGCAGTTCGCCGACCTGGTCGGCCAGCGGAACCTTCGGGTCGATGCGGTGCAGCTGGTAGAGCGGGATCTGCTCCAGGCCGAGGTGACGCAGGCTCATCTCGCACTGCTGCCGCAGGTATTCGGGGCGGCCCAGCGGACGCCAGATCCCAGGCCCGTGGCGGGTGAGCCCGGCCTTGGTGGCGATCACCAGGTCGGCCGGGTAGGGGTGCAGCGCCTTGCGGATCAGTTGCTCGGCCACCACCGGGCCGTAGGAGTCCGCGGTGTCGATGAGGTTGACGCCCAGGTCGACCGCGCGGCGCAGCACGCGCACCGCTTCGTCCGGGTCGGCCGGGTCGCCCCACACCCCGGGGCCGGTCAGCTGCATCGTGCCGTATCCAAGGCGTACCACAGGCAATGTGCCACCGACGCGGAACTCCCCGGCGGTACGGGCGGGCAGGGTGGAAGTCGTCATTGGCTACTCCTTGCGCGAGGGACTCTTGCCCGGCTCAAGGCCGGACGGGCGTACGACATTCCCGCCCTCCGGGCGCCACCCGCCCCTGGCCGGCTCCGGACGCCCGGGTCCGGCCAGCCTTTGTGTGTCGGGCCGGCCGGGGCTTGCGTTCGACGCCGGTGAGTCCGGCGCGGTGCTCAGGTGGGGCTTACCGGGCTGTTACGAACCGGTCCGCGGTATATGCGCGGCCCGGGTCCGGTCCGAGGATGAGCAGCAGGAAGCCGGTTTGTTCACCACCCGGGGGTGGTCCGCGTGTTCGTCCTGCTGCTGGTCTCGGCCTTGGTGGGCGCAGCATCGGTGCTGACGCCGTGCGTCCTGCCGCTGCTGCCGGCGATCCTGGCGGCCTCGGCAGGTGGGCAGCGGTCGCGGTCGTGGGGGATCGTGACCGGTGTCGTGGCGACCTTCGGCATCGCCGTGCTCGCCCTCGGCGAGGCGGTCTCGGCATTAGGTCTGCCGGCGAACACGCTGCGCTGGGTCGCGGTGGTGATCCTCGTCGGGTTCGGCGTCGTCCTGCTCGTGCCGGCCCTGGAACACCGGTTCGGCGCGCTCATGCAGCGCGTGGTGGCACGCGGTCCGCGGGGGGCGGCCGGGCGCACCGGGTTCCGGGGCGGGTTGGTGCTGGGCAGCGGGTTGGGCCTGGTGTGGTCCCCGTGCGCCGGGCCGTTGTTCGCCTCGGTCACCGCGGCCACTGCCACCGGCACCGGGCTCGGGCAGCGGGTGGCGATCACGACCGCCTACGCGCTGGGTATGAGCCTGCCCCTGGCAGCCATCGTGCTGGGTGGGGCAGGTGTCGGTCGCAGGTTGATGCGGGCCTCCCACGGCGGCAGCCTTGTCCTGCCCGTCATGGGCGTGGTGCTGCTGGCCACCGGGCTGGTCATCGGAACCGGGACCGACACCCGCCTCAACGCCTGGGTCTCCACACACACCGGCTGGTCGTCCACGCCGTTGGCCGGCCTGCAGCAGCACGTCGTATCGGACAACCGCGGGGGCGGCGGCCGCTCCGGGGCGAGGATCAACTTCGGGGACGCCGACGCCGCGACCACGACGGGCGGTCAGGCCGACACGATGCCGGCGGCGCTGGGCGGCGCCGACCAGCCGCCGTTGACCGACGGCGACAGTGATCGACCGGTGCGGTTCGACCCCGACGACCTGAAACGTAACGGTTACCCGCAGACCGAGGTCATCCGCAATTTCGGTCCGGCACCGGAATTCGCCGGGATCTCGCGTTGGTACAACACCCCCGACGGGCAGCCGCTGACGATGAGTCAGCTACGCGGCAAGGTGGTCCTGGTCGACTTCTGGACCTACTCGTGCATCAACTGCCTGCGTGCCCTGCCGCACGTCCAACAGCTCTGGGACCGATACCGCGACCAAGGCCTTGTCGTCGTCGGCGTGCACACCCCGGAGTTCGCCTTCGAGGCCGATCCCGGCAACGTCGGTGCCGCGGTGAAACGCCTCGGCATCACCTACCCCGTCGCCCTGGATCCCAAGGACGTCACCTGGGGCCAGTACCACAACCAGTACTGGCCCGCGCACTACCTGATCGACCAGGACGGCAGGATCCGCGCCACCCACTACGGGGAAGGCGCCTACGACCGCACCGAGGCCCTGGTCCGCCACCTGCTGGGCCTGTCCGGCACGACCGGCGGCCGGTCGGACCTGACCACGGCCTTGCCCGACACCGCTCCCGACAGCCAAGGAATCACTGTCACGCCGGAGACCTACCTGGGCAGCGAGCGTTCCGAACGCGCCATCTCATCCCCCCAGAACCCCGGCGTCGGCGACCCGGTGAATTTCACCCTGCCCGCCGCCGCGGCGAACCTTCCCGTCGACGCCTGGGGATTCACCGGCACCTGGACGGTCGACGCCCCCGACGCCGTCGCCGGCCCGGACGCCGGCCTGGCACTGCACTATCGGGGCCGCCACGTCTACATGGTCCTGGCCCCGCCACCCGGCCAACCAGCCGCCACGGTGACCGTCACCGACGGGACGAACACCCACGCCGTGACCATCGACGGCAACCGCCTCTACACCGTCTGGGACGACGCCGGCAGCGGGTCGGGAATCATCACCCTGCACCTGAGCCCCGGCACCATCGCCTACACCTTCACCTTCGGCTGAACCACCCGGCCGAGTTCAGATTTCACCGCTCTGCGACTTTGTCCGCTGTCGATCGCCGTTGACACCGGTCCGCTTTTGCCACTGAGATCAATCGCGGGAACTGGTCCGGCCTGGCGCTGTCGCTGCTCGCGGCCGGGGCGATTTCGCCGGCGCCATCGGCTGTCGTTGCGCAGACCCCGAAGCACGACGACAGTTCGAAGCCCCTCCCGGCGAGCGAACGGGGAATACCCGATGAGCGTCAGTGCTCGGCCGCCCCGCCTGATCTCCGACCGGATTGTGCACTGGGCGAACGAATTGCCGGACACCACTGCGCTGAGCTACCAGGGCCAGAATTACACCTGGCGAGAATGGAACGACCGCCTGGAGGCAGTGGCGGGCGCGTTGGGTGCGCTGGGCATCGGCCGAGGCACAGTGGTCGCCTCGTATGACAAGAATCATCCGGCCTGCCTGGATCTGACGTTGGCGGCGAGTGGCATCGGCGCGATCCACGCCATCGTGAACTGGCGCCTCTCGCCCGAGGAGGTTGCCTATGTCCTGGCGGATTGCGGGGCACAGGTCGTGTTCGTCGGCGCCGAGTTCGCCAAGGCGCTCGAGTCATTGCGCGGTGAACTGCCTGCCGTGCGGGAGGTCGTCGTCGTCGGATCCGCCGCCGGGTTCGACGATCAGTACGGGGCACTGCTGGCCGGGGCGATGCCTGTTCCGCCGGCCGGCGCGGAGCGGTCCGACGTCGCGCTGCTCCTCTACACGTCGGGAACCACCGGATTTCCCAAAGGCGTGATGCTGACCCACGCCGGCCTCATCGCGCACTCCGAGTCGGTTGTGGCGGCGTTCCCGATGAGTCACGCCGACCGCTATCTGCTCGCGATGCCGCTGTTCCACGCCGCCGGCACCTGCCTGGGGCTGTTCTGCACGCACGTCGGGACGCCGATCACGCTGACCCGCGACGCAACCCCGGAACACCTGCTGCCGGGTCTGGTGGGCGCGACGCACGCGCTGTTCGTCCCGGCCATCTTCGCCGCCGTGCTGCAGACCGGCGAGGCCGGGCGGAAGGCGTTCGCCGACGTGCGGGCGTTCTGCTACGGGGCCGCGCCGATGCCGGCTCCGGTGATGCGGGGCTGTCTGGAAGCGTGGCCGCAGGCCCGGTTCCTGCAGGTGTACGGGATGACCGAGTTGTCCGGCGCGGTGGTCGCCCTGGACGACGCGGCCCACCGCGACCCGGCGCATCCGGAACGGCTGGCCGCGGCCGGTCGGGTGATGGACGGCAGTGAGCTGCTCGTCGTCGACCCCGCGACGCTGCAGCCGCTACCGGCCGGGACGCCTGGGGAGGTTTGGGTGCGCGGCGGCACGGTGATGGCCGGTTATTGGGGCAAGCCGGAGGCGACCGCACAGACGATTACCGCCGACGGGTGGCTGCGCACCGGCGACATCGGCCACCTCGACTCCGACGGCTTCCTGTTCATCTCCGACCGGGTGAAGGACATGATCATCACCGGCGGTGAGAACGTGTCCTCCGCCGAGGTCGAGCGCGTCCTCGCCGAGCACCCGGACGTGCTCGAGGTCGCCGTGATCGGCATCCCCGACGACCACTGGGGCGAAGCGGTAAAGGCCGTCGTCGTCGGCAAACCCGGCACCGACCTCGACCCCGACGCGCTGATCGCCTACGCCCGGGAACGGTTGGCCCACTACAAAGCCCCGCGCACCGTCGACGTCATCGACGCGCTGCCCCGTAACGGCACCGGCAAGATTCTCAAGACCGTGCTGCGCAAGCCCTACTGGGAAAACCGCGACCGTCAGGTCTAGGGCGTATCGGCGATGGGCGCTCAGCGCTTCAGTATCATCTGCCGGCGGCAGAAACTGGTCCGGCAGCTTCGGGTGGTAATTGCGCCCTCATGGCGACAGGCTCGTCGGAGTCCGGTTCGCAAGACGCGAGCGATGGGCCGCTGCCTTCACCCGGTTCTGGCAGGCGGTGGAGCAGAATCGCCGCCTTCGGTTGCGGGAGTTGTCAACAAAGACCCGATCGCATCTAGGGGCTGAACACACGCCCAGCTGATCCGCGCAGTCGCTGCCCAGCACCATGGCCAGGGCCATCGCAAAGCCGGCCGCCCACGTAGCGACCAAGTCCTGGTCGCGGCTGGGGTAATGCAGGTGCCAGGATTCGCCGTCGTGGCGCTCCAGGTAGGGCACGGGTTGCAGCTCTTCCAACAGCGCATTGACAGTCTGTGCTGCGGTGTCGATGTCCCGCCGCTGGATTTGCTCGAACACCCCGCGGAGCCGGCGGCCGATGCAGGCCAACGCACGAGCTTGCGCATCATCGGGCGGCGGACGCCCTCTGTCGCCGCCCCCGAGCGTGGCCGTTATCTCCTCGACGAGCTCGGATCCCCGCGGTGGATCGTAAGGCCTGCCTTGCCGGGTACCCGGGGTGGCGATGTTTACCAGGGCCGCAGCAAGGCCCACGATCCCGTCGGTATGACTATCGAAATTCATTGAACCAGTCATGCTCTTCCGGAAAGTGTCGTGACTGGTGAGATCTGCTACACCAGTTACAGGGGCGAAATGTCGACGCTACGACCAAATCGGAGCCAGGTCCACCGCGGAAGGCGGTTGAGGACCCGAGCGCCAGGAATGTATCCCGGCCCGTGGGCTTATGTGTTTGGCGGTCGCGCCGCCACGGAAGGGAAGGATGTCGGCGGGGCCGGTGTATCGGACGAGGCGTCAGCGCTGACTGAACAATAGAACTGAGGTCCCGAGGTGGCCCGCGACTTACCGTCATGGCCGGGAGAGAAAGCTGCCCGCCCGGTTCGTCGATCGAACGGGGGCCGATCCACGCAGCTTTAAGGCAACCAACAGACTCGACTTCGACTTCATGCGAACCGTAAGCCCGCGTGGGGCTTTCAAGCCCCGCTTTCCCGGGCGCGCTGTGCCCGGCACTCGATGAACGAGGACGAGCCTCCGCCACTTCGGCTGCCGTTGCGCGCTGTGTTCGCATGGATCGGCAGCCCGGCGGGCGGCTTGCGCGCAGAATCACAAGCGCCTTTCGCCGGCACCGAAATTTCCCCCATATGGGGGAAAAGTTCTTATTTCATCACAGCTTCCTTTAATGCCATGCTCATCCTCGCGGTGATGCTGAAGCGGCCATGAACTTCGGACCGTTCCAACGTCGCGGTTCACCTGGACCGGCCGCGTCAACAATTTGTTGTAGAGGGTTGTCCGGAGCCGGCTCCGGGCCCGGGCTCCGGCTGTGAAGGCCGACTGAGCCGACCCGTAGCGCTCTGCGCAAGCGCTGCGTCGTCGCTCGACCGACCAGAACCGTCTGGGCATCTCTCGGCGCAGCAATCGACATTCCCCAGACTCACCAACCCGATCAGACCGGTTGCGTGTCGGACCGGGGAAGTCGCTGCTCCGGGCATCTGTGCCGGTACTCGGCAAGTCCTAATTCGATTCGATGTCAGATCGAAGGAGACGCCAACATATGAGAATCAAGTCCCGTGTCGTGAAGGCCGTCCCGGTCGTCGCGGCAACAGCGTTGATCCTGGCCGCCTGCGGAAGCAGCGGTGGTTCTTCCTCGGTGGCACAGCAGCCGGCAGCCCCGGCCGCCGCTGCGGACGCCCCCGCCGCAGCTGCTGCTCCGGCCGCTGCCGCTGCCGCCCCGGCCGCGGCTTCGGACACCTCGGCTGCCGCTCCGGCCGCCGCTTCCGGCAGCAGCTCCAGCTCCAAGGCTGCCGACACCAAGGCCGCCCCGGCGGAGAAGGCTGCCCCGGCGGAGAAGGCTGCCCCAGCAGCTGCGGCTGCCTCGGCTGCCGCTCCGGCCGTCGCCACCACCACCGCGAAGACCAGCACCAAGGCCGACAAGCCTGGCAAGGCTGCCAAGACCGAGGCCAAGGCTGACAAGAGCACCGGCGGCGGCGCGGCCGCTCCGGCCGCTGCGGGCGACTCGTCCGGCCCGACCAGTGCCGGTGCCGGTGGCAGCACGGTCCACTCGATCGACAACGCTGCGGCCGTTGCCTCCAACAAGGCGATCGCGGACCAGAAGCAGGGTGCCACCGACGTCGGTGTC
>DATAUG010000150.1:0-3958 GCA_036268355.1 Sporichthyaceae bacterium
CGATCACAGCCAGACGCAACGCGATCACCTGCCCGCCACCGCGGCGCAGACCACCACCGCGGCGGACCGACACCAGCAGCACGAAACCGGACGCGACCATGACCGCGACCGTGACCCACCACGCCACCTGCACCCCGACCACCCCTCGCGCCCGCCCCCTCCATGATCAGCTGCTGCTTCGGGGCGAAGGATCGGATTTCCGGTCGAAACCGCATCCACCGAACGCACAGCCGCGCGCGTCAGCGACCCCGTTCGTAGCCGCTGGCCAGCGCCCTCATCGCGTTGATGTAGCGACGGGTGGCGATCCGTTGCGCGGCCCGGGCGACCGGGTGTGCGAGGCGGACGACCGGATGGCCGGGTCGGCTGTACGCCCGCACCCGGAAGTCCACGCCACCGTCGGGGGCGAAGGTCAGAAGGAAGGACTCCTCACCGCACTCCGGGTGGCCAGGCAAGGTGCCGTAGGAGAACCCGGCACTGTCCTGCGCCTCGACCACGGACACAACCCGGCACGGGATCACCAGCAACAGACCTGTGCCCAGACCCAGCACCACCGTCCTTCCCAGCTCGGCCGAGCCGTCCGCGGCCACGCGCAGCCCGGCCCGCCGATGCATCTCCCACCCCAACAGGCCACGCACGGCACGTTCGAACACGGCCTCGCCGTACCCGACCCGCACCGTCTGTTCCAGGCGGTCGAAACCCTCCGGAGCCGACCCTGCCGCGGCGATACCGACGGGCGCGTATGACACCGACAGGTTCCGGTACCGGGGGAGGAGGACGTTCAGGTCCGCCTCTCGAGCGATGCGCACCCTTCATTGTCACCGCCGGTCCACCCGCTCCACGGCCCCGGTTGATCTGCTGGGATCAGGGCGTGACGCTAAGACCAAGTCTCCGGGTGGGCGCGCTTGCCGCAGCGTTGCCGGTGTTGCCGACCGTGCCCATTTGCGTGGTCGCGTACACCTGCTGCCCGTCGTGAACGACTGCCGAGGGGATCGTGGATTGTCGAAGATCCGAACGGGTAAGACTTCTGCAACGATTTCTCTGAAGGCGCGCGGCGACAAGCGTGAGGTCGCCGGACTCCATTGCGCCGGGCAGGCGGCTTCGATTTCGCGGGGCTTCACCCGGGCCGTTGTCCGGTCGACGAAAGGGCAGGCATCATGAGATTCAGGTTCCACCATCGCTGGCACCGTGGCTACTACGACTACGACCGTTACTACGGCGGCTACGGCGACTACGGCGACTACTACGACGCGGGTTACTACACCCCGTGGAACGACTGGCAGAGCCGCACCTGGGCCATCCAGAGCTACATGGACTGAAGCGACCCAGTAGCCGGGCAGCGTGCCCGGTCTCCTGGAGCAGGACGTTCTCGCGCCCCCGGCCGCTCCCGGCCGGGGGCACGACCTGTCCCGGTCCGCCTCCCGCGATCGGAGCACCGTTCCGGCGCGCGCCCGCCCCGCCACTCACCGTCTGACCGTACGTCAGTCAAGGGTTCGCCATCGCATCACGAGGGAAATCTGCGCGTCCGCATGGTCCAGTTCGAACCCGCTTCGGACTACGTGGTCAGCCTGGCCAGCCTCTCGGTGGGCATCGCCGACCTGTTGGGCTACGCCCACCACGTGATCCCGGCGACGCGACAGCGCTGGCGCACCGCAAGAAATTACGGGCCGTCAGATCAGGCGAGTCAGGCGCGCAGCCCTTCGGGGGAGTGCCGGCGGTTCCGGGGAGTGGACGGGGCGGGGATCACCAGGGCAGGCTGCGTCCGGACGGGGTGCGGGTGTCCGGCGGCACGCTTCCGGGCTTGCGGGTCGGCCGTGGCACTGCGCTGATCCGTCGCAGCCGCATCGAGCTTCCTCCTCCGCCTGCGCTTCCTTCCTGCGCCAGACCTTGCCGGCCCGGGAGCGTAGCGGCCCGGTTCGCCACGCGACACGCACGAGTTCCGAACCTGCAAACCGGCGTGTCGCGGCCTCTCGACGGCGGCCACGAGGGCGACCCTGTTCCTGCTCCACCGCTGCGCCCCAGGCCGGACGCACCCGAGTGCCGGTTGACGTCTCCCAGGTCCGAGAAATGTGCCGGGAGAAAAAGCTGAGGAGTGACTCTCGGCGCAGGCCGGCGGCGATCTGCTGCACTGCGTGAAATCCGCGTGGCCAGGGGGCATGACTGATCTGACCGGTAGTCACTTCACGGTGCGGACGCAACGCGTCGACCGCATCTGTAGTCGCAGGGAACCCACCCACGGGGCTCGTGGGGGAGTTCAAGGCTCCTGATGCGTCGTTTGGTGACGCCGGGCCCGGGTAGGGGCGCGCGATTCGGATCCGCACGCCCGGCCCGGGGAGGGGCGAACACATGACCCGCAGCCTTCGAGCACGGCGACACTGCCGCGGCGGCGCTCTCATTGTCGGCGTCCTGGTCGCAGTCGGCCTGATCCCCCTGACGCAGGCCACGGCGCAGGACGGCGCGGGGTGTGGCGCCAAGCTGACGGATTGGCTGGATCCGGGCGGCACCACCACTTATATCGGCAACAGTGGCACGGGCAAGGACCGCAACACGGCCTACACGATCGTCTTCAAGGGCGGGAAGGTCACCAGCACGCCGGCCCGTGCCGGGGAGCCGGATGCCGTCTCGGTCGCCTACCGCTTCTACAACTTGCCAAGTGGCACGCGGCTGGCGTGGGAGAACCCGCTGCCCAAGGACGTGCAGGGCCGGGACGAGGGGGCCTTCCAGTTCGAGCTGAAGCACCCCACGTGTGCACACGGCGGAGCTGTGGTGACGGAGGCCGTGGCGAGCGTCGCCGTCCCGGTCAGGGATTCCGACGATGCGGCCGGGCCCTTCTACTGCGACACGGCCTACCGGGTCGGCAAGGGACCGAAGAACCCACCAGCCCCGCCCCAGGGCGTCTGCGCCCCAGCCCAGCCCGGACCCCCGGGGCGTTGACCCGGCCGCCGCTCCCCGGCCGGTCTGACAGGCAGCGCCCGCGCCCCGCGGCTCGCGTTGGTGGCTATTTGGTGGCGTGTACTCCGAGGTGTTCGAGGTCGTGCTGGGCAACCCAGCCGGCTTCGTGCCCGTCCTCGGGGAGGAATTCGCCCCACTCCATCGAGTCCTCGGCCCGGACCTCCTGGAGGGTGACGACAATGTCGGCGTGGTCCAGGCCCGTGGTGCGGTGCATGAGCTCGGTGAACCGGATGACCAGTTGTTGCCTGGTCTCGCGGGTGCGCCCACTGCGGATCAACCCCACCACCTTGGCCACGCTCGAGGGCTCACCGCCGGTCCACGCATTGCCGTCGGCGACGTCCTCGAAGGTGACGTGCACGAACTTGCGCGGAGTCCCGCTGGTGCATTCGCAGTGGATGTCCGTGAACGCCGAAGAGAGCTGCCGTTTCTGTTCAACGGTGAGACTTCCCGCCGGCGCCGAGACTCGATACAGGGGCACGTCCCACACTCCTTCGCTCCCGATCCGCCGGGTCCGGCTCCAGCGTCCGACATGACCGTAGCCCCGCGCACCGCGCACCTGCCCGCCGCCTCGAAGGTTCACGGGAACCGGTCATCGGCACGGCCCAGGGCCGACCGCGAGGCGCCGCCGGAACACCGCAACCCCTCGCGATGAGCGGCATGAGATAGGGAGACCTCGAGCTAGTGGGAATCCGGCGGTGGCTAATCGTCACTCGCCGGCGGGCGTGGTTCGCTCGAGGGCTTCCAGGATGCGCAGGGCCAGGTCGATCTGGAACCTGGTGTCGACGTGGCGCAGGTCGAGCTTGAGCAGCACACCGATCCGCGTCAGCCGGTACCGGACGGTATTCGGGTGCACGTGCAGCAACTTGGCGGTCCGCTGCAGGTGGCGGTCCACCGCCAGCCAGACACGCAGGGTGTGTACGTGTTGGCTTCCGTCCCGCCGGTCGGCTTCGAGCAGAACGCCAAGCGTCGAGTCGACCATCGCCTCCAGGGTCCGACGTGAGGAACCCGA
>DATAUG010000151.1:0-33165 GCA_036268355.1 Sporichthyaceae bacterium
GGTCTACGAGTACTTCAAGACCAAAGGCGACGTGGTCGAGGCGCTGGCCGTCGAGGACTTTCCGGCGGCCGTCAACGACATCAGGGGGGTGATGCTGGCGCAGCCCACCCCGGAGCGGCAGATCGCCGCATACGTGCGCCGGCAGCTCGAGTTGGTCTCCCAGCCCGGGCACCGGAACCTGCTCGCCCTGTCCGCGCTGGAGCTCGACGGCATCGCGCGCGACCGGATACGGAGCGCGCACAGCCTGCTGGTCGACCTGGTGGTTGGGGCGCTGCGCCGGCTCGGCCACTCCGATGCGAGGGCGACGGCCGCCGCGCTGCAGGGCGCCATCGACGGCGCGGCCAAACGCATCGACGCCGGCGCCGACGCCAACGCCACCATCGAGGCGACACTGACGCTCATCCTGTTCGGAGTCCGCGGCGCCCGCCGCCGCCTTTCCTGATTCCCGCGCCACTGCTCCCGCGCCACTGCTTTCCGGCCACTCCCGCGTCGCAGCTTCCGCGCCGCTACTTTCCGATCGGCCGATCGGCCGGTCGCCCGAGTCACCCGCACCGGGGCCAGGGCAGCACGGGTGCCCAAGACCGTGTCCACGCAACGGCAGCTGACGGATTGCGTGGCGTGTGACGGACTGTGCGCGCCTCACACTGAGCGGGCGCGATGGCACTTTCATCGGAGCCCGAAGCTGAGCTTTCGGCGAACGCGGGGCGCGTTGCCGACACGGTGCGGGGAGTCGTGCGCACTGTGGAATCATGCGCATTTTGATCATGCTGGCGACCGCCGTGGCGGCAGCCGCAGTGGGTTCCGCGAGCGGGGGTGCGGCCACTGCCGCGGGTGCTGATCCGCCGTGCCGGCCGACGCCGGGTTCCACGGTCTGGACCTGGCCGCTCACCGAGGTCACCACGACCCCCAGAGGCATTGGCATCGCTGCCGGTGCCGGTGGCACAGCCACTGCCTTTGCCGCTACCGCTGCCACTGACACTGCCACTGCCAGTGGCAGCGCGAGTCACGGGGCCATCGCCACGCCGACTGCCGTCGCCGTAGCCGCACCTGGGCCTCCCGCTGTCCTACGGCCGTTCGAGCCGCCGGTGCGGCGCTGGGATGCGGGGCATCGCGGCGTCGACCTGGCAGGCTTCGCAGGCGCTCCGGTCGTCGCAGCGGGGGCGGGGATTGTGCTGTTTGCGGGGCGGGTTGTGGATCAGGGCGTGGTGGTGGTCGGGCATGGGGTGTTGCGGACCAGCTATGAGCCGGTCGAGCCGGGCGTCGTCGTCGGGGCGCGGGTCGTCACCGGGCAGCGGATCGGGACGCTCGACGTCGGGCATTGCGCCGCTACCGCCTGCCTGCACTGGGGGCTGCTGTCCGGCCATGCGCATGCGACCGTCTATTACGATCCGCTACTGCTGCTCGGCTGTGGGGCCGTGCGGCTCGAACCCGAACCGGCAGCTGAGCCGGCGGGCCGGCCAGCGACCGAACCAGCGGCCGAACCAACGGCTGAGCCAGCGGCCGAACCAACGGCTGAGCCAGCGGTCGCACGGTAGCCGAACTGACGGATGATGGGTAAGCGGACGGTCGCCGCTTGGGCCCGGTCACTAATGCGGCCGCCGGAGCCCGGTCGGTTCTACAGCCGTCGCCCCACCGCTCCGTCGCCCCACCGCTCCATCGCCCACCAGAGCGCCACTCCACCGCAACCGGCACCCATCACCTCCACCGACGCGCCGACCTGGCGGGCGTGGCGCGGTGTGGGGATCTCGGTCGGGGCCGGTCCGCGAAGCCGGTAGACTGTCCCCGCAGCACACACCAGAAACCAGGTCCTGCGCTCCCCGATCTCCCGAGGATCGAGGCCGCGCGGACCGAATTCGCGTGTCCATGGCCGAGTCCGCACCGCGCCCGCTAAGGGTCGGAGCTGACCTGACCGGCGGCCGCACGGTTCCGCTCCGACCCCTCGTGGGTACGGCGCGGCGCGGCCGTCCGCCCGGGCACCAGGGCGGGACCTGCCGGAATCCTCCGGCGGCCTCGCGGACAAACCGGAAATCGAACAACGAGGAGGACACGGCGATGGCCGTTGTCACCATGCGCCAGCTCCTGGAGAGCGGCGTCCACTTCGGACACCAGACCCGTCGCTGGAACCCGAAGATGAAGCGCTTCATCCTTACGGAGCGCAACGGTACCTACATCATCGACCTGCAGCAGTCGCTGTCCTACATCGACCGCGCCTACGAGTTCGTGAAGGCCACCGTGGCGCACGGCGGGTCGGTGATGTTCATCGGCACGAAGAAGCAGGCCCAGGAGGCGATCGCCGAACAGGCGACCCGCGTCGGTATGCCCTACGTCAACCAGCGCTGGCTGGGCGGCATGCTCACGAACTTCTCCACCGTGCACAAGCGGCTGCAGCGCCTGAAGGAGCTCGAGCTGCTCGACTTCGACGACGTGGCCGGCTCGGGCATGACCAAGAAGGAACTGCTCGGCCTGCAGCGTGAGAAGGAGAAGCTCGAGAAGACCCTGGGCGGCATCCGCGACATGGCCCGGGTCCCGAGCGCGGTCTGGATCGTCGACACCAAGAAGGAGCACATCGCGGTCGGCGAGGCCCGCAAGCTGGGCATCCCGGTGGTGGCGATCCTGGACACCAACTGCGATCCCGACGAGGTCGACTACAAGATCCCCGGCAACGACGACGCGATTCGGTCGATCAACCTGCTCACGCGGGTCGTGGCCGATGCGGTGGCCGCGGGTCTGATGGCCCGCGCCGGCGGCTCCCGTGGCGACGACAAGCCCGCTGCCGGCCAGTTGGCCGTCGACGAGCCGTTGGCCGAGTGGGAACGCGACCTGTTGACCACGCCCGCGGTTGCTGCGTCCGAGGTTGCTGCGTCCGAGGTTGCTGCGTCCGAGGTCGCGGCGCCCGAGGTCGCCACGCCCGAGGTCGCCACGCCCGAGGTCGCTACGGCCCAGGAGCCGGCGCCCGAGGCCTGAGAACTTCCGACGAGGGAGGGTCCGCAACGCCGGGCCCGACCCTCGGCAGCCGCTGACCGCAACCAAATTTCTTCAGCTACAGAACGGGGCACGACGCTCATGGCCGACTTCACCGCCGCGGACGTCAAGAAGCTACGCGAGATGACCGGCGCCGGGATGATGGACTGCAAGAAGGCGTTGGAGGAGTGCGGCGGCGAGATGGGTTCGGCCGTCGACCTGCTCCGCACCAAGGGCGCGGCCAAGGCTGCCAAGCGCAGCGCCGAACGGACGGCGAACGCCGGCCTGGTGGCCTCCGCGGGCAACTCGTTGGTCGAGTTGAACAGCGAGACCGACTTCGTCGCCAAGAATGATCAGTTCCAGTCGCTGGCCGACGACATCGTCGCGCTGGTCGACGCCGAGGGTCTGGCCGATCGTGAGGCAGTGCTGGAGGCGAAGCTGGCCGACGGCCGGACCGTCCGCGAGGCCATCGACGCGACCGGCGCGGTCATCGGCGAGAAGTTGGAACTGGGCCGCGTGGCTCATTACGACGGCGACGTCGCGGTCTACATGCACCGGAAGAGCGCCGATCTCCCACCGCAGGTGGGCGTGCTGGTGTCCTACACCGGTGGCGACCTGGCAGCGGCGCGGGGTGCTGCCATGCAGATCGCGGCCATGCGCCCGATGTATGTGACCCGCGATGAGGTCCCGGCCGACGTGGTCGAGCACGAGCGGCACATCGCCGAGGCCACGGCGCGCGAAGAAGGCAAGCCCGAGGCGGCGCTGCCGAAGATCACCGAGGGTCGGGTGCAGGGCTTCTTCAAGGATGTCGTGCTGCTCGAGCAGTCCTCCGTGCAGGACAACAAGAAGACCGTGAAGGCCGTGCTCGACGAGGCCGGCGTGACGGTGCAGGCCTTCGCGCGACTCGCAGTGGGCGGCGCCTGACACCCGCCGTCCCCGCAATGATCGGAGAGGGGCAGCACGTGCCGGACGAGTACGGAACAGCCGGCTATCGGCGCGTGATGCTCAAACTCTCCGGCGAGGTGCTGGCCGGGGAGAAGGGCATCGGAATCGACACGGGCGTGGTCGCCCTGATTGCCAGCCAGGTGGCCGAGACGGCTCTGGCGACCGGGGTGCAGATCGCCCTCGTCGTCGGCGGCGGGAACTACTTCCGGGGTCGCGAACTGTCCGAGGCGGGCATGGACCGGGGGCGTGCGGACTACATGGGCATGCTCGGCACGGTGATGAACTGCCTTGCCCTGCAGGACTTCATCGAGAAGCGCGGCGTCGAGACCCGGGTGCAGACCGCGATCACCATGGGTCAGGTCGCCGAGCCGTACATCCCGCGGCGTGCCGTGCGGCACCTGGAAAAGGGCCGGATCGTGATCTTCGGGGCGGGGCTCGGGCAACCGTTCTTCTCCACCGACACCACGGCGGCGCAGCGTGCGTTGGAGGTCGGTGCTCAGGCTGTTCTGATGGGCAAACAGGGTGTCGACGGGGTCTACGACGCCGACCCGAACCTCAACCCGAACGCGGTGCGGTTCGACTCGCTGAGCTACTCGGAGTTCCTCTCCCGCGGCCTCAAGGTCGCCGACGCGACCGCGATCAGCCTGTGTCGCGACAACTTGCTGCCGATTGTGGTGTTCGACCTGTTGACCGAGGGGAACATCGGCCGTGCCGTCCGGGGTGAGAAGATCGGCACCGTCATCGGCGCGGAGGTCTAACGATGCCCTGGCCGCACGGCGGCGCCCGCCGGGCGCCGCACGAATGACTTGCCTGGAGGCCTAGTTGATCGACGACATCCTGTTGGAGGCCGAGGACAAGATGGAGAAGGCCCTCGATGTCGCCAGGGACGACTTCGCGGCCATCCGTACCGGTCGGGCCAATCCGGCGATGTTCGCCAAGATCGTGGTCGAGTATTACGGCACCCCGACCGCGGTGAATCAGCTCGCCTCGTTCGCCAGCCCCGAGCCGCGGATGGTCATCATCACGCCGTACGACAAGAGCTCCCTCGGCGCCATCGAGCGAGCAATCCGCGACTCCGACCTCGGGGTGAACCCCGGCAACGACGGAACGATCATCCGCGTCGTGCTTCCGCAGCTGACCGAGGAACGGCGCAAGGATTACATCAAGGTGGCCCGACACAAGGCCGAGGACGCCCGAGTTTCCATCCGCAATGTTCGTCGCCACGCCAAGGACAGCCTGGACAAGCTGATGAAGGACGGCGACGCCGGTGAGGACGAGGTGCGCCGCGCGGAGAAGCACCTGGAGGATGTGACGCACCGTCACGTTGCGACGGTGGACGACATGGTCAAGCACAAGGAATCCGAACTGCTCGAGGTCTGACGGGCGTCGGGAGGCCGCATCCTGAGCGACTGCGACGAGCGAGGAACGAGCAAGGAGCACAAGCGAACAAAGAACTCGTGAGCGACTGCGACGAGCGAGGACGAGCGAGCGAGCGAGATGAGCGAACCTCAACACCCATGACCGAGCCGGATCAGCCGGCGGGCTCCGCAGGCACTGCTGCGGCGCCGTCGAAGGGCCGCGCCGGACGCGATCTGCCCGCCGCGATCGCGGTCGGCCTGTCCATGGGCGCGGCGGTCATCGTCTGCCTGGCCACCAGCCGCGTGGCGTTCGCGGGGCTGGTCTGCGTCGCCGTGCTGATCGCGCTCTGGGAGTTCACCGGCGTACTGGCAGGCCAGGGCATCAAGTTACCGCTCGCTCCGCTGGCGATCGGTTCGCTCGCGACCCTGGTCGCCGCGCAGCGGGGCGGCACCGAGGCGCTCGTGGTCGGCTTCGCGTTGACCAGCCTCGGGGTCGTCGGTTGGCGGCTGGCCGAGGGGCCGGATGGCTTCGTGGCCGACGTGACGGCGGCGATCTTCGCCGCCGGCTACCTACCGCTGCTGGCCGGGTTCACGATCCTGATGAACGGCGAGGCGGACGGCCCGCGTCGGGTGGCGACCTACGTGATCCTGGTGGTGTGCAACGACGTCGGCGGCTACGCCGCCGGGGTGCTGTTCGGCAAGCACCCGATGGCACCGCGGATCAGCCCGAAGAAGTCGTGGGAGGGCATGGGTGGCTCGTTGCTCGCCTGCGCGGTAGGCGGTGCGATCTGCATGGCCGGCCTGGTCCACGGCCACTGGTGGCAGGGAGTTCCGCTCGGCCTGGCGCTCGCGGTCGCCGCGACGATGGGAGACCTGGCCGAGTCGCTGCTCAAACGCGACCTGGGTGTGAAGGACATGGGTTCCCTGCTTCCGGGGCACGGCGGGATCATGGATCGGCTGGACTCGTTACTGGCGGCGGCGCCGGTCGCGTGGTTGTTGCTGGTGGGATTTCACGCCAAGTAAGCGGCGGAACCAATCCGCTCAGTGACACGCCCGTGACTCATCCGTACTGGCATTGCGGGATTTCTACCCATATTCTCAGATTTGTCGGGATCTGAAGGACAGCAGGTCGCGACGGCGAACGCCGCGCTCCGTCCCGGGGCGCGGCGTTCGTTCGTCGGTGTCGGCCTCGGACCGGCGAGTGCGACGATTCAGGCGGGGGGGTTCAGACGAGCAGTCCCGGCGCGGGAAAGGCTGCGGTGAGCTCCAGGACCTCTTTGCGCACCCGGTTGATCGCGTCCTCGTCGCCGCGCGCGGTCGCGTTCACCACCTCGTCCATCCAGGCGGCGATCATGTCCATCTCCGCCGGGCCCATGCCGCGCGACGTGACCGCCGGTGTTCCGATCCGCACCCCGGAGGGGTCGAAGGGTTTACGCGGGTCGTACGGCACGGTGTTGTAGTTGGTTTCCAGGCCGGCGCGGTCCAGCGCCTGCGCGGCAGGCTTCCCGGCAACGCCCTTGCCGGTCAGGTCGATCAGCACCAGGTGGTTGTCGGTGCCACCGGAGACCAGGTCGAATCCCCGGGCGGACAGGCCTTCGGCCAGTGCTTTGGCGTTGCTGACCACCGCCGCGGCATAGGTGCGGAACTCGGGCGTGGCGGCCTCGTGCAACGCGGTGGCGATGGCGGCGGTCGTGTGGTTGTGCGGACCGCCCTGCAGCCCGGGGAACACGGCCTTGTCGATCGCCTTCGCGTGGTCCGCGTCGCACATGAGCATGGCGCCGCGCGGTCCGCGCAGGGTCTTGTGGGTGGTCGTCGAGATCACCGGGGCGTGCCCGACCGGCGACGGGTGCGCGCCGCCGGCGACCAGTCCGGCGATGTGCGCGATGTCGGCGGCCAGTACCGCGCCGACCTCGCGGGCGATCTCGGCGAAGGCCGGGAAGTCGATGGTGCGCGGGACCGCGGTGCCGCCGCACCAGATCAGCTTCGGTCGTTCGGCCAGGGCGATCTCGCGGACCTGGTCCATGTCGACCCGACCGGTGTCCCGCCGCACCTCGTAGCGGACCGGGGTGAACCAGGTGCCCGTCGCCGAGACGGACCAGCCGTGCGTCAGGTGGCCGCCCATCGGCAGGGCCATCCCGAGCACCTTGTCGCCGGGGGAGAGGAAGGCCAGGTACACGGCCAGGTTCGCGGGCGATCCGGAGTAGGGCTGCACGTTGGCGTGGTCGACACCGAACAGCGCCTTGGCCCGGTCCACCGCCAGGGTCTCGATCCGGTCGATGAACTGTTGGCCCTCGTAGTACCGGCGGCCCGGGTAGCCCTCCGAGTACTTGTTGGTCAGCACGGTCCCGGTGGCCTCCAGCACAGCCCGCGAGACGTAGTTCTCCGACGGGATCAACTTGATCGTGTCGGCCTGCCGACGTTCCTCGGCGCTGATCAGCGCGGCTAGTTCGGGATCTGCGTCCTGCAGTGTGGGCTCGGCGCGCACGGGTCCTCCTGGCGGTCGACTGCGCTGTAGCGCGGCGGAGCCCAGGCGCCCGGCCCCGCGGCAGGTGCTCGAGGTACGGGTGGATCCGCCCGGTGTTGCTCGGCGCCAGTCGCGATCCGCCAACGCTACCCGCCGGTGCCGGACGTCCGGGCGGGCCCCGGCCGGTGGCGCCGGACCCGGTGGGCGGTCGGTGGGCGATTGGGCTGCGACAATCGGTGCGATGCCTGCCCCGGGAGAGCTGATCTTGACCGCGCCGCGTCGGGCGAAGCCGCCGCGGCATCTTGCCGACCTCAGCATCGCCGAACGGCGGACCGTCGTGGCCGATCTCGGTCAGCCGGCGTTTCGGGCCGGCCAGGTGGCGCGGCACTACTTCGTCCACCGCAGCACCGACCCGGCCGCCTGGTCCGACGTCCCGGAGGGGGCTCGGGAGCTCCTGGCCACCGCGCTGCTGCCGCGCCTGCTGCAGCCCGTGCGGTCGTTGGTCTGCGACGACGGTTTGACGCAGAAGACGGTGTGGCGGCTGTTCGACGGCGCGCAGGTGGAGAGCGTGGTCATGCGCTACCCGGACCGGGTGACCGTCTGCGTCTCCTCGCAGGCCGGCTGCGGGATGAACTGCCCGTTCTGCGCCACCGGCCAGGCCGGGCTGACCCGGAACCTGTCCGCCGCCGAGATCGTCGACCAGGTTGTCGCGGCCGCGCGGGCGCTCGACGGCGGACTGTTGGCCGGCGGCCCGGGACGGGTGTCAAACGTGGTGTTCATGGGTATGGGCGAGCCGTTGGCCAACTACGACGCCACCGCGGCTGCCCTCGCGCGACTGACCGAACCCGCACCCGACGGGATGGGTCTGTCCCGTCGGGCGATCACGGTCTCGACGGTAGGTCTGGTTCCGGCGATCGAGAAGTTGGCGGCCTCCGGGCTGGGCGTCACCCTGGCGCTGTCGCTGCACGCGCCGGACGACGAGTTGCGCGACAGCCTGGTTCCGATCAACCGCCGGTGGCCGGTGGCCGAGGCGGTTGCGGCGGCCCATGCGTACTGGCTACGCACCGGCCGCCGGGTATCGGTCGAGTACGCCCTGATCCGCGACATCAACGACCAAGCCGCCCGCGCCGATGCGCTGGGCCGACTGCTGGTCGCCGTCGGCGGCACGGGTTGGGTGCACGTGAACCTGATCCCGTTGAACCCGACTCCCGGTTCGGCCTGGACCGCCTCCCGCCGACGCGACGAGGCGAAGTTTGTGCGGGTGCTGGAAAGCCACGGCGTGGCGGTCACCGTACGCGACACCCGGGGCCGGGAGATCGACGGCGCCTGCGGCCAACTCGCCGCCGCCACCTCCCCGCCTGCCCCAGGCGCTGCCCCGTGAGCCCGCGTCCCACCACACCTTGCATCTTCTGGCGTGTCGGGCGCCTCTCCGGGGGCTGGCAAGGGCGCCCGACACGGCAGAAGATGGGGCAGCGGTCGTGAGGTTGCCCGCGGAGGCGTTGGGTCGCCACCTGGCCGACTGGTTCGCCGGCCACCGCATGTTCTCGGTGACGCCCTCGGCCGACGTCCTGGACCGGGTTCCCGGACTGGAGGTTGTCGAGATCGCCTCCGGACCACGGTTCGGGATGGCCAGCTATGTGACGTTGGGCTGCTGGCAGGCCGTGCAACAGCGGGGGGCGGGCACGGAGTTCCTGCTGACCGCGCGAGAGCCCGACCCGGTGCACGTCGGCACGGTCGCGGCGGCGGCCGTCGCCCACTGCGGCACCCCGGCCGGGCGTCTCGACCGGGGCAGCGTCGTGCCGTTGGGCCGCGGCTGGCTGCCCGGTTCGGACTGCGACCGCCTGCTGGTCACGTTGCCCTACCCGTACGGCCCGCGGTTCGAGTTCGTCAGATGGGCCAGGAACACCGCCCGGCTGCTGTGGCTGCTGCCGATCACCGCCGCGGAGGCGACATTCGTCTCGGTCGAGGGCGTCGACGCCTTCGAGGCGCGGCTGGAGGCCATGGGCCTCTCGTTCGCTGATCCCGTACGGCCTTCGGTGGTCTGACCGCGCCGGGCGCGCAAGGATGACCTCATGGGTGCCTACTCCGACGCGTTCCGGCGGGCGATCGAGGACCCGGCCGGCTTCTGGGGCGAGGCGGCGAGCGCCCTCGACTGGGTCCGAGCGCCACGGATCGTCCTGGACGACTCCGCGGCGCCGTTCGTGCGGTGGTTCCCCGACGGGGAGCTGAACACCTGCCACAACGCGCTGGACCGGCACATCGCGGCGGGCCGTGGCGATCAGGTCGCGCTGATACACGACAGCCCGGTGACCGGAACCGGAAGCAAACTGACGTACCGTCAGTTGCGCGACGAGGTGGCCCGGTTCGCCGGGGTGCTGCGCGATCAGGGCGTCGCCAAGGGCGACCGGGTCATCATCTACCTGCCGATGGTGCCCGAGGCCGTGATCGCGATGTTGGCCTGCGCCCGGCTGGGCGCGGTGCACTCGGTGGTCTTCGGTGGCTTCGCCCCGCGGGAGTTGGCGGCCCGGATCAACGACGCCGAACCCGTGGTCGTGGTGGCCGGGTCGTGCGGCATCGAGCCGACCCGGATCGTGGAGTACAAGCCGATGCTCGACGCCGCGCTGGAGATGGCGACCCACAAGCCTCGCTCGTGCGTGATCCTGCAACGCGAACAGGCCCGGGCGACGATGAACGACTGCGACGTCGACTGGCACGAGGCGATGGCCGTCGCGACGCCCGCCGAGTGCGTGACCGTCGCGGCGACCGACCCGCTCTACATCCTTTACACCTCGGGTACCACCGGGCGCCCGAAGGGCATTGTGCGCGACAACGGCGGGCACGCCGTGGCCCTGCTCTGGAGCATTCGCAACGTCTTCGACGTGAGGCCCGGTGAGGTCTGGTGGACGGCCTCCGACGTCGGCTGGGTCGTCGGGCACTCCTACATCGTCTACGCGCCGTTGCTGCTCGGGGCCACCACGGTGCTCTACGAGGGAAAGCCGGTGGGTACCCCGGACGCGGGCGCCTTCTGGCGCGTCATCGCCGAGCACGGCGTGGTCTCGCTGTTCACCGCGCCGACGGTGTTCCGGGCGATCAAACGCGAGGACCCGGAGGCGAAACTGCTGGCCGAGCACGACATCTCCACACTGCGGGCGTTGTTCCTGGCCGGCGAGCGACTCGACCCGGACACATACCACTGGGCCGGCGACAGGACCGGAGTCCCGGTGATCGACCACTGGTGGCAGACCGAGACGGGGTGGCCGATGGTGGCGAACCTGCGTGGCCTCGAGCCGATGTCGATCAAGCCCGGCTCGCCGTCGGTGCCGGTGCCGGGCTGGGACGTTCAGGTCCTCGACGGTTCCGGCAATCGCTGCAAACCGGGGGAGGAGGGCGCGATCTGCGTCCGGCTGCCGTTGCCTCCGGGCGCGTTGCCCACCCTCTGGCGCGACGACGAACGGTTCGTGGCCTCGTATCTGACGGCCCATCAGGGCTGGTACCTGTCCGGTGACGGCGGCTACGCCGACGTCGACGGCTACCTGTACGTGCTCGGCCGCACCGACGACGTCATCAACGTGGCCGGGCACCGGTTGTCGACCGGGACGATGGAGGCTGTGCTCGCGGAGCACCCGGCCGTCGCCGAGTGCGCGGTGATCGGCGTCGCCGACTCGCTCAAGGGACAGGTGCCGCGGGGTTTCGTGGTCCTCAAGGTCGGCATCGTGGTCGACGAGGCGTCGCTGGCGACCGAACTGGTCGCTGCGATCCGCGCCGCGATCGGCGCGGTTGCCGCGTTCAAGCAGGTCGACGTCGTGCCGGCGCTGCCCAAGACCCGGTCCGGCAAGATCCTGCGCAAGACGATGCGGGGCATCGCCGACGGCCGCGACGAACCGGTGCCCTCGACGATCGAGGACGCATCTGTGCTGGACCGACTGCGACCGATCCTGCGCGGGTGACCGGAACAGCGATCGTCCGACCGTGTTGGACTGACGCGACCGATCCTCGTCAAACCGAATACTGAACCAGAAGGGCGGGCTGGTGTCCGACATCGAGGTTGCCGTGTCGCGGGTGCTGGCGGCCGTACCCAAGCAACTGTTCGTCGACGGTACCTGGCGCGACGCGGCCGGCGGGCGGACCTTCGAGGTTGTCGACCCGGCCACCGAACTGACGCTGTGTCAGGTGGCGGACGCCAGCCCGGGCGACGCGCTGGCGGCGCTCGGCGTGGCGGCTGCGGCACAGGCGCGGTGGGCGAGCACCGCGCCCCGGGAACGCGGCGAGTTGCTGCGCCGCGCGTTCGAGGCCGTGACCGCGGCACGGGACGACCTGGCGTTGCTGCTCACGCTGGAGCAGGGCAAACCGCTGTCGGAGGCGGCCGCCGAGGTCGACTACGCAGCCGAGTTCTTCCGCTGGTTCGCCGAGGAGGCCGTGCGCGTCGACGGGGGTTACCGCCGCAGCCCGGACGGCCGGACCCGGTTGCTGACCATGCGGCAACCGGTGGGCCCGTGCCTGTTCGTGACCCCGTGGAACCTGCCGTTGGCGATGGGCACGCGCAAGATCGGCCCCGCGCTGGCCGCCGGGTGCACGGTGGTGATCAAGCCTGCCGAGCAGACCCCGCTGAGCGTGCTGGCCCTGGTGGCGATCCTCGTCGACTGCGGCCTGCCGCCCGGCGTGGTCAACGTGGTCACCTCGTCCGACCCGGCCGGGGTCACCAATCCGCTGCTGGCCGACCCGCGGCTGCGCAAGCTGTCCTTCACCGGGTCGACGGCGGTCGGCCGGGTCCTGCTGGCCCGGGCCGCCGACCAGGTGCTGCGGGTGTCGATGGAGCTCGGCGGCAACGCCCCGTTCCTGGTGTTCGGCGATGCGGACATCGAGGCGGCCGTGGACGGCGCGATGATCGCCAAGATGCGTTTCACCGGTCAGGCGTGCACCGCCGCCAACCGGTTCCTCGTCGACAACCGGGTCGTCGACGCATTCGCCGAGCAGTTGACCGAGCGGATGGCCGCGTGCGTCATCGGCCGGGGAACCGAACCGGGGATCACCGTGGGCCCGTTGATCGACGCCGCCGCGGTGGAGAAGGTGCAGTCGTTGGTCGACGACGCGGTGGCCAAGGGCGCCCGAATGCTCCTCGGGGGGAAGGCGTTGCCCGGCCCGGGGCACTTCTACCCGCCGACGGTGCTGGCCGACGTGCCCAACTCGGCGCGCATCCTGGTCGAGGAGGTCTTCGGCCCGGTCGCGCCGATCCGCTCGTTCGTCTACGACGCACAGGCGCTGGCCGAGGCCAACGCGACCGAGTTCGGTCTGGTCGCCTACGCCTACACCGCGGACCTGGACCGGGCTGTCCGGGTCGCCGAAGGGCTGGAGGCCGGGATGATCGGGATCAACCGTGGCCTGGTCTCCAACCCGGCGGCGCCGTTCGGCGGCGTCAAGCAATCGGGTCTGGGGCGCGAGGGCGGCTTCGAGGGAATCACCGAGTTCCTCGAGACCAAGTACGTGGCGCTGTGACTGCCGCCGCATGCACTGCCGCCGCATGCACTGCCGCCGCGTGGCCTCCAGACCGGTCAATGGGCGCTGCGGGCTAGATCGGCGCAGGCCAGCTTCGGTGGTTTCGCCTCGTCGGCGGTCGCCCCGGCAGGCCGCTTGAGGTGGATGACCACTGACTTGGCCGACGAATTTGCCTTCTGTGTTGCGGTGACACCGGCCGTGGCCTTTCCCGTGGGGTCGACCGTGACCGGGGTCAGCCAGAGCTCGTTCGGTGGGGCCGGCGGGCCCTTCGGGTCGAACTGGAAGTGCGTGCCGCCCTCCGAAATCGCACACGGCTGGCTGTGCACGTGGGCGACGTAGACGGCCTTGGGGTCCAGATCGGTGGCGGCCAGGCTCACCTTGGTGCCCGTCGCGGAGATGACCATGGTGGCCGTGCCGGTTATCGGTTTGGTGCCTGCGGGCGCGTCGGCGACGTTGGCGAACGCGCCCTGGTAGTTGCCCGCGGAAAGTGCCTCCGCAGCGGGTCCCGCAGCGGGCGGCGGAGCCGGTTCGGGGGCCGGAGCCGCGTAGGCGCCCACGCTGCCCAGCGCGACGCCGGCCGCCACGGCGACAAGCACCGCGGCGACGAACCGTGGCCGAGCGAGCCGTTGGGTGTCGTGCCCCGGAAGCGTGCCTGAAGCCCGCCGAGTGCTCATGACGATCGCCTCCGTGCAATGGTTTAACAAACGATCATTATTAACTACTGATTTCGGTTTTATCTCAAGATCAGGCACCTGCGCCAGACCCATTCCGGCCACGCGACCGTGTCGCGCACCACATCGCAGGGGCCGGTGGACAATGACCGTGTGACAGCGCCGAGCGGCATACGTGAGGTCGTCGTGCTCGGCTCCACGGGCTCGATCGGCACCCAGGCGTTGGACGTGGTCCGGCACGCCCCGGAACGTTTCCGAGTGGTCGGGCTGGGAGCCGGCGGCGGCAGCGTGGAACTGCTCGCCAAGCAGGCGATCGAGTTCGACGTGGACGTCGTCGCCGTCGCCCGGGCCACGGCCGTCGGCGATCTCCAACTCGCGCTGTTCGCCGCTGCGCAGCGCAACTGGTTCAGCTCCGGACAGACGCGGCTGCCGAAAATCCTCGCGGGCCCGGAAGCGTTGGCCGAGCTTGCGGGTTGGCCGTGCGACGTGGTGCTGAACGGCATCACCGGGAGTATCGGACTGGCGCCCACGTTGGCCGCGCTGGCCACCGGCCGGCCGCTTGCCCTGGCCAACAAGGAATCCCTGATCGTGGGGGGCCCACTGGTGACCGCCGCGGCCGCACCGGGCCAGATCGTCCCGGTCGACAGCGAGCACTCCGCGATCGCCCAGTGCCTGCGCGGCGGAACCCGCGGTGAGGTCCGCAAGCTGGTGCTCACCGCCAGCGGCGGGCCGTTCCGCGGGCGCCGCGCCGCCGACCTGGCCGACGTCACCCCGGAGCAGGCACTGGCGCATCCGACCTGGCGGATGGGTCCGGTCGTGACGGTCAACTCGGCCACCCTGGTCAACAAGGGCCTGGAGCTGATCGAGGCCCATCTGCTGTTCGACGTGGACCTCGACGCGATCGAGGTGGTGATTCACCCGCAGTCGGTCGTGCACTCGATGGTGACCTTCACCGACGGTTCGACGATCGCCCAGGCCTCGCCGCCGGACATGCGGCTGCCGATCGCGCTCGGCCTGGCCTGGCCGGACCGGGTCCCCGGCGTTGCGCCGGCCTGTGACTTCAGTGCCGCGGCCTGCTGGGAGTTCGAGCCGCTGGACACGGCCGCGTTCCCGGCGGTGGAACTCGCCCGGGAGTGCGCCCGGGCCGGCGGGACCGCGCCGGCGGTCTTCAACGCGGCCAACGAGGAGTGCGTGGCCGCGTTCCTGGCCGGATCGATGGCCTTCCCGGAGATTGTCCGGACAGTGGCCGCCGTCGTGTCGGATCATCAGAACTTGCCCGACGCCGGCACGCTGTCGCTCTCCGACGTGCTCGCGGCCGAGTCGTGGGCTCGTGAAGCGGCGCGGCATAGGGTCGGCAGGGGTCGCGGGGCGGCAGAGGGGGGTCAGGCGTGATGGCACTGATCGGGGTGCTGCTGTTCGTCCTGCTGCTGGTCATCTCGGTTGCCATCCACGAGTTCGGCCACCTGCTCACCGCCAAGGCGTTCGGGATGAAGGCCACCGAGTACTTCATCGGCTTCGGTCCCAAGATCTGGTCGTTCCGTCGCGGGGAGACCGAGTACGGGCTCAAGGCATTGCCCGCGGGCGGCTACGTGAAGATCATCGGGATGACCGACCTGGAGACGGTCTCGGAGGCCGACGCGCCGCGGGCGTTCTACCGGTTCTCCGCGCTGCGTCGACTGGTCGTGCTCTCCGCGGGATCGATCTCGCACATGATCGTCGCGTTCGTGATGTTCCTGGTTGTGCTGAGCGGCTTCGGGTCATCCGTGGCCGACACGACGATCGCGACGGTGGCCCCGTGCGTGCCCGCGGTCAACGCCACCGCTGCCGGATGCGCCGCGACCGACCCGGCGTCGCCGGCGAAAGCGGCAGGTCTGCTGCCGGGCGACCGCGTGGTCGCCGTGGGCCCCACCCGGATCACGAGCTGGGACCAGGCGGCCAAGGCGATCCGGGCCGCCGGCCCGGGGGCGCTGGCGATAACGGTGGAGCGCAACGGTCAACAGCTCACGGTGAACCCCGACCTGGTGGCGCGGGAACGGCCCGACCTCGACAACCCGGCGAAGACCGTAAACGTGGGCGTCCTCGGCATCGAACCGAGTTCGCACACGGTCCGCGCGGGTGCGTGGGCCGGGATCAAGGGTTCGGGCCGGCTGATCGGTGAGACCGTGAAGGCCAGCGTGCTGGCGTTGGCGCACATCCCCGGGAAGATCCCGAACCTGATCTCCTCGCTGGACGGCGGCCACCGCGACCAAGGGGGTCTGGTCGGGGTCGTCGGGGCGGCCCGGATATCCGGTGAGACGTTCTCCACCCAGCACGCCACGATCGGCGAACGGCTGTCCAGCGTGCTGATCAATGTCGGGGCGCTGAACGTGTTCATCGGCCTGTTCAACGCCCTTCCCCTGCTGCCCCTGGACGGCGGGCACATGGCGGTGGTCGGCTACGAGTCGGTGCGCAGCCGGTTCTACCGCCGGCTGGGTCGGGCCGACCCGGGCCGGGTCGACATGTCCAAGCTGCTGCCGGTGGCGTACGCGTTCCTCTTCGTCCTGGTCGGGTTGACGGTCCTGCTCGTCGCCGCTGACCTGGTGAACCCGGTCAAGCTCAGCTGAAAGGTCGCCTGGACACATGAGCGTTTCGCTCGGCATGCCCGCCCCGCCCGCGCCGCAACTGGCGACCCGGCGCAAGGCCCGGCAGATCCGCGTCGGATCGGTGCTCGTCGGTGGCGATGCCCCGGTCTCGGTTCAGTCGATGTGCACCACGTTGACCGCGGACGTCAACGCGACCCTGCAGCAGATCGCCGAGTTGACCGCGGCCGGTTGCCAGATCGTGCGGGTCGCGGTGCCCAGTCAGGACGACGCCGACGCACTGCCCGAGATAGCCCGCAAGTCACAGATCCCGGTCATCGCCGACATCCATTTCCAGCCCAAGTACGTCTTTGCGGCGATCGAGGCCGGTTGCGCCGCGGTGCGGGTCAACCCGGGCAACATCAAGAAGGTCGACGACAAGGTCGGTGAGATCGCCCGGGCTGCCAAGGCCGCCGGGACCTCGATCCGGATCGGGGTCAACGCCGGGTCGTTGGACCCGCGGTTGCTGACCAAATACGGCCGGGCCACCTCCGACGCGCTCGTCGAGTCGGCGCTGTGGGAGGCCTCGCTGTTCCTCGAGCACGACTTCGACGACTTCAAGATCTCGGTGAAGCACAACGACCCGGTGGTGATGATCGACGCCTACCGGAAACTCGCCGGGGCCTGCGACCACCCGTTGCACCTCGGGGTGACCGAGGCCGGGCCGGCCTTCCAGGGCACGATCAAGTCGGCGGTTGCCTTCGGTGCCCTGCTGGCCGAGGGAATCGGAGACACGATCCGGGTGTCACTGTCGGCCCCGCCGGTCGAGGAGGTCAAGGTCGGCAACCAGATCCTGGAGTCGTTGGGGCTGCGGGAGCGCGGGCTGGAGATCGTGTCTTGCCCCTCGTGCGGGCGCGCCCAGGTCGATGTTTACACATTGGCCGAGCAGGTCACCGCCGGCCTCGAGGGTCTGGAGGTGCCCTTGCGGGTCGCGGTGATGGGCTGCGTGGTCAACGGGCCGGGCGAGGCCCGGGAGGCCGACCTGGGCGTCGCGTCGGGCAACGGCAAGGGCCAGATCTTCGTGCGCGGCGAGGTGATCAAGACCGTGCCGGAGTCGGCGATCGTCGAGACCCTGATCGAGGAGGCCATGCGGTTGGCCGAGGAGATGACCGCGGCCGGCGTAGCCTCGGGAGAGCCCACCGTGCACCTCGGATAGTCGTCCTCGGCCAGTTGTGAAGCCGGCCAGTTGTGAAGCCGGCCAGTTGTGAAGCCGGAAGGAGTCGGCCTTGCTCCACACGCGATTGAGCCGAGAGCAGGGAGCGCCTGCGCTCACTGCCGCGGCGATTGAGTGTGTTGACCGCGGGGAACACACACTTTCGGTACGCGTACTCGGGCTGGGCGACCTGGCCGCCGCCACGCGGATCGCGCAGCGCGACCCGATCGCCAACGTGTTCGTGTTGTCCCGGCTGGAGGTCATGAGCCGAGGCGGTGCCCGCGCCTGCGGCGAACTGTGGGGGCATCAGATCGGCGGCGAACTGCGCGGACTGTGCTTCCTGGGCGCTAACGTCGTGCCGGTCGAGGCCGACGAGGCCGCCCTGACCGCGTTCGGTGAGCGGGCCGCCCGGCTGCCGCGGCGGTGCTCGTCGATCGTCGGCCGGTCCGATCAGGTCATGCGGTTGTGGGACCGCCTCGAGCCGAGTTGGGGACCGGCCCGCGAGGTCCGCCCGCGACAACCCTTGCTGGTGCTGGATCGGGGCGCGGCCCAGGTTCGGCCCGATCCGTTGGTGCGCCGGGCCGAACCGGACGACCTGGCGGCGTTGCTGCCGGCGTGCATCGCGATGTTCACCGAGGAGGTCGGCGTCTCGCCGCTGAACCTGGACGGTGGCGCGATGTACCGTGCCCGGGTGCGCGAACTGGTGGCGGCCGGCCGGGCATTCGTTCGCGTCGAGGACGGTGAGGTGATCTTCAAGGCCGAGGTCGGCACCGCGATCAACGAGGTGTGCCAGATCCAGGGGGTGTGGGTGAATCCACGCTTGCGTGGCCGCGGTCTGGCGGCGGCCGGGATGGCCGCGGTCGCCGAGTTGGCGTGGCGCCACGTGGCGCCGGTGGTGAGCCTCTACGTGAACGACTACAACCTGGCGGCCCGAGCGGTGTACCGGAGGGTTGGATTCCGGCAGGTCGGGACCTTCGGTTCGATATTGTTCTGATGGTTAGTCAGATTTGAACTCCCGGACGGAGGACGACCCGAACGTGGTGGCGCTCGAGGTCCTCGACCTGCTCGCCACCGCGAGTCAGTCCGCTGCGGTGCAGGCGGCTGCGCTGGGTCCGGTGCCGTCCGACCGCTTCTCCGTACTCACCCGGCACATCGGCTACCCGGAATTCGCGGCGTTCGGGGCGTTCCACGACCGCGTTCTGGTGGGCTTCGCCTACGGGGCGCGGTGCGCGCCCGGCCAGTGGTGGTTCGACCAGATCTCCCCGACGCTGGTGGCCAACGGTCACCGTGCCTGGCTGTCGGACTCCCACGCCGTCACCGAACTCCACGTCCTGCCACGTCATCAGGGCACCGGCGTCGGCTTCCGACTGCTGACCGCCTTGCTGTCCGACGTCGGGGCGGCGCGCGTGCTGTTGTCCACCTACGACAACGAGTCCGCGGCGCGGCGGTTCTATCGCCGACTCGGTTTCCGCGACCTGGTGACCGGCTTCCGCTTCCAGGTGACGCCGCAGCCGTTCGCGCTGATGGGCGCGACGTTGCCGTTGGTGCTCGACCTCACCGCGGTCCCCGGCTCATCCGTCGAAATGCCGCAACCGGCCGCGGAACCGTCCTAATCTGGAAGAGGTTCGAGCCCCCGGCAGTGCGGTCCGACCGACGGCACGGCGCCGCACCGACCAGTCCGTCGAAATGCCCAAACCGGGCGCGGAACCGTCCTAATCTGGAAGAGGTTCGAGCCCCGGGCGGGGCCGACCTCCGGCACGGCGCCGTACCGACCAGGCCATGGGGGGCCGATGACAAGTCGCGACCCGAAGATGATCCGCTTGACCCAGTGGTGTGCCGCGGGGGCGGCCGGGGTGCTCGTCGGCCTGGTTCCGCTGTTCGACGGCAACCCGCCGGCGCGCCTGCTGGCCGTCCTGCTCGTCGCCGCGGCCGTGCCGTTCGGCCTGATGCGGCAGCGTATGCCGTGGTTGTGGGCGCTCGTGGTGGCCTGGCCCACCGTGACGCTGCGGTTCTCCGACGCGGGTTGGCACGCGATCTTCCTGGCCGTCTATGCGATGGTCGGCTGCTACGTGGGCGACTGGGCGGCGCAGTGGTGGGGTGAGACGCACCCGTCGGGCCCGTACCGCGGGCAGGGCGGCGCGGATCGCCGCGCGGGTGCCGCGGTTGCGGCCGACGGCACGCGGGTGGCGGCCGACGGACTGCCGCCGGAGGTGCCCGGCCGCTTCTGAGTTCGGGCTCAGGGCAGCAGTGGCAGGGGTGGTGGGCTCGGGGTCGGGCCCGCGATTTGGGGCGGGCCCGGGGTCGCAGTCGCGGTCGGATCGGTGGCGAGGCCCGGGAATCGCGGCGCCGCGTGTTGCCAATCGGTCTGGCGGATCGCCAGTTCCTGCAGGGATCGGGCCGCGAACATGCGGGTGGCTTCGCTGCTTGCGGCGACCAGTTCGCCGAATGCCAGCGCCACATCACGTTCCAGGTCGGTGGCCAGCTTCGTGGCCGCCGCGGCACCGGTGACCGGGTCGCCGGCCCGGTAGGCCGCGGCGGTTTCCGTCGGCTCGACGCCCAACGCGGCGACCAACGCGCGGAGTCGGTCGCGCCTGTTCCGGTGCTCGTCGAAGGCCGCGAGCGCGCCCTCGCGGGCCGGCCCGGTCAACTGCGGGATCAGCAGGCCGTAGCCGTAGACCGCGGCGTGTTCGCTCGCCAAGGCGTTCTGCAGGGCGTCCAGGGCGCTCGTCACTCGGTCGCCTCCGAGTGTTTCGCGGGAGCCGGAGACTTCGTGGGCCCGGGGGTGTGTTGCGCGGCCAGTGCGGCCAGCGCGGTCAGCAGCGCCGCGTGGGACGCTTCGCTCCCGCCGATCGCGGCGATCATTCGGGCCAGCCCGGGATCGTGGGCCCCGCGGCAGTCGCCGATCCGGGCGCTCGCCGCGGACCGTTCGGCGCCGGCCAGGCCGGCCACGGCCTGGCCAATGTCGAGCTGCGAGGCACTGGACGGGTTCGGACTTGCCTGGGAAACCGAGCCACCGACGGCAGCCAGATGGGCGGCGTGATCGGCACGCATCGCGGTCAACCGGGCGCTCAACACGGGATACTGCGCGATCACGGCGTCGTACTGCGCGATCAGGCCCAGTTCGGCCGACCGCAGTCCGACCAACAATCCGGCGTCCGGATCCGCCGGGGCACCCGACCCGGAGTCGGGGTGCGCGCCCGACGCTCCGCGCGCAGCCGAGCCCGAGCACGCTCCGGTGGCCGCCAGCAACACGGTGGACAGGAGACCGCCGACGACCGTGCGTCGGTCCACGCCCCCTGACTCGCTGGGCTGGAGTCGGCCGGGCATTCCGGGACATTACCAACGCGACCCCGCGCAACCTGACCGCCGGAGCCCTGGGCAGCCGCGAGTCCGCGCGCTTGCAGGCTCGGTCGGTGCCGACAGCACGCAAGGCCCCGCGGCTGCGACGGCTCCGTACCCGTCGCCGGACTACTAGTGTTGCCGCGGACGCCGCATTGCGCGCGGGCCGCCACACCGGCGGATCGGCGCGAGGGGAGATGCTCCGATGGGCGAGCGACTCGACCGAGGCAGAGACGAGCGAGGGAGTCCGGCGAGCAACCAGCACCGCGCGCAAGCCGGACAACCGGGCGACGGGCACATCAGCGAGGTTGGGCGACTGGCGGCCGTGTTGCGTCCGTTGTGCCAGGCCGCCGGTCTGGACCTGGAGGAGATCGAGGTGGCCGCCGCCGGTCGCCGACGGCTGGTGCGCGTGGTGGTCGACCGCGACGGCGGCGTGGATCTCGACGCCGTCGCCGAGATCAGCCGGGCGATCTCGGCGGAGATGGACTCGTCCGACGCGATGGGTGCTGTTCCCTACGTGCTCGAGGTGACCAGTCCCGGCGTCGATCGGCCACTGGTCCGTCCGGCGCACTGGCGGCGCGCGACGGGTCGGCTGGTGCGGGTCGAGCTGGCAGGCGGTCGCACCGTTGAGGGGCGGGTGGTGCGCAGCGACGACGCCGGCGTGGACCTGCGGTCCGACGACGCCGATGCCTGCGTCCGCGTCAGCTACGGCGAGGTCGCAGGAGCCCGGGTGCAGGTGGAGTTCTCCCGGGTGGGGGCTTCGGAGGAGTTCAGGTCCGAGGGAGAGTCCGACGGGGAGGAGGGACGCTGAATGGAAATCGACATGAACGCGCTGCGGGCGCTCGAGCGGGAGAAGCACGTCTCGTTCGGCCTGCTCGTCGAGGCCATCGAGGCGGCCCTGCTGATCGCCTATCACCGCACCGAGGGTTCGCAGACCCAGGCGCGGGTGTCGCTGGACCGCTCCACCGGCCACGTCGTGGTGTGGGCCCAGGACGCTCAGGACGGCCAGGAGGCCCCGGAGCTCGGCCAGGACTCCGGCGCCGTTCGCGAGTACGACGACACCCCCGGCGACTTCGGCCGGATCGCCGCCACCACGGCCAAGCAGGTCATCCTGCAGCGGCTGCGCGACGCCGAGGACGAGGTCACCTACGGGGAGTACCTGGGCCGCGAGGGCGACATCGTCTCCGGGGTGATCCAGCAGGGCCGCGACCCCAGGGCCGTTCTCGTCGACCTGGGCCGGGTTGAGGCGATCCTGCCGCCGCAGGAACAGGTCCCCGGCGAGGACTACACCCACGGCTTGCGCATCAAGTGCTACGTGGTCGGCGTCAAGAAGGGCATGAAGGGCCCGTCGGTGACGTTGTCCCGCACCCACCCCAATCTGGTCCGGCGCCTGTTCGCGCTGGAGGTCCCGGAGATCGCCGACGGAACCGTGGAGATCGCCGGTATCGCTCGGGAGGCCGGGCATCGGACCAAGATCGCTGTGCGGTCCACCAAGCCCGGAGTGAACGCCAAGGGAGCCTGCATCGGGCCGATGGGTGCCCGGGTCCGCAACGTGATGAGCGAGCTCCACGGCGAGAAGATCGACATCGTCGACTGGTCCGACGATCCGGCGGAACTGGTGGCACACGCGCTGTCCCCGGCCCGGGTCACCCACGTCGAGGTCGTCGACGCGCAAGCCCGGGCCGCGCGGGTCGTCGTGCCGGACTACCAACTGTCGTTGGCGATCGGCAAGGAAGGGCAGAACGCGCGGCTGGCGGCCCGGCTGACGGGGTGGCGGATCGACATCCGGCCGGACACCCCGAGCAACTCGACCGAGCCGGCGACGAACCCGGAGCCGGGCGCAGAGGCGGGCGCGGACGGTGCCGGCGACGTCGGCGGACGCGAGGCGGGTGGACCGGCGCCGCCGTCGTACTAGACTGGCCTTGGTCCATCGTTCGGAGCCGGGTTCAGCTGTGCCAGCAGACAGGTCGTCGTCGTTGACTCCGACCAGAATCTGCGTGGGATGCCGCGCACGGTGCTGCGCGACGGACCTGCTTCGGGTCGTCGTGGTCGAAGGAGCATGCTTCCCCGATCCACGACGGCGACTACCGGGTCGCGGAGCCTCCCTGCATCCGGTGGTGGAGTGCCTGAACCTCGCTCTGCGTCGTCGCGCGTTCCCGCGGGCCCTTCGGGCCGCCGGGCCGCTCGACACGACGGTCCTGGAGTCCTATGTCCGGGATCGGGCGGCGGGCACGCCGCCGTAGTCATTCAAGAACCACCCCAGTTAGGGCCCATTGGAAAGCAGGTCGGATGCGATGAGCGCTCGATGAGCACGCAGCGATGAGTACCGGCACCAGTTAGCGGTCCGTGGCACCTGCCCGGACCAGAAGGAGAACAGTGGCCAAGGTCCGGGTCTACGAACTCGCCAAGGAGTTCGGCGTCGAGAGCAAGGTCGTCATGGCCAAGCTCCAGGAACTGGGGGAATTCGTCCGTTCGGCGTCCTCCACGATAGAGGCGCCGGTCGTCCGCAAGCTTCAGGAGGCCTTCCCCGGGGAGGCGCCGAAGTCTGCCGCCAGACGGCCGGCTCAGGTCGCCCCCGCGCCGACGGAGATCGCCCCGCCACCGCCGCCGGCGCAGCCGCGGCTCATGGCGCCGGCCCCCGTCCAGGCGCCTTCGGCGCCCCCGGTGGCGGCCATCGCTCCACCGCCGCCCGCTCCGATGCCTGCTCCGCCGCCGCCGGCGTCCCCCGCTGCGCCGCTTGCGCCCCCCGCTGCGCCGCTTGCGCCGCCGATCGCTTCGCGGGTGGTGCCGACGGCTCCCGGCGAGCCACGGCCCGCCGGGCCGCGACCCGGGCCGGCGTCCCGCGCCCCGGGGCCGCGCCCCGGCAACAACCCGTTCTCGTCCTCGGCCTCCGGTATGGCCCGCCCGCAGTCGCGACCGCGACCCGGTGGCCCGGGCGCGCCTGGTGGCCCCGGCGCACCCGCTGCGCCCGGTGGGCACGCCGGTTCCGGTGGACACGCCGGGTCCAGTGGGCACGCCGGTCCCGGTGGGCCGCGCCCGCCTGCGCCGGGTGGACCACGTCCCGGCGGCATGGGCGGACCGCGATCTGGCCCGGGCGGCCCGGGCGGCCCGGGCGGGCCGGGCGCCCGCACCGGCGGTCCCGGCGGACCGGGTGCTCGTCCGGCTGGTCCGGGTGGTCGTCCGGCCGGTCCGGGTGGTGGCGGCCCCGGTGGCCGTCCGGGTGGTTTTGGTGGCGGCGCCGGCCGTCCGGCGGGTGCCGGTGGGTTCGGTGCCGGCCGTCCGGCGGGTGCCGGTGGCTTCGGCGCCCGCCCCGGCGGCAGCCCCGGCGGTGCGCCGGGGGGCGGCTTCGGCGGCAATCGGCCGGGTGGTCCGGGCGGTGGCCCGGGCGGCGGTGGTGGCCCCGGCGGCGCCGGGCGCGGCCGCGGTGGAACCGCGGGTGCGTTCGGCCGGCCCGGTGGCCGTCCGACCAAGGGCCGCAAGTCCAAGAAGCAGCGGCGCCAGGAGTTCGACAACATGCAGGCGCCGTCGATCGGCGGCGTGCAGCTGCCGCGTGGCCAGGGTCAGACGGTCCGGCTGCCGCGGGGCGCGTCACTGACCGACTTCGCCGAGAAGATCGCGGCGAACCCGGCCTCGCTGGTCGCGGTGATGATGCACCTCGGCGAGATGGTCACCGCGACCCAGTCGGTCAACGACGAGACCCTGGAGCTGCTGGCTCAGGAACTCAACGTCGTCCTGGAGATCGTCAGCCCGGAGGACGAGGACCGCGAGCTGCTGGAGACCTTCGACCTGTCCTGGGGCGAGGACGAGGGCGACGAGTCGGACCTGGTGATTCGGCCGCCGGTCGTCACCGTCATGGGGCACGTCGACCACGGCAAGACCAAGCTGCTGGACGCGATCCGGAACACCAACGTGGCTTCCGGTGAGGCCGGTGGGATCACCCAGCACATCGGTGCCTACCAGGTGATCGCCCACCCGGGCGAGGCTCGGGAACGGGCGATCACCTTCATCGACACCCCGGGTCACGAGGCGTTCACCGCCATGCGGGCCCGTGGTGCTCAGGTCACCGACATCGCGATCCTGGTCGTCGCGGCCGACGACGGTGTGAAGCCCCAGACGATCGAGGCGTTGAACCACGCCCAGGCGGCCGGTGTGCCGATCGTGGTCGCGGTCAACAAGATCGACAAGGAGGGTGCCGACCCCGCGAAGGTGCGCGGTCAGCTCACCGAGTACGGCCTGGTCGCCGAGGAGTACGGCGGCGACACGATGTTCGTCGACGTCTCGGCGAAGCAGGGCATCAACATCGACGGGCTGCTCGAGGCGCTCATCCTGACCGCCGACGCATCGCTGGACCTACGGGCCAACCCGAACCAGGACGCGCAGGGTGTCGCGATCGAGGCGCACCTGGACCGCGGTCGCGGTCCGGTCGCCACGGTGCTGGTCCAGCGTGGCACGTTGCGTCCGGGCGACTCGATCGTCGCCGGCGACGCGTTCGGCCGGGTCCGGGCACTGCTCGACGAGCAGGGCAACCCGCTCAAAGAGGCAGGACCCGCCCGACCGGTCATGGTGCTGGGCCTCACCTCGGTGCCCGGCGCCGGCGACAACTTCCTCGTCGTCAGTGAGGACCGGGTGGCCCGGCAGATCGCCGAGCGGCGTGAGGCGCGCGAGCGCAACGCGATGCTGGCCCGGCAGCGCAAGCCGCGGGTCGCCTTGGACACCTGGCAGGACGCCTTGTCGGCCTCGCAGCGTTCCGAGCTGCTCCTGATCATCAAGGGCGACGTGTCCGGCTCGGTCGAGGCGCTCGAGGACGCGCTGCTGAAGATCGAGGTGGGCGACGACGTGTACCTGCGCGTCATCCACCGCGGCGTCGGTTCGATCACCGAGAGCGACGTGACGCTGGCGTCGGCGTCGAACGCGGTGATCATCGGATTCAACGTGCGGGCCGAGGGCAAGTCGCGTGAGCTGGCCGAGCGCGAGGGCGTCGACATCCGGTACTACACCGTCATCTACCAGGCCCTGGACGAGATCGAGGCAGCCCTCACCGGCATGCTCAAGCCGGAGTACGAGGAGATCCAACTCGGCACCGCGGAGATCCGCACGGTGTTCCGGTCGTCGAAGTTCGGCAACATAGCCGGATGTCTGGTCCGCAGCGGCGAGATCCGCCGCGGTGCCAAGGCCCGGCTGATGCGCGACGGCAAGGTGGTGGCGCCGAGCCTCACGATCGAGTCGCTGCGGCGGTTCAAGGACGATGCCACCGAGGTCCGCGACGGCTTCGAGTGCGGTATCGGCCTCGGGTCGTTCAACGACATCAAGGAGGACGACGTCATCGAGACCTATGAGATGCGGGAGAAGCCGCGCTCCTGACAATCCCGTTTGAGGTCCGGGGCGCGGCGGCGGAGGGTGCGTGTACGTCGGGAGCCTGTCCGTCGACGTGCTGCTCGGTGATGTGCACTCGTTGAAGGAGAAGCGGGGCGTGGTACGGCCGATCCTGGCCGAGCTGATCCGCAAGTACCCGGTCTCGGCGGCCGAGGTCGGCGACCAGGACCTGCACCGCCGCGCCCTGCTCGGTGTCGCGTTCGTCTCCGCGGACGCGGCGCACTGCCGGGAAATCCTGGACGCCTGCGAGCGCCTGATCGCCGGGCGCCCGGAGATCGACGTGCTCAGTGCCCGTCAGAGGCTTTACGGAGAGGACGACTGACCGATGAATTCGGCCGCCGCGCAGGCGCGCGCCCGGAAGCTGGCCGACCGGATCCGGGTCATCGTCGCGGAGACCCTGGAGCTTCGGGTGAAGGATCCGCGGCTGGGATTCATCACGATCACCGACGTCCGGGTGACGGGGGACTATCGCGAGGCGACCGTCTTCTACACCGTCTACGGCGACGACGAGGCGCGCGCGGCCACGGCGGCGGCGTTGGAGAGCGCCAAGGGTGTGCTGCGCACCGAGGTGGGCCGCCAGACCGGCGTCCGGCACACACCGTCGTTGACGTTCATCGCCGACGCGCTGCCGGACACCTCGCGCGCTCTCGAGGAGGCGCTGGCCCGCGCGGCCGCCGCCGATGCCGAGGTGCACCGCCGGGCCGAGGGAGCGAACTACGCCGGCGAGGCCGACCCCTACCGGCGCCCGCCGGAGGAGGAGCCGGCTACAACGGATGACAGCCTTTTCGGCCAGGATCCGGCCCCAGGGGATGACATCCCTTGGGGCCACGACACGCCGCGGGAAGCGTGACCTGCGCGATGCCGTCCCCCAGGCAACCCGGCCAGGGTGGCCTGGTCGTCGTCGACAAGCCTGCGGGAATGAGTTCCCACGACGTCGTGGCCGCGATGCGCCGGATCGCCCGAACCCGCAAGGTCGGCCACGCGGGGACGCTGGACCCGATGGCGACCGGGGTCCTGGTGCTCGGGGTGGAGCGGGCGACCCGGGTGCTGGGCCGGTTGGCACTCGGCGACAAGTCCTACACGGCGACGATCCGGTTGGGCGAGTCGACCGATTCCGACGACGCCACCGGGGAGGTGCGCGACCGGGCCGACGCCTCCGGGGTCGACGAGCCGGCCCTGCACGCCGCCGTCGGCGGGCTGACCGGCGACATCGAGCAGGTGCCGTCGACGATCAGCGCGATCAAGGTTGCCGGCGAGCGGGCCTACCGGTTGGCCCGGGCCGGTGCCGAGGTGGAACTGGCGGCCCGTCAGGTCACGGTCAGCCGGTTCGCGGTTCTGGGGATCGAACGGGGTGCCACCACCGTCGACGTGGCGGTCGAGGTGAGCTGCTCCAGCGGTACCTACGTCCGGGCACTTGCCCGCGACCTCGGTGCCGCCCTCGGCGTCGGTGGCCACCTCACTGCGCTGCGCCGCACGCGGGTCGGGCCGTTCGGGCTGGAGTCGGCAAGAACGCTGGAGGAACTCGAGAAGGAACTGGTCGTCCTGCCGTTGCGACAAGCTGCCGGTGAACTGTTCCCGCGCCGGGACCTGGATGCCGCTGCCGCGCGGATCGTGGCCCACGGCGGCTGGATCCCGGCGTTGCCGGACAGCGGTCCCGGTCCGGCCGCGGCCTTCGCCCCGGACGGCGAGTTCCTCGGTCTGCTCGAGGACCGCAACGGTCGATCCTGGCCGACGGTGATGTTCGTGGGGCCGGACGGCCCCGCCTGATCGGCCGGCCGGGGCCGCACTGCGCCATACGATGGCTGCCGACGGTAACTCGTGCGAACTGCACTGTCGGGAGGTGGGTTGCAGGTCTGGCGCGGGCTGCGCGACATCGGCGACGTCGGTCCGTGCGTGGTGGCGATCGGTGTCTTCGACGGCGTCCACCGCGGCCACCGGATGCTCATCGAGCGGGCCGCCGGCTACGCCGCCGAGCGCGGACACCTGGCGGTCGCCCTGACCTTCGACCCGCACCCGATGGGCGTGGTGCGCCCGGAGCGCGCGCCGCCGCTGCTGACCACCTTGACCGACCGCATCCGACTGCTGGGCGAGGCGGGCGCTGCGGCCGTGCTGGTGATCCCGTTCACCCGGGCCGTCGCCGCGGTGTCCCCGAAGGAGTTTGCCCACACTGTGCTGGTCGACGGGTTGCGCGCGTCGATGGCGGTGGTCGGCGCCGACTTCCACTTCGGCGCCGGCCGGGCCGGGGACGTGCCGGGGCTGCAGGAGCTCGGCCGGCAGTTCGGGTTCGACGTGGACGCGGTGGCCGTGCAGTCCGACACGATGGCCCGGCTGTCGTCCAGCCGGGCCCGGGAACTGTTGGCCGCCGGCGACGTGGCCGGGGCCGCCGAGATCCTGGGCCGACCGCACAGCCTTACCGGTGTCGTGATCAGCGGGGAACGGCGCGGTCGCGAACTCGGTTTCCCCACCGCGAACCTGGCCTGTCCGCCCGGCCTGGCTGTCCCGGCCGACGGCGTCTACGCGGGTTGGTTGGCGCCGGCAGCCGGGCCCCGCATGGCCGCGGCGATCTCGGTGGGCTCCAACCCGACCTTCGCCGACGACCTGCCCAGGCGCGTCGAGGCCTACGTGATCGGCCGGGACGATCTGGACCTCTACGACCGGCCGGCCACCGTGGAGTTCGTCGCGCGGCTGCGCGACATGGAGACGTTCGAGACCACGCAGGCCCTGGTTGCGCAGATGCGCAGGGATGTGGATGCGGTCGATCGCGCGCTCGGTTCGTCCCGACCCGGGCGGTGACTGTGCTGATTGTTACCAACTGCACCCGAAAGTAGCTCTTTTTGCAGGTCTGAAGGCTGTATTGGTCGAGCTACTTTCGTGCGCATCGGGAATCCCGGTCAGCCAGGGCGTCGCCCGGACGCGGTCACCATCGCGAAGGAGGGCAGCCACTGTGTCGGTTGGTTCATCACGGCGGTCGCGGCCGCGATCAAGGAATCCTCCGCCCCGTCCGCCTCCAGCAGCGGGGTCAGTTGTTCGAGGCTCAAGGTCAGGAATTCAGCCATCGGCGTCCCGCTGTGGAAGTTCTGCACCGCGGTGCCCGCGCTCACGTCGATCGCGCCGGCCGCGGCCAGCCGGGCCGGCAGGTGCCTGGCCCACATCCAGTCGCCGCCGTGGCTCGCGGCGACCCGCGGCACTCGTACCGTGAAGACCTCGGCATAGGCCGCCGACTGCGCCGTCGCCATGGGGTAGAAGTCCGCTTCCTCCAGCAGGATCACACCGCCGGGACGCAATCGGTCGAGCATTCCGCCGATCAGTTCCTCCCGGTTCGGAAGATGCATCAGCAGTGCCCGTGCGTGCACCAGGTCGTAGCCGTCTCCCGGCAGCGGGTCGCGGGTCACGTCGGACTGCACGATCTCGAGCGCAGGGTGGGGGTCTTCGAGCAACAACGTGGGCTCCAGGTCGACCGCGGTCACCGACCCGGACGGACCCACCTGTTCGCACAGCCAACGCGAGATCGACCCGGCACCGGCGCCCACCTCCAGGCATCGAAATCCGGGACCGACTCCGAGATCGCGCAATCGCGCCGTGGTGGCCGGGTCCAGCATCTGTTCGATCAGCATGACCCGGCGGCGGGCCTTCGCCCAGGTGTTGCCCAGCGTGTAGGTCGCGCTCATCGGTCGGGTCATCGGGCCTCCTGTGCACGCTTGCCCAACAGCCGGTTCGCGGTGTTGGTGGGATCAACGTAGCCGGCGCGCGGGGCCGCCGGCGTCCTGGTCCGTTTCGCGCTGCTAGGCTGCCCGGTGCCGTTGAATCGGCCGCGGATCGATAGAGCCCGGGTGGATCGGCCCCGGCGCGCCGCGCAGCGACCTCCGAAGGAGTTGTGAGATCCCGCCATGCCGCTGGACAGCGCACAGAAGAAGTCGATTCTCGCCGAGTATGCGCTCTCCGAGACCGACACGGGCTCCCCGGAGGCGCAGGTGGCGATGTTGACCAAGCGCATCAGCGACCTGACCGAGCACCTGAAGAAGCACAAGCACGACCACCACAGCCGACGTGGCTTGCTGCTGCTCGTGGGTCGGCGGCGCCGACTGCTGCAGTACCTGTCCCGTACCGACATCGCGCGCTACCGCTCGCTGATCGAACGCCTCGGCCTGCGCCGCTAGCCGACCGAACACCTGGGAAAACTCAACCGACATCGGGGGAGGTCGGCACCGCGGGGCGATCCCGCCGCCGGTCCTCGGTAGTGGCTCCCGGAACGGTCGCGCTGACCGTCCGTGTGCCTCGATCGAAGGCCGGTCGACAACGTCGCGCACACCCCGGCCGCCTCCGCAAACGAAGGAGGGGCGCCCGTGGAGGGTCCCGAGATCACATTTGCCGAAGCTCGTCTGGACAACGGACCGCTCGGCAGCCGCACAATTCGTTTCGAAACCGGTCGTCTGGCCAAGCAGGCCGCCGGCAGCGCCGCCGTGTACCTGGACGGCGACACCATGGTGCTGTCGGCCACCACGGTGGCCAAGTCGCCGCGGGAGGGCCTGGACTTCTTCCCGCTGACCGTCGACGTCGAGGAGCGGATGTATGCCGCCGGGCGCATCCCCGGCTCGTTCTTCCGCCGCGAGGGTCGCCCGTCGGAGGACGCCATCCTCACCTGCCGGCTGATCGACCGCCCGCTGCGACCGACCTTCGCCAAGGGCCTGCGCAACGAGATCCAGATCGTGGAGACAGTGTTCGCGCTGGATCCGGATGACCTCTACGACGTGGTCGCGATCAACGCTGCGTCGATGTCCACCCAGCTGTCCGGGATCCCGTTCTCGGGCCCGATCGGGGCAGTGCGCGTTGCGCTGATCGACGAGCGCTGGGTGGCGTTCCCGCGGCACTCGGAGCTGGCGCGGGCGGTCTTCGACATGGTGGTGGCCGGGCGGGTGCTCGACGACGGCGACGTCGCGATCATGATGGTCGAGGCCGAGGCCACCGCCGAGACCATCGACCTGATCGCCGGCGGGGCGACCGCGCCGACCGAGGAGGTCGTGGCTGCCGGGCTGGAAGCCGCCAAGCCGTTCATCGCCGCGCTGGTCGCGGCCCAGCGGGAGGTGGCCGCCGCGGCGGCCAAGCCGACCGCGGAGTTCCCGGTCTTCCTGGAGTACGGCGACGACGTCCTGGAGGCGGTTTCCGCCGCCGCGTCGGCCGAGTTGAGCGCGGCACTGACGATCGTCGGAAAGCTGGAGCGTGAGGCCGAGTTGGACCGCCTCAAGGCGGAGACGTTGGGCAAGCTGGCGGTCGAGTTCGAGGGCCGCGAGAAGGAACTCTCGGCGGCTTTCCGTTCGGTGACCAAGAAGGCCGTGCGGGCCCGCATCGTGAAGGACAAGATCCGTATCGACGGTCGTGGGCTGCGCGACATCCGCCAGCTGACCGCCGAGGTCGAGGTGATCCCGCGGGTCCACGGCTCGGCGCTGTTCGAGCGCGGCGAGACGCAGATCCTCGGCGTGACGACGTTGAACATGCTGCGCATGGAGCAGCAGATCGACACGCTCAACCCGGAGACGAAGAAGCGCTACATGCACAACTACAACTTCCCGCCCTACTCCACCGGTGAGACCGGCCGAGTGGGCTCGCCCAAGCGGCGCGAGATCGGGCACGGGGCGCTGGCCGAGCGCGCGCTGATCCCGGTGTTGCCCAAGCGCGAGGAGTTCCCGTACGCGATCCGGCAGGTCTCCGAGGCGTTGGGCTCGAACGGCTCCACGTCGATGGGCTCGGTGTGTGCCTCGACGTTGTCATTGCTCAACTCGGGTTGCCCACTGAAGGCCCCGGTCGCGGGCATCGCGATGGGGCTGGTCTCCGAGGGCGGCGAGTACGTCACGCTGACCGACATCCTGGGTGCCGAGGACGCCTTCGGCGACATGGACTTCAAGGTCGCCGGCACGCGAAACTTCGTGACCGCGCTGCAGTTGGACACCAAGCTCGACGGCATTCCGGCCTCGGTGCTGGCCGGCGCGCTCACCCAGGCCCGCGAGGCCCGACTGCACATCCTCGACGTGATGGCCGAGGCGATCGACGCCCCGGACGACATGAGCGACTACGCCCCGCGGATCATCACGATCAAGATCCCGGTCGACAAGATCGGCGAGGTGATCGGCCCCAAGGGCAAGATCATCAACCAGATCCAGGCCGACACCGGCGCGGAGATCTCGATCGAGGACGACGGGACCATCTACGTCGGCGCGACCAACGGTCCCTCGGCGGAGGCAGCGCGGACCGCGATCAACCAGATCGCGAACCCGACGATGCCGGAGGTCGGTGAGCGTTACCTGGGCACGGTGGTGAAGACCACCACGTTCGGCGCGTTCATCTCGTTGGTGCCCGGCCGCGACGGCCTGTTGCACATCTCGCAATTGCGCAAGCTGTCCGGCGGCAAGCGGGTGGACAACGTCGAGGACATCGTGGCCGTCGGCAGCAAGCTGCTCGTCGAGATCGCCGAGATCGACCCGCGCGGGAAGCTCTCGTTGGTGCCGGTCGTCGAGGGCGAAGCGGCCGGCAGCGCAGAGGAGTGAACAAGCACCGAGTAGCACAAGCGAGCATCGAACACCGCGAGCGACTGCGACGAGCGAGGAACAGGCGATTGAGATGAGAGCAGCGCGAGAGCGAGCCTGCGAGCCCTCGCAGCTGCCGAGCCGATTGAAGCCTGTTGACCGCAGGGAACACGAGCGAGTAGCACAAGCGAGCATCGAACACAGCGAGCGAACCAATATGAAGAGCACGATCCGGCACGCCGTCACCGAGCTTTCGCGGTGACGGCGTGACG
>DATAUG010000152.1:0-12605 GCA_036268355.1 Sporichthyaceae bacterium
GCGTGTCCGACCCGCGCCACGCCCTACAACACGACTTTGCCGGCCCCCTGCCAGGCCCAGGTTGCTCCCTTCCGAAACTCTTATCCAACGGATTCCGGGTCGCCCGCAGATGATTCGGGCGCTTGGGCCCGCCGAGCGCGCTGCCCCTGCCCCTGCGCCGAGGCGTGGTAACCGACGCCCGTCGGGTTGTCAACGTCGGGTTCCATAAGCCGGTCCTCCACCAGGACAGCGGCGGACCGGTCCGCCTCCGAAGGGTTGAGCAGGACCGGTCGTCCTCGGAGGACCGGTCCACGTCTGATCCCGATCAGGTAACTCAAGCGGGACTGCAACGCACGGCGCCCTCCCGTGATGTGGCCGATGGTGTGTGGCGTGTTGTCGGGTCAGCCACGGAAGCACGCGCACCCAGGACCTCGTCTGAGCCTCCAAGATCGAGAACCGCACTGTCGCCTGGCGATTAGCTGTCACCCGCCGGAATGATGCGCCCAGATTCGCCCGCGTAAAGCATTCTGCGCTTCAATACACCTATGAAGCACTCTGAATGTCCCTCATTGACCGCGAATGCACCTGACGACACCCTGTTCAATCCGTCCGCAAGAGTGACGCCCGAAAGCAGCCCGAAAGCAGCAGACATGTGCATTCTTCGAATGTAGGGTGGCGGGCGTCGGTGGGCGGGTTTGGCGGGGGCGGCTGCATTGTTGAGTTCGGCGAAGATCGGAACGTCTTCGTGGCGGTACTACACGAGTTCGGTGGCGTGCGCGGCGACGGAGTATTACCTGGGGGCCGGTGAGGCACCGGGGCGTTGGGACGGTCGTGGCTTGGAGGCCCTCGGGCTCGAGGCCGGCGGCCTGGTGAGTGAGGCCCAACTGGAGGCGCTGTTCGCCCGCGCGCTCAATCCCTGGACCGGGGAGCGGTTGGGGCGGGCGTGGCGGTCGGACGGGGTGACGGGTTTCGATCTGACGTTCTCGGCACCGAAGAGCGTGAGTGCCTTGTGGGCGTTGGGGAATCCGGATGTCGCCGCTGGGCTGACGGGCGCGCACCGGGCCGCGGTGCAGGCGGCGTTGTCCTACCTGGACACCCACGCGTCGTGGTCGCGGCGGGGCACCGACGGCACCGAACAGTTACGGACGGACGGTCTGGCGGTGGCGTTGTTCGAGCACCGGACTTCTCGGTGCGCCGATCCGCAGTTGCACACCCACGCATTGGTGGTGAACAAGGTCCGCTGCGAGGACGGAGTGTGGAGGAGCCTGGACGCCAGTGAATTGTTCCACCACAAGAAAAGCGCTGGAATGATCTACCAGGCCGGGCTGCGGAACGAGATCACCGCACGGCTGGGTCTGGTGTTCGAAGAGGCGGACACTCACGGTCAGGCGGAGATAATCGGGGTGCCCGACGAGCTGTCGAAATTGTGGTCCAAACGCACCGCGCAGATCGAATCCGAGGCGGCCGCGAAAATCTCCGAATACGAGGCAGACCTCGGGCGGACACTTACCTCGGCGGAGCGGGTGGCGGTGACCAAGACTGCGGTGCTCAAGACCCGACCCGACAAAACCCATTCCGAGCCGGCAACCCTGCGGCAGCGGTGGGTGGCCGAGGCCGGGGCGGCCGGGTTCACCCCACCCGAACTGATGGCCTCGGTCACCGCTGCGGCCCGGGAACACCCGACACGGACCGTGGTTTCCGGGGCGGAGTTGTTGGTCGGGGCGGTCCGGGCGGCCGGGCGCGAGCGTGCGGTGTTCTCCCGCGCGGATCTGGTCGGGCAGCTCGCCGCCCGCCTGCCGGCGGTGGCCCGAAGTGCCGCGGACACGGTGCGGGCGGTGGAGGAACTCACCGACGTCGCGTTGGGCCTGGCCGAGGCGGTCGGTGTCGGGGAACACCCGCGGGGAGGCACCCCGCGGGCCTCGGACACGCGGTGGGCCGCCGCCGATGTGCTGGCCGCCGAGGCCGGGGTGCTGTCGCTGGCCGTACGCGGCCGCGGGAGGGGCTACGGGCAGGTCGACGGCCTGCTGCTGGACATCAAGCTGCTGGCCTCCGGGCTGGACCAAAGCCAGCGCGAGGCGGTGCGGCAACTGGCCGGCGACGGGGATTTCCTGTCCGTGCTGACCGCCCCGGCCGGGTCTGGCAAGACCCATACCCTGGGCGTCGCGAGCGCCGCGTGGCAGTCGGGCGGGTACCGGGTGATCGGGCTGGCACCGTCGGCCAGGGCCGCAGGCGAGTTGGCCGCGTCGACCGGGGGCCGGGCCGACACCCTCGCCAAGTGGCTGCACAATCAGACCTGGCTACGGGCCCTGTCCACCGACGAACTGTCGTGGTCGCTGCTCGACGACCGGACCGTGGTGTTGGTCGACGAGGCATCGATGGCCAGCACCCTGGACCTCGCGGCACTCACCGCCGCGGCGGCGCGGGCGGCGGCCAAGGTGGTCCTGGTCGGGGACCCGGCCCAGATCGGGGTGGTCCGCGGCCCCGGTGGGATGCTCGCCGCCCTCGCTCACGCCGGGCACGGTATCGAACTGGGCAGCGTGCACCGTTTCGACCACGACTGGGAACGTGCCGCCTCCCTGGCCCTGCGGCGCGGCGACCCCAACGTGCTGGACAGCTACGCCTCGGCCGGGCGGCTGCATCCCTGCCCCGGTGGCAATGCTGCGGTCGAGGCAGTGCACGCGCACTGGGCCGCCGCGCGGGCCGACGGTGCCGACGTGTTGATGATGGCCCGCTCCCGGGCCGACGTCGACGCGCTGAATGAACGGGCCCGCGCCGCTTTGGTCGCCGATTGGCTGATCGGCGGCCCGGTGAACCGCCTGGGCGAGCGGGACTGGCAGATCGGGGACCTGCTGCGCGCCCGGCGCAACGACCGAGGCCTCCTGATCGGGGAACGGCATGTGCGCAACGGGGACCTGTTCCGGGTCTTCGACCCCCACGGCCCCGGCGGTGGCCTGGTGGTGAGCGACCTGGAAGGCCGCCACCGCACCGTGCTGCCGCCGGAGTACGTGGCCGCGCACGCCGAGTACGGGTGGGCCGCGACCATCGATGCCGCCCAGGGCGCGACCACCGCCATCGGCATCGTGCTGGTCCGGCCCGGGATCGACCGCGAGCACCTCTACGTCGGCCTCACCCGAGGCCGAGCCGAGAACCACGCCTACATCGGGCCCGACCCCGCCGGCGAGGCCGACCACCACGGCCCCACCCAGCGCGGCACCGGGACCGACCGCAGTCCCGAACAGGCCGCGCGCGATGTCCTGGCCGCCGCGCTGGCTGCCAGTGGTGCGCAGGACGCCGCGCACACCGCCCGGGCCCGCGCCACCGAACGGGCCCAACAGGTCACCGAACAGCGGCGGCAAGCGACCGAAGCCGCCGAGGCCGACCGCCGCGAGGCGCGCCGCGCCGAGGTGCTGGCCCCCACACCGCAGCACGCCGCCACCATCGAACTGCTCGCCCAACGCCGGACCGAACGAGAACAACTCCAGACCGAACACCGCCACCACGTGACTCGGCTCGGTGAACTTCGCGCCGAGTACGCGGGCCTGCCCCGGTTCGCCCCCCGCCGCCGCCCCGAACTGGCGGATCTGATCCACCGTCACGAAACCGCCGGCACCGAGTTGCAACCTGCGCGGCACGGCCTCGACATCCAGATCAAGGAACTGACCCGCCAGGTCGACCGCGACACCACCACCCGGCAGGACGCCGCCAACCGCGAACAGACCCGCCGCCTCGGCCAAGCCCTGACCCGGCACCGGCCCGGCGACGACCTGGCCCGACCGCGACCGATGGAGATCGTCTGGGCTACGGGCACTCGACGCGCGGCCGACCTGGAGCGGGCGAGTCGGTTGCGGGAGTACCACGTGCAGGACCGCGACGCCGCCCAGCGCCGTGAGGACGCCCGACGCCGCGACGACGGCTACGGCATCGGCCGGTGAAACACCAGCACTTGTCCTGCGGGCCCCGGGCGGTCGGGGTCAGGACTTGGGCGGTGCCTTGCGGCGCTTGCTCGTAGGCTCAACGGCGTAGTCCGGGTCGTTGAGTTGTTCGGCGATCAGCCCCCGGATGCCGACCTGGCGCAGGTGGTCGAAGAACTCACCCAACTCATCGGCCGATGCATCGACCCGGTCCGCGTACTGATCCAGCAGCCGCAGCAACAGCTCCTTACGGCGATGCCGGTAGTCGTTCAGCATCACCCCGGTCGGAGTGCGCATGACCGCCGCCCAGGCGAGGTCGTGCTCGTCCGGCTCGCGCATGCCCAGCTCCCGGAACCGGGCGTAGAGAACCCCCAGCTGGTCCTCCCGCCCCAGAGCCAGCCGGTAGAGCTCGTTGACCCGGTCGGAGGTGGCCTGCAGCCGCCGGCTGTCCCCGGGCGGGGGCAGGAAGAACCACAGCAACGGCAGGTCGAACGCGCAGGCGAAGGCGAGCAGCTCCTGGGCGTCGAACTCCCGGTGCTTGTCCCCACCGAAGGTGCGTTCGATCGCCGAGATGGAAGCCTGCGGCAACCGCTGCCCCAGGAACGGCTCCAGCACTGCCGCGGCCTCCGGCTGCGTCAGGCCACGCAGTTCGCGGGCGCGGCGGAAGTTGTAGGCGATCACCTCGTTGAGGTTGACCGTGGGTTCCTCGATCGGCTCGCTGCGGCGTCGGGTGGGCATGGCAGGCACCGTACACGTCGCAGCGCCGATGTTGACAACACCTGGAGTATGTGTACCGTGCACTGTCGGCACGCCGTGTACCCACAACGACCACGACGTGTCCCACCGGCCCGAGGGAGGTGATCAACGGGGGATGCCGGGGGATGCCTCCGGATCGACCACCTGTGCCGTCATCCCCCGGCAACTACCGCGACGCGCACACATCTACGAGATTGGACCGACAACGACCGCCCGGGACCGCGAAGCCACCGCGACACACCCGGGCACACGGAAGAGGGGGTCTGCATGCCAGTCCAGCTCCACACCGTCGAGGAAGCCGCTCAACGGCTGAACACCACGCCCCGCTTCATCCGACGCCTCATCGCCGAGCGCCGCATCGCCTTCACCAAGGTCGGCCGACACGTCCGCATCGAATCCGACGTCCTCGACGCCTTCATCGCCGCCGGGCGGGTCGAGCCGGTGCCGCGCATTCCCGCCGCACGTCGGCCCTGACACCCGGACCCGACACAACAGGAGGGCACTCGATGACATCCACCGGGCACCCGGTGCAACTCCAGCTCCCGACGAGCCGCCGCAGCCCCACGATCGAACCCGCGATCTACACCGTCGAAGAGGTCGCCGAACTTCTCGGTGTGGCCAGATCGACGGCCTACGAGTTGGTCCGCGACGGCAAGATCCCGGCACGTCGCCTCGGCGGACGCTGGGTCATCTCCCGGGCTCGGTTCCACGCTTGGCTCGACGCCGACACCGACGACGCGTCGAAAGGCGAAGCCTGATGGGACACGTCCTCAAGACCGAGGCGGGCAGTTACCGGGCCAACTGGCGCGACCCGGCCGGTCGGCAGCGGGCGAAGACATTCCGGACTAAGAAGGAGGCCACCGGGTTCCTGGCCGAAGTCGAGTCCGCGGCCAACCGAGGCTCCTACGTAAATCCCCACGCCGGCCGGGCCCGGTTCGGCGACTACGCCGAACGCTGGCTGCAAGCCCGCACCTTGGAACGCACCACGGCGGACCGCGACCGACGGGTGATGCGCAACCACGTCCAGGCCCGATGGCAAGACGTCCCGTTGGCCAAGATCGACCACCTGGCCGTGCAGGCGTGGGTGACCGAGTTGGGCACCAGACTCGCCCCTGCCACGGTCGCCCAGGTGCACCGGCTCATGGGAGGGGTCATGCGCTCGGCACTGCGGGACCGTCTCATCGGCCACAACCCCTGCGAAGGCCTCCAACTCCCCCGCGACCGCAAACGGGACGTGGCCGACCAGTTCCTCACCCGGGAGGAGTTCGCCCGGTTGTTGCCAGAGATCCCCGACCGCTACCGGGCGCTGGTGGCCCTGTCGGCCGGGACCGGCCTGCGCTGGGGTGAGTGCCTCGGCCTGCGCTGCGACGCCATCGACCTAGATGAAGGAGTCCTCCGCGTGCTCCGGGTCGCCACCGAGGTCAACGGCTTTGTGCTGATAAAGCCCTACCCGAAGTCCAAGGCCGGGCGCCGCGAGGTCCCGCTGCCGGGCTTCGTCGTCACCGCGCTCGGCACGCACCGCGCCAAGTATCCGACCCGGGACGGCGACGAGATCTTCGCCAACGAGGCCGGTGGGCCACTGCGGCGAAGCATGTTCCGCTCCCGGGTCTGGCGACCGGCGCTGGTCCGCGCCGGACTGCTAGGCAAGGTCGTCGAACTCGACGGCGGTGCCGCCCGCGCCGAGTGGACCGACCCGGCCGGGCTGGCCCAGGCCGAGGAGTTCGGCAAGACCAGAGAGGCCGTCGCCCACGTCGCCCGCTATGCCGCGGGCGGCGTCCGCTTCCACGACCTGAGGCACTCCTACGCGACCTGGCTGATCTCAGACGGCGTGCCCATCAACGACGTCGCCGCGGCCATGGGCCACGAGCAGGTCTCGACCACGCTCAACCGGTACACCCACCCGTCCGACAGTCGCCGAGAACGAGTGCGTGCCGTGTTTGCAGACTTTCTGGTTCAGCCCGAGCAACCCGACGGCTCATGAGACGGTCCAGTGCCGCCGGCCGAATCGCCTCGTCGAAACGGGCCCAACGGGGTCCGACGATCTGGCCGGCGCCCATGACCGTCGCGCTCGTCACCGGCATTGCGGTGGCGAGCATGTTCGCCGGAATCGACCCGGCCGCAGCGCGTGGGCCGATACCGGTCGGGTGCGAGATCGAGCCCAAGATCGATACGCCGCCGCTGAACATAAATTTCTCCGTGACCAACGTGTGCAGCCTGCCGATGGCGTCGATGGTCGGCAAGAGCGCCCTGTACACGATCCGAGGCAGCCTGGAGGCGCAAGGCAGCCCGTTCGCCTGCACGGACTGCATCACCGACTCCAGCAGCGGCACCTTCTTCCCGGCAGTCCCGTTCACCGAACACAAGCTTGTCTACGACACGACCATCGTGGCGCCGCCCGGGGCGATCTTCTTCAACCTGCCCACTCAGTGCACCGGAGGACGGACGCCGACGGCTGTGTGTCATGTGGAGCAGTTCTTCACCGTGACCTGAACCTGATGCACCGCGTCAGTTGGCGGGTTCGAATTGGGTGAGCCGGTCCCGCAGTGTGTTGGCCAGGGTAAGAAGTGGATCTGGCACCGACTCATCCTCGACGAGCTGCACGAAAATCAAGGACGCCTCCTGCACTGCGTCGATCACCCGCACCGACGCGGGCGCAGCGGCCACGGCGATCAGGGCCACGGCCTCCAGCAACGGCGCGACATAGCTGTGCAACAGGTCCTGACGCCTCTGGCTGCTGCTCGCGCTCCGCAGCTCACCGAGTAGGCCCTTCCGAAGTAGGTCGACCTGGGGGGACTGTGCCCGCAGCCGATCCAGGCACAACGCGACACTGTCGGCGGTCGCGTCCGGCTCGCACCCCGGAATCGGCGCCAAGGTGATCTCCAACGACAAGAGCTTGGCGCCCTGCGGCTCACCGTCGTCCGGTTCCATGACCGCCAGGGTAGGCGCCCTCGGGGGTCGCCGCTGCTCCCGAGATTGCGCTGTGAGAACCCGTCGCAAAACGGCCCGCGCAGTGTCTTGCTGACTTTCTGCTGACTTTCGGCCCCGAACGCGATCTTGAAAATGAATCAGCGCCCTCCGCGGAAGGCGCTGACCTGCTGTTTTAGGTTGTGGAGCTGAGGGGATTCGAACCCCTGACCCCTTCCATGCCATGGAAGTGCGCTACCAACTGCGCTACAGCCCCGGTCCACCGGGCGGGGCCCGGTGAGGAGTCGCAGGTTAGCAGGAGGGGAACCTCAGCGTGGCGCGGCGTCGGAGTGGATCCAGTCGTCGCTGGCGTGCGGGAGGCGCAGTGCGCGCCAGCCCAGCCGGGCCGTGCCGACGACCGCCAACAGCGCGACGGCCGACCGGACCAGGCGGCGGTTCGACACTCGGCACACGAGCCACGGACCCCTTCCCGGCGCCCAAGAACGTCAGCAACCGTCGGGCCATGCAAGGATGCCACGATTGCAGCTGGACGAAGATCGTGAGGTGCCCGTGGCCGAAAAGCTGTACGCCGTCATCCATACCAGCATGGGCGACATCAACGTCCAGTTGTTCGCCGACCACGTGCCGCTGACCGTCCAGAACTTCGTCGGCCTGGCCACCGGCGGCAAGGAGTGGACCGACCCGAAGACCCGCCAGGCCTCGAGCGAGCCGCTCTACTCCGGGACGATCTTCCACCGGGTGATCGCGGGCTTCATGGTCCAGGGCGGCGATCCGCTGGGCAGCGGCACCGGCGGGCCGGGATACAAGTTCAAGGACGAGTTCCACTCCGAGTTGATCTTCGACCGCAAGTACCTGCTGGCGATGGCCAACGCCGGTCCGGGCACGAACGGCTCGCAGTTCTTCATCACGGTGGTCCCCACGCCGTGGCTGACGATGAAGCACACGATCTTCGGCGAGGTCGCCGACGCCGAGAGCCAGGACGTGGTCGAGGCCATCGCCAACGTGCGTACCGGTCCGCGCGACCGGCCGGTGCAGGACATCGTGATCAAGAGCATCGACATCGAGAAGCGTCAGTACTAAGGCCCGAATGACCTGGCAGCAGGACCAACCCGCGGGCGGCCCGCCGCCGACCTGCTACCGGCACCCGGACCGGGAGACCTACGTCCGGTGCGGTCGTTGCGGGCGGTTCATCTGCCCGGACGACATGATCTCGGCCTCGGTCGGCTTCCAGTGCCACGAGTGCGTGCGGTCCGGCAACAAGGACGTCCGGGTGCCGCGGACGGTGACCGGCGGGGCGCTGCGGCTGAACACCGGCGTGGTCACCACGCTGATCGTGGCGATCAACATCGCCGTGTTCTTCGCCGTGCAGGTCCGTCCGCAGTTGCTACCGCGACTTTGGTTGTCGGCCTACGCCACCGACGGGCACGGTGTGGCGCAGGGCGGCTGGTACCGGCTGTTCACCGGGGCCTTCCTGCACCAGCAGACCTGGCACATCGCGATGAACATGTTTGTGCTCTGGATCTTCGGCCGCCCGCTGGAGGCGCAGCTCGGGCGTTCCCGCTATATCGCGACCTACCTGATCTGCGCCCTGGGCGGGTCGACCGCCTCCTACATGTTCAACGCCTCGTACGCCGCATCGCTGGGCGCCTCCGGCGCGGTCTTCGGCCTGATCGGGGCCTTGCTGGTGGTGGAGCGCCGATTCGGGGCCAACACCGGCGGTGTACTGATCTACCTGGCCATCCTGCTGGTGCCCGGGATGCTGATCAGCGACGTGGACTGGCACGGGCACATCGGCGGACTGGTGACCGGGTTCGCGCTCGGCGCGCTGTGGGCCTATGCGCCGCGGGCGAACCGCCTGGTCTGGCACGTCGCCGGAGCGGCGGCGATCTGCGTGATCCTGGCCGCGCTGATCGGTGCTCGAACCCACTCGCTCAACCGCGAGTTGACGGCCCGGTTCGACATCTCCGGGCTGGTTGTCCCCAATGTGGACAACGCCTGTGCAGAACTACATACCTGTAATTAGCGCCACTGCGTCGAGGTGACGAACCCGGCCGTGATGAACCCGAAGCCGACCAGCAGATTCCAGTTGCTGATCACGGGGATCGGATAGCCGCCGCTGGAGACGTAGTAGACGACGATCCAGACCAGTCCGGTCAGGAACAGCCCGCACATGGTCGGCGCCACCCAGCCGTCGCTCGGACCGAGTGGGACGGCCTTCGGCGTGCGCTCCGCCTTGTCGTCCTTCTTGCGGATCCGCGACTTCGGCATGACGTCTCCTGGATGTGCACCGATCGTGACCGCGCCCGTCGCGCGCGGTCGTCCCCTCCGGTGGTCGCTTCGATTAGCGTATCGGGCGGACCGCCGCGGGCCGGTGCTCGCAACGTTCGGTGCGTCGGACAGGAGACGGAACGTGGCCGCAGGTACCTCCGGGTCGTTCGGCGCGCCGGTGCGTCGTTCGGTCTGGCGCCTCGGGGTTCCGCCCGTACTGGCGCTGGCCGGCCTGCTGTTCGCGATAACCGCCACCACCGCTCGCGGCACCGATCTGCGCTCGGCGGAGAACACCCGACTCGTCGACCTGATCCACGCCGCACAGCAGCGTGTGGAGCGGGCCGAGGCCGGTGGCACCCGGCTGCGCGCGGAGGTGGACCGCCTGTTGGCCGCTGCCCAGGACCCGGCGGCCCAACAGGTCCGGCTCGCCGCCGACAACCTCGCGCCGGCAGCCGGGTTGACCGCGGTCAGCGGCCCGGGGCTGACGATCACCCTGGACGACGCCCCGGCGGGGGCCATAAACCGCAGCTATCCGGGGCTCCCGCAGCCCGGGCCGGACGACCTGGTCGTGCACCAGCAGGATCTGCAGGCGGTGGTCAACGCGTTGTGGGCCGGTGGCGCGCAGGCGATGCAGCTGATGGACCAACGGATCATCTCGACCAGCGCGGTGCGCTGCGTCGGAAACGTGTTGATCCTGCAGGACCGGGTGTATTCACCGCCATATTCGGTCACCGCCGTCGGCGACTTGTCGCGGATGTCGGCACAGCTGAAAGCGTCATCCGCGATTTCCAACTACCTGGAGTACGTGGCAGCTTATGGTCTTGGGTATCGGTCGACCCCGCACGCGCGGGTGACCGTCCCGGCGTACTCCGGGTCGCTCGACCTGCGGTTCGCAGTGGGCGGTCTCGGGCCCGTGTCGGGGACCACAGGGGACAGGGAACCAGGGGGAAGCCGCGATGCCGGCACCGGCAACACCGACCAAACCGCTCGGTGAGACATGACCTATACCGTTGCTCCACCGGCTCCGCCGAGCCCGACCCGAGAGACGTGGGGGCGTCGAATGGTCGGGGTCGTCGGCGAGCTGATGATCACGTTCGGCCTGGTCCTGATGCTTCTGGTGGCCTACCAACTGTGGTGGACCAACATCGAGGCCGACCACAAGGCCAACCAGATAGACAACGCGCTGCACCAGGCCTGGTCGCAAGGCAACACGATCCCGAACGGTGCGATCGGGATCATGTACATCGAGCGGCTGGGCAAGTCCTGGGAGAAGCCGATCGTCCAGGGCGTGACCCTGGACGACCTCGCCCAGGGCGTCGGCCACTTCACCAACACCGCCGCCCCCGGTCAGCCGGGCAACTTCGCGGTGGCCGGCCACCGGGCGACTCACGGCCAGCCGTTCGCGTACCTCAACGAGTTGCAGCCCAACGACACGATCGTCATCGAGACCAAGACCGACTGGTACGTCTACACGGTCGACACGATGCCCGGCACCAAGGGCCAGGCGTGGAAGCTGGTCAACCCGAACGACGGCGCGGTGCTGGAGCCGGTCCCGGAGGATGCGGCCTCCACCCAGGCCGGCTTCAAGCTGACCAAGGACGAGATCACGCTCGTCACCTGCAACCCGCGCTGGGGCTCGAGCACCCGGATGATCGTCTACGGGCACCTGACCGCCGACTACAAGAAGTCCGGTCCGAACCCGCAGATCCCGCCCGCGCTGCAGTACTTCCAGGGGAGTTGACGTACATGTACCCATGGATCTGGCGCCACCTGCCGGGCAACCTGGCGATCAGGACGCTGCTCAGCCTGTTGCTGCTGCTGTTCGTGCTCTGGCTGTTGTTCCAGCACGTGTTCCCGTGGGTCGACCCGCGGCTGCCGTTCAATCAGGTCGCCCCGAGCGGGGGCGTCACACCGTAACCACGACGATGTGGGTCTCCCCGACACTGGAGTCACGACACTTGTAGTCATGACACTTAGAGTGGCGCGGTGACCCGCATTCTCGTGGTGGACAACTACGACAGCTTCGTGTTCAACCTTGTGCAGTACCTGCAGCAGCTCGGCGCGCAGTGCGACGTTCGGCGCAACGACGCGGTGCCTGCCGCGGCGGCCGCCGACTTCGACGGTGTGCTGCTCAGCCCGGGTCCGGGCACCCCGGAGTCGGCCGGCGTGTGTATCGAGATGGTCCGCGAGGCCGCGGCCCGCGGGGTGCCGCTGTTCGGCGTGTGCCTGGGCGTCCAATCGATAGCGGTGGCCTACGGCGCCACCGTCGGCCGGGCTCCGGAACTGCTGCACGGAAAGACCAGCCTGGTCCACCACACCGGAGCCGGGGTGCTGGCCGGGCTGCCGTCGCCGTTCACGGCGACCCGTTACCACTCCCTGGCCGTCGACCCGGCCACCGTGCCGGAGTACCTCGAGATCACCGCGCGCACCGAGTCCGACGTGGTCATGGCGCTGCGGCACCGCGAGTTCGACGTCGAGGGCGTGCAGTTCCACCCGGAGTCGGTGCTCACCGAGGGTGGCCACCGGATGCTCGCGAACTGGCTGGTCCGCTGCGGACACACCGAAGCCGTGGAACGCTCCCACGGGTTGGCGCCGGTGGTCGGCGTCGCCGGTTAGACGGTATGTAGGTGCCGCTCCGGTCGGGAGGCGCGGAGCAGGTGGGTATCTGGGGTGCGCCTTGAGGTGATGGGCATCCGGCGTCTGCGCCGGCACGTGGTCGCGGGTCGTCCCCGCCGCTCGGATTGGGCCGAGCCGCGAGGCGCGGCA
>DATAUG010000153.1:0-19586 GCA_036268355.1 Sporichthyaceae bacterium
GCTCTCGAGCAGCTGGCGCATCGTGACGACGGCCATGGGTGTTCTCTCCTGTGTGCCCGCCGCTGCCGGTCGGGCGTTTCTCGGTTTGTCGCGCCGGTCGGCGACCGGCACCCTGACGTCCCTCGCGCCAACCGGCTGCGATCAGCCGACCGAGTACGCGCACCGGCGTGCCGAGGGGGCCCCGTACGGGCTCGCGACTCCGGAGGACGTGCGAAGTACGGCCCGTTGCACTGGACCGTCATGCGGAGTCTATGCCATGCCGGCCGCCGACGATCTCCGGCACGGCGCCCGTCCGGGTGGCGCCGTCCACAGGCCGCCGGCCGTCCACAGTGCTTCACCGGACCCGGGCGGCGCCGGGTTGGAGTGGCCAAGATGGCACGGTGCGCCTGGAGATCACCCGCCGAGCTGTGCCGTTGGTCAGTGCTCTGGTCGTCCTGCAGCCGGCCGCGGCCGCGAGCCGGGCGGAGCACTGGCAGGCACCGGTCGTGGGACCGCTGCACGTGCTGCGGCCCTTCGCGCCACCGACGCAGCCCTGGGGGCCGGGGCACCGCGGGGTCGATCTCGCCGCCGCGCCGGGTGACCCGGTGCTCGCTGCCGGGGCAGGCACGGTGCGTTTCGCCGGGCAGGTGGGCGGGCGGGGCGTGGTCGTCGTCGAGCACGCCGCCGGGTTGCGGACAGAGTACGAGCCGGTGGTGCCCGCGGTCCGCGAGGGCGCCCGGCCGGCGGCCGGGGCGGTGCTCGGGTTGCTGGCCCCGATCGGCGGGCACTGCGGGGTCGTCAGTTGCCTGCACTGGGGGCTGCGGCGCGACGGTGCGTACCTCGACCCGCTGCGGCTGTTGACGCCGCAGGCCCCGGTTCTGCTGCCGTTCCTCGATCCCCCGGCGCACCCGGGCACGTCGGGTGCCGACGATCTGGCAACCCGGCTGGTCGAGGCGGGCGCCGCGGTGGCCGGCACCGGCCTGGTCGCCGTGGCCCGGCCCGGTTCGGCCCGCCGGGTCAGGCCAGGGCGGCGCGCAGCGCGATCACGGCCTTCGCGTGCATCTGGCACACCCGGCTCTCGGTGACCCCGAGCACGGCGCCGATCTCGGCGAGGGTGAACGCCTCGAAGTAGTAGAGCCGGACCAGGATCTGCTCACGCTGGCTCAGGCTGCTCACCGCGTCGGCGAGGATCCGACGCGTCTCCACGGACTCGAACACGGTCGCCGGGTCCGGCGCGTCCAGGTCGGCCAGCCGCTCCGCCAGGCTGGTCGTCCCGACGCCGTCCTCGCCGGCGAGCAGTTCGTCCAGCGCCAGCACGTTGAGCCCGGCGAGTTGGCTGAAACTGCCCTGCAACTCACTCGCCGACACCCCCATCTCCTGGGCGATCTCGGCCTCGGTCGGTGTCCGTCCGAGGCGCGCCTCGGCGGCCGAGTAAGCCCGCTCGACCGCGCGCGCCTTGGCCCGGACCGAGCGTGGGATCCAGTCCAGCGCACGCAGCTCGTCGAGGATCGCCCCGCGAATGCGCCGGATCGCATAGGGCTCGAAGGCGGACCCGCGATCCGGCTCGAACTTCGCGATGGCGTCGATCAGCCCGAACACCCCGAACGAGACGCAGTCGCCCGCCTCGACGTTGCTGGGCAGCCCGACGCCCACGCGGCCCGCAACGTACTTCACCAGCGGCGAGTAGTGCAGGATCAGGCGTTCCCGCAACTGCTCGTCGCCGGTCGCCTTGTACTGCGTCCACAGGTCTTGGATGGCGCCGGTGGCGGCGGCCGCCCGGCGCCTCGGGTTGATCGTCGAGGCAGGCGCGTCAGGCACGGGGATGCGCCTGTTCGTAGGACGCCCGCAGGCGCTCGACGCTGATGTGCGTGTACAGCTGGGTCGACGTCAACGAGGCATGTCCCAGGAGTTCCTGCACGCTGCGCAGATCAGCACCGCCCTCCAGCAGATGGGTGGCGGCGCTGTGGCGCAACCCGTGCGGTCCGATGGCGGGCGCGTCCTCGACGCCCGCCAGGTGTTTGGTGAGGATGTCGCGCACGGCCCGGGATCCCAGGCGTCCGCCCCGAGTACCCAGGAACAGGGCGGCGCCGCTGCCGTCGCCGACGATCGCCGGACGACCCGAGCGCAGCCAGTCGGCAACCGCCGCACCAGCGGGTTCGCCGAAGGGCACCATCCGTTCCCGGGCCCCCTTGCCCATGGCCCGGGCCAGGCGAGTCCGCAGGTCCACGTCGTCGACGTCCAACGCCACCAACTCACCCACCCGAAGCCCACTCGCGTAGAGCAGTTCGAGCACCGCGTGGTCGCGAAGCGCCACCGGGTCGCCGCCCGGCGCCGGGCCGGCCAGCAGCGTCTCGGCCTGCGCCCGGGTCAACACGGCGGGCAGCTGCCGCCGCACGCGAGGGCTGATGAGGCCGGCACCGACATCCGCCGCGGCCAGCCCGGTCCGCGCGGCGTGCTGGGTGAAGGCGCGCGCCGCGGCCGCCCGCCGGGCCACGGTGACGTCGGAATGCCGTGTGGTGCGTTCGGCGGACAACCAACTGCGCAACATCCGCAGGGTGAGGCCGTCGACTTGGTCGGCTCCGGCCCGGGATGCGTGGCGCAGCAGGCGGCCCGCATCCCCGACGTAGGCCCGAACCGTGTGGCTGGACAGGCCGCGTTCGGCGGCCAGATGGACCTCGAACGCCTGCAGCGCCTCCGACAACTCCCGGGGCAGGCCGATGCCGGGAGGTTTGCCGGGTGAGCGCCGATGCGGGAGCGCTTTGCCCGCCCGCCCCGTGAGATCGCAGTGTTCCATGTGCCCCTTCGCAGCCCGCCCCGTGAAATCGCAGTGTTCCGTGTGCCGCCTCGCAGCCCGCTCCGTGAAACGGTCGCCGTGTTCCATGTGCCCCAACGTCGCTGCCGAGCTCGACCGATGCAAGCACCGCCACGCCGCTGCGATGCAGAAGCCACCCGCTCCGGCCACCGGCCCGGGTGGCGCGGGGCCCTGGTCGTCGCTCATCCCGAAGCCACGCCCTCCCCGGCACCGCGCCGCCCGCCGCGGCTGCGCGCGTCCCGCGTCATCCGCCATCCACCGGCGACGCGCTCGACCAGACCCAGGGCAGACAACTCACCGAGGCCGGGGAGCACCTCGTCCTCCGGTTGGCCGCATTCCCGGCCGATGGCGGTCGCCGACGCACAGCCGCGGCTGGGCATCGCCTCCAGCACCGCCGTCAGGGCGTCGTCGAGCCGATCGCCCGGGCGGCCCTGCGACGCCCGCGGTTCGGCCGGGTCCGCGCCCAGGGCCCCCAACGCCTCGACCACCTCAGAGACCCGGGTCACCGGAATTGCGTTCCGGGAACGCAGCATCTCGTTGCTGCCTGCCGATACCGCGGACGTGACCGGCCCCGGCACCGCCATCAGCACCCGGCCCAGGCGGTCGGCCCAACTTGCCGTGGTGGCCGCACCGCTGCGGGTCGCGGCCTCGACCACCACGGTGCCCCGGCTGCAGGCGGCAATGATGCGGTTTCGGGTGAGGAACCGGCGACGGGCCGGTGTCGCCCCCGGCGCCGCCTCGCTGAGCAGCACACCTTCGTCGGCGATCCGTTCGATGAGTGCGGTGTGCGCGACCGGGTACGGGACGTCGGCGCCACCGGCCAACACGCCGGCAGTGAACCCCGAGACTGCAAGCGTGCCGCGATGCGCCGCAACATCGATCCCGAACGCGCAACCGGAGACCACCGCCCAACCGGCTTCGGCCAACGCCGCCGCCAGCTCGGTCGCCACGTGCACGCCGTATCCCGTGGCGGCCCGGGAGCCGACGATCGAGACCGACTGCAACAGCGCGGTACGCCACCCGGCGGGCCCACGCACCCAAAGACCGTACGGGCGGACGGACCCGAGGTCGTCGAGCTGAGTCGGCCATTCGGACTCACCGGGACAGACGAAGCGAATCCCCAGACGTGCGGCGGCAGCCAACTCGGCGACCCCCTCGACGCCGACGAGCCGGATCCGCATCGCGGCGCAACCGGGAGTCTGCGCCTGTCCACTCCGGATCGCCGCCACGGCTGCGGCGGCCCCGATGCGACCCACCAGCGCACCCAATGCCGGCTCGGCCGGTTCCGCGATCCGCGTGAGGACCGCACGCGCCTCGCGTTCGGCAGCCTCGATGCCATCGCCGGACTGCCGGGTGTCCCCCGTCATGCCGCCCAGCCGTTCACCACTCCGCTGCGCAGCGCGAGCGCGGTTCCCACTTCATGGGCGCCGGGCCGGGCCCGCCCACCCAAATCGGCAAGCGACCACGCGACGCGCAGCACCCGGTCCATGCCGCGCGCCGAGAGCAACCCGTTGTCCAGGGCGCGCTCGACCACCCGCAATGCCCCGTCGTCGATCCGCAGTTCGCGACGCAAGGCGCGGGAGGAGACCTGGGCGTTCAACGTCCATGGCGTGGCGGCAAGGCGATGCGCCGCGCGCTGCCTGGCCACCCGGACCCGATCCGCGACGGTGTCGGTCGACTCGCCGTCGCAATCGCCGACAAGTTCCGAACGACTCGGCCGATCGACGAAGACCTGCAGATCGAGTCGGTCGATCAGCGGTTTGGAGATCTTGCTCTGGTAGCGGCGCCGGGCGTTCGGCGAGCAGGAGCAACCGACTCCGCGTCCGAGGTCGACGGCCTTGCCGCACGGACAAGGATTGGCGGCCAGCACCAGCAGGAACGCCGCCGGGAAGCGGGCGGTGATCCCGGACCGCGCCAGCAACACCTCGCCGCTCTCCATCGGCTGCCGCAGGCTGTCCAGGACACCCGCGCGGAACTCCGGGGCCTCGTCGAGGAAGAGCACTCCGCGGTGCGCCAACGAGGCGGCGCCCGGACGTAACAACTCGCCGGACCCGCCCCCGACCAGCGCGGCGGTGGTCGCGGTGTGGTGCGGCCGCGCGTAGGGCGCCCGGGTCACCAGCGGCGTCCCGACCGGCAGCAAGCCGGCCACCGAGTGGATCTCGGTGACCTCCAGGGCGGCGGTTCGATCCAACTCCGGCAGCAGTCCCGGCAGGCGTTCGGCGAGCATCGTCTTGCCCGCGCCGGGTGCGCCGTGCAGGAACAGGTGATGACCACCGGCCGCGGCCACCTCCAGAGCCCGACGCGCCTCGGCCTGCCCGCGGACATCGACCAGGTCCAGCATTGCCCGCTCGATCGCCCGGGGCACCACGGGGGGCGCGGTGGCGATCTGCTCCTCCTCCGGAATTGGCTCCCCACGCAGCACCGCCAACGCGTGGCGCAACGATGCGACGCCGATCACCTCGACGCCGTCGACCAACGCCGCCTCGTTGAGATTCGCGGTCGGGACCATCACCCGCTTCAGCCCCCCGCGCGCCGCCGCGGCCACTGCCGGCAGGACGCCGCGCAGTCCACGCACCGTGCCGTCCAGGCCCAGCTCGCCGAGCACGACCAAGTCGGTGCACGCGCCCTCCGGAACCGCGCCGGCGGCCGCCAGGACGACCAGCGCCAGCACCAGGTCGAACCCGCCGCCGCGTTTGTGCAGATCCGCCGGCGACATCGACACCGTGATCTTCTGCTTCGGCCAGGTCTCACCGCTGTTCTGCACGGCGGCCCGGACCCGCTCGCGGGCCTCGGACAGCGCGGTGTCCGGGAGCCCGATCAGTCCGAAGCCCGGCAAGCCCGGCCCGACGTCGGCCTCCACGCCGACCACTCGGCCGGTCACGCCCGCCAGAGCGACCGACCAGGACCGCGCGAGGCCCGTCACCCGAACGCCGTCACGCCGCACCACGCAGGTGCTCCACGCGGGCGGCGCCGCGCTGCGGCACCCAGACCCCGATGACGTCCAGCCGCAGTTCGGCCACCGCGCCGTGCCCGTCGATCCAGCACTGGGCCAACCGACGCAGTCGCTCCACCTTCTCCGGGCCGACCGCCGCGAACGGACCCCCGTACTCCTCCCCGCGGCGTGTCTTCACCTCGCAGATGACCACGGCGTCCCCGTCGCGGACCACCAGATCAGCCTCGCCGAACCGGCACCGCCAGTTGCGAGCCAGCACGACGCAACCGGCCTCGGTCAGGAACCGCTCGGCCACCGCCTCGCCGTATCGACCCAACGCGTCCTTGGCGCGCACCCGAACCACCTCCGGGCGCAGCCTCGTCGATCCGTTGTGCACCGGGTGCGACCTGCGCGGCGCCTGTGGACGACGCGGGGGCTGTGGGTAAGCCCCCGGCCCCGGGCTCAGCTCTCCGGCGGGGTCAGCTCGGGCTTGGCCAGTTCCTCGACGTTGACGTCCTTGAACGTGACCACCTTCACGTTCTTCACGAACCGGGCCGGGCGGTACATGTCCCACACCCAGGCGTCGCTCATCGTGACCTCGAAGTAGGTCTCACCGGCATCTGCCCGGACCTGAAGGTCGACGTTGTTGGTCAGGTAGAACCGCCGCTCCGTCTCCACCACGTAGGCGAAAAGGCCGACGACGTCGCGATACTCCTTGTAGAGCTGAAGCTCCATCTCGGTCTCGTACTTCTCGAGATCCTCGGCGCTCACCTTCTTGTCCACCCCCCATCAGGCATCCGACGCCATCGCATCGTCGCTCGCCTCATTCTCACCGAACCAGTGCCCGACGGCGCGACCGGCCACCGCGGCGACGTTCACGTAGGAGTGTCGGTGTTCCGGACAGGAGCCGTGGCGGTGCAGGGCCGCGGTGTGCTCCGGGGTGACGTAGCCCTTGTGCGCCGCGAACCCGTACTCCGGATAGCGCTCGTCGAGATCGCACATGATTCGGTCGCGGGTCACCTTGGCCACGACCGAGGCGGCGGCGATGCATCCGGCCACTCGGTCTCCCTTCCAGATGGCCAGGCCGGGAACGCCGAGTCCGGCGACCGCGAATCCGTCGGTGAGCACGTAGGCCGGCGGTAGCGCGAGCTGCGCCAGGGCCCGCCGCAGCGCCGCGATGTTGCAGCGGTGCAGGCCCGTCGCGTCGATCTCACCGGGCGGCACCACGACCACGGCGACGGCCCAGGCCCGCTCCAGGATGCAGTCGTGCACCTGCGCACGCATCGCGGGGGTCAGCAGCTTGGAGTCGGCCAGGTCGGCGATCTCGCCCCGCCGGCCGGGCGCAAGAATCACCGCCGCGGCAACCAGTGGGCCGGCGCAGGCGCCCCGGCCGGCCTCGTCGGCACCCGCGACCGGCGCCAATCCGCACCGCTCGAGGGCTCGCTCGTAGCCGTAGAGCCCGGCCGCGGCCGGCAGCTTGAACCGGGATGGTCGCACTGTGAGCCCCGCTGCGTCAGCCGGCTTCCGCGGCCGGGTCGTCGCAGCCCTCGGCGCCGCCCACGAAACCGCCGTGCCGGCGCCGACGCATCAACGCCAACGGCACCAACGTCGTCACACCGATCGCCGAGGTGGTCAACGCCGCCCCGTCGATGTCCTTCTGCTTGAAGGTCGCCGGGATCGACAGGGAGCTCCATCGGGACAGCGGCCAGACCAGCACGAAGGCACGGCCGACCACCTGCGTCTGCGCGACCGTGCCATTGCCCGGCTCGGTCATGTGCAGCCGCGAGTCCGCCGACACCTCGCGGTGGTCGCCCATCACCCACAAGCGGTTCGGCGGGACGGTAACGCTGAACGGCCGGTCGGAGGGCGCGTCCTGCACCCCGGTCTGCGGGTTGCGGTAGACGTACGACGTCTCGTCGAGGGCGACCCCGTTGACCGTGACCTTCCCGTTGGTGCAACAGGCCACCTTGTCGCCGCCGACCCCGATGACCCGCTTGATCAGGTCCTTCTCGTTGTCCGACGGCAACAGGCCGACGAACACGAAGACGTCCTTGAGACCGCGCAGGACGGGGTTGCCGGAGCTGGGCGTGTGTTCCGAGCCGAGCCAGGTCCCCGGGTCGCGGAACACCACGACCTCACCCCGCTTCGGGTTGCCGAAGTGGGAGGAGAACTTGTTGACCAGCACCCGGTCGCCCACCAGCAGGGTGTTCTGCATGGAGTCGGACGGAATGAAGAATGCCTGGACCAGGAACGTCTTGATCAACAGCGCCAGGGCGAGCGCGACGAACACCAGGATCGGCAGTTCCCGCAGCAGGCTGGATGACCGGCCGATCTCCTTGCGCTCCCCGGGTGCCAGCTCGGGCGGGAGTTCCTCGTCCCGGCGCATGCTCCGGCGTTGGACGGGTCGTGGTGGCAGCGGGTCCTCCTCGGGAGGTGGGTTCGTCCCGCGGACCTCGGGTTGTTCCGCGGCCGGGCGGTTGCCGGCCAGGTCGCCGAACGCCTGGGTGTCGAAAGCGGGCTTCTCGAAGGTCGGCGGCTTCTCGAACGGTGAGTGCTCGTTCGACGGCTGCCCGGCCACCGGGTGCTCGAAGGACGGACGGCCCGACTCCGGACGGTCCACCTGCGGATCTTCGTCCATCAGTGGCTCAACCTCTGGTAGCCCGGCGGAATCGGCAGCCGCCCCAGATGACCGAGCGGCCACACGATCGCCACCGCCCGTCCCACGACCTTGTCGATCGGCACGGTACCGCCGCCCGGATCGCCGAGATGGGCACGTGAGTCGGCGGATCGACTCCGATGGTCACCCATCACCCACAGCCGTCCGGGCGGCACCATGACATCGAACCTCTCCAGGGAAGGGACGTCGCCGGGGAACAGATACGGCTCCACCAGTGCGACACCGTTTATCAGCAGGCGACCCTGATCATCGCAGCAACGGACGTGATCCCCGGGTAGCCCGATCACTCGCTTTATGAAGTCGTCCTCATCGGGAGCCGCGCCGAACATCCCCAGCACTCGATCCCAGAAGCCGTGATGGCGCGACGAGGCCGGGTCGAAACTGTCCACGCCGTCGAAGACGACGACCTGTCCACGCTGCGGGTGTCCGAATCGGTAGGACAACTTGTCGACCAGCACCCGGTCGCCGATCCGGAGTGTGGCCTCCATCGACGGCGACGGAATCAGGTACGCCTCGAACACCCAGGAGCGCACCGAGATCATCAGGGCCAGCGTGGCAAGCAGTCCGATGAGCTGGATGCGGCGCGTCCGCCGGCGGCGTCGGCCGCGCAGTTGGGCCCGGGTCCCGCGCCGCGGCGTCGCGGGACGTACGGACGGGGTGGAGAGCCGATGCGACCCCCCACGGGTGGCGTCGGGGTCTGCCGAGTCGGTCGGCTGCGGGAGATCCAGCAAATCCGATTCCCGACCCTCAGCGTCCATCCCGAGCCAGCGTAACGACCCGGATGCAGCCCGCAGCTCGCCCCGCCGCGCGCCTCAGCGCCCGACCTGGTCGCGCTTCTCCTTGATCTTGGCCTTCTTGCCGCGCAGATCGCGCAGGTAGTACAGCTTGGCCCGCCGCACATCGCCCCGGCTGACCAGCTCGATCTTGTCGATGGACGGCGTGTTCACCGGGAACGACCGCTCGACACCGACCCCGAAGCTGACCTTGCGGACGGTGAACGTCTCGCGCAGCCCGCTGCCCTGACGCCGGATCACCACGCCCTGGAAGACCTGGATCCGGGACCGGTTGCCCTCCACGACCCGGACGTGGACCTTCAGGGTGTCGCCGGGGCGGAAAGGCGGGACGTCGGAACGCAGATATGCGGCATCGACGTCGTCGAGGGTGTGCATGGTTTCGGGTCGCTTTCTGTCCCCACCGCGACAACGCGGTGGCGCGGGATCACAGGCGGCAGCCGCCCGGGGCAAGGGGCTCAGTCTGCCACAGCCTCGCCCGCGGCGAGAAACCGACCGTCCGTCCCGGGGAGCCAACCTTCGGCGGCCAGCGTCGCGAGGTCCTTGGCGTCGCAGGCCTCGACCGACAGCCGTCGGATCAGGTCCGGACGGACCCGCGCGGTCCGGCGCAGCGCCGCGTCCCGGCGCCACCGGGCGATCGCGGCGTGATCGCCGGACCGCAGCACCTCGGGCACGGGCCGGCCCCGCCAGGTAGCGGGCTTGGTGTAGCCCGGATACTCCAGCAGGCCCGCGGCATGCGACTCCTCGACCAACGAGTCCGGGTTGCCGACCACCCCGGGCAGCAGGCGGGCAACCGCCTCCAGAATCACCAACACGGCGACCTCGCCCCCGGACAGCACGTAGTCGCCGATCGAGATCTCGTCCACCGCGCCGACAGTGGGACGCTCCGCCGCCTCCCGTACCACCCGGGAGTCGATGCCCTCGTATCGACCGCACGCGAACACCAGCCACGGCGCCGCCGCCAGATCCACCGCGGCTCGGTGGTCGAACACCCGCCCGGCCGGGGTCGGCACGATCAGCCGGGCCGGGGCACCGGGCCCGCCCGGCTCGCCGTCGAGCACGGCGTCCAGCGCCGCACCCCACGGCTCCGGGCGCATCAACATGCCCGCCCCGCCGCCGTAGGGCGTGTCGTCCACAGTCCGGTGCACGTCGTCTGTCCACGCCCGTAGGTCGTGCACGGCGATCCGGACCGCGCCGGTCCGCCCGGCCCGGCCGAGCAAGGACAGCTGCAGTGGTTCCAGGTAGGCCGGGAAGATCGTGATCACGTCGATCCGCACTCCGGGCCCCCGTCAGACTCCGGTCGCGTCGGAGAGCAGGCCCTCCGGCGGATCGATGCGGATGCACCCGGCCATGAGGTCCACCTCCGGGACGAACTCGGCCACGAACGGGACGAGCACCTCCCCACCCTCGGGCGTCCGGATGACCAACAGGTCCTGGCCCGGCAGGTGCAGCACGTCGGCGATACGGCCGAGCTCGGCGCTCCTGGTCCGGGCGGCCAGCCCGACCAGCTGGTGGTCGTAGAACTCCTCCGGGTCCTCCGGCCGGTCGTCGGCCGGCACCTCGACGGTGAGCAGCAGGTCGCGCAGCGCCTCGGCCGCCGTGCGGTCGTCGACCCCCTCGAGGGCGAGCAGCAGCCGCCCGCTGTGCCACCGCGCGGCGGCCACCACCAGCGGCTGCGCCCGGAACGGATCGGTTCCCAACGCGGTGCCCGGGGCGAAACGCAACTCGGGCGAGTCGGTCCGCACCTCGACCGTGACCTCTCCGCGCACCCCGTGCGGCCGGCCGATCCGCCCGATCACGAGCTCCATCGGTCGCCTCGCTGCGCACCCCGTGCGGCCGGACCGGTCCGCCCCCGCCCGATCACCAACTCCATCGGCCCGGGCGCGCTAGCGGCCGTGCTGGTCCACCAGGTCGATCCGCACGCTGCGCCCGCCCAACGCACTCAGCACGGTCCGCAACGCTGTCGCCGTGCGCCCGGAACGACCGATCACCTTGCCCAGGTCGTCGGGATGCACCCGCACCTCGAGCACCTTGCCGTTGCGCTGCGCGCGTTCCCGCACACGGACTTCGTCCGGGTGTTCGACGATTCCCCGGACCAGGTGCTCGAGGGCCTCTTCGAGCATCGCCTCATGCCTCGCCGACGACCGGGTCCGCCACCGCTTCGACAGAAGCGGTCTCGGCAGCGGCCGCCTCGGCTGGTGCAGCCTCGGCGGGAGCAGCGTGCGCGGCTGACGGCTCGGCGGGGGCCGGCTCCTGCGCCTTGGCCTCCTCCGGCTTGGCCGCCCTCGGTGCCGTCGCTCGCGTGCCCCGGGTGGCGTCGTTTCCGGTCGCCACGAACGCGACCACACCCTGCCGGACCTTCGGTTCGGCGCGTTGCAGCGTGCCCTCCCCGCCGGGCAGGCCCTTGAACCTCTGCCAGTCGCCGGTGACCTTGAGCAGCGCGACGACGGCCTCGGTGGGCTGTGCGCCAACCTTCAGCCAGTGCTGCGCGCGCTCGGTGTCGATGTCGATCAGCGACGGATGCTCGGTCGGGTGGTACTTGCCGATCTCCTCGATCGCCCTACCGTCGCGCTTGGTGCGCGAGTCGGCGACAACCACCCGGTAGAACGGCGCGCGAATCTTCCCCATGCGCTTGAGCTTGATCTTGACTGCCACTTGTCCGAATTCTCCTGATGTCTGCTGCGGTGGACGGACGCGCCTGAGTGGGGTGCCAGCCGGTCCGAGCCGATTGCCGCGCGGTAGGCCGGGTGAGAGGGCCCGGGCAGGCGCGGTCGCCGGTAGAGGCTAGCAGCATCCGCCGACCGGGTGCCGCTCAGCGCGTCACCGCTCCGCGCAGAACCACCCGCAGCGGGTCGCGCAATGTGTCCGGGTCGCGTCGCGGGTCGGTTGCCACCACCACGAGGTCGGCGGGTTCGCCCTCGGCCAACCCGGGCCGCCCCAGGTACTCCCGTGCCCGCCAGGAGGCACCGCCCACGACGTACTCGGCGGGCAGCCCGGCCCGAACCAGCGCGCCGACCTCGTCGGCGAGACGACCGTGTTCGATCGCCCCACCTGCGTCGGTGCCCACGTAGATCGGCACGCCGGCTTCGTAGGCAGACCGGACCCGGTCGCCGGCACCGGACCACAGCCGCCGCATGTGCGCGGCGTAGGCCGGGAATTTGGCCTGCCCCGAGTCGGCGATTCCGGGGAAGTTCTCCGCCACGTTCAGCAGCGTCGGAACCAGGGCGGTGCCGCGGTGCGCCATCGTCGCGATCAGTTCCTCGTCGAGTCCGGTGCCGTGCTCGACGCAGTCGAACCCGGCGGCCAGCGCGTCGGCCAAGGCCTGGCGCCCGAACACGTGGGTGGTGGCCCGGACCCCGGCCCGGTGCGCGGCCGCCACCGCCTCGGTCAACCGTTCGACCGGCCACAGCGGGGTCATGTCTCCGACCTCGCGGTCTATCCAGTCCCCGACGATCTTCACCCACCCGTCGCCGCGGGCGGCCTCGGCCACCACCGTCGCCGTCAACTCGTGCGGCTCGATCTCCACGGCGAAGTTCCGCTGGTAGCGCCTGGGCCGCGCGACGTGCCGCCCGGCCCGGATGATGCGCGGCAGATCGGCACGGTCATCGACCCATCGGGTGTCGCCCGGCGACCCTGCGTCGCGCAGCAGCAGGACGCCCGCGTCGCGTTCGGTGATCGCCTGACGTTCCGTCACATCAGGCCCGACCGGGCCGTGCGTGTCGAGGCCGACATGGCAGTGCATGTCGACCAGGCCGGGCAGGATCCAGCCCTCGGCGACGGTCCTCGCCCCGGGCACGCGTTCGTAGGTGACCCGACCGTCCCTGATCCACAGGTCCACGTGCGTCTCGTCGGGCAGTCGGACCCCGCGTAGGTGCAGCGCCTCGGTCGTCACCGGTCATCCGGAAGAGGCGTTTGTCAACCGGTCTGCGGGAACACCCGCGCCCATCCGGGACGGCATCCCGCAGGACATCACCCGCGGCCGGGGGGCATGAGGTCCTTGAACTCGGAGGGCAGTTGGAAGTTCTTCGGCAGCTCGCCGAGTTGGGCGGCTGCCGACTCCGCCTCGGCGGCCGCCTGCTGGGCACGCTTGGCCGGGTTCCCACTGCGCCCGCTCTTGCCCTTCGGCTGCGGCGGGGCCGCGAGCGTCTTGCCGCGGGACTTCTTGCCCCCACCGCGGCCGAAGCCACCCATGCCACCGAACCCGGGCATGCCTGCCATGCCACCGGCCATCTGCTGCATCATCTTGCGGGCCTCGAAGAATCGCTCGACGAGGCTGTTGATCTCGCCGACCTCGACGCCCGAGCCCTTGGCTATCCGTTGCCTGCGGGATCCGTTGATGATCTTCGGATCGGCCCGCTCGGCCGGCGTCATGCCGTTGATGATCGCGACCACCCGGTCGAGATCCTTGTCGTCGACCTGATCCAACTGGTCCTTGAACTCGCCCATCCCGGGCAGCATGCCGAAGAGCTTCTGCAGCGACCCCATCTTGCGGACCTGGAGCATCTGCTGCTTGAAGTCCTCCAGGGTGAACTCGTTGCCCTTGCCGCCCTTGAGCAGCTTCTGGGCCATCTTCTCGGCCTGCTCGACCTCGAAGTGCTTCTCCGCCTGCTCGATCAGCGTGAGCATGTCGCCCATGCCGAGGATGCGGTCGGCCATCCGATCGGGGTGGAAGGCGTCGAAGTCGTCGAGCTTCTCACCGTTCGACGCGAACATGATCTGACGGCCCGTCACACTGGCCACCGACAGGGCCGCGCCGCCCCGGGCGTCGCCGTCGAGCTTGGTCAGCACGACGCCGTCGAAGCCGACCCCGTCGAGGAACGCCTGCGCGGTGGCCACGGCGTCCTGGCCGATCATCGCGTCGACGACGAACAGGATCTCGTCCGGATTGACGGCGTCGCGGATGTTTGCCGCCTGGGCCATCATCTCGGCGTCGATGCCCAGGCGCCCGGCTGTGTCGACGATCACGATGTCGTGCTGTCGGCGCCGGGCCTCGTTGATCGAGTCCCGGGCCACCGCCACCGGGTCGCCGATCCCGCTGCCCGGCTGCGGGGCGTAGACGTACACCCCGGCCCGCTCGCCGACGATCTGCAACTGCTGGACGGCGTTGGGCCGCTGCAGGTCGGCGGCCACCAGCATCGGGGTGTGGCCCTGATCGACGAGCCACTTGCCCAACTTGCCCGCCAGCGTGGTCTTACCCGAACCCTGCAGACCGGCCAGCATGATCACCGTCGGCGAGGTCTTCGCGAACCGCAGGCGCCGGGTCTCCCCGCCCAGGATCCGCACCAGTTCGGTGTTGACGATCTTGATGACCTGCTGCGCCGGGTTGAGCGCCGCACTGACCTCGGCCCCGCGGGCCCGCTCCTTGACCGAGGCGACGAACTCCCGGACCACGGGCAACGCGACGTCGGCCTCGAGCAGCGCCACCCGGATCTCCCGCGCCGTGGCGTCGATGTCGGCCTCGGAGAGCTTGCCCTTGCCCCGCAGGTTCTTGAACGTCGCGGCGAGGCGGTCGGAGAGGGTGTCGAACACGGCGAGGACGGTCCTAACGGCAGCTGCGGGTTGTCCACCCAGCCTAGTGGCAGGGGTGCACAGTCGGTTGTTGTCCACAGGTCGGCAGAACGGCTTGACACGTCCGAGGGCGCAGGAAAAATTCAGACGGTTCGGTTGTGTCGGGTGGGGGTGTCGGGTGGGGGTGGGGCCCTGACGGGATGCCGGCCCTCGGGGGCCGCCGCCGATTTGGTGGCCACTGCGTCCCGGGCCACTTCAGCCATCATCGAGCGGCTTTCCCCTCGCCCCTCGCTCCGCGGACGGCCCTGAAGAAGCGTCGGGTCTGCCACTGCGGTCAGTTCTCGGGTCGCCACTCAGTCATCATCGAGCGGCTTTCCCCTCGCCCCTCAGTCCAGCGCTGCCAGCACGAGCTTGCGCAGCTGCACGGCCCGTTCGGCGTCCAGCGGCAGGCCGGTGGTCGGGTCGACCACGTAGAACACGTCGACGGCCTCGGCACCCCAGGTGGTGACCCGCGCCGAACGGATGTCGACCTCGGCGGCGGACAGCGCCCGGCCCAGGCGGAACAGCAGGCCCGGCCGGTCGTGGGCGCGCACCTCCAGGACCGTGGCCACCGCGGAGGCACCCGGAACCACCGCTACCGTCGGAGCCGGCACCTCGATGCCGGGTTTGGTCACGTGGGACGCGTCGCGACGGGCGAGCTTCACCGCGACGTCGTAGGAGCCGTCCAGCGCACGCAGGATGTCCCCGCGCAGCAGCGCCTGGTCGGGCAGCGAGCCGAACTCGGGGCTCACCGTCCAGACCGTGACCGCGGCGGCGCCGATCGTCTCGGTGACCGCCGAGCGCACCCGCAGGCGGTGCACGCTGAACACCCCGGCGACGGTGGCCAGCAGCCCGACCCGGTCCGGGGAGACCACCGTCACAGATGTCCCCGTTTGGTCGGTGCCCCCGAAATGCACGGCTGCCGCACCCGTCTCGGCCAACGCCCGCTGCGCCTGCGACAGCGGCGACCGGGGCACCGACGGCTTCCCCTGGAGCACGTGCCGGGTCCGTTCGACCAAGTCGGCGATCAGCTCCGCCCGCCACGGCGTCCACGCCGCGGGACCGGTGGCCAGGGCGTCGGCCTCGGTCATCGCGGCCAACAGATCCAGCACCTCCACCGAGCCGACCGCCTCGGCGACGGTGGCCGTGGTGTTCGGATCGTCCAGGTCGCGCCGCGTTGCGGTGTCCGGCAGCAGCAGGTGATGGCGCACCAACGTGGCCAGCACCGCGACGTCCTCCGGCGGGAAGCCCAGGCGGGGCGCGAGGTCGCGGACCACGTTCACGCCGCCGACGCTGTGATCCCCCGGCCAGCCCTTGCCGATGTCGTGGAAAAGCGCGCCCAGCAGCAACAGGTCCGGCCGCGCGACACGGCGGGTGAACGCCGCGGCGTTGGCGGCGGTCTCGACCAGGTGCCGGTCGACGGTGAACCGGTGCACGGCGTTGCGCTGCGGCCGGCAGGAGACCCGGGCCCAGTCGGGCAACAGGGTGATGATCACCCCGGCCAGGTCGAGGGCCTCCCAGACCGGCACCGCCGGCCGTCCGGCGCCGAGCAGTCGGACCAACTCCTCGCGGGCCGAGGCCGGCCACGGCTCGGGCAGCCGCTTGGTGGTGGCGGCGAAGCGGTCCACCGTACCCGGCGACAGCGGGATGCCTGCCTGGGCCGCGGCGGCGGCGGCACGCAGCACCAGCACCGGGTCCTTGGCCGGATCCGCGTCGCGGGCCAGGACGGCCTCACCGTCGGAGGCCACCACACCCTCGGCCAACGGCGTCCGGCCGGCCGGCCGGCCGCCGGTCCCGGGCAGCCGCAGCTTCCGCGTGCGGGACTCCAACACCTGGTGCACGCGCCGCCAGGTGATGTCCGACGCGTAGGCGATGGTGCGTCCCACCCCGGCGAGCATGCGCATCAGGGCCGTCGCGTCGGCCAGCCCCAGCGCCAACGCCACGTTGTCCTGCTCCTGCAGCACGAGTCGGTCCGTGGCCCGCCCGGTCACCGTGTGCAGCGCGTCCCGGGCGTCCAGCAGTCGGTCGTGCGCGCCGCCGAGGCTCCCGTGCGGGACGTCGGCCACCCAGGAGGCCGCGACCGCACGCAACGCCACCAGGTCGCGCAGCCCGCCGCGGCTCTCCTTCAGGTCCGGTTCCAGCAGGAACGCCAACTCGTTGTCGGCCCGCTCCTTGCACAACTCGGCCAGCTCCGGCAGCCGCCGCGGCGCGCCCGCCCGCCAATCGGCCAGAATCTCCGAGCGCAAGCGTTCGGTGAGCGAGGTGTCGCCGGCCACGTGCCGGATGTCGAGCATGCCGAGCAGCGCGCGCAGATCCTCGCCGGCCACCCGACGGGCCTGTTCGACGGTCCGCACCGAGTGGTCCAGCTTCACGCCGGCGTCCCAGATCGGGTACCAGATCGCGTCGGCCAGGCGCGCGGTGTCCTTCTTGCGCTCGTGCAGCAGCAGGACGTCCAGGTCGCTGCCCGCGACCAACTCACTCCGGCCGTAGCCACCGACTGCGACCAACGCCACCCGGTCCGCGTCGCCCTGACAGGCCGCCTGCAGGAGGTGGCTCAGCCAGGCGTCGGCGGCCGCGGTCAGCGCGCCCCGGCGCACCGGCCCGAACGGCTCCTTACGGGCCAGCACCTCGGCGCGGGCATGCGCATACGTCAACACCCGCGCACCGCCCCACTGTCCCGCGGTCTGCCGGGCGTCAGAGGGCGTCGGTGTCGCGCTCGCCGGTGCGAACGCGGACCACCGACTCGACCGGGGTGATCCAGACCTTGCCGTCGCCGATCTTGCCGGTACGGGCCGCGTCGAGCAGCGAGTCGACCACCACGTCGACGTCCTCGCTGTTCACCAGCACCTCCAGACGCACCTTCGGCACCAGGTCCACCACGTACTCCGCACCCCGGTAGACCTCGGTGTGGCCGCGTTGCCGACCGAACCCGCTGGCCTCGGTCACCGTCATGCCGTGCACCCCGCACTTCTCCAGCGCGGCACGGACGTCGTCGAGCTTGAACGGCTTGATCACAGCTGTGATGAGCTTCATCGTCGGTCCGTCCTGTTGCATCGGGGCTGCGCCGGCTACAGCTACCTGCTGTGCACATCATTCTGAAGATCCGACCATGCGTCCCGAGGACGCGCCCGCCGGAGCCAGTTCGTAGGCGGTCTCGGAGTGCAGCGCCAGATCCAGACCGCTGATCTCCCGGTCGGCCTGCGCCCGGAACCCCATGGTCCGGTCCAGCGCCGCGCCGAGCAACCAGGTGAGTGCGAAGGAGTAGGCGCCGACGACTCCGGCCGCGACCGCCTGCCGGCCCAACTGCCCCAGGCCGCCGCCGTACAGCAGACCGGTCACCCCGCGGTGGTCCGGCGTGAGGAGCCCGGTGGCCGTGGCGCCGGCGAGCAGTCCGATCAGCAACGTCCCGACCAGACCGCCGACCAGGTGCACACCCACGACGTCCAGGGAGTGCAACCGATCGACGATCCAGCCGCCGTGGTCGGAGTCGCTGAAGAACACCCAGTGCGCCACCGGCACCTAGACCAGGCTCGCCCACAGCGCCACGAACACACACCAGGTGCTGAACTTCGCCCGGTCCACGATCGATCCGGAGATCAGCGCGGTGGTCACGATCGCGAACGTGAGTTGGAACATCGCGAAGACCGGCGTCGGGATCGTGCCGTGGACCCCGGTCACGGTGTCGCGCAGGCCCACCGCGTGCAGGCCGCCGATCAGCCCGCCGCCGGTGTCCTTCGTGAACGCCAGGCTGTAACCCCAACCGAGCCGGACGACCGTGACGATCGCCATCGCCGCGAAGGTCATCATCATCGTGTTGAGGATGCTGCGAGCCCGGACCATGCCGCCGTAGAAGATCGCCGGCCCCGGTGCCATCAGCAGGACGAGCGCCGTCGCAGCCAGCACCCAGGCGGTGTCTGCGCCATTCAGTTGTGACACAGCGATCCGGTCCACGTGCGGTGATCCCCTCGGGCATGGCCACCCGTGGGCGGACGCGGCACGACGGCCGCAGCCGCGGCGGGACGGCCGGCTGACGTGTGCCAGGCGACCGTACCGTCGGACCGAGATCATGTTTCAACAGGATCACGCGATTCGCACCGTGATCTTGGTACATGGAGAAGGCGACGGCCCGCCCAGCCGAAGCTTGGACGGGCCGTCGCACGGTTTTCGGCTAGAGGGCATCGGAGTCGCGTTCACCGGTGCGCACACGCACCGCTGTGTCGACCGGGATGACCCAGACCTTGCCGTCGCCGATCTTGCCGGTCTGAGCCGCCTTGACGACCACCTCCAGCACGTCCGAGACATCCGGGTCGTCGACCAGGATCTCGATCCGCACCTTGGGCACCAGATCGACGGTGTACTCCGCACCGCGGTAGACCTCGGTGTGGCCCTTCTGACGGCCGTAGCCCTGAACCTCGCTGACCGTAAGGCCAGCGACGCCGAACGTCTCAAGAGCGCTCTTCACGTCCTCGAGCTTGAACGGCTTGATGATCGCTGTAACGAGCTTCACGACTGCACCTCCGTACGGTGACCGAACGACGAGACCGCGGATGTGATGGTTGACGTCCCTGCAAACGCGCCAGCCGACAGCGCATTGAAGTCGTAGGCCGACTCCGCGTGCAGCGACTCGTCCATGCCAATCATCTGCTGCTCATCGCTCATCTTGATCCCGATCGTGTACTTGAGGATCAAACCGATGACCATGGTCGCGGCAAACGAGTAGCCAACGGTAGCGCCGACGTCCTTGGCCTGCAGCCACAGCAGATGACCGCTGCCGCCGTAGAAGATGCCGTTGATGCCGATGCCGGTCTTGTCGGTACCCAAGAACCCGATCATCAAGGCGCCCGCGAC
>DATAUG010000154.1:0-3370 GCA_036268355.1 Sporichthyaceae bacterium
GCAACTTGGTGCGACGCTCACCATCTCCGGCACTGGGCCGACGGCGGCCCCTCCGATCTTGAGAACCTGGCCTTGGTCTGCGGCCGGCACCACGACGCGATACACCACGGCGGCTGGGACGTCGAAACAGGCGCCGACGGCAAACCCGAACTACGGCCCCCGTCGTGGGTGGACCCCGACCGCCGAGCCAGACGCAACCGGTACTGGGCAACCCAGGCCGAGTTCCACCTGCGTTGACCCCGGCCTCGATTTGCCGGACTCAACGACAGACGCCTGGCTGGGCTTCGGGCCGGGGCTGGCCCCCGCAGTGCGAGGATCGGCGGCATGCCGCTGTTCACGCCGTTCCCCGGGATCCGTTACTCCACCGACGATCTGGCACTGGTGACCGCCCCGCCGTATGACGTCATCGACTCCGACGAGCGCGCCGCGCTGGCGGCCCAGCACCCGCACAACGTGGTGCGGATCGACATGCCGGTCCTCACGGACGGACCGGACCCCTACGCGGTCGCCGCGGCCACCCTGGACCGGTGGCGTGCCGGGGGCGTGCTGCGTTCCGACGGCCCGGCGTTCTACCCGTACCGCATGACCTTCACGGACGAGGCCGGCGCGACCCGCAGCACGCTCGGCGTAGTGGGCGCGCTCGGCATCTCGCCGGCCGCGCGGGCCGACGTGCTGCCGCACGAGCACACCACCCCGAAGGCGCACAGCGACCGACTGGCCCTGTTGCGGGCCGCCCAGGCGAACCTCTCGGCGATCTGGGGCCTCTCGCTGACCTCGGGACTGACCGACCGGATCGCCCTTGACATCGCGCAACCGTTGGGCCGCTGGGCCGACCCGGACGGCATCACCCACGAACTGTGGCGGCTGGCCGACCCGGCTGCCGTCAAGGCGGTTTCCGACGCCGTGGCCGCCTCACCGGTGGTGATCGCCGACGGCCACCACCGGCTGTCGACCTGCCTGATCCACGCGGACGCCCCGGACTCCCCCGCCGGCGCCGACGCCACGATGTGCCTCATCGTTGAGTTGGATCACGACCAACTCACCGTCCAGCCGATCCACCGACTGATTGCCGGGCTGCCGGCGGACTGCGACCCTGCCGTCGCGCTGGGCAAGAGCTTCGACATCGGCTGCCTGGAACCGCTGCCGGATGCCGGCGTGGTGAACCGCCTGGTGGCCGAGCACGCGCTGGCGTTGGTCACCGCCGAGGGCACCCGGCTGATGCGGCCACGCCATCACGGGGGACCGGACGTCGTCGAGCCGTTGGACTCCGAGTTGGTGGCGGCCGCGTTGGCCGAACTGCCGGAGCACGAACTGACCTACCAGCACGGCGTCTCGCGCGCGGTGGCGGCGCTGCGCGACGGTCGCGCGCAGGCCGCCATCCTGCTTCGCCCGGTGTCGGTCGACCAGATCCGGGCCACCGCCGCGGCGCGCGGCCTCATGCCGCCGAAGTCGACGTTCTTTCACCCAAAGCCTCGTACCGGAACGGTATTCCGCTCGCTGCTGGACTGACCCGCCCTCGGCGAACGGGTGAAAGGCATTCCACCGTTCGGTTGAAGTTTCCTCGAATCGCAGGCGATCCGCCCACGAGCCGGCCTACCTTGCGCTGCGGACGTCGGTACGGCAGCAACGCAACTTCGGGGGAGCAAGGCCTTGAGCGCGCACGGCGAGTTGTTCGAGCGGCCGATTTCGGGCCAGACCGAGCCGATCTGGCCCGGGTACGACAAACAGTCGGCTGCCCAGTGGAAGCTCGGCCTGCTCGCCTGGCTGTTCCGCCGTCGCCCCGGCGGCCGACACGCGGCCTGACACGACACCGGGCGCCGGCCTCCGCGCGGCCCGACGCGGTTGCGTCCGCCTACCGGCGACCGGCCACCGGCTTCGCCACCGCGACCGGTTCGCGCGGCAGGAAGTAGGCGACCGCAGCCATCACCCCGCCGCCGATCACTGCGACGGCCAGTCCCCCGGCGATGTCCCCCGGGTAGTGGACGCCCACGAACACCCGGGCGAACCCGATCAGCAGACCAACCACGAACAAGGCCCCGCCCCACACCCGGGACAGGAACAGCAGCACCGCCACGGCGATCCCGAACGCGGCGGTGGCGTGGTCGCTGGGGAACGACTGATCCGCCGAATGCGAGATCAACTCGTGCGCCGACGGATGGGTGACGAACGGTCTGGCCTCTGTGTGCAACTTGGCGGCGATCTGTGCGGCGGCGAAGGTCACGATCACCGTGCCGAAGGCCAGCCCCACCGGGCGGTAGTCCTTGACCTGCAACCGCGCCCCGCAGAGCAGCGCGAAGGCGGCAAAGACGAGGAAGAGCAGGTCCTTGGCGGCGAACTTCATCAGGTCGTCGAGGATCGTGTGGCCGCGGGACCAGTCGTTGATCGTGCGGAACAGGTCGTAGTTCATCCGGTCTGGGCTCCGTCGCTGGATCGCTGCCTGGGCTGGCCCCGACGTTAGCGATCAACGCCCGCCGTCGGGGGCATTGACGGCGATCTCTCATCCAGCCGTTATGTCGCGCCGCGCGGCTCAACCGATTTGTCCGCGCCTCGACCTACCCTGGCGCCATGCGAATCCCGCCGCAGGCGCGTCCGCCCCACTGGTTGCGGCTGGTTGACGGCTGCTCGACCGACAAGTGGCCGACCCACGGCCGGTCAGGGTGGATGTGATGGGTCGTCACGCCCGTGTGGGTGACGAACTTTCGGCCCACGGATACCTGGGCGAACGGCCAATCGCCACGAACCACGAACCAGCGTTCAATTCCGGGTCAGGAGCCCATCGAGCAAGGAGCACGAAGTTGACCGCCTTTCCGGCCACCCTGATCACCTCCCCGGCACCGAGCACGTACCTGTGGCCGGGGTGCGGGGTCACCCGGGCCGACGGCGGCGACCCCGAGGCGCCGTGGATCATCACGGTCGACGAGGACTTCTGCCTGGACCCCGACCGGGCCCGCGAACTGGCAGCGCAACTGCTGGCCGCCGCCGACTTGGCCGAGGCCCTGCGTGCCGCCGACAAGTGAGCCATCCGGGTCCGCCGCGGCGGATACCCTGGGTGAAGGCCAACTGGGGCAACAAAGGAGTCCTTCTCGCGTGCGGACGGAATCTCTGACGGTCGTCCTGCCGTGCCTGAACGAAGCCGAGACGCTGGAGATCTGCATCCGCAAGGCGCAGAAATCCCTGGCCGACCTCGGGGTCGAGGGCGAGGTGATCGTCGCCGACAACGGAAGCACCGACGGCTCGCAGGACATCGCCCGCCGCTGCGGGGCCCGCGTGGTCGACGTACCGATCCGCGGCTACGGCGCTGCGCTGCGCGCCGGCATCGACGCGGCGCGCTCGACGTTCGTGATCATGGGCGACGCGGACGACAGCTACG
>DATAUG010000155.1:0-7275 GCA_036268355.1 Sporichthyaceae bacterium
GGTGATGGAGTCGATCATCGCCGCGGCCGGGCGAGGGCTTCCGGTGCTGGGGATCTGCAACGGGTTCCAGGTGCTCTGCGAGTCCCACCTGCTGCCCGGCGCGCTGATCCGCAACGACCACCAGAAGTTCGTCTGCCGCGATCAGTTGCTGCGGATCGAGTCGACCGAAACCCCGTGGACGAGGAATCTGACGGTGGGTCAGGAAATCCTGGTGCCGGTGAAGAACGGCGAGGGCGGCTACGTCGCCGACGCCGCCACGCTGGCGCTGCTCGAGGACGAGGGCCGAGTCGTGTTCCGCTACGTCGGCGACAACCCGAACGGGTCCGCGGCCGGCATTGCCGGGGTCCGCAACGCCGCAGGCAACGTGGTCGGGCTGATGCCCCACCCCGAGCACGCTGTCGAGGCGCTGACCGGACCGAGCACCGACGGCCTGGCCCTGTTCACCTCCGTCCTGCGAAGCCTGGTTGCCGCATGACTGCGCGAACGTCGGACAAATCGGGCGAATCACCCCGCAGCACGACGTCACCGGCTGACACCTGCGCCGGGAGGGCGTGAGAATGACCGACACCGTCGAGTTCGCCGCGAAGGACCCCGACGCCGAGCAGCCGTACGCCACGCTGGGCCTGAGGCCGGACGAGTACGCCCGGATCCGCGAGATCCTCAGTCGTCGCCCGACCAGCTGTGAGCTGGCGATGTATTCGGTCATGTGGAGCGAGCACTGCTCCTACAAGTCCTCCAAGGTCCACCTGCGGCAGTTCGGCGAGAAGAAGCCGGCTACCGACGTGCTGCTGGTCGGCATGGGCGAGAACGCGGGTGTGGTCGACGTCGGGCACGGCTACGCCGTCACGTTCAAGGTCGAGTCGCACAACCACCCCTCGTTCGTCGAGCCGTACCAGGGCGCGGCCACCGGCGTCGGCGGGATCGTGCGCGACATCCTCACGATGGGTGCCCGCCCGATCGCGATCATGGACCCGCTGCGCTTCGGCCCGCTGGACGCCCCGGACACCGCCCGGGTGCTGCCCGGGATCGTGGCCGGCATCGGCGGCTACGGCAACTGCCTGGGCCTGCCCAACATCGGTGGCGAGGTCGTGTTCGACGCGAGCTACCTCGGCAACCCGCTGGTCAACGCGCTGTGCGTCGGGGTCATGCGGCACGCGGACATCAAGCTGGCCAAGGCCTCGGGCCCGGGCAACCAGGTGATCCTGTTCGGCGCCCGCACCGGTGGCGACGGCATCGGCGGGGTCTCCGTGCTGGCCTCGGAGACCTTCGACGCCGACAAGCCCTCGAAGCGCCCGAGCGTCCAGGTCGGGGACCCGTTCGCCGAGAAGGTGCTCATCGAGTGCTGCCTGGAGATCTTCGCCGCCGACCTGGTCGTCGGCATCCAGGACCTCGGCGGCGCCGGATTGTCCTGCGCCACCACCGAGCTGTCCTCGGCCGGCTCCGGCGGGATGCACGTCGTGCTCGACCGGGTCCCGCTGCGCGACTGGACGCTCGCTCCCGAGGAGATCCTCATGAGCGAGTCGCAGGAGCGCATGTGCGCGATCGTCGAACCGCGCCACGTCGATGACTTCCTCGCGATCTGCCGGAAGTGGGACGTCGAGGCGATCGTGATCGGCGAGGTCAACGACTCCGGTCGGCTCACGGTCGAGTGGCGCGGCGAGACCGTGGTCGACGTCCCGCCGGGCACGGTCGCCCACGACGGCCCGGTCTACCAGCGGCCCTTCGCCCGCCCGGCCACGCAGGACGCGCTGGTCGCCGACTCCACGACGCGGCTGGAGAAGCCGAGCACCGGCGCCGAGTTGCGTGCGACGCTGCTGCGGCTGCTCGGCTCGCCGAACCTGTGCGACAAGTCCTGGGTCACCACCCAGTACGACCGCTACGTGCTCGGCAACACGGTGCTGGCCATGCCCGACGACGCCGGGGTGGTGCGTCTGGACGAGGAGTCCGGGCTGGGCATCGCGCTGTCCACCGACTGCAACGGCCGGTTCGTGCGCCTAGACCCGTACGCCGGTGCCCAACTGGCACTGATCGAGGCCTACCGCAACGTCGCCGCCAAGGGCGCTCGGCCGTTGGCCGTCACCGACTGCCTGAACTTCGGGTCGCCGGAGGATCCCGCGGTGATGTGGCAGTTCGCCGAGGCCGTCCGGGGCCTGGCCGACGGCTGCCTGGAGCTGGGCATCCCGGTCACCGGCGGCAACGTCAGCTTCTACAACCAGACCGGCACCACGGCGATCCTGCCGACCCCGGTGGTCGGCGTGCTCGGTGTCATCGACGACGTCGCCCAGCGGGTGCCGATGAGTTTCGCGAACGAGGGCGACCACGTCCTGCTGCTCGGCCACACCCACGCCGAGTTCGACGGCTCGGAGTGGGCCTACGTGCTGCACGGCCACCTCGGTGGTGTGCCGCCGCACCTGAGCTTCGCTGCCGAGAAGGCGTTGGCCGAGGTACTGGTCGGCGGGGCGCAGGCCGGGTTGCTGGCCTCCGCGCACGACCTGTCCGACGGCGGATTGGCCCAGGCGCTGGCGGAGTGCTGCCTGCGCGGCGGGATCGGGGCCCGGCTGGAGGACCTCGGCCCGGGTGTTCCCGGGAACCCGTTTGCCGCGTTGTTCGCCGAGTCGACCGCTCGGGTGTTGGTCAGCGTGCGGACCGAGCACGTCAACGCCTTCGGACAGTTGGCCGGGCAGCACGGCGTGCAGGTGACCCGGCTGGGCGCGGTCGGCGGCGACGCGTTGGAGGTCAGCGGACTGTTCGCGATCCCGCTGGCGGAGTTGCGCGCGGCGCACACCGCGACCCTGCCGGCCGTCTTCGGCTGAGGCGGGGTGGCACCGCGGCGGCGCACCGATCCCGTCCTCGGGGCAGCCGCCGTGGCCGCCTGGACGGCCGACCCGGACGGCGTCGACGCCGCCACCGTGGCGACCGCGGTTCGCTTCACCCTGGAGGAACTGACGGCCCGTCACCCGGGTCGGGCGGTCGAGGTGCGAGTACCGCCGTACGGCGCGACCCAGTGCCTGGACGGTCCGGCGCACACCCGGGGTACGCCGCCGAACGTGGTGGAGGCCGAGGCCCCCACCTGGCTCGGACTGGTGACCGGGACTGCGCGCTGGGCCGAGGAGGCCGCCAGCGGCCGCGTGCGCTGCAGCGGTGGGCGCAGTGATTTGAGCGCGGTGCTGCCGCTGGTGGGCTCATAGCTGCCGAAGTTGAACGGCACAGGCGCACTGGCCCGACCGGGTGAATCCCTGCGGGGACGCGGATTCGGGCGAGTGGGGACGGATGCGGGCATCCGAGCGGGGCGAGCTCCCGGCCACCACCGGACGGCCCTTGACCGGTGAGCGACCGGTGGGATCTTTCGCCTGCACACGGGGGAACTCTGTTCGGCTCCTGGGGCGAATTAAGACTTGTCTGTTTGGCAACGGGAGGGGTTTCACATGTCTAATCGCAAGGAGCGTGCCGGGCGGTCCCGGCTGGTGCTGGGGGTGCCGTTGGCGGCCGGCCTGCTGGCCGCGACCACGTTGCCGACCTGGGCAGCGCCGGCCAGCACTCCGGTCACCCACGTCTCGTGTTCGGCCGCAGACCTGGTGAGCAAGGTCGCCACCTTCGGGAGCATGGCGAGCGCCCAGATCCTGTCCTTGCCCGCCGGTTGCCAGTACGTGCTGACCGGGGTCGCGGACTCCACCTACGGCAACTCCGGCACGGCGCCGATCACCGGGACCCTGGCGATCCGCGGCAATGGCGCGAGCATCTCCCGCGCAGCCACCGCGAGCTCCAACTTCCGGATCTTCACCGTCGCCGGCCAGTTGTCGATCGACAGGGCGACGATCAGCGGTGGTCTGGCCGACTGCTCGGGCGGACCGTGCCCGGCGAACTCGGCAGTCGGTGGCGCCATCGGAGTGTTCGGCGGCAACCTCGACGTGACCAGGTCGACGCTGAGGCACAACAGCGCGACCTGCGGAACCAACGCAGCCTGTGTGACCGGCTCCGGTGGCGCGATCGGCGCCGTGCCCGGGATCCCGTCCCCCGGGGCGGCGGTGGTCGTGATTACGGACAGCACCTTGGCCGACAACGACGCCACGTGCCTCGACACCTTCGCCGGTTCCTCCTGCACCCTCGCCGCCGGCGGCGCGGTCGATGCAGCCCAGTCCGACCTGCACGTGCTGCGCTCGACCTTCCACGGCAACAAGGTCTCGTGCACCGGCGGCAGCAGCACCTGCTCGGACGCGGACGGCGGGGCGCTCGCGGCGTACCGGACGCCCGATGACGTGACCATCGCGGACAGCACGTTCGACCACAACAGCGCCGTCTCCGACCAGACCTCCAGCGGCGGGGCGATCTCGCTGATCGACGTCGCGGCGACGCTGAGTGACAACCAGATCCACGACAACGCCGCCACCTCGACCGGCACCGTCTACCCCGGCGTCGCGATCGGCGGCGGGGTCTACTTCGACACGGACGCCATCGGCGGCTACAGCGTGGCGACGGCGCTGCCGGTCTCGGTGAGCGGGGGGGCGGTTCAGCGCAACAAGGCCACCGGCGGATACGGCGCCGTTGGTGGCGGAATCACCGCCAGTAACTTCGGCTGGATCAACCTGGGCCTTGTCAACGTGCAGGTCACCGACAACAGCGCGACCGGCGGCTCCGGCAGCGGTTACGCGGAGGGCGGCGGGGTGGCCTCCTACGGTCCGACGCGGGCCTCGCACACCGCCATCGACCGCAACAGTGCGCGCGGCGCCTCGGCCTACGGCGGGGGTCTGTCCACCAGCTCCGCGCTTGACCTCGAGCAAGGCACCGTCAGCGAGAACACGGCAACCGGGTTCGGGTACGGCGAGGGCGGTGGCCTGGACTTCGAGGGCGCCGGGTCCGCTTCGCTCGTCGACGAGCACATCCAGGCCAACGTGCTCAAGGACCCGAACGATGCGGTGGGCGGCGGCGTCTACACCGACGGCCCGATGGTCGTACACGGCGGCACGGTCCGCAGCAACCGGGTGATCGCGACCACCGCCGGAGGCACCGCTTCCGGCGGCGGACTGTACGAGGACTCGGGGAGCGGCGTGACGCTCGCGGTCCTGGGCGGCGCGGTGGTCGGCGACAACGCCGCACGCAACACGGCGACTCCCGCCAACGCAACCGGCGGCGGCATCTACAACAACGGCGCAGCCGGCAGCGCGGAGGTGGACCCGCCCAGCCAGGTCGTGGACAACACTCCCGACCAGTGCGCTCCGGCGGGGTCGGTAACCGGCTGCTGAGGTCTCTCCCGGGCCGATGGCCCCCACCGGATTCGGTGGGGGCCATCGGCATGTCTGTGGACCTTCCAAGAACCCGTAGGACGCCGGTGGCGGGTCCCCGCTCCCTCCCACGTGTGTCGGCGCGGCGGTCCATCACCAGCTTCGGACAGCCCAACACGCCGTCACAAGTCGCAGTGTTCAGAACGCCTGTTTGGTCAGGTGCTCAGAAAAGCAGTGCCAATAAAACTCCGGCGCGGCCGTTGCCGCACAGGTAGTACAGGTGGAAGTCCGAAACCGCGTGGAAGGAGAATGCGTTGGCCTTGTCGTTCCAGTAGATGCTCTGGCGGGCACCGTCGGTGTTCACGACGGCCTCGTTGACCCGCTGGACCGCGAACTCGAAGCTCCGGTCGCTGTCCAGGGCCGGACCTTTGGCCTCGAGAGCGTTCGGCTGGTTGATGAAGAACTGCCAGACACCCGGGCCGTTGGTCGGCACGTCGATCTCACTGCCGGGAACCAGGGCGAAGTCGTGCGTGCTGTTGTTGTTGTTGTTGGGGTCGATCCAGTAGCCGGTGACGCCGTTGGCGCATGACACTGCGCCGAAGGTCGGTCGGCGCGAAGGGCCGGCGGAGTGAAGATGGGCGCCGGTCGGTGTTGCCCGGAGCGTTTGTTTTCGGGGTACACCTGGGCGACGAAATGAAACTGGTTCTTGACGTTGTTGTAGACCAATTCGTCGTAGATCACGGCGGGTTTGGTCACTGTGTCCGTGACATTGCTGTAGAGCTTGAACTCGATGCTTTCGACGTGGTTCCCAGCCACCTGCAGGCTGGGCCCGAACTCTCCGGTGGTCGAGGCGGGCGCCCTCGTAGGGAGACTTGGTGTCGGTGGCGAAAGCGTCGATGCTGGTGATGTCGGCCGCTTCGGTGAAGCTGCCGCTGACCGGCGCCAAACTTGCGAAGGTGATTACCGCCGCGGCGTTGAGCGTCGAGTCGTCGGGGTGCGGGCAGGTAATCGTGAGCTGATTGGTGCCCGGCCCCGGATTGGGCGTCACATTGCCGGGCTGAACCGTTTCGGCTTGTGCGGCCCCGGCCGCACCGAGCGCGGACAGGGTAAGGGCGCCGACTGCGAACAGCGCACCAGCGAGGGGGCGATTCATCAAGTTCCGCCAGGCATTACGACCCGCCCCCGGGCGGGCGGCCAACCCTTGGCCGCACGCGCAAATACGCGTCATCGGCATTGAGTGGAACGCTGAACGCCCTCAAGCGATGGAGTTTTCTCCTGCCCGAACGCCAAAGTGTCATCGAAGTGAACACTTGCGGTGCCTGGGCTCTTGTGCCTGATTCCTCCCCTCCTTGGCGGCCGCCGGGTGTGCCGAGGAGGTCATTACGGCAAAGGGCCGGTGATGACGACAAGTGGACCATGACCGAGAGAGATTACGGATTCACGGCTTCCGGGTGATTTTCTCAGCCCTTCTCTGCGCAGTGCGAGGATCCGCGATCGCCGCGGACGCAACTCGGCGTCGTCGCGTGTGCCGATGACGTAGGGCCCCGGTGTCCACCGGAATACCGGTGGACGCCAGGGCCCATTCGTTCAGACGTTCAAAAACAACTTGCGCTTAGGCTCAGGAACGGCCGGAGCCGCACTGGTAGAAGATGCTGAAGGTGTCGCTGCCGATCGGGGCGTTGAACGAGAACCCGTTGGCCTTGTCGTTGAAGTACACGTGCTGCGCGCCGGTGTGCATGTTCACAACGGCCTTCTCTACCCGCTGAGTCTCGAACTCGAAGCCGCGGTCGTTGTCCAGGGACGGACCGTAGGACTCGAGGGCGGCGGGCTGGTTGATGAAGAACGAGTACACACCGGTGGCGGTGGTACCGGCGTCGATCGGCCAGGAGGTGCCCGGAACCAGCTCGAAGCTGTGCACCGAGGTGTCGGGGTCGACGTAGTAACCCGTGATGCCGTTCACGCAGCCGGTACGGATTTCCGCACCGGGCGGGTTTGCGTGAGCGGCGAGCGGGGTCAGGGCGATGGTGGCCGCAGCCGAGGCGGCGACGGCCGCAGT
>DATAUG010000156.1:0-2100 GCA_036268355.1 Sporichthyaceae bacterium
ACGTCGGAATGGCTGACGCGGGTGCCGCAGCCGGCCAGGAACGTCACGCAGACGACCGCCGAAGCCACGGCGCGCAACGCGCGCATCGGCATCGGCCTCGCCTCCTCACCCGGAACTCAGGCCTCCATGTTGGGGACCGAACGGGTGAAAGGCAACGGAAGGTGGGTTGCTTTCGGATCCGCTCAGCGGTGATGGTGCCCGTGGCGGTGATGCCGGTAGTGGTGGCGCACGTAGCGATGGTCGCCCGGGTGGCCACCGGCGGCGCCGCCGGTTTGGGGGTCGGCGTAGATGCGGACCCCGCTCACCGGGCCGTCCGGCACCGCCGCGTCGGTCTGCCCGGGCACGTACTGGGCGTAGATGCCTGCGACGTCGCACGGCGTCGGATAGTTGCCCCGGAAGAGGAACAGGTGCAGCGGGAACGCCGAGTGGCCGGTTCGGTTGGCCACCGACCCGATCGGGGCGTGCATCGCCCGGCAGCGGCCGCCGAGATCGGCCTGATCGGCGAAGACCGTCCGCTGTCCCGAGAATTTGGGCCCGGTCCACACGCACAACTTCCCGCGGGGGCACTGGCCGTTGTTGTCGTGGCCCTTGTTGTCGTGGGCCTTCGGCGCGACGGTCGAGGCCGCGGCCGCCGGAAGGACCGCCGAGGCCGCGGCGAACGGCAGCAGTAGCGGCACCGCCGCGACCAGCACGGCCACCCGAGACCACATCGGCCCGACTCCTCCACGCCACACCGTTGGGCGCGGGCCGCGACGCAACTGCCGAGCAGGGCGGGTCCGCGCGCACATCGTGCCCGGGAAAGGCCGGACCACACAGGGCAATGGGCTTTCCGGGGGGAATCTTTCAGACGTTGCGGACCATCAGGACGTGCGGGATCCCGTCCTCGTCGAACTCCGGGCCGCTCTCGGTGAAGCCCATTCGACGGTAGAACTCCGCCACCGCGCACTGGGCATGCAACATCCAGGACGAGCCCGGATACCGGTCCAGTGCCGCCCGCATCAGGCGCGCCGAGTGCCCCTGGCCGCGCTGGTCCTCGGCCGTGCACACCCGGCCGATGCGCCGATCCCGAAGCTCACCAGGAAACACCCGTAGGCAACTGAGTACTCGGCGGTCGACGTCCTCGACCCAGAGATGGCTGGTCGTCGGGAGCAGGTCGACGCCGTCGAGTTCCTGGTAGGCGCACGCCTGCTCGACCACGAACACCTCGCAGCGCAACCGCAGCAGGTCGTACAACTGCGCCGCGGACAACTCGTCCCCGGCGCTGTGCAAAACCTCCGACACCGCCCGAGCATCGCATGCACCCGACCGCGCCCAGGCAGGTGCAAGCCGTGACCGGGCCTGGTTGCCTCCGCCACGCCTGGGGTAGAAATTGTCCGTGACGAGGACGGGAATTCTTGCGGGCGAGGCGATTGACCGGAGCCGGCTGCGCCGGTTGGCCGCGGCTGCGACGGTTCCGGCCCTGACCGCAGGTTGGATGGTCCCGACCGTGCGGCCGGCCGCCGCGTCGGACGGCATCGACCCGCAGTGCCTGGACGGCCGGGTCGTGTGCATCGACAAGACCACGCACACCTTGCGCTGGATCGTCGACGGCGAGACCCGGATGACGATGCCCGTCCGGTTCGGTCCGGACCGCAAGCCCACCCGCGAGGGCGCTTTCTCGATCCAGTGGAAGGACGCGGAGCACGTCTCCAGCCTGACCCACGAGCCCATGCCGTGGTCGATGTTCTTCAGCGGCGGCGAGGCCATCCATTACTCGCCCGACTTCGCCGAGAACGGCTACGACGGCGCGAGCAGCGGTTGCGTCGACACCGCTGACGAGCACGCCACCGAGGACCTCTACAACGCCACCGACGTGGGCGACACCGTCATCGTCTACCGCAGCTGAGCTGCCGCACGGTCAGACCCGCGCCAGGATCTCGCCGTGCAACAGAGCTATCCAGCCATCGGCGTGCTCTGCCCACGCCCGCCACGCCGCCGCGATCCTGTCGAGGTCCGGCGCGGCGGCCCAACCCGCTTCGACGGCCTGCCGAGCCAGCGCCGAGTTCACGATCCGGTCGGCCCACATCCCGCCCCACCAGGCCCGGTCCTCCGGGTTCGCGA
>DATAUG010000157.1:0-13807 GCA_036268355.1 Sporichthyaceae bacterium
CGGCACGCGGACGCGTTGCTGGTGACCGGTCCGGTGACGCGGAACATGCGCACCGCGCTGCACCGGACCTGGCAGGCCGTGCCCGAACCGCGGGTCGTGGTCGCCTTCGGTGACTGCGCGTGCGATTGCGGGGTGTTCGCCGAGGCCTACGGGGTGGTGGGTCCGGTGGACTCGGTGGTCCCGGTCGACCTCGCGGTGCGCGGGTGTCCGCCGGGGCCGCAGGAGCTGGTGGCGGCGTTGCGCGGGTTGACCGGGCGGTGAACCCGGCGGGAGCCGGGCTCGGTTTCGCGCTGGGCCTGGGTGCGGCCGCGGCCGTCGCGGGGCTGCTGGTTCCACGTCGATCCCGGCCGGTGATCGTCGGGCTGGGCACGGCGGCCTGCGGGGCCGCCGCGGTCGTGGCGGGGGTAGCCGGGCTGTCGGGTCGGACCTGGGTGGCGTGGTTGCCGCAGCTGTTGCCGCTGGTCGGGTTGCGCCTGGCGATCGACCCGCTGGCCGGGTTGTTCATCGCGCTCATCGGCGCGGTGGCGGTGTGCGCGGCGATCTTCGGCATCGGCTACACCGCCGACCGGGAGGACCTGTCCGGGCGGGTCCCGCAAGCGATGTTCCCGCTGTTCGTGACATCACTGCTGCTGGTCCCCGCCGCGGCCGGGGTGGGCACCTTGCTGGCGGCGTGGGAGTTGATGGCGCTCACGTCGCTGCTGCTGGTGCTCACCGAACACCGACGCGGTCCGGAGGTCGCCGACGCGGGGCGTTGGTACGCGGTGATGACCCACCTGAGCCTGGTGGCGGTGCTCATGGGTCTGGTCTGGTTCGCGGCGGCGGCCGGGGGTGACTCGTTCGCCACCCTTCGGGCCGCGCACCTGTCCGGGCCGGGCGCCGGCGCCGTGTTCGTGACGACGCTCGTGGGTTTCGCGGCGAAGTCCGGTGTCGTCCCGTTGCACGTCTGGCTGCCCCGGGCGCATCCGGAGGCCCCGGCCCACGTCTCGGCGTTGATGTCGGCGGCGATGGTGACCGTCGGCATCTACGGCATCGTCCGGGTCGGCCTGGACCTGCTGGGCGGGGGCCCGCGCTGGTGGTGGTTGGTCGTGCTCGGGTTGGGGGCGGTCTCGGCGTTGTACGGGGCGCTGCAGGCCGCCGTGGCCACCGACCTGAAGCGACTGCTGGCTTGCTCGACCACCGAGAACATGGGTCTGGTCCTGATCGGGGTGGGCGCCGCTGGGCTGTTCCATGCCGATGGCGCCCCGCTCCTGGCCGGGTTGGCGTTGACGGCGGCCTTGCTGCACCTGGTCGCGCACGCGGCGTTCAAGGCAGTGCTGTTCTGCGCGGCCGGGTCGGTGGCGCACGCGACCGGCACCCGGGACCTGGACGCCCTGGGCGGGTTGCGCGCCTCGATGCCGGTGACCACCACGCTGTTCGCCCTCGGCGCGTTGGGGGCCTGCGCGTTGCCGTTGGGCGCAGGGTTCGCCGGTGAGTGGCTGCTGCTGCAGGCCCTCGTCCACGCCGTGCCGGTCGGGGGGACCGCGACCGCGGTCATCGTGCCGGTGCTGGTGGCGGTGATTGCCCTGACCGCCGGGCTGAGCATCGTCGCGTTCGTCAAGGCCTTCGGGGTGGGCTTTCTGGCCCGACCCCGATCGCCCGGCGCGGCCGCTGCCCACGAGTCCGGTCCGGTGCTGCTGGGCGGCCTGGGTCTGGCCGGTGCCGCCTGCGTCCTGCTGGGGCTGTGGCCCGGCCTGGTCGCCGGGCATCTGGCCCGTGCGGTGACCGCGGCCGGCATCCAGACCGGTCCGGTTTTCGACGGCGGGATCATGTTGCGGCTGCGGGTCGTGTCCGGATCGTCGGGTCCGTTGCTGCTGGCGGTCGCCGTGATCGCCGCGAGTGCCGCGGCGGCCGGGGTAGGCCGGGTCGCGTTGCGGGGGCGGGCCCGGCGCCCGGCCCGGTTGTGGGACTGCGGGGCGGGCCCAGCGACCGTCCGGATGCAGTACACGGCCACTGCGTTTGCCGAGCCGTTGCAACGGGTCTTCGAGGACGTGCTGCGCCCCGAGTCCGACCTCGAGGTCACCCCGCACGCCGAGTCGGCCTATTACCTGCAACACCTCGCCTACCGGCAGCGGGTGGCCGACCGCGTCGAGGACCGCCTCTACCTGCCCGTGCTGCGCGCCTTGTCATGGGTGGGTGGGCGCTCACGGTGGCTGGCCGACGGGCGGGTGCACCGCTACCTGTCGTACGGGTTCGTCGGGTTCACCGCTGCGCTGGTCGGCCTGGCGGTGACCAGGTGAGCGGAGCGGGGTTTGTCGGGGCGACGGCGCAGGTCGTGGTGATGATCGCCGCTGCGCCGCTGCTCATGGGCCTGATGCGGCAGGTGCGGGCCCGGTTGGAGGGCCGAGCCGGGGCGGGGGTCGGGCAGCCGTGGCGGGACCTGCGCAAACTGGCGCGCAAGGAGGGGATCAGCCCGGCCGGGACCGGGCCGGTATTCCGCGCCGCCCCGTCGGTGCTGTTGGGGGCCGCTTGCGTGGCCGCGGCGGTGGTGCCCTCGGCGAGCCTGGCATCTCCGTTGGATTCCGGGGTGGATCTGTTCGCCTTGGTCGCGGTGTTGGCCTTGGGGACTGTGGCGCTGGTGCTGGCCGGGTTGGACACCGGAACCGCGTTCGGGGGAATGGGGGCCAGCCGCGAGATCACTGTGCTGGCACTGGTCGAGCCCACGATCCTGCTCGCGGTCTTCGCCCTGTCGGTTCCGGTCGGGACGACGGACCTGGCCGCGATCGTGGCCGCCGCGCAACGGTCCCCGACCCGGGAACTGGCGCCGGTGAGTCTGCTGGCCGCGGTGGCCCTGGGTGTCGTGATCATCGCCGAGACCGGGCGGCTGCCGGTGGACAACCCGTCGACCCACCTGGAGTTGACGATGATCCACGAGGCGATGGTGCTGGAGTACGCCGGCCCGGACCTGGCGTTGATCGAACTCGCCGGGGCCGTGCGGTTGGCGGTGCTGCTGGGGTTGTTCGCGAGCCTGTTCCTGCCGTGGGGTCTCACCGCGGGCCTGCTCGGCCTGCCGGTCGCGTTGGTTCTGCTGGTGGTCAAGGTGGCCGCCCTGGGGGCGCTGTTGGCCGCCGGTGAGGTGTTTGCGGCCAAGCTGCGCCTGTTCCGGGTGCCGGAGTTGTTGGCCGGATCGTTCCTGCTGGCGTTGTTGGCCGTGGTCGGGTCCTATTTCCTCACCTCCGGCGGTCTGCCGTGAGCCACTCGTTGTACGGGCAGCTGATCGACCTCGGTTGCGCGGTTTTCCTGCTGTGCGCGGTCTTGGTGCTGTGGCGCCGCGGTCTGTCGGGCGTGGTGACTGTGTTGGCGGTGCAGGGACTCGCGCTGACCATGGTGGTGGCGACCCGTGGGGTGCACGCACACGACGGGCAACTCGCCTCGGTGGCGGTCCTGGTCTGTGTCCTGCGCGCGGTGGCGCTGCCCCTGCTGGTTCGCCGGGCGTTGACGCGCGCCGGGTCGCGGGAGACCGAGGCCCGGGTCAACGTGCCGGCGTCGTTGTTGGCCGCCGCGGCACTCACGTTGCTGGCCTACGCGGCCACCCGGCCGGTAGTGGCGTTGGCGCCCGCGCCGGCGACGCGCGCGGTCCCGGCCGGGCTGGCGGTGGTCCTGATCGGTTTCTTGGTTCTGGTCACCCGCAGCCGCGCGGTCTCGCAGGTGGTCGGGTTCCTGTTGCTGGACAACGGGATCACCCTGATCGCGTTCCTGACCACCACCGGTGTGCCGTTGGTGGTCGAGCTCGGGGTCTCCATGGATGTGCTGCTGGCGGTGCTGGTCCTGCAGGTGCTGACCGGGCGCATGCGGTCGGTCTTCGGCGGTACGGACCTGAACGAACTGCGGGAGCTGGCCGACTGATGCCCACTCTGCTGGTGCTGGCCGCGCCGGGTGCTCCGACGGCGGCGGCGATCGGATACGCGTGGGCCGGATGGCGGACATCGACGCGTTGGCTCGGGGCCGCCGCCTCGGTCGGGCTCCTGGCCGTCGCAGTAGCTCTGGCGGTGCGGATCACCCGCCGCGGACCCATCCGCGCCGTTGGCGGGTTGTGCCGGGTCGACGCGCTGAGCGTGTGGATGCTGCTGGTCATCGGTGCGGTGTCGCTGGTGGCGACACTGGCCAACCCCGCCCACCTCGACGCGGAGATTGCCGCGGGTACATCTGCCCGCTCCGCGCGCCGTTATCTGGTGCTGATTCAGGCGTTCGTGGCCACCATGACCGCCGCGGTGCTTGCGGCGAACCTGGGGATGCTCTGGGTGGCCGTGGAGGCCACCACGATCGTCACCGCGTTCCTGGTCGGGCACCACCACGGCCGCGCGGCGGTGGAGGCGGCCTGGAAGTACGTCGTGATCTGCTCGGTCGGCATCGCACTGGCGTTGCTGGGCGTGGTGCTGTTGAACTACGCCGCCGCACGGACTGCGGCGCACGGCCTGGACCTCGACGCGCTGACCCGCAACGCCTCGGCTCTGGATCCCGGGGTCACCCGGATCGCGGTGGCACTGCTGCTGCTCGGGTTCGGCGCCAAGGCCGGCTTGGTGCCGTTGCATGCCTGGTTGCCCGACGCGCACAGCCAGGCCCCGGCGCCGGTCTCGGCGCTGATGTCCGGGGTGCTGCTGTCGGTGTCGTTCTACGCGGTGCTCCGCGTCAAGCTGATCTCCGACGCCGCGCTCGGGCCCGGACTCGCCCGCCGACTGCTGCTGATCACCGCCCTGGCCGGCCTGCTGCTCGCGGCGCTGCTGCTCATCGTCCAACGTGACTACAAGCGGATGCTCGCCTACTCCTCGATGGAACACATGGGCCTGCTCGGTGTCGGCACCGCCGCCGGCGGGCGCCTGGCGATGGCCGCCGTCCTGTTGCACGTGCTCGGCCACGGCCTGGGCAAGTCGGTGTTGTTCGTGGGGTCCGGCCAGATCCTGCAGGCCACCGGGACCAGCCACATCGGATCCGTCCGCGGTCTGCTCGCAGCCCGACCGGTCGCGGCCGGCGCATTCGGCCTCGGCGTGGTGGCCCTGATCGGCATGCCGCCCTTTTCCCTGTTCGCCAGCCAGTTGGGCATCCTGCGGGCCGCATTCGCCGACGGCCTCGGGTGGGCGGCCGTGCTAGCCGTGCTGCTCATGCTCGCGGCCGCCGCCGCCCTGCTGGTGCACACCTCCGGCATGCTGCTCGGCCCACCGCAGACCGCCGAGGCCGAGGATCCGGAACCGGGGCTGTCCGCGGTGCCGCTGGTCACCGGCCTGGTGGCCTGCGCAGTGCTCGGGGTCACGGTCTGGCCGGTGCAGTCACTGCTGCACGCCGCGGCCGCGGTCGGAGCCGGACGGTGAACACCGATCGCGTCCCCGCCGAGGAGCTGCCCGACCGGGCCGGTCGATTGCTGGCCGACGGATACCGGATCGCGTTGATCGCCGCCCGCCACGTCGAGTCGAGCATCGCCATCACCTACCTGTTCGTGGCCGGGCCGCCGTCCCGGCGAACCGAACTGACCGTGCAGCTGCCCGCCGACCGGCCCGTGCTGCCAAGCATTGCGAACCTGTCGTTCCCGGCCGGCCGATTTGAACGCGAGATGCACGACCTGTTCGGGGTGATCCCCGAAGGCCACCCACAACCACGCAGGCTGGTCCGCCACCACCACTGGCCCCGCGGCTGGTATCCGATGCGCCACGACGCCGGTCCAGCGCCGACCTTCGGTGACCCCGAAGGCCCGTTCCCGTTCCTGTCCGTGCAGGGCCCCGGCGTCTTCGAGATCCCGGTCGGTCCGGTACACGCAGGACTGATCGAACCCGGTCACTTCCGTTTCTCCGTGGTCGGGGAATCCATCCTCGACCTGAAGGCCCGGCTGTGGTTCGTGCACCGCGGCATCGAGAAACTGTTCGAAGGTGTCGCCCCGGCCGCCGGAACCCAGATCGCCGAACGCATCAGCGGCGACACCTCGCTCGGTCACGGGTTGGCCTACGCCCAGGCCGTCGAGGACGCCACCGGTACATCCGTGCCGGAGGAGGCGATCCGACTGCGGGCCGTGCTGCTGGAACTCGAGCGGATGCACAACCACGCCGCCGACATCGGCGCGCTGTGCAACGACGTCGCCCACGCAATCCTGCATTCGCACGCCCAGCGGATCAGGGAATCGTTGCTGCGGATCAACGCCGAGACCACCGGCCACCGCCTGCTGCGTGGCGCCGTGACCCCCGGCGGTTCCCGGGTGCAGTCCCTTCCGGACCCCGACCGGCTCGATGAGTTGGCCGCCGACCTGGCCGAGATCGTCGCCCTCGCGCTGGGCAACGCCACCGTGCTGGACAGATTCACCGGCACCGCGATCCTGCCCCGCGCCGACGCAGCCGCCATCGGCACCCTCGGCTACGTTGCCCGCGCCAGCGGCCTGAAGATCGACGCCCGCATCGAACACTCCACCTGCGACCTCGGGCCCACATTCACCCCGGCCGTTCGTGAAGGTGGGGACGTGCTGTCCCGTTTCCTCGTCCGGGCCGACGAATTCACCTGCTCCACCGCGGTCATCCGTCGCCTCCTCGACAACCTGGCCCCTGGCGATCACACCGTTCCGCTGCGCGGGGCATCCGGCAACGGCGTCGGCCTGGTGGAAGGTTGGCGCGGGACCGTCACCCACCACGTCCAACTCGACGCCGACGGCACCTTGGGCCGGGTGAAGGTCGTCGACCCCTCGTTCCTGAACTGGCCCGCCCTACCTGTCGCCCTCACCGGAGCGATCGTCCCCGACTTCCCCCTGGCCAACAAGAGCTTCAACCTCTCCTACGCCGGCAACGACCTCTGACAGTCACGTCGCCTCGACCGCACCGGGCTGACGGACCGTCACATCTGACTCCTGAGGGCCGTCGGCGACGCACACCGGAATAGCGTGGCCGACAAGGTCGGCCGCTCATGAGCCGTGACCGCGGATCCGAAGGTCGATGTTCAGATTGAACCAATTCTCCTTCGGGAGCATGACGCGGAAGTCGCCGCGGCGGGCGGAGCGGCCCGCGCGTGGACCACCACCTCGGCATGCTCGCCCGTACCTGCGGTCGAGTGGGTGACGCCCTGCACCACCTGACACAGGCGCGTGCCATCCACCGCCGGCTGAGCGCACCCGCGTGGGCCGCGCTCCACCGCCGGGCCGTGGGTTGATCGGCCACGGGCCGGGCGATTGCACCACCGGTATCGGCGCGCCACTTACGAATGCGCCCTCGGCTGCATGCCGAGGATCACGCCTGGTGCGTCGCTTTGACGACGAGTCGGACAACGTCTCGCAACACCGGGCCGGACCCCTCCAGCAGGCGCAGAAACATCCACCCCGAACCAATGTCCGGTGGGCCTCTGTCGGCCCGGTGCGCGACCAGGTGATGTGCCCCGCGCCGGGGCCGGACAACGGTCATCCGAAGGGCAGGCCCGGCAGGGACCGACAGTGCGTCCGCGGCTGGGGCGAGGCCCTGGGAGGGTTCCTGGACCAGCAGACGCCGAGCACCGCTTCAACTGCGACGACCGGTCGAGCGCGGTCAACCCGCCGCCGGGCCGGTGCCTGGCGCCGCACGGCGGTGTGGTTGGACACCTACCTATCCTGACGAGGGTGTCGACTGCACCGCCGGCTGGGCACCGGGCGATCGCCCGGCTGCGCTCCGAGTACCTGGACCCGTTCCTCGGCTCGGACCCCGGCCTGAACCGCCTGCGCGGGGCCGTGCAGGCCGCGGTGACCATAGCTGCGGCGATCAGTGTCGAACGTTGGTTCGTGGTGACCACCCACGCGCTCCAGCAGCCGGTGGGGCCGGGCACCCCGGCCGCTGTACTCGAGGCCAACCATCTGCACCTGGTGGTGGCCCTGCTCCTCGGGGCGATGGTCGGCATGGTCTCCACACTCACGGTGGCCGACGCGAGCGCCCGAGCGCAGCTCAACCACATGTTGCTGATTCCGATACCGATGGTGCCCGCACTGACCATCGGCGCCCTGCTGGGCGGACACCACACCGTGTCGCTGGTCTGGCTGACGGTGCTCATGGGCGCCGGCACCTGGCTGCGTAAATTCGGCCCGTGGGGAACCACGGCCGGGACAGTGCTGTTCTTCGGCGATTTCCTGGGGTTCTTCCTGCGGGGCAGCCTGCCCGCGCGCGATCTGGGGTGGCTGATAGCCGAACTGCTCGTCGGCGTCGCGGTGGCCACCGTCGTTCGGTTCACCCTGTTCTGCCCGCGGCCGCGGCGCGCGCTGGTCCGGACCCAGCGCTCCTACGCTGCCCGCGCTCGCAGGCTGGCGGCCATCGCGGTGGAGACCTTCGACGACCCGCGCCGGGAAGCGCACCTACAGCGGCAACTGGTCCGGCTCAACGAGGCGGCCTTGATGATCGACGCCCAACTCGCCGATCCCGCCTCGCTCCCCGCCGGCGCGGCCCCCCGGGTGCTGCACGAGCGGCTGTTCGACCTCGAGCTGTCCCTGAGCAACCTGGCCCGGCTCGCCGCGAAGTTGGGCCGGCTTCCGGTCGCCGAGTCCCGGCGTCGTTCCATCAGAGCCGCCCTGGTCGCGGTGGCCGGCGACGACCTGCCCACCGCCCGCCTGCACGCGCAGGAGTTGATCGCGTCGGTGCAGCCGATCCCGGCGGCCCCGACGTCGGACGCCGAGGCGCAGGTCGCCGTGCTCGCGTACCGCTTCGCGGACTCGGTGCGCATGTTGGCCGAGGCGATGACCGAGTGGTTACAGGTGGCCGAGACGGACGCCGGGCCGGACGCGTTCGAACCGGCAGCGACGTTGTCCGGCGGCTGGTTGCCGGGCTCGGCGACGGTTGCCGCGACGGCGTCGGCGCAACCGGCCCGCCCCGGGGAGGGCATCGCGTTGAGCGCGCACAGCCGCGCAGCGATACAGATGACGCTGGCGGTGGGCGGTGCGGTCGTCGCGGGCAGCGCGCTGTCCACGCAGCGCTACTACTGGGCGGTGATTGCCGCGTTCATCACCTTCACCGGCGCGAACACCTCCGGGGAGCAGGTCCGCAAGGCGTTGTGGCGGGTGCTCGGCACCTTGATCGGCGTCGTCATCGGCTCGGTCGCGGTCGACGCGGTGGGGGAGAACACCTACGCCTCGATCGTGGTGATCCTCGCCGCGTTGTTCGTCGGCATCTACCTGATGCGCATCAGCTACGCGTTCCTGGTCGTCGGGATCACCGTCACGGTCTCGCAGTTGTACCTCGATCTCGGGGAGTTCTCCGACTCGCTGCTCCTGCTGCGCCTGGCGGAGACCACGATCGGTGCGGCAGTCGCCATCGCCGTCGTCGTTCTCGTCCTGCCGTTGCGCACCCACCGGGTCGTCCGTCTGGCATTGCGCCGACATGTGGAAGCCATCGGCATGCTAGTCCGCGACACCGGGCAGGTTTTGACGGCCGGTGCCGACGGGGCGACGATTCGGCCCGGCGCGCGGCGCATCGATGCGGCCTACCAGGAACTACTCGCCACCGCCCGGCCCGTCCGGCGCAGCGTGTTCGGTTCCCTCGATCAACAGACCGCCACCATGTTGCACCACGCCTCGGCCGCCCGGCACTTCGCCCGCAACCTGGCGCTCGACCTGCGCGGCTGCGGGGCGGCGGCCCCCACCGATGATGCGTCGGTGCAGGCGGCGATCACCTGCATGCTGGGCTCGATCGAGGTACTCGCCGCGGCGCTGAGCGCGGCGCCGGACCGGCCCTACGTACGCGCCGCGGCGCTGCTGTGCCGCGCGGAGAACGCCCGTCGGGACGCCTCCGGGGTGTTCGCCCAGCAACGCCTGGCCCTGGCCGACCTGCGCCTGCTGGACGGGTCACTGGCCGAACTGGCCGCGACACTGGCCGTACCGGTCACCGAGCAAGACCTCACCACCCCGATCACCCACCCCTCCCGCACGGCTCTCTAGGGCTTACCGCGCTCCAGGAGGCGGGCTGCGAGCGCGGCGGCCTGTCGTGGATCTCGGGTACCGCGGTCGTCTCCCAGTGCAGGCTGCGAAGCGGGGGGCCCAGCGTGGACAGCCAGGGAAGCGGTCGGCCGTTCGGGCCCAGCACGCTGCCGTCGGGGGCGGCGTCGACGCCGAGGCCGAGAGTATCCCCGGCGAGCACGCCGACCTCGAGCAGACGGGACAACACTTCCTGGACCCGCCGACCCGGCTGTTCGCCCCGGCCATCCTGCGCCGGGTGCTCCGGCCGGCCGCCTCGGCTCCGACCAAGTCGACAGCGGGGGCCGACCCCGGGCTGGTCGGAGCCGGGATGATCAGCGCCGACCAGAGCTGACCAGTAGTCGGAAGATCCCCTATCGGTGGACTGACACCAGGTACCAGGCTGCCACGGTGGCCTGGACGGGCAGGTACGTGATCGTCTGGGGCGGGGAGGCCGCCTTCCAGGGCGCCCTGCTCGGCGACGGCGCCCGCTACGACACTCGGACCCGGAAATGGCAGAAGCTGTCCGCGTCCCCACTGTCGGCGCGCACGGACGCGGCATCGGTGTGGACCGGCAGCCGGATGATCGTCTGGGGCGGTCGGGACGCGCAGCAACCGGGACGGGCGCACAACGCCGCGGACGGCGCGGCTTACGACCCGGCCACCGACACCTGGACCATGCTGCCCAGCGCACCGATCGCGGCCCGACAGCTCGCCCGAGCCGTTTGGACCGGCACCCGCATGGTCCTGCTCGGCGGGTACCCGGCCCAACCCGCAGCCACCGGCGTCGACAACTTCACCGACGGCGCCTCCTACGACCCGGCCACCGGGACCTGGCAGGCCATCGGCACGCCGGCCGACCCCGACGGTCACGCCCTGGAGTGGACCACCTCCGTGGCGACCGACCACGACGTCGTGGCCTGGGCCGACTGGGAAGTCCACACCGGCAACAGCATGTACGGCGGCGACGACCTGTTCCGCCTGAACCCGCGGACCGGCAGATGGACCTACGTGCAACCCGCCCAAGGCGCCATCCCCGACGTCCAAGAGGCGCTGTGGGACGGCACCGGCCTCTACGTGCGCGGTGTCCCGTACAACTGCGGCCGCTGCCCCGGCCCGGGGGTTCCGCCGGTCACCAGCCACTACCGACCCGACAGCGACACCTGGACCGCCCTGCCCACCGACACCCTCGACACGAACGGCAGCATGGCCGCCGTGGTCGGGTCGGACCTGTTCCTGTACGAACACGGCTGGGCCGAACGGTCACACCGAGGGTCTTACCCGCCACGGCACAACACCAGCTACTACGACCCACGCACCCGCAAATGGCACCTGCTGCCCACCGCGCCGTTCGGCTGCAACGGCCGCCAGGACCCAGCGTTCCTCGGCAACGCCATCGCGTACTGGTGCCCGGCCGAACCGAAAGGACCAGCGGTCGGACACGACGGCCTGCTTTTCACAGTCGGCCGATGAACGCCGGGCACCGAGTTCGATGCACTTCCCTGCGCAGATCCGGGGCCGCCTGCGGCGTGGCATCCCTGTTGTTTCTCGCAAGCTGTAGCGCAGAACCGGAACGCGCGGTGCAATCCGCCGCCGCTGTCGGTAGTTCGGCGTTGTCCCGCGTCACGCCTCCGACCTCTGCTGCGCCCGCTTCGTCGGCTTCGTCGGTTTCGGGCGTTCCTGTTCCCGGAATCGATCGATCGGTACAAGCAGAACTGGCCAGGTACCACCTGTATGTCACCCCGGTGGACCCGCGGGCCGAAAATCCGAGGTTCACCGCAGAACAGGCTCTGGCCGCGGCGCAGGCAACCAACGCACAATTCACCGGGGAACTCCCGTACGAGATGTCGTTGGTCCGATTCACGAACACCGCGTTCGGCGCTGCGGTGGCGCCCGGTTCGAGTGCTCGACCAACGCCGGCGATCAGTGGTCGGGCAGCGTGGCTGGTCCTGTACGACAATGTTCAATCCGCAGCTGCAGGCCCGCCGCAGGCGGGTGGATTCATGACGGAGAAAGTGATCCTGGCGCAATTCTTCGACGCGGACGACGGCACATACATATGGGGAACCACACTGGACACCAGGAGCTGACAGGCCCCATGCGGCGGCGGATTTTCACCGTCGACCAGCATCGCCGCCGCTCGATCGAAGCGGCGCTGAACGACGTGGCGGTCAACCGGTGGACACCATCCGCGTCGCGGCGCCTTCGGGTGACAGGCGGTGGGCGGTGGCGATCACGCCGAGGTTGTCCAGGTAGCCGGCGAACCATCGTTGCACCGCGACCGAGTCACAGATCGCCGGGCCGGGGATCCGGCGGCGGCAGGTCGGATCATCGGCGGTCATGTCCAGCTCCGCCAGCAACCCGGTCGGTTGCAGGAAGTACACCCGCAACTCACCCCCGCCGCCTTGGTACTGGACGATCCGACCGTCCGGCAGTCGATGCCCGCGGCAGTACCGATTCCCCGGCGCGCCGATGCCGATGGCGGCGCACCGGTCGGCCACGGACATCCCGTTCTGGGCGACCAACGGATTCAACGTGACGCTGACCTGCACGGAGGGCGGCAGGCCCGCGGCCGAGGGACTGCCCGGCCGTAGCGTCCCGGTCTCGTTGTTCGGTGGGAAGGTGAAGTCCGGGCCGAGTGCGGCTTGCATGTCGGCGGCGTTGGCGGCGAGGCCTTCCGGGTTGTGCCGGCCCGGTGGGTGCGGCACCGGGGGGACCACGCGTGAGGTCGACACCTCACCGCCCCGGGAATCGATGCTGGGTGCAACCGTGGGATCGGTGGCAGCCGTGGCGAGTCGGTCCACGTAGCCGTCCAACCAGGTCGCGAGCCGGGCCTGATCGGCGGGCGTGATCGTCCCGCGGATCGCCACCGCCGCGAGGCTCACCTGGACCAGGACGTCGTCGGCCCGTTGGTGGAACACCTGCACGGCCTGCACGCCCGCGTCGGTGGGGAGCCCGCCGTCGCGGGAGCGGGGATTGTCCTGGACCTCGACAACCCGGCCGTCGGGCAGCTTGCGGGGGACGCAGCCCCCGACCGGTTGCATCGCCGACATCTTGTCGCACAGGCTCGGCATCGCCGGGACGCTGAATGCGGTGGCCACGATGGAGGCTCCCACGGTGTAGCGGTCCGGAAGCCCGGCGGCCGACCGGCTGTGCTGCCGCAGATATCCCTGCCCGTAGGGCTCGATCTTGAAATCGGTGCCCAGTACTCGCTGCAGGACCGCCGCGTCGTGCTGGATGGCCCCATGCGCTGCCGCCGGGGCCGGGCCGTGGGCCTGATCGACGCGGGTGGCATCACTGGCGGCCGGCACGGTGAGGACCACCGCTGCCCCGAGCGCGGATGCCAACGACCCCCGAGACAGAGCTGCGAGCACGTCGCCCCGCACCGCACCGATCACCTTCGCCTGCCGGCCCATCCGACAATGTTCGCAACCGGCAGCGAATTTCGTCGCGAATCGACAGAAATCGGCCGTCGACCGTCGGGGCATCTTCGGCAGCCCGCGGCCGGCATCTCCCGATCTGAAGCCAGGTCAGTACGACCAGCAGGGCTGGAGCCCCAGTCGCAGCCGCCGCAGGGGCGCTGGCAGCGGCCCGCGAATGCCAGGTCGGCTAGCACCCTCGTCGCCTGACGCTACGTCAGTTCCGCCTGGGACAAGGAATGGCGGCGGGTCACGGTCGTGGACCGTCTCCACGCCGATGCCGGCTCGGTGTGCCGCTGCGAGGATGGTTCGGCAACTTCACGGCAGCGTGAGGGCCACGCCGTCGTGCCTCGCGCCCCGGCCGTCGACCGGGTGCGGGCAGTAGTACAGGACCGTCCTGCCGACCAAGGCGGGCCCGGGAGCGTTGTCCTGACAGTGGAAGGGCGGGGGGTCGGGCACCGGCTGCCAGGTGTCGGTGGCC
>DATAUG010000158.1:0-43348 GCA_036268355.1 Sporichthyaceae bacterium
CTGCGCCAACTGCATGGCGCACTGCGGCTACGAGCCGTCGGCGGTGCTGGCGACCATGGACTCGTTGCGCGAGACGATCCGGGCCGCTGCCGACCGTTAGGTAGGCCCCGGACAAGAGGTTTTGCGGCCCCACGTAGCATCGGCGATGTCGGACTCGTCCTGACATCGGCTGCTCAGGCCGATACGGGGTGGTCAGGTCCGGCACCCAGCCCCGGCACCAGGCCGGGGCGACGGCAGCGGCATCCCAGTCGCTGCCGCCGGTACGAGAGGGGAACTGATGCGGAGCGCTTCTCGCTACGGTCATCACCACCGTCATTGGAACGACGACGACTGGGACGACGACAACGACTACGACGGCGGTAACGGCGGCTACGACGACCGTTACTACGGCCCCCGGCGCGGCCTGCTGGGCGCAGTGGGCGGCCTGCTGTACGGCCTGTTGGGCTGAGCCCGGCCGACTCGGTAACCGACGCCGTCGGCGCGGCGATGAAAGTCGCGCCGACGGCGCCTGCGGCTCCGGTCACCCGCTCGGTGCATCGAAGCGGCGTTCGAGCGTCCGGTACAGCCGGGGCGCGCTCGCTCGCAACGCGGCCGGCCCGGCGAGCCATCTGGGCACGAAGACCCGATCCGGGCCCTTGACCAACGCGTCGACAATCTTGTTCGCCACCCGTGCCGCAGGCATCGGCCGCGGGAACCGGCGGTCGTAGGGCCGGCCCCGGGTGACGAAGAAGCCGGTGTCCACGACCCCCGGCAGCACCGTGCAGACCCGTATCCCGTCGGCCCGTACCTCGGCCCGCAGGGTGTCCGCGAACGACTCCAGCGCAGCCTTGGTCGCCGAGTAGACGTTCTCGCCCGGTACGCCGACCGCGCCGGCGATCGAGGTGACGTAGAGCAGGCTGCCGCTTCGCGCCGCGCGCATCGGCGACAGTGCCGCCCGGGTCAGCAGGATCGGCGCGGTCAGGTTGACCGCGATCAACTCCGTAATCCGGTCCGGGCTCATCCCGGCCAGATCACCGGCATGGCCGACCCCGGCGTTGGCGACCACCGCGTCCAGTCGGCCGTGCGTGGTCAGGGCGTGGGCGACGATGGTCTCGGCGGCCGCCGGGTCGCGCAGGTCCGCGACGCAGACCGAGCCGCAGCCCGGCGCCCGGAGCGCGGCCGCGTCGCGACCGACCGCGACCACGACCGCACCCCGCCGACCGAGTTCGGCGGCCGCCGCCGCTCCCAGGCCACGGGACGCCCCGGTCACCACGACGACCGCGCCCGCGAGATCCACGTCGACAGTCAACTACTCCCGACCAACCGCGCCCAGCGTCATCCGTACAACGCCTCCGCCCCGGCGCGTGCCGTCGGCGGTAACCGAACTCGGAGGTCCGGCCCGGGCCCCGAGGCGTTACTCGCCGGTATCCTTCATTGGTGTCCCGACGTGAGCAGGGGAACGAGATGACTCAATCGGCAACGTCGAAAGGTACCGCCAACCCCCGGACCCGGCCGGCGTCGAAAGCGCAGCAGCCGATCGGCGAGGACGTTTCGGCGGCCGACGTGCTGTTGGTCGACCCGGTGGGCGGCTGGACCGGTGCCGGCGTCCGCGATCGCATCCTCGGGGCGGGCCAACTGGCCGCCAACGCGGTCCGACACACCCCGCGCCTGGCCGGCGCCGGCGCCGGGTTGGCCGCTGAGCTGGCGCGCGTCGCCGTCGGCCGGTCCACGGTCGAGCCCGCCAAGGGCGACCGGCGCTTCGGCGACCCGACCTGGTCCGGGCATCCCGGGTACCGCCGGCTGATGCAGGGCTACCTGGCCTTCTCGAACAGCGTCGAGGAGCTCGTCGAACGCGGCGACATGCCGTGGCGCACCCGGGAACGGGCGCGGTTCGCCGCGGGCGTGCTCACCTCGGCTGTGGCGCCGACCAACACGCTGCTCGGCAACCCGGCCGCGATCAAACGGGCCTTCGAGACCGGCGGCGGGAGCCTGCGCGCCGGGACCCGAAACTGGGTCCGCGACCTGCGCCACAACGGCGGCATGCCGAAGCAGGTGGACGACTCCGGATTCGTCGTCGGCGAGAACGTGGCGGCGACGCCGGGCGCGGTGGTGTTCCGCAGCGACGTCTGCGAACTGATCCAGTACACGCCGACGACGGCAGGCGTCCGGGCCTGCCCGGTGCTCGTCGTCCCCCCGCAGATAAACAAGTACTACTTCCTGGACATGGCCCCCGGCCGGAGCCTGGTCGCGCACGCCGTGTCCCGCGGCCTGTCGACGTTCATCATCTCCTGGCGCAACCCGACCGCGGCCAACTCGCACTGGGACCTGGACACCTACGGCAAGGCCATCCTCGAGGCGATGGACGCGGTCCGCGACATCACCGGCAACGAGGAGCTCATCACCCTCGGCCTGTGCGCGGGCGGCATCACGACGGCGACCGTGCTCTCGTACCTGGCCGCGATCGGCGACAATCGGGTGCGCGCCTGCTCGTTCGCGGTCACGCTGATCGACTGGAACACCCCGGCCGCGATCGGGGCATTCAACTCCTCGACCCTGCTGGCCGCCGCGCGTCGGAAGGCGAGGCGCAGCGGCGTGCTCGACGCGCGCTCATTGGGCACCGTGTTCACCTGGATGCGCCCCAACGACCTGGTGTGGAACTACTGGGTCAACAACTACCTGATGGGCGAGAAACCGCCGGCGTTCGACATCCTGGCCTGGAACGACGACAAGACCAACCTGCCCGGCGCGCTGCACGCCCAGTTCCTGGAGATCTTCCGGCACAACTCGCTGACCCGGCCGGACGGAATCGAGGTCCTCGGGCAGGGCGTCCGGTTGGCCGAGGTCAAGTGCGACTCCTACGTGGTGGGCGGGTTCTCCGATCACCTGACGCCGTGGCAGGGCTGCTACCGGGCGACCCAGTTGCTCGGCGGACACTCCGAGTTCGTGCTCTCCCCGACGGGCCACATCCAGACCCCGGTCTCGCCGCCCGGACCGAAGGCGCACCACTTCACCGGGCCGACCCCGGGCGCGGACCCGGAGGCGTGGCGCGCGGCGAGCACCCGGCACGACGGCACCTGGTGGGACACCTGGGCGGACTGGGTGATCGCCCGCGCCGGCGAGGAACGCCCCGCGCCGACCGAGCTCGGCAGCGCGGCGCATCCCGTGCTCTGCCCGGCCCCGGGCACCTACGTTCACGAACCCGCATGAGGGTCCTGCTGCCTGGACGCCCGTCCCCTTTCCGGGACGGGGGAACGCTGTGGTGAGGGGGACCCGCGAGACAGGCGCGCCCCGGGCGCGGGCGCGCGTTGGACTCGACCGATGTCAGTGGGTGGAGGCGCTCGGTCATCGGGTTCGGGTGCGGGTGCGGCCGGGAGACGGGACAGCAACAGCCGGCGTGCCGCTGGTTCTCTGCAACGGGATCGGCGTCAGCCTGGAGGTCTTCGAACCGTTCATCGAGGCGCTGCCACCGGAGCTGGAAGTGGTCAGCTTCGACGTTCCCGGCGTGGGTGGCTCGCCGTTGCCGAGCGTCCCGTACTCCTACGCCGCCCTGGCGATCCTGCTGGGCAAGGTGCTCGACCAGCTCGGGTACGGCCGGGTCGACATGTTGGGCGTCTCCTGGGGCGGTGGGCTGGCGCAGCAGTTTGCGTTCCAGAATCCGCGTCGCGCTCGCCGGCTGGTCCTGGTGAGCACCGGCACCGGGGCCTGGATGGTGCCCGCCCGGCCCGGCGTGCTGCGGCTGATGGTCACTCCGCGCCGGCACCGTGACCCGGCCTACGCCAAGGCGATCGCGCCGGATCTGTACGGGGGAGCGCTGCGGAAGAACCCGGACCTCATCGAGGAGGTCATCCATCGATGCACCCGGATCGGCCCGCCACGTGGTTACGCGTTACAGGTGGCCGCGCTGATGTGCTGGACCAGCCTGCCTGCGCTGCCGTTGATCCGGCAGCCGACGTTGATCCTGGCCGGCACCGATGACCCGCTGATCCCGCTGGCCAACGCCCGGATCATGAGCCGCCTGCTGCCCAACGCGCGGCTGCACACCTATGCCGACGGGCACCTGGCGCTGTTCACCGACGCCGCGAACCTGGCCCCGGTCGTGGCGGAGTTCCTGGCTTCGCGACGCGAGCCCTGACAGGCGTCGGAAACGGACCGTCTGGCGGCGCGACGGTCGAGGACTTCAGCCAGGCCTTCATCTGACTTGGCGTCAGAAATGACGTTGTGTCAGAACTGACGTTGTGTCAGAAATGACGCGGCGTCAGTCGGAACCGTCAGACCGCGGAACGCCCGCCGTTGACGTAGATCGTCTGGCCGGTGATGTGCCGGGCGTCCTCGCTGGCCAGGAACGCGATGACGCCGGCGATGTCCTCCGGCTGAGCGACCCGGCGCAGCGCGTGTTGCGCAGCGGCCGCCTCGACGAAGTCCATGGCGGGGATGCCCATGCGGGCGGCGGTGGCTTCGGTCATCGGGGTCTGCACGAACCCGGGCGCCACGGCGTTCACGTTGATGTTGTAGGGACCGAGTTCAGCGGCCATCGTCGCGGTGAGGCCCTGGACGCCGGCCTTGGCGGCCGAGTAGTTGGACTGCCCCCGGTTGCCCAGCGCCGAGATGCTGGACAAGTTGATCACCTTGCCGTGCTTGACCGGGACCATGTGTTTCTGTGCCGCCTGGGTCATCAGGAACGTGCCCTTGAGGCTGACGTCGACGCAGGTGTCCCAGTCCTCCTCGGTCATCTTGAACAGCAGGTTGTCGCGGGTGACCCCGGCGTTGTTGACCAGCACGTCGATCTTGCCGAACTCGGCGATGATCCGCTCGACGGCGGCCGCGACGGACGTGGAGTTGGATACGTCGGCGCCGATCGCGATCGCAGTGCCACCGTAGGAGCGGACCTTCTCGACCGTCGTCTCGCAGCGCTGCTCGGTCAGGTCGATGACCGCGAGGGAGGCGCCTTCCTCGGCGAACCGTTGCGCGGTGGCCGCGCCGATGCCTTGCGCTCCGCCCGTGACGATGACCACCCGGTCGTCGAACCTACGCACCCTTGATCCCCAATTCGGTCGTGATGGCAATCCCTGGTAGCCCGGGACCTGGTGGGCCAGGGCCAAACTCGCGAGTAACTCTACCCGTGGGTACGGGGGTGTCACCCCCACCGACAGCCGGGAAGCCAGGACGCGCCGCGCTACCGGTGGGTACGGGGTGTCACCCCCACCGACAGCCGGGAGGCCAGGACGCGCCGCGCTACCGGTGGGTACGGGGTGTCACCCCCACCGACAGCCGGGAGGCCAGGACGCGCCGCGCTACCGGTGGGTATGGGGTGTCACCCCCACCGACAGCCGGGAGGCCAGGACGCGCCGCGCTACCGGTGGGTACGGGGTGTCACCCCCACCGACAGCCGGGAAGCCAGGACACGCCGCGCTACCCGTGCGTACGGGGTGTCACCCCCACCGACAGCCGGGAAGCCAGGACACGCCGCGCTACCGGTGCGTACGGGGTGTCACCCGACGCGCATCCTGGAAGGCGGGGCGGGGGGATCAGGACATGTCCCAGCCGCCGTTGACCGCGATGACGGCGCCGGTGATGTAACCGGCCTGCTCGTCGGTCAGGAACGTCACGGCCCGGGCGATCTCCTCGGGCTGGGCGAAGCGGCCGACCGGGATCGTGGTGAGGATGTTGGCCAGTACGTTCTCCGGGACCGCGGCGACCATTTCGGTCTCGGTGTAGCCGGGTGTGACGCAGTTCACCGTGATGCCCTTGCGGGCCACCTCGCGGGCCAACGACTTCGCGAAGCCGAACTGGCCGGACTTGGAAGCCGCGTAGTTCGCCTGACCGACCCCACCGGTCGCCCCGATCGCCGAGGAGATGTTCACGATCCGCCCGTAGTTCTGCGCGATCATCTGCTCCAGCACGGCTTTGGTCATGTAGAACGAGCCGGACAGGTTCACCCGCAGCACCGCGTGCCAGTCCTCGACGGTCATCTTGCGCACGGTCTTGTCGACGGTGACCCCGGCGTTGTTGACCAGGATGTCCACCCGGCCCTTCAGGGCCATGACCTCGTCGACCACCCGTTGGCAGTCGGTTGGGACTCCGACATTGCCGACGTGGATCGAGACCGAGTGGCCCTCCTTGGTCAGCCGCTCCTTCAGTTCCTGGGCGGGAAGGTCGCTGCGGCTGTAACCAGCAGCGACGTGGATCCCCTGCTCGGCAAGCCGCGTGGTGATCGCGGCGCCGATCCCGCGTACCCCGCCCGTGACGATGGCCACCCGCTGCTCGCCCATGCGCTCTCCTCCGAGTCAGTCCGGGCCCCGTTCGACCGCGTCCTGGGACGCTACGCCGCACGGCATACCCGCTGGAAGGTCGAGCGTCACACAACCCCCAGCCCTGACGGCCGGCCCGCGGCGATCGGCGGCCGCGTGTCAGTGCTTCCGGCCCGGACGCCGACCCGGGACGACCGACGGCCCTTCGGCTGCGCGGGATGTCCTACGCGTCGTCAAGCCCGTCGTCAGGTTGTGGTCCAGATGCCCCCGTCGACGGGGAGGATCACGCCGGTCACGTAGGAGGCGGCGCGGGCGGCCAGGTAGATCGCGGCCCCGGCCATGTCGTCATCGGTGCCGATCCGGCCCAGCGGCGATGCCGCGGCCATCTCGGCCTCGTGGGCGTCCAGCGTTGCCGCCATCATCTTGCTGCGGAACGGGCCGGGGGCGATCGCGTTCACCGTGATGTGCCGCGGTCCGAGTTCGCGCGCCAGCACCCGGGTGAGCTGATGCAGCGCCGCTTTGGACGCCGAGTAGGAGTAGGTCGGCATCGGGCTGACCCGCAGGCCGTCGATGCTGCCGATGTTGATCACCCGGGCCGGGTCTGCGGCGGTCGCCGCGGCCTCGAGTTGGGGCAGCAGCGCCCGGGTCAACAGGAACGGCGCCTTGAGGTTGAGGCCGAGCACCTTGTCCCAGGCCGCCGCGGGGAACTCGGCCAGCGGGGCGCCCCACACCGCGCCGGCGTTGTTCACCAGGATGTGCAGGGCGTCCAGACGTTCGCCGATCACCTCGGCCAGGCGGCTCGTCTCGGCCTCCTCGGCGAGGTCGGCGGCAACGAACGACACCTCGCCGTACCGTTCCAGCTCGGCGACCGCCGCGTCTCCGGCGGCCTGCTTGCGCGAGGTCAGGTACACCGACGCGCCCGCCCCGAGCAGGCCTCGGGCGATCATCAGGCCGATGCCGGAGGTGCCTCCGGTGACCAGCGCGGTCTTGCCGGTCAGGTCGAACAGGTCCATCGCGCCCTCCGTACGTCGAGAGCGTACGTTACGATTCAGGTGAACGTACGTACGCCTGGGTGGACCAATGAGCGTGAGTCCTTCGGAATTGCGCGCCAACATCTATCGCCTGCTCGATCAGGTGCTGGAGACCGGTGTCCCCTTGGAGATCGAGCGCAACGGTCGTCTACTGCGGATCGTGCCGGACGAGCCGATTGACAGGCTCTCCCGGCTGGTGCCGCATCCAGGCACGATCGTCGGGAATCCGGAGGATCTCGTCAGCCTCGACTGGTCCGGGTATTGGAACCCGGATCTGGCTTGACCGTGCGCCTCGACACGCACGTTGTCCTTTGGTTGTACACGTCGGGCGCCGATGGATTCCCGGAAGATGCCCGCGTTCGCCTGGGGAGCGAAACGCTGGGATTTTCTCCCATGGTCGAACTCGAGATCACTTTCCTCCACGAGATCGGCAGGGTGGCGGCCACGGCGCGTCAGATCCTGGCGGAGTTGGGGCGGACGATCGGGCTCGCCGTCAGCCCGGTAGCCCTCCACGAGGTGGTTTCCGCGGCACGCGACCTGAGTTGGACCCGCGACCCGTTCGACCGTCTCATCTGTGCCGACGCGGTCGTCTCGGGAACGACGTTGCTCACCAAGGACCGCACGATCCGGGCGCACTTCGCTGACGCGCACTGGGACTGAACGCCGCGCCTCGTAGCCGGCCCGCACCTGACGCACCGTCAGACGTGCGGCGGACATGCCGAGACAGTCACGCGAAGTGGCGGGGCGGTCGCGGATGAATTCCGTCAGCCGCCGAGCGCCGCGGCCAGGCCGGCGTGCAGGTGGGTCAAGGCGCTCTCGAAGCGGCCGAACACCACGTCGCCGACCCCCGTGGCCAGCCCGCGCTGGACGGCCTCGGCCATCGCCCGGTCCTCCAGCAGGCCGGCCTCGACGAAGGTGATGTCGCGGTGCGCCGCGTCGGGGACGTCGCCGGACGCGTCCGGGCGGGCGACCTTGTAGGTGACCAGCGTCGAGCGGTCGATGCCGGCCGGCTCCACGACGACCAGCGCGGTGTGCGCGGTGAGTCGGGCGATGATCGCGTTCGGGAACACGTGATCGACAACGGTCAGCGTGCCGTCGATGCGCCATTGGTCGCGCGGCAGGTCGCGCAGCGCCTCCACCCGACGGAACGGGAAACTCACCCGGGAGTGCGGGCCCTGGTGCTCCACGACCGTGGTGGTGTCGTAGCCGAACGGCAGGAACGTCGAGCGGTGCGTGGCCCGGATGTGGTAGCCCTCCAGGAACCCCTCGGTCAGCACCTTCCAGTTGGCCGCGACGGGGATGTCGGTCCGGCTGACCAGGATCTGACCCTCCATCAGGCCGGGTAGGCCCTGGACCGAGGCGAACGATCCGGCGCCGTCCTGGTCGATCCAGATCAGCCCGGCGCGCTCCGTGCAGGCCACCGGGACCAGGCCGCGGCCGGCCCGATCGAGGCCGGGAAACCCGTGCTCGTGTGGGATGTGCGAGAGCGATCCGTCCAAGGCGTACACCCAGCCGTGGAACGGGCAGACCAACGAGGTGGCGCACCCGGAACCGGATGCCAACGCGGTCCCGCGGTGCCGGCAACTGTTGCGGAAGGCGCGGACCAGCCCGTCCCGGTCGCGCACCACAACCATCGGCACCCCGGCGGCCTCCCGCGCGTGGAAGGAGCCCGGGTCGGCGACCACTGCCGACGGACAGAACGGCACCGGGTGCCGGCGCATGAGTTCCAGTTCGCGGTCCAGCCGCACCGGGTCGAGGTAGTGCGCGACCGGGATCCGCGCAACGGTCGGGCCGAGATCCGTGGTGCCCGCGTCGAGGTGTTCGAGCACCCGGGCGAGCACGGCTACGTCGTCGAGGTAGCCGGTGCCCGATGCGACAACGCTGGTCACCGGGCCACGGTACGCCCGTAACGAACCGACAGGCAGGTAACCGGTCGTGCACCGGACGGCCTGCACGATGAGCGATGTCTGTTACCTGGCCGGAACGACCGACAGGGTCCAGGGAAACATGGGGCGGGTCGGATGGGACATGCCGGCCTGTTAAGACTCGGGCGGGCTTTCCGAGAAGTCGTGAAGGGGAGTCGACAAATGCCAGTGCCGTTGCCGGAATCTGTGGAGGAAGCGGCCGCAGTGGCGGCTGGCAAGGCGAAGGCTGTGCGAGATCTGCCGCGGTATCTCATCAGCTCGATGCTGGCCGGTGGGTACATCGGGGTGGCCGTGGTGCTGCTGGCCTGCACGGCGGGGCCGTTGGCTGCCGCCGGTTCGCCGGCCACAAAGCTGGTCTCCGGCTGTGTCTTCGGGATCGCGCTGACGTTGGTGGTGTTCGCAGGGGCCGAACTGTTCACCGGCAACAACATGATCATGACGATCGGCTGGCTGCGCGGCCGGGTCAACTTCGTCGAGCTGTTGGCCGTCAACATCGCCTCGCTGGTCGGCAACTTCCTTGGTTCGATCGGCTTTACGGGGATGGTGTACGCGTCCGGGATCATGTCGGCCGGCGCGAAGCCCGGGAAGCCGGCCGCGCCCGACGCGATGATCGCCACGATTGCTCACGCCAAGATGGCCACGCCGACCGGGCAGCTGTTCTGGCGTGGCGTCTTGTGCAACATGTTGGTCTGCCTGGCGCTGTGGATGGCCTCCCGGGCCACGACGGACTCGGCGAAGCTGATCGTGCTGTTCTGGGGCCTGCTGGCCTTCATCGCCGCCGGATACGACCACTCGATCGCGAACATGACGATCTTCTCCCTGGCGATCTACCAGGGCGTGGCCGAATGGGGAGACCTGGGGCACAACCTGATCTACACCGCACCCGGCAATTTCGTCGGCGGAGCCGTGTTGGTGGCACTGCCCTACCTGATCAGCCAGCGTCGTCCGGCCTCGGCGGCCCCGGTCGTCGAAGAGGTCATGGACGAGGAAGAGGCCGAGCCCTGGCGGGGGCGCCGCCGCGCGACGGCCGGCGCCACCACCTGACCGCTCTCGCTCCGACGGCGCCGAGGTTCCTGCCCGGGAACCTCGGCGCCGCCGTGTTAATCGGTCGATCCCGATGCCCGCCGAGGTATGTTGCCAGGGCGGTCGGGGCAGGAGGGGGCGAGCGGTGCGGATGGCGCTGGCGATCGTCGTCACGACCGCGGCGCTGGTGCCTGGGGTCCCGGCGCATGCCGCCGTGGGGGACTGCGCACTCGGGCGGATCTGTGTGTGGCCCAAGACCGACTTCCAGGGATCGATGGTGTCGTTCGTGCCCCGTCGTTTCGTCGGCGAACTGTGCATCGCGTTGCCGTTCCGGTCGATCAAACTGCACGCCGATCGTTGGTTCGCCACGGCATACTTCGGCGCCCGCTGCAACGAGGACGGCGGTGGTTTCGCCGACTACACGCCGGGCGCCTACGAGGCCGACATCTTCAAGGACCACGACGCGCGCTCGATCTCGTTCTCCCACATCGGGCGCCACGCGGCGACACCCTAATATCGAAACACGATATAAGAATTCGCGGGGCACGGCGCGGGGCCCGGCCATGGCCGGCATAGCCTTCGTTTCATGAGCCGTCGCCCGCCCACCGCGACGATTGCCGACTCGATGTCCGCGGCCGACTACGAACGATTGCTGGGCGTGCGCTCCGCGCTTCGCAAGTTCCTGCAGTGGAGCGAGGCACAGGCCCGCTCCCAGGGCCTGACACCCGCGCAGCACCAGCTGCTGCTGACCATCAAGGGACATCCGGACCGGCGTGGCCCGAGCATGGGGGAGATCGCCGATTACCTCTGCGTGCGGCATCACAGCACGGTGGAACTGGTGGATCGGGCCGAGGCCGCCGGCTACGTCGTCCGCCGCGCCGACTCCGACGACGCCCGGGTGGTCCGCGTCGTGCTGACCCGGCAGGGCGACGCCAAGATTCGCGTGCTGGCACCGGCAGCGGTCACCGAGCTGGCGCAGTTGGCGCCGCTGTTGGTCGACCTGGCCGCCTATTCCGAGGGCTGATCGGACGCATCCAGGTACGGCCGTCGGTGCGCTGTCGGCCGGCGATGCTCGAGCGATTGGGCCGAGGGTTGCCCCGTAGTCCAGCGCCGTAACCCGTCCGACGCTGCGGCGAACGACGCGGGTGAGCTGGCCAGGCGGAAGTCGGGTTCGCCGGGTGTCGCGAAGTCGAACCAGATCAGCCCGGTGACCCGCGTCGTCGCCAGATAGTCGAACAGTTCCTCGATCCACCGGGCCTTGTCGCCGCCGTGCTCGGTGGAGCCGGTCTCGTTGATCCACAGCGGTTTGCCCGGCGCCAGGCGTTCGACCTGCGCGATGGTCTCGGCGAACAGCCGGTGCGGTCGGTTCCACCCGCCCCAGTCCGGTTCATCGGCGCCGTAGTTGTAGCCGTCGACGGCGACCACGTCCACGTCGGAGTCGCCCGGGTAGAGCGAGCTCAGCGGGGTGGTCTGGCCGGTCACGAGGTTCGGGCTCCACACCCAGATCACGTTGCTCGCCCCGGCGGCGGTGAACCGGTCGTGCACGTGTCGCCAAGCCGCGACGTAGGCCGCGGGGCTGTCGCCGTTGATCGATGGTGCCCACGGATAGCAGGCGCAGTTCATCTCGTGGGCGAACCGCATGACCACCGGGGCGTGGTACGCGGCGGCATCCCGGGCCCACCAGTCGAGGTAGCTGTCGAAGGCGCCGGAGGCGATGCGTGCGGGCGTGTAGTCCGGCTCGTGCTGGCTGCCTCTCGGCTCCCAGGGCTCCCAGGTGATCTCCGGGAGCGCGCCGCGGGCGGCGATCTCGCGCAGGGAATCGACCGGCAGCGGCTGGAAGAGCGACCACGCCTCGTAGAAGTTCAGCACGCCGAGTTGATGACCGAGCCCGGAGGCGGTTGCGGTCGCGGTCGCCAGCCCCCTGTCCGGGCCGGGCGAGGACAGCCCGAAGAGCCGATTCGGGCCCGGGCCGGCGCCGATCCGCAGGGCCCGCGCGACCTCGATCGATCGCGGGTCCCGGGTCCTGGCGAGCGCGGATGGTGCCGATCCGAGCACCGCGGTCAGTAGGGCCGGCACGAGTGCGGCCGCCAGCGACCGCATCCCATGTCGCCGTGCCCGTCGCCGCATCACGATCAACCGTTCGGTCGTGCGGCCGGACCGGGCAGCCGGCGGATCCTGGTGCGGCTCGGCGAGGCCACGCCGCGCCCGACCGGAAGCAGTTCCTGGCTGACGAATTCGGCCAACCAGGCTCGGAAATCCGGCCCGAGGTCCTCCCGCTCGCAGGCCAGGCGAACCACCGTGCGCAGATAGTCGCCCCGGTCCCCGGTGTCGTAGCGGCGTCCTCGGAAGATCACCGCGTGCACCGGGCCGCCGCCGTCGCCCACGGCCAGGCAGCGCAGCGCGTCGGTGAGTTGGATCTCCCCGCCGCGGCCCGGCGGGGTGCGCCGCAGCACCTCGAACACCGCGGGCTCCAGCACGTAGCGACCGATGATCGCCAGGTTGCTGGGGGCCGCTGCGGGATCCGGCTTCTCGACCAGGTCGGTCACCCGCACCACACCATCGATCTCGGTGGGGGCCACCGCGGCGCAGCCGTACATGCCGATCGTCTCCGCCGGCACCGCCATCAGTGCGAGCACGCTCCCGCCCCGGCGTCGGGCGACGTCGATCATGGGTTCGAGCAAGGGGTCCCGCGGGTCGATCAGGTCGTCGCCCAGAAGCACTGCGAACGGCTCGTCCCCCACGTGCTGGGCGGCGCACAGGACGGCATGCCCGAGACCGCGTGGGTCGCGCTGTCGGACGTAGTGCACCGTGGCCAATTCGCTGGAGGCGCGCACCTTGGTCAACGTCCGGTGGTCGGACTTGGCCGAGAGGATCTCCTCCAGTTCGTACGCGCGATCGAAGTGGTCCTCCAGCGCGCGCTTGCTGCGGCCGGTGATCATCAGGACGTCGGTGAGTCCGGCCGCGACAGCCTCCTCGACCACGTACTCGATGGCGGGCTTGTCGACCACCGGGAGCATCTCCTTCGGGGTCGCCTTTGTTGCGGGCAGGAAGCGGGTGCCCAGTCCCGCGGCCGGGATGACGGCCTTCAACGGCCGGTTCACAGCGCGGTCCAGACGCGGACGTAGTCGACGGACATGGAGGCTCCCGGAATCGTGAGGAGGTTGGGTGGGCCGGGCCAGTCCCCGCCGATGGCGAGGTCGAGCAGCAGGAAGTACCCGTGGTCGAATGTCTCGTCCCAGGTCTTCCCGCCGATGTCGGCGGGCGTGAGCTCGCCGTAGGTGTGCCCGTCGACCTGCCAGCGCAGGCGTTTCGGGTTGGTGTCCCAGATGACGCTGTAGATGTGCGGGCCGGCCAGGCCGGCGGGCGCGGGCAGGGTGTAGGCGCTGCCCAGGCCGGACTTGGAATGACACGGACGGTCGGGACGGGTGTCGCAGTGCAGGCTGCCGTGGATCTGGCTGTCGCTGTCGACGTTCTCCATCACGTCGACCTCGCCCGGCGCCGGCCAGGTCTCCGGGTGCGCCCGGTAGGGCTCCCCGAGCATCCAGAACGCCGGCCAGTAGCCGGTGCCGCCGCCGGGCAGCGTGATGCGGGCCTCGACCTTCATGCTCCCGTCGCGAGGCGGGGCGAAATCGCTGCGGACGGTCTCGATCCGAGCCGAGTGCCACTGGCTGTCCGGGCCTCGCGTGGCCGTCAGGCGTAGGTGGCCGTGCCCGTCGAGGCCGATGTTGGCCGGGTCCGCGGTGTAGGTCTCCGCCTCGTCGTTGCCCCAGCCCGGGGCCGCACCAGGAAGGCCGCGCCCGCGCTCGTAGCGCCAGGCCGCCGGGTTCGGGGCCGGACCCGTGAGCCCGTCGAACTCGTCGTGCCAGACCAGCCGCCACGCCGGGCTCGACGGGGAGAACATCCGCGGCGCGGCGACCCCGGTGAGCACGACGATTGCGAGGAGCACCGCGAACGGCAAGGCCCTGGGCCCTCGGTGGTTGCGGCGGTGTCGTCCGGCCGGGGCGGGCGGGACCATCGGCCTGCGCTGCGGGGCGAGCGTCCGCATTCCGGCCGTCATCGGTCGCCCTTCAGGGAGGCCTTGCCGGCGGACTTGCCCGGGACCTGCTCGGGGAGCAGCGACTCGACGATCGGCGCCAGCCAGCGGGCGTAGGTGTTGGTCACGTGGCCGTGGTCCCGGTACACCGGGATCGTGCCGACAACCACCGGGCAGGCGTCCACGCCGCACAGCCAGGCGGCGGTGTCCACGACCGGAAAGCCCGCGGCCCGGACCGCGTCGCGGACACCGGTGCCGCGGGCGGGGCGCTCGTAACCGTAACCGTCGGCCCGCTTGTACGTGCAGGGACGCACGTCCTTCATGTGGTTGGCCAGGCAGGTGGTCGGGTCCTTCGGGCTGTACGGGTTGTCCTGGAGCAGGACCACCGCGGTGCCCGGACGGCTCAGTTGCCGCAGGGTGTCCGCGGTCGCGTCGGCCCACCGGTGGTCGTCGGTCGACGGCTGGATTGCGTCGGACTGGGCGGCAACTATGAGGTCCGGGTGCAGGCTCGCGATGCGGGCCAGCGTGGCCTTCCGCCAGGTGTCGCACTCGGTGTAGTTCCGGTTGAGAGCGGGCGCGAACACGGTCAGGTTCGCCACCGGGCACGCGGCCTTGGTCCAGTCGATCAGTTTCCAGTGCCGCGTTCTGGCCGCGCCGTCGAAGGCGGCGAACCACTGGTCGGCGTGGGAGTCGCCGAAGAGCACCACAGTCCGAGTCCCCGCCGGGTCACCGAAGGCGCACGGACCCTGCGTGGTGTCCAGGAAGTCGAGGTGACAGGTGCCGGTCGGGGGCGTGTCCTTGGCGGCGTCGGCCACCGAGGGCTTGAGATTTTCCGGGACCGCCTTCACGGACACGGCCTTCTCCAGGGCCGGCAGTGCGCCGGCCAGGCCGGCGTCGAGCGACCTGCCGTCCAGCAGCGGCCGCACGACCGGCGCGAGCCAGGTGGAGTAGGTGTTGGTCAGGTGTCCGCCGCTGTCCTTGTAGACCAGCATGTTCCCGACGATCGGCGGGCATTCCTCGCCGCTGCAGACCCACAGATTGGTGTCCACCACGGTGGCTCCGGCCTGGCGCACGGCTGCGGCGACCAGGCCGCGCCGCTTCGGCCAGGACTGCGCACCGGCGTTCACGGAGCTCACGCACGGGGTCACGTCGGACAGGTGGGCGGACACGCAGCCCACCGGGTCGGTCGGTTGCGGTACGTCGGACAGGAACACCCGCCGTGCGCCGCCGGCGCCGAGTGCTCGCACCGTCGAGGCGGTTCCCGCGGCCCACTGGGCGTCGGTGACCTTGGTGCCCCCGACGCCGTCGGCCTGGCTGATCACGATCAGGGCCGGCTTGGCCGCGAGGATGTCGGCAAGCGCCGCGCTCCGCCATCGGGTGCACTCGGTGTACGGCCGCTTGAGTTTGTCGTCGACCAGGGTGATGTCGGCGACGGGGCAGGCGGCCTTCGCACGCAGCAGCACCCGCCAGTGCGCCGTAGCGGCGGCCCGGTCGAAGGCACCCAGCCAGTGCGAGGCGTGCGAGTCGCCGAACAGCGCCATGGTCCGGGTTGCGTGCGGATCGCCGAACACGCAGTGGTCGGGCAATGCGACCTCCAGATACTGCTGGACGCAGCCCCGGTCGTGCGGCCAGTCATTCTCGGCGGCGGCCAACTTGGGCGTCAGGTTGGACGGCACGGCAGTTGTCGTCAGCGCCTTCGCCATCGCCTCCTGGACCACCGCGACGTCGGAGCCGGCCAGGACGGCCGCCTCGGCGGTACCACCGGAGCCGGTCAACGTCGGCAGCGTCGAACTGAACAGCAGCGCCAGAACCGCGGTGAGAGCGGCCAACGCGGGCCCGGACAGTACCCAGACCGGTCTGCGCAACGGCAGCCGGCGGCCGGGGAGTTCGACGTGGAAGTAGCTGGCCACCGCGAGGACCAACGAGATGAAGACCGCCTGCACCCGCAGCGAGGGCGACATGACGTGTCCCAGCGCGAGCGGGGCGAACATCAGCACCGGCCAGTGCCACAGGTACCAGGAGTACGAGACCTTCCCCAACAGTTGCGGGATCCAGCGCCCGAGCAGCAATTCGGCGCCGAAGGCCGCCCGGCGGAACCCGGAGGCGATGATCAGTGCCGCGCCCCCGACGGGCAGGGCCGCCGCGGCGCCCGGGAAACGGGTGGCGTCGGTGAACCAGAATCCTGCGACGGCGATCGCGGCCAGCCCCAGCCACGACGCGACCGCGGCGGCAGGCCGCGGGAGATACACGAACCGTGGGGCGGCCAGCGCCACCAGCGCGCCGATGCCCAGTTCCCAGGCACGCGTGCCGATCGAGTAATACGCGTCCGGTGCCGACCGGGCGGTCATCACGACGCACAGGTAGAGCGAGTAGCCGGAGCCGGCCGCGATCAACGCCATGAGCGTGCCGCGCTGGTAACGGACCTGGACCACCGCCACCGCCAGGATCAGCAGCGGAAGTCCGACGTAGAACTGTTCCTCCACGGCGAGGGACCAGAAGTGCTGCAGCGGCGAGGGCGGCTTGGACGCGTTTAGGTAGTCGGTGCCCTGGCTCGCCAGGTGGACGTTCATCCCGTACACCGCGGTGTAGATCGCGTCCCGCGCGATGTCCTTGGCGGCCAGGGTCGACGACCACACGCGGGCCGCCGCCAGCACGGCCAGGGTGACCACCAGCGCGGCGGGCAACAGTCGCTTGATCCGCCGCAGGTAGAAGTCCGTCAACCGGACCCGCCCGCCGCGCTCCTGGGTCTCGAACAACTGACGGGTGATCAGAAAACCGGAGATCACGAAGAAGACGTCCACGCCGACGTACCCGCCGGTGACCCGCAGCAGCTTTGCGTGGTACAGCACGACCAGCAGCACGGCCACCGCCCGCAGGCCCTCGATGTCCGGGCGGAAATGCCGTTGCTCCAACGGCGCCCCGCCCGCTCGGACCGCCGGCCGCGTCGGCGGCAGCGATCCGGGGTCCGGTGTCGCCGGCGGCGGGCCGGCAACGGGCGGCACCGGCGGCGGTCCGACATCAGGCAGCGGCGGGGGGCCGGGCATCGACTCGATGGACATTTCTTGCGACCTTTCGGCGGTTGGAGCGAACGGGCGACCGGGTGGTGCGGGGGAGCGGGTTCGGCACGTCTCAGCCGGTGGCCGGGACCACGGGGATCGGCTCCGTCGCCGGAATGGGACGGCGGGCGCGGCGCCGGACCGGGGCACCGTGCAGGCCCTGACCGGGCAGCGCGAGGGGCAGGTAGGCCCAGAAGTTCACCACCGCCATCAACAACATCACCCAGTAGCGGCCGATGCCGTAGTCGGCGATCCCGCGCCCGATCCCGGCGAACATCACCAGCTCCATCAAGCCGCCCCACCACAGCAGGCCGTGGCGCACTTTTCGCTCCACCGGACTGGCTTTCACCGCGCCGGTGGGCACCCAGGCGGCCGTCCGGTTGCGCGCGAAGTCCCAGACGGACAACAGGAAGCAGTAGCCCGAGACGATGTTGAGTCGGACGAGCTCGATGAACTTCAGCGTCCCGAACATCGCCGGGAACACCACGATCGAGGCGATGATCGAGGGCAGCAACGGAATCACGTTGGTCGGGCGGACGTCGCCCGGGAAACACCAGGCCATCAACAGCCCGGGCAGTGTCCCGACGATGACGCTCAACGCCGAGGTGATGTAGAAGATGAACCCGGCCCAGAAGCAGAGTCGTTGCGCCGGCCGCAGCGGGGCGTGCCGGAAGTTCGCGTCCACCATCAGGCTGATCGACCCGGTGCACCAGCGGTAGACCATGTTCGTGTAGCCGCTGAAGGTGTCCGGGCTCAGGCCCTTCGCGAGCACGAGCGGGATGTACCGCACGATGTAACCGGCGCGCATGAGCTCGACGCCGGTGTAGACGTCCTCGCTGTGCGAGATCTGCGGCATGCCCCCGATCTCGTCCAGGGCCGCGCGTCGGTACAGCGCGTTGGTGCCCACGCAGATCGCGCCGTCGACCCGGTCGCGGGCCGTCTGGATGAACCGGTAGAACAGCTGCTGGACCGCGCCCGAGGACCGCTGGATCCAGTTGAATTCCTCATAGAGGTCGAAGTACTGCGGCGACTGTGCGATGCCGACCCTCGCGTCGTCGAAGTAGGGCACCAGCTCGGTCAGCATGTCCGAGCGCGGCACGAAGTCCGCGTCCAGGATGAGGATCAGGGCGCCGTCGGAGTGGGCGTAGCCGTAGGCGAGGTTGCCCGCCTTCTTCATCCGCGGACGGTCCGGTCGGGTCAGATAGATGAACCCGAACGAGGTGGCCAGCGATGCGACCTCGGGCCGGGCCGAGTCGTCCAGCACGTAGACGGTCAACTCGCCCTCCCAGGCCAGCCGGGCCACCCAGGTGTAGGTGTTCCGCAACACCTCCATCGGCTCACCGCACGAGGGCAGGAACACGTCGACCGAGGGCAGCCGTTCCGTGGCGGGGCGCTGGTCGACCAGCGTCCGGTGGTCCCACAGGTCGTGCCGGCGGCCCCAGGCCGAAGCCCGGAAGCCGGTGTAGCCGTACACGAAGAGCAGGACCACCAGGATCCACAGCAGGTGGGTCGTCTCGGTCTTCAGCGAGAGCTTCAGCAGCGCGAGGATCACGCCCATGAACGAGGCGAACATGTAGAAAGGCATCCATCGGTGCCTGCGTCCGAAGTATGCGTATTTTTCCTTGTTGCTGGGCGGACTGGGCAGCAGGTCGGTCGCGGACACGGCCATCCTCCGAAAACAGGTGCATTCGACACGTGAATGGGGTTGTGAATTACCGGCGACCTGTCGACGTCCATGACCCGGCGCGCGCCTGCACGAATTCGGCCGTGATCGCGACGCGTCATTGCGTTACAACCGCATGAACGAATTCGCCCCGGCGGGCGGTTGGTGCTGGGTCATCGGCCCGAAAGACCGTGTGTGATTGAGAAACATGGGGTGCCGGTTGTCTTCACCCGTCCCGGTTCCCGTGTTCTGCGCTAGAACCTACGAAAGGCGCCGGGCCGGGAATACCGCCGAATTAGCGAACCCCAAAGTGGTGAAATTCGATAATCTCGCCCGTGCGACTGACCCGGAGGCCGGCAATTCGGACAGAAATACTCCCTCAGCGCCGCGTTCACCCGATCGGAGCAGTTTCGGGCTCCGGAGGCCGGGTAGTGCGGCGGCTTGACCGGACCCGGTCGGACGCGCCGGCCGATCCCGACCGCGTCGTCGCCGGAACCGCGACCGGCGCCTGAAGCCTGACCGGGCCCGGCCATGATGGCGCCATGACGATGATGCGTTCCGACCTGTCCGGGGTGGCCGACGGACGCCGCCGGCGGGATCGGTGACGGCCTCACCTTGGGTTCGTGGGAAGATCTGGCCGCACCGCCCTCGTAGCTCAGGGGATGGAGCACCGCTCTCCTAACGCGGGCCGGCGTCGTCCACCAGGGTCCGCGGGAGACAAAGCCGCAGGTCGAGTGGGGTCTGGCACTGGGCCGTAGGGCCCAGTGCCAGACCGTCTGCTGATTTTGTGCTGACTTTCTCGGCCCTCGACCGGGACTGCCTGACGGTGCGTCAGGATGGCGTCGGGCTCGGCATGTTGCACGTGCAACGACTTCGACGGAGGCCGTGAGTCAGGGGGCTGGTCGGCAGTCGTTCGCGGCGGGGGTTATGCGCTTCGGAAGTACTCGTGCAGTGTTCGACGGATCAACTCGGGCGCCGTGACGCCTTCGGCGGCGGCTCGTTGGGCGATCTCGGCTCGTAGCGCCGGCTCCAGCCGCACTGACTCCACGGACTTGGCCGCCGCCCCCAGCGGGGGCCGTCCAGGCCCCCTGCGGCGTCCTTGGAGCTGACCCGGCTGGTAGCCGGCCTCGGCTTGGTCGGCCGGCTCCTCGATGATCTCGTCGGCGATCGGCTCGCCCGTACCCGTGTGACCGTAAATCCGTCCGTTCATCCGTCCTCGGCTCCGAACAGTTCCCGCTCGGTGCTGTTGCCACTCGGGCGCCCGGTACGGGTCGGATCGGGGGCCGGGGGCGGACAAACCCGGCTACCCTCGGCGCGGTGGTCTTCAGCCTGCGCCGGGGTCGCGACCCCTTGGTCCCCACGGCCGAACCATCGGCGGGACTGGCTGGGACGGGATCATGGTGTCCGGCGCTTGGTCGACACCCGGCGGTGGTTGTGGCGGTCCTGATGGCGGGGGAGCCGGTCGGGCCCGGCCTGGTGTTCATCACCGGGATCCCCCGGGCGGGGGTGTCGGGCTTCGAAGGCGGGCCGGCAGCGTAGGAGGCCGCGCAGGTTGGTCCCGGGTGTCATCTCCAGCCGGTTCTCGCCTTGGCTGGTGTGGGCGGCCACCGGGGACCGATCCGTGCCCGCAACCCCCGCGAGTTCGTCCCGAATACGGAGTTTCCCAGCAGAGATGGAGGAGGCGGATGGCCGGCGTGCGACGCATCATCCATCGCGTGGAGGCGGCTGTGATCGGTGCGAGGACCTCCTACGCCGAGCGCCGGCTGATCGTCGGTGCCGACGATGTCCGGGCGCTCTTCGCGGACCCGGCGCTGGCTGCGGTGCGCGCCCACACCGCCTCGCCCGGCGACTCGGTGCGCATCGTGAAGCCGCTCGACGTCGTCGAACCACGCTCGCGCGGCAGGCAGGGCGGCACCTTCCCCGGCTGGGTGGCGCCGGTCAACCGCCCCCGCGGGGGTGACGTGCACGTGCTGCGCGGTGCCGCGGTGCTCGCCGCCGGCTTCCTGCCCCGCAACCAGGAGGGCCTGATCGACATGTCCGGCCCGGCCGCGGAGCTCTCGCCGTTCGCCCGCACACACAACGTGGTCGTGGAGTTCGACCCGGCCCCCGATGCCTCCTGGGTCGACGTCGAGGCCGCCGTGCGCCGGGGCCTGCTGCGGCTGGCCGTGCATCTCGCCGACGCCGCGGCCGAGGCCACGCCGGACGCCGAGGAGGAGCCGCTGACGCCGTGCCCCGCCGGGTCGGCAAACGGCCGCCCGCGAGTGGGCGTGATCACCAACCTGCAGACCCAGGGCGCGTTCAAGGATGTTTTCGTCTACGGCAAGTCCCTGTCCGAGAGCCTGCCCACCTTCCTCGACCCGGGCGAGATCGACGACGGCGCCGTGGTCAGTGGCCAGTACGGCCACCCGGCGCTGCGCAACCCGACCTACGTGCACCAGAACCACCCGGTGCTGGCGGCGTTGTGCGCCGACCCGGACGTGGCGTTCGGCGGGCTGGTGCTGTGCCCCGAGCCGGTCCTGCAGTCGGGCAAGGAACTGGTCTCCGCGCACGCCGCCTGGTTGTGCCGCATGGCGGGCTTCGACGCGGTGATCGTGACCAAGGAGGGTGCGGGCAACGCGGACAACGACCTGGCGATGAAGGTCGACGCGCTGGAGGCGGCCGGGGTGCCCGCGGTGGCGCTGTACGCCGAGATGTCCGGTCCCGACGGCACCGGGCCGCCCCTGGTCGCCGGCCCACGGCGGGGTTCGGTGGTCAGCACCGGCAACTACGACCAGCGGTTCGCGCTGCCCGCCGTCGACCGGGCCCTCGGCGGGACGCGGCTGGACGTCGCGGGCGCCGACGCGGCGGCCGCGGTCGAGGTTCCCGTGGCGACCATCCTGAGCGCGCTCAGCCCGCTGGGCGCCGGCCGCTTCACCTGTGCCACCGAGTCCTTGCCATCCCTGACCCGGGAGGGGGCCGCCTGATGCGCGTCGTCCACTACATCAACCAGTTCTACGCCGGGCTCGGCGGCGAGGAGACCGCGGGCGTCGGCCCGCAGGTGATCGACGGGCCGGTCGGGCCGGGCCGGCTGCTCAATCAGTTGCTCGGTGCCGAGCATTCGATCGTCGCCACGGTGGTCTGCGGCGACGACTACGCCTCGACGATCGAGGGGGCGACCGACCAGTTGGTGCAACTGGCGCGCGAGGCCGGCGCCGAGGTGCTGGTCGCCGGCCCGGCGTTCGGTTCGGGGCGCTACGGGCTGGTGTGCGCCCGCCTGACGGCGGCGGCCACTGCTGCCGGCCTGCCGGCACTGGCGTCCATGCATTCGGACAACCCGGGGCTGGGCGAGGCGGGCACCGCGCCGGTCGTGGCGTCGGGGGCGACCGCGCGGGAGATGAAGCCCTCGCTGGAGCGTTTGGCGCCGGCGGTCGCGAAACTCGCCGCGGGCTCCTCGCTCACCGAGGCCGACGGCCGGGTCAGCCGCACCGCCCGCCTCGGGCGGCTGGTGGAGCGGACGGCCGCCGAACGTGCGGTCGCGCTGGTGCGCCGGCGCCTCGCCGGCGAGACCGAGGCGACCGAGGTGCCGCTGGGCGGCTACGACTCGATCACCCCGGCCGCACCCGTGGAGAACGTCGCGAACGCCCGGGTGGCGCTGCTCACCGAGGGGGCGATGGTTCCCCTCGGCAACCCCGACCGGGTAGAGGCGGCGCGGGCCACCCGCTGGGTGGCTTACAACGTCGCCGCGCTGGACGCCCTGGCCTCCGGCGAGTGGGAGTGCGTCGACGGCGGGTTCGCCACCACCGCCGCGAACACGGACCCCAACCGCCTCGTCCCGCTGGACATGGCCCGCGCCCTGGAGCGCGACGGGGCGATCGGCGTGCTGCACGAGGACATGTACGTCACGATCGGCAACGGCACGCCGGTGGCCACGGCTCGCCGGTTCGGCGTCGAGTGGGCGGCCAAGCTTCGCGCGGCGGGCGTGCAGGCCGCGATCCTCACCGCCACTTGAGGAACCGGAACGCGTTGCGGGTCAACGCTTGCGAAAGAGGTGGAGCGGGCGGGCATTCCCACCGCTGTCATCACCAACCTGGTGACGATCGCCGAACAGGTCGGAGCGCCGCGAATCGTGGTCGGCGGGGGCATCCCGTACCCGTCCGGCGACCCCACCATGAAGGCCGCAGCCGAACGCGCCTGGCGCAAGCGGCTGGTGGCCCGCTGCCTCGAGGCGGTCGCCACTCCGGTGGAGGGCCCCACGGTCTTCGAGGTCGGGCCCGCACCCATCGAGACGGAGGCCGGCGATTCCTGAGGCAGTGATCCGAGCCGCCGGCACCTTCCTGGCGCATGCCCCGGGCCTGGCCGTGCACGGCTCCAAGCCGTCCCGGACGCTGGCGGGCAACCCGGAGACAACGAGCGCGTTCGTCGCCGGGCTGCGCAGCTACGACGAGGCGATGGGATACCCGCCGCACCAGGCTTACCTGGGTACCTGCCATCCCCGCGAGCTGCCCGCCCGGCCGTGGGCCGGCCAGACGCTGCCCGGGGCTCGGCGCTTCGCCCCCTTCGGGGAGTTCCTTCCCGAGGAGGAGCTGCTCGCCGTGATGGCGCTCGTCGACGAGTTCGGCCTGCTCACCCTGGACCCGGAGTTCGCGGCCCGGGCCTCGGCAGCGCTCGCCGCCCATCCGCTCGCGGCGCACTTCGACCTGCCGGCCATCTGTGCCGCGGCCGGGGACGTGGCGGCCAGGCTGGAGAAGGGTGCGCTCGGGCTGCACGTCGCGCCGCACACCCTGGTGGCCGCCCTGTCCGGAGCGCACGAGGAGGACGAGTCGCTCACGGCGCCGGTCCTGCTGGAGAACCTGGCGTGCAAGGCGACGGGAACGCTCGCGCTGATGTCGCTGCTGCACGGCAACGGTCTGGACCCGGCCGCCGTGCAGTACACCCTCTCCTGCTCCGAGGAGGCCGTCGGCGACCGCTACCAGCGCGGCGGCGGGAACATGGGCAAGACGATCGCCGGCTCCGCCGGGCTCCTCGATTCCTCCGGCGCGGACGTGAAGAACTTCTGCGCCGCCCCGATCTCCGCGCTGGTGATCGCCGCGAGCCTGGTCAGCGCCGGCGTGTTCGAGCAGGTCGCGGTGGTGGCCGGCGGGTCGCTGCCCAAACTTGGTATGAAGTACGAGGGGCACCTGCGCAACGGGCTACCGGTGCTGGAGGACGTGATCGCGGGGGCGGCCTTCCTGGTCACCGCCGACGACGGCGTCTCGCCCCGCATCCGGCTGGACGCGGTCGGCCGGCACCGGGTGTCCTCCGGCGGGGGCAACGCGCAGATCCTGCACGACCTGGCGGTGCGACCGCTGGAGACCCTGGGCCTGGCCATGACTGAGGTGGACGACTACGCCACCGAGCTGCACAACCCGGAGATCACCGAGCCGCAAGGCTCCGGCGACGTCGCCGACCGGAACTACCGGACCCTGGCCGCGCTCGCAGCGCGCCGCGGCGCGATCGAGAAGGCGCAGATCGGCGAGTTCGTCGCGCGGCACGGCATGTCGGGCTTCGCACCGACCCAGGGCCACATCGCCTCGGCGCTGTGCTATCTCCCCCATGCCCTGGAGCGGCTGCGCTCCGGCGCCGCGCAGCGGGTCCTGCTGATGGCGAAGGGCAGCCTGTTCCTCGGGCGGATGTCGCAACGCTCGGACGGCATGAGTGTGCTGATCGAAGCCAACCCGGGGCGCATCCAGGCCCAGACCGAGACAGCGAAACCATCATGACGGGAGGCGCGCCCATGGGCGAGGTCGTGGAGGCGGGCAAGGAGAACTTCGAGGAGTGCATCGCGTCCGGGGTGGTGCTCGTCGACTTCTGGGCGGAGTCCTGCCGTCCGTGCGTGGCGCTGGCCCCTCGGATCGTCGAGATCGCCTCCGAACGGCCGCAGCTCAAGGTCGTCAAGCTCGACGTCGCGAAGGCCCGCCGCCTGTGCATGTCCTACCGGGTCGGCGGGCTGCCGACCCTGATGATCTTCCGGGACGGGCAGGAGGCCGCCAGGCTCACCGACCCCAGCCTCACCCGAGCCAAGTTGGACCAGTGGCTGGCCGAGCAACTGGACGGCGGGCAACTGGACGGCGGGCAACCGTGACCCGGGCGAGACCGGAGGAGCAAAGTGACCGGACGAGTGAGAGAGAGGAGGGACTGATGTTCGAAGGTAAGCAGGTGATCGTGATCGGCGAACGGGACGGAATCGCCGCCACGGCGATCGCGACCTGCGTCACCGAGGCCGGTGGCGCAGTGGCTTTCATGTCGACCGAGTGCTTCGTTTGAACCTCGGCCGGAGCCATGGACCTGTCCACCCAGGAGCGGATCAAGCGCCTGGCGGACGAGCACGGCGGCGACTCGCTGCTGGTGCTGCTGGGATCGCCCGACGCCGAGAGCGCCGGGATCGCCGCCGAGACGGTTGTGCTCGGTGATCCGAGTTGGGCGGGTCCGTTGGCCGGGGTCCAGTTGGGCCTCGAGGTGTATCACGTTCTGGAGGACGAGCCGCGTGCGGCGATCCCGGAAGCGGTGTGGGAGGAGCAGGTTGGCCTGATGGTCGACGTCCTGGAGGTCGACGAGATCGTCGCCACCATGCGCGAGATACGCGCGCAGAGCCCCGGCGGGTAGCGCCGGGCCATACCGGCGAGCAAGGGCCGACGGGCGAGGGCCTGCGGGTTCGGGTACGGATGACCACGTCCGGCACCGAACCATCACGCAGGCCTCGCCTCCCGGCTTCCGGGCGATCCCGCGGGCGCACGGCAGTCCCGGTGTCCCTGGCCGGGCACCCAGTTCGCCGGAAGGCAGCTGACGGGCTCAATCGTTTGGACCTGGCCCAGGAGCCGCTACGCCCGTTCGAGTGCTTGCTGGATGATGGCGGTTGGTGGGCAACAGTCGACGGAGCTTGACGGATGAGCCCACGTAACCAACCCGGACGGCAACGTGGCGCCGCAGGGGCGGCCCCTCCTCCCCGGCCAAGGGGTCGTTGAGCACGGCCGTAACTACGACCCGCGGGACCCGTCCCCGAGCAAGGGACGGCTCCCGCTGTGACTCTCGTGATGGGCGCGGTCGCCTACGATGCCAAGGTCGTGCCGATCTGGACCGGCTTTCGCGCGTGGCTGCGCGACCAGGGCGTGGACTACGACTACGTCCTCTACTCGAACTACGAGCGCCAGGTCGACGATCTGATCGCGGGTCATATCCACGCGGCGTGGAACTCGCCGCTGGCGTGGCTGCGCGCCCGCCGCCTGGCCGAAGCCCGAGGGGTGGGCGTCGTGCCCGCCGTCATGCGTGACACCGATAGGGACCTGACCTCCGTCATCGTGGTGCGCGCTGACGCCGGCTACGAGCGGCTGGCCGACCTCAAGGGCGAGCGGGTGGCCGTCGGCGCCGTCGACTCCCCACAGGCCACGCTGATCCCGCTGGCCCTGCTGCGCGGTCATGGTGCCGCCGCCGACGGCGACGTCCTGCGGTTCGACATCGGCGTCGGCCTGCACGGCGACCACATCGGCGGTGAACGAGAGGCCGCCCGGGCACTGGTCGCAGGAGAGGCGGCGGCCGCGTGCATGATCGACGCGAACCACCTGTTGTTCGCCACCGAAGGCATCCTGCCGCCTGGCACTCGGGTCCTGGCCAGCACCGATCCCTACGACCATTGCGTCATGGCGGTGCGTAGCGACGCCGACTCCGCGGCAGCCACCCGGTTCGTCGAGACCCTGCTGGCGATGGACTACGCCGACCCGGCGGTGCGCCCGCTGATGGACCTCGAAGGCCTCACCCGATGGGAACCCGGGCGCGACACCGGATTCGGCCAGCTCGACGCCGCCGTGGACGCCGCCGGCTTCTACGACCGCGCCGGCGCGGTGACCGCCGCGGGCTACCGCCCCTGATGCAGCGTCACCGAGCCTGCGAGTGGGACGCCATGACAGAGCGTCACCGAGCCTGCGAGTGGGACGCCATGACAGAGCCTGCGGGCACCATCGACCTCGAGTACCTCGGCCTGGACGCGGGCGCGCACCTGCTGCTCGACCGCGGGCTGCGCGGCCTCGCGCCCGGCGAGGCCGTGTCCGTCGTCGGCACGGACCCGGCACTGGCGGCGCACCTGCCCGCCTGGTGCCGCCACCGCGGGCATGGCCTGGCCGCCGGCGACGGGGGGTGGACGATTGTCCGCGGCCCCGCGCAGACGCAGCGCTGGGCAGACGCCGTGCGCGCCGGCGCCCCCGGGCCCGAGGGCATCGTCGCGCGCCCGGCGGCCGACTGGGGCCTGGCCCCGCGGGGCGCGCTGGTCGAGGCCGGCGGTCCGCCGCTGCGCTGCGCTTTCGACGAACGCGATGTCGTCTGGGCCGACCTCGCCCCGGCCCTCTACGCCGCGGCGGCGGCCCAGCAATGGGACCCGGCCACCGCGATCGACTGGGCCGCGCACAGCCCGGCGGACCCCACCGACCCGCAGGCGCAGGACGCGGAAGCCGCGCTCGTCCAGATCATGACCTTCCTCGTCGAGAACGAGCAGGCCGCGCTCCTCGTACCCGCGCGCCTGCTCACCCAGGTGCACCCGCACTTTCGGGAGGTCGTGCAGCTGCTCGCGGTACAGGCTGCGGACGAGGCCCGCCATGTCGAGGTCTTCACCCGCCGGGCCCTGCTCGGCGGCACGCCACTCGGCACGTCATCGGTCGGCGGCCGCGCCTCCCTCGCGACCCTGCTCGCCGAGCCGGACTTCGCGCTCGCCTCCTTCCTGCTCTCCGTGCTGGGCGAGGGCAGCTTCCTGCACCTGCTGACCTTCCTCGACCGGCACGCCCCGGATCCGGTGACCCGGCAGATCGTCCGCCTCGCGCACGCTGATGAGGCCCGCCACGTCGCCTTCGGCATCGCGCACCTGGCCCATCAGGCCCGGGCGGACCGTGGCCTGCTCGACCGGCTGCGCGCGGCCGCCGAACGCCGCCACGACGCCCTGGCCGGCACGGCCGGGTTGAACACCGACGTCTTCGACTCCCTCGTCGTGCTCGCCTCACCCGAATGGAGCGTCGCGGGGATCGCGCTGGGCCACGCCAGGGTGCAGGCCCTCGCCCGGGACATGGACGCCGGTCGCCGGCACCGCCTCGAGCACCTTGGCTTCCCGGCCGCCGAGGCCGCGGAGATCTCCGCCCTGCACACGAGGAACTTCATGTGATTCCACGTCAGCTGTAGTTGCGCGGCGGGGCAGGAACCCTACGATGCACGCGCACCCGAGGAGGTGTCAGATGACCGACCAGGCGATCGCCCGCCCGCTCACCGCGTTCAGCCACGGCGCGGGATGCGGCTGCAAGCTCGGCCCGGCCCTGCTGGCCGACCTCGTGGGCATGCTCACCCCGCAGCGCCACCCGGACCTGCTCGTCGGCACCGAGACCGGTGACGATGCCGCGGTGTGGAGGCTCGACTCGGAACGTGCTCTCGTCGCCACCACGGACTTCTTCACCCCGGTCGTGGACGACCCGCGCACCTGGGGCCGGATAGCCGCCCAGAACGCGGTCTCGGACGTGTACGCGATGGGCGGCACGCCACTGCTGGCGCTCAACCTGGTCGCCTGGCCCTCTACGGAGTTGCCCCTGGAGATGCTGGCCGAGGTCCTGGCCGGTGGCGCCGAGATCGCGGCCGAGGGCGGGTTCGCGATTGTCGGCGGGCACAGCGTGGACGACCCCGAGCCCAAGTACGGGCTGGCGGTTGTCGGCCTGGTGCACCCGGACCGGGTTCTCACCAACGCCGGACTGCGCGACGGCGACGCGCTCGTGCTGACCAAGGCACTGGGCGTCGGCGTCGTGACTACCGCGATCAAGCGGGGCGAGGCGCGCATCGAGCAGGCGGCGGCCGCCCTCGCCTCGATGTGCGCCTCCAACGCCGCCGCTGCGCGGGCCGCGCTCACCGCCGGCTCGACGGGGTGTACCGATGTCACCGGGTTCGGGCTGCTGGGGCACCTACGCAAGATGGCCGCGGCGTCCGGGGTCGACGTCGAGCTGGACACCGACGCCGTCCCGCTGCTGCCCGGGGCGCGGGAGCTCGCGGCCGCCGGCAACGTCTCCGGGGGAACGCGCCGCAACCGCGAGTGGGTCGAGCAGATCCTCGACCCCGGCGGCCGGCCCGAACTTGATGTCGTGCTCCTCTCGGACGCGCAGACCTCCGGCGGGCTGCTGTTCGGCGCCTCGCCGCAGGCGGCCGCACGCGCGGCGAACGAGCTCGGCCCGCCCGCCGCCGTCATCGGCCGCGTCCGGTCCGGCGCCGGCCGGATCACTCTGCGCTAGGAGGGTGTCTCACGTGGCCGGCCGTGTTCCAACAGGCTTCAATCGGCTCGGTACAGCGAACAGGCTCGCAAGCTCGCTTGTTCGCTCTCCTCTCGCCTCAATCGCCTGTAGCGAGGCGCAGCATCGGCGTCGATCCGGCAAGGCGGAGGAGGAGCCGATACCGGGGTTGTGTTCCCTGCGGTCAACAGGCTTCAATCGGTTCGGCAGCTGCGAGGGCTCGCAAGCTCGCTCTCGCGCTGCGCTCGCCTCAATCGCCTGTATACGGCGACGACGACAACGCAGCCGGGCGGCGTCGAGGCCGCGCCGCAGTAGGCCAGTTCGCCGCGTGAGACATCCTCCAAGGCCGGGACGATGAAGGTCGAGGACGACGCCGGGGCCGAGCCGGACGCAGCGGTACCCGACCACCGCCGGCTGGTTCCCCGCACTGACGCCGTCCTGGCCGCGCCCCAGCTCGCCGACGCACTGCGCCGCCTCGGCCGGGCCGAGGTGAAGGCAGCCGTCGGCGCGGCCCAGGACCGCGTGCGTTGTGGGGATCTGACGCCAGATCAGGACGCCATCGTGGCCGCGGTCCTGGCCGAGCTGCCGAATGCGGCCACGAGCCTGCGGCCCGTCCTCAACGCCACCGGGGTGCTACTGCACACCAACATCGGCCGCGCGCCGCTGTCCGCGGCCGCGATCGACGCCCTCGCGCTGGCCGCCGGGACCTGCGACCTCGAACTCGACCTCGCCGGCGGCGGGCGCGGTCGGCGCGGCGCCGGGGCCATCAGTGCGCTGCTCGAGGCCGTGCCCGCGGCGGCAGAAGCCCACCTGGTCAACAACGGCGCCGCCGCCCTCGCCCTGCTGGCCCTGACCGCCGCCGCGGCGGCCACCGGCGAGCAGCCCCCGGAGATCGTCATCTCCCGTGGGGAACTCGTCGAGATCGGCGACGGGTTCCGGATCCCCGACCTGCTCACGGCCGCCGGCGTGTGCCTGCGCGAGGTGGGCACGACGAACCGCACCCACCGGGCCGACTACGCCGCGGCGGTGGGAGGACGGACGGCGTTCATCCTCAAGGTGCATCCGTCCAACTTCGTCGTCCGGGGCTTCACCGCCGGCGCGACCGTGGCGGAGCTGCGCGACCTCGGCGCGCCGGTCGTGGTCGACATCGGGTCGGGCCTGCTGCGGCCGCACCCGGCTCTGCCCGACGAGCCGGATGCGGCGAGCGAGTTCGCCGCGGGCGCTGCGGTCGTGACCGCGTCCACCGACAAGTTGCTCGGCGGGCCGCAGGGCGGCGTGCTGCTCGGCGCGCCCGGGCCGGGCGCCGACCTGATAGCCCGGGCCCGCCGGCACCCGCTGGCGCGGGCGATGCGGGTGGACAAGCTGTGCCTGGCCGCGGTCGAGGCGACCCTGCGCGGGCCGGCCCCACCTGTGCACGTAGCGCTCGCCACCGACCACCTGGTCCTGCGCGACCGGGCCCGGGCCCTCGCCGGGTCGCTGGCCGGGGCAGGAGTTGACGCCCGGGCCGTTGACACCCAGGCAACGGTCGGCGGGGGCGGCGCGCCTGGGGTCGTGCTGCCCAGCGCCGCCGTCGCCCTGCCCGAGCCGTATGCCGCGGCGTTGCGGGCGGGCCACCCCGCCGTGCTCGGCCGGGTCGAGGGTGGGCTGTGCCTGCTCGACCTGCGGGCCCTGCCGCCCGAGGCGGACGACGCGCTGCGTGCCGCGGTGCTCGCGTGCACGTCGTAGCCACGGCCGGGCACGTCGACCACGGCAAGTCGACGCTGATTCGCGCACTGACCGGCATGGAGCCCGACCGGTGGGCCGAGGAGCGCCGCCGCGGCATGACCATCGACCTCGGCTTCGCGTGGACCACGCTGCCCGGCGGCTCGACGATCGCCTTCGTCGACGTCCCCGGCCACGAACGTTTCATCACCTCGATGCTCGCCGGCGTGGGTCCCGTGCCCGCCGTCCTGTTCGTCGTGGCCGCGGACTCCGGCTGGATGCCGCAGTCCGCCGAACACCTCGACGCGCTCGCCGCGCTCGGCGTCGCGCACGGCGTCGTCGCCGTCACCCGCAGCGACCTGATGGACGCTGCGCTCGCTGCGGAGGAGGCCCGCGAGCACCTCGCAGGCACGCCGCTGGCCGGGCTGCCCACCGTCGCGGTGTCCGCGACGACCGGCGCGGGGATGGACGAGCTGCGCGCCGCGCTCGACCGGCTCGCCGGCGAGCTCCCCGAAGCGAACCCCGCCGCCGACGTCCGACTCTGGATCGACCGGGCGTTCACGATCCGCGGGGCCGGAACCGTCGTGACCGGAACGCTCGGCGCCGGCACCATCGGAGTCGACGACAAGCTCGACCTGGTGGGCTCCACGGGGCCGGGCCAGGTCTCCGTACGCGCCCTGCAATGCCTCGGCGAGCCGGTCGAGCGCGCCCACGGGGTGTGCCGGGTCGCGGTGAACCTGCGCCGCGTCGCGCTGTCCGAGATCGTGCGGGGCGACGCGTTGGTGACCCCGGGGGCCTGGCTTGCCGCCGGCGTCGTGGACGTCCGCCTGCATCCCTGCGGGCCTCCCACCGCAGGCGGGGCGCAGGCCGTCCCGTCCCGCCTGCCCGCGCAGCTGAGCCTGCACGTCGGCAGCGCCGCGCGGACCGTGCGGCTGCGCATGCTCGGACCGGATGCCGCTCGCCTGCGCATCGAACCCGCGCTGCCGTTGCGCATCGGCGAACGCGCGGTCCTGCGTGACCCCGGGCGCCGGGCGATCGTGGCCGGGGTGACCGTGCTCGACGTGCAACCGCCCGCGCTGCGCCGGCGCGGTGCCGCGGCGCTCCGCGCGGTCGAGCTCGCGGGCATGTCCGATGCCCCGACCCCGGCGGCCGAACTGGCCCGCCGCGGCGTCGCGCCGCGGGCTGCCCTGGTCGCGATGGGCGTGCCCGGCGCGGCGTCCTGGACGGGCGCCCCGGAGCTCGACGGCTGGCTGATCGACGCGGCGTGGGCGGCAACGCTCGCCGCCCGGCTCGCCGAGGAAGTGCGCGCGCACGACTGCGCGGGCGTTGAGCGCGGCCTCGCCTTGGATGCGGCCCGGCGCGCGCTCCAGCTCCCCAGCCGGCGCCTCGTCGCCGCCGTCCTCGACATCGCGGCCGGACAGGGCTACGACGCCGGTCTCATCGTGCGCGACGGGCGCGTCGAGCAGCAGACGGCGCCCGCGCTCGCGCCGCGCCTGCAGGCAGCGCTGAACGCGCTGCGCGCCGACCTCGAACGCAACCAATTCGCCGCCCCCGACGCCGCGCAGCTCGCCGCGCTCGGACTCGGTGCGCGCGAGCTGGCCGCGCTCACCAAGGCCGGCGAGCTGCTGTGGGTCGCAGACGGCATCGTCCTGCTGCCCGGAGCGGACGAACTCGCGGTGGCGGCCCTGCGGACCGTGTGCCCCGAGTTCACGATGAGCGCGGCCCGGCAAGCGCTGGGCACGTCCCGGCGCGTCGCCGTGCCGCTCCTCGACCTCCTCGCCCGCACGGGCCGGGCCGAGCGAACCGCGGACGGCACCCACCGGCTCCTGCCGTAAGCCGCCGGTCGCAGGGCTAGCCTCTGCTCCGGAGGTGTGTGGGCGCCTGGTGGCCCCCGCGGTCTTCAAAACCGACGTGACCGAGCACCTCGGTCAGGCGGGTTCGATTCCCGTCCACCTCCGCCCAAGAGCCCTTCGCCGGCCACCCGCGACGCGTCGTGGCGTGGCGAGACGCGCGCGCCAACGCTCCGATCACTGCACGCGGGTCCCAGCGATGTCGCCGCACTCCAGGTGCCCGACGCCACGCCGTAGTTCCGGCGTGCAGCTAATCGGGTCTACTCCACAAAACCCAACCGAACGACGGTGGCCCGGCACCGGCCTGTGCGGTCTACACAGTCGATGACGTCGCGACGATACTCGGCCTGGCCCGGTGCATCGCTTACGCGCTGGTGCGCGACGGTTCGATTCCCGCACGCCGACTGGGGCACCGCTGGGTGATACCCAAAGCCGCTTTCCACGACTGGCTCAACGACATCGCGCTCGCGAGGGAGTAATCGATTAGGACACGTAGTTCCGACCGACGCCGGCGGTTACCGCGCCAACTGGCGCGATCCGACCGGCCGACAACGCTCGAAGACGTTCAACACCCGTAAGCAGGCCAAGACATTCCTGGCTGGGGTGGATCTTGACCTTGCCCACGGCAGTTACGTGGACGCCCGAGCCGGGCGCGTGCCTTTCAAGGATCACGCCGAACTGTGGGCCAGTGGCCGCACCCTGGAATTGACCAGCACGGAGCGCGTCGCCTCGATGCTGCGCAATCACCTCGTCCCGAAGTGGGCGGCTGGCCGCTGGCGAAGATCGTCGGAACGATGTCGATGATCATGCGGGCGGCGGTTCGCGCCCGGATGATCGCGTTCAATCCGTGTGACGACGTCCAACTCCCGCGACCGGCCTCAACTCGGGCGCACCGCGTGATCATCACCCGCGAGGAGTTCTTCGGCAGGCTGCTGCCCGCGGTACCGATCGAGCACCGAGCACTCGTCGGCACGGCGGGCATGGCTGGACTGCGCTGGGGTGAATGCGTCGGGCTGCATCGGGACGAGGTCGATCTCGCGGGCCCGGCGCTCCATGTCACCCGGACGCTGGTGGAGGTCAACGGACGGCTGGAGATCAAGCCCTACCCGAAGTCGCGGTCGGGCCGTCCGATGCCCCCGGCGCTGACGTCCCTGGTGCGGGCCCACCAGCTCCGATCGGCGCCCAACGACTCGGGCCTGGTGTTCGCCGTCCGGACGGGATCAGCGTGGCGGCGGTCCAACTTCCACCGCCAGGTCTGGCGGCGTGCACTCATCGAGGCCGAACTGCCCAGGGCCATGCGTTTCCACGACCTTCGTCACTGCTACGCGACGTGGCTCGTGTCCGACAACCTCCCGATCAACGAGGTGCAGCGGGTGCTCGGCCACGAGCAGGCGTCGACCACGTTGGACCGCTACACCCACGCCACAACCGGGCACGCCGACAAAGTCCGCGCGGTGTTCGCCAACTCTGCTGATTTTCTGCTGACTCTTGGTGCATCGTGAGTAAGTCTCACAGTTTCTGGAGCACGTCCGGCGGCGCGCTCGACGGCATCGGTGCAGGTGAGGTGCGGTGCCCGTGGGAGGATCTGACCGCAAGCCCTCGTAGCTCAGGGGATAGAGCACCGCTCTCCTAAAGCGGGTGTCGGCAGTTCGATTCTGCCCGGGGGCACCCCTGACCTGCGGCGATGCACTCACGGACTGCTGTGGGGCGTCTCAGTAGCCTCCCTGGTCGCCCAGGCTCTCAGCCCGAACGGCAAAGCTTACTGCGATAATTGTCTTACCTACTGCAATAATAGCCTTTCGGTTGAGGATTGCAGCACGAGGAAGCGAGATCGTTGGTGTCGATACTTCGCCTTGCTGACGTCGCGGCGAGTCAGTGGGGGCTGGTGACCACGGCCCAGGCAGGGGCGGTCGGGGTCAGTCCGCAGTCGGTGGCAAAGCTCGCCCGCGACCACGGGGCCCTGGAACGACTGGCACATGGGGTATACCGGCTGGCCGGTTCCCCCGCCGACCCGTTCGACGACCTGCGGGCCGCGTGGCTGGCCCTCGACCCCGCACGTACCGCCGGACAACGGCTCGCCGAGCAGGCACCTGATGTGGTGTCAGATCGCTCGGCCGCCGTGCTTTTCGGCTACGGGAACCTCGACGCCGACCGGCATGACTTCACGGTCCCCACCCGCCGCCAGTCACGTCGACCCGACGTCCGGTTCCATCGCCGCGCGCTGGGCACCAAGGACTGGACGATCCGCGGTGGACTGCCGGTGACCACACCGGCGATCACCATCCGCGACCTCGCCGCCGCCCACCTCGACGGTGATCACCTCGCGGGGATCGTGCGTGACGCCGTGCTCGACGGCGGCGCGCACCCTGACGACATCGCGGCCGCGCTGCGCCCCCACGCCCACACCTACGGCGCACCACTTGGCGACGGGACCGAACTGCTGCACCGCCTCCTGGTCAAGGCAGGCGTCCCCTCCGGGCTGACCGCGGTGGTCGCCCTAGTCGGTGCCCGCCGCGCCGACCGCGGCCTCGGACCCACTACATGACGGACCGTCAGCACACCTACGACAGCGACGCGGCGTTCCGCCGCGCGCTGGCCGACCGACTGCGCACCCAAGCGCAGCGGCGCGGCCGAGCGGTCAACCAACTGCGCCGGGAGTTCGCGTTCCAGCGCTTCCTCGCCCGTGTGTTCGCCGACCCCGATGCGCCGTGGGTCCTCAAGGGCGGGGCGGCGATGCTCGCCCGCCTGCCCGATGCCCGGCACAGTCGCGACGTGGACCTCTACCACCCCGGTCGGCACACCGAACTTCCCGAGGCACTTCCCGAGGCGCTCGCCGAGCTCACCGCCGCCCTGGACACGAGCGCCCCGGACAGGCTGCGATTCGTACTCGAGTCCTCCCGTCCCATCAGCGACGACGCTGCCGATCTACCGTTCGCCGCCTATGTGGGCGCGACCGTGCTCGACCGGTTCACCGTCTACCTGACCCTGCACCTGCGCCCGGTCGCCGGCATCGAGCACGTCCGCCCGCCGCACGTGCTCGACCTGCCCGGCCTACCCGAGATACCGCGGCTGCGCCTGTACCCGGTGCACGACCAACTGGCGGACAAGATCTGCTCGATGTACGCCCGCTACGGTGAAGCAGCCGCCCCGTCCTCCCGCTATCGAGACCTCGTCGACATCGTCCTGGTCCTACGTCAGGTCGCCCTCGACGCGCGTGAGCTTCGGCAGGCGGTGACCGATGAAGCCCTCCGCCGCCACGTCGATCTACCGGTCCAGATCACCCTGCCCGGTAGCGCCTGGACGACCGGGTATCGCAGCGCGGCGGTCGACAGCCCGCTCCCGCGCGACCCCCACGACCCCACCGCCGCGATCGCGTTGCTGGCCACCTGTGTGCAACCCGTTCTCGAACGGGCCATCCTGCGCGGCACCTGGGACCCGATGAGTGCCCGGTGGCAGCGGCGCAAATGAACGATCCCTGACCACATTCAGCTGGCGCCGACGTCTCCGGTCGCGGCCTGCAACGAGCCGGGGTACCCGGTCCGCGGCGAGCCACGGACGACCGTGGGCATGGCCGTGGGCATGAAATCGCGTCGAACACAGCAACCACAGGCGGCCAGAGTCGACCCTGTCGTCGGGCACAGTCGCCTGCAGTAGACGCCGATCGACGATGTCCTCTTAAAGCCGGTGCCGGCAGTTCGATTTTGCCCGGGGGCACTCCTGACCTGTGCACCTTCGGCTGATTCTTGGCACTCCCTCGTCATGAGGGAGTTGAGCGTGGTCGAGCAGCGGTATCAGCAGCCCGCACCGTGTTCCGGCTGACCTTGAGCACCCGCGAGATCACCTTTCACGTGCCGTCGCCGGCTCGGACTGGGCTACGGAGCCGCGAAGAGGGTCGGGTGCTGGTTGCGGTGGATGTCGTTGCCGCGGATCCACCACCGGCCGCCGCTGGTGGTAGATCCGGTCATGCCGTCGAGGAGGTCTGGTCCCGCCAGGCGAATCGTCTCGATGGTGTCGAGGAAGCCGAAGCCCAGTGTGCGATCCGGAGACCAACGGGCGGTGATGTGCAGACGCCGGGCAACCGGGGCCCAGCCGCCGGGCGTGTCGGCAATGATCCAGAGGTCGGGCGCCCAATCGGTGAGGCGATGGGCTTGGCGGTTCCAGGAGGCCGCCTGGGCGGGCCAGTCGACTCGCGTCAGGATGTGGCCGCCGCGAGCGGTCCACGCGGCTTCGAGTGCGTCGAGCGCGTATTGGGCTTCGGGTTGCCTGCCACCGCCCAGGGAGATGGCATTGGCGCTGCGGGCAGTGGCGAGTCGGATGAGGGCAGTGACCTCTGCCGAGACGTTCGGGACGGCCGGCCTGATGGGGGGCGGGTCGTCGCGTCTGCGCTTCCAAACGCGGTGCGCTTCGCGAAGGCACACGCCGCATGGTCGGTAGCCGGCCTGCTCAGCTACGGCCGCGTCGGCGAAGAAGACGCGCTGTGCGACGTATCCGCCGCGAGCGATGGCCTGAAGAGCTGATGGGCAGTCGAGTCGTCCGTAGATCCTGGACCGTCGGTGGCCGCCGAGTGTGCCCTTCTCTGGGCTGCGGTAGTCGCGCCCGTCGGCGCCGAGCAACGTGTAATGCCGGGCCGGGTCCGCGAAGCCGGGTGAGTTGTCCACGGTAGGGTCCTACGGTGCGTCGTGGAAGAGGATGCCGAGTGCGACGCGGTGACCGCTGCGCACGACGGAGACGCCGTGGCGGACCGGCGCGGCCGACCAGCCGCGGGCGCTGCGGACGGGGCGGTCGCGGGTGGTGAACACCAATCCCCGGCCCTGCGGCAGGGCGAGGACCGTGGCGCATGACTGCGCGCGCGGACGTTGTTCCAGGAGCACGAATTCCCCACCGGTGTGGTCGACCTCGGGCATGGTCAGGTTGATGACCACCTGGAGCGGGAACACGAGGTCCCCGTAAAGGTCACGGTGTAGCGCGTTCCAATCGCCGGGACCATAGCGAAGGATCAGCGGCGTGGGTCGGGTCTGCCCGGCGTGGTGACACTGCGTCAGCCACTCGTCGAAGTCGTCGGGCCAGGGGGTCGGGCGGCCGAGCCTGGTGTACCAGTCGCGGGCGATCGGAAGCAGCCGCGGATACAACGCATGCCGCAGCTCATCCACGATGCTCGGCAGCGGATCGGCGAAGTAGCGGTACTGACCCGCTCCGAACCGGTAGCGGTGCATGTCGATGGTCGAGCGGAAGGCATCGTCGCAGTCGTAGAGCCCGATGAGCCGCTCGGAATCGGCGGGCCCGATCAACTCCGAGGTCAGTGCGCATCCGTTCTCGTCGAGCTCGGCGGCGATGGCTGCCCAGTCGTTGCGGGCAACCCGCCCACCGTAGGCGGACCTCGCGGTAGAGCGGGTGATCGATGCGGAGCTCATGCGACGGCCTCCAGGTCGAGCAGCAGCCGCTTTGCCGGTAGTCCACCGAGGTAGTTGCCCATGCCTCCGTCGGAGCGGACGACCCGGTGGCAGGGGATGATCAACGGAAGCGGGTTGGTGGCGCATGCGCTGCCCACCGCCCGCACCGCCTTGGGGTTGTCGACGGCGGCCGCGACCGTTGCGTAGCTCGCGGTCCGTCCGTAGCCGATGGCAGGGAGGTGCTCGAGCACCCGCCGCCGGAATCCTGAACTGAGCGACAGATCAAGGGGCAGGTCGAAGCCCTCGCGCCGATGCGCGAAATACTCGTCGAGCTGTCGGACCGCGGGCTCGAGCCGTCGAGGCGCGGCGACGATGCGCGGGCTGAGCCTCGCGGCGAGCTGCATCAGGACCGCATCCAGATCTTCGCGCTCGTAGGCGACGCGGACGATGCCCGTGGGGGTGGCCGCCAACAGCAGTGTGCCGACGGGGCTGTCGACGGTGCGGTAGGCGACGTCGAGCAGGCCCTCCGTGTCGGCGCGCTCGGCCAGGCGCGCGCGCAGGACGTCGAGCTCGGCACTCGTCGGTGGCGGGACCGGGCCGAGGAGCTCGGCGATGCGGTGGTCGCGTTTCTCCGTCATCACGGGATCAATCCCTTCGTCGTGCGGAGCTTGGCGATGCCGTCGGCGGCGGCCCGGCGCGCCGCAGTCTGAGTTCCGCCGAGGATCTCGGCCACTTCGGCGTAGGGGAGGCCGACCAGGTAGTGGTAGACGAGGCAGAACCGCTGCTTGTCGGGCAGTTCGGCGAGCGCCCGCTGCAGGTCGAGGTCGCGGTGGTCCACGTCTGCGGCGCTTGGTACGGCAGGTAGCTCCGCGACGGGAATGGCCTGCCTAGCGGCCTTTCGAAGGAGATCGATGGCCTTGCGGTGGGCGATGGTCACCAGCCAGGCCTCCACGTTGGCGTCCGGCGGCAACTTCGGATAGGCCTGCAGGGCGGCGAGGAACGTATCCGACCAGGCGTCGTCTGCGTCGACGGGGCCCAGCACGGCCCGACAGACCCGGAGGATCGTCGGACCGTGCGTGGTCACCACGGAATCGAAAGGCTGCTTGGCGCTCACCTGAGGTAGACGCTCCCGACGCCGATTGTGTGAGCTCCGGTGCTCAGAACAGCCTCCCCGGGTTTCCCTCGACGCGCTCCTCCAGGTCGAGCAGGAACTGCTTGCGGTGGAGGCCGCCCGCGTATCCCGTAAGCCGGCCGTCGGCCCCGACGACCCGGTGGCAGGGGATGACGATGCAGAGCGGATTGCGCCCGAGGGCGGCGCCGACCTTCCGCGCCGTCGTGCCGTCGCCCATCCTGCTGGCCAACTCCCCGTACGTCGTGGTCTCGCCGTAGGGGATGTCGGAGGTGAGCGACCAGACCCGCTGGTCGAAGTCCGACCCGATGACGCGCAACGGCAACGCGAAACGTCGGCGCGACCCGGCGAAGTACTCGTCGAGCTCGGCGACCATATTTTCGCCACCGCCCGCATGCCGTGGGGCCAACGTCGAGTTCGTCGGGGCTGGAAGGCAACGACTGAAGTTCAGACCCACCAACTCCCCGGACTGTGTCATCAACGTCAGGTCACCCAGCGGGGACTTGACCACCACCGTCCGCGAGGGGGCGTGCATGAGAACCGACATGCCGCACTCCCTTCAGGCCGTGGGGATGATCCCGAGCTGCTTGAGCACGGTGACCCCATCGTCGAGACCGATCTCCTCGACGATCCGGCCGTCCACGACCTTGAGCACAGTCGTGCCGGTGAAGTGCATCTGGCGGCCGCTGCCCGCCGCCAACGATCCGAGCGGAAGGTCGTCGAAGGCGGGCCCGGTGTGAGTACCGCCGCCCTCCCACTGCCCGACCACGTAGTCGCCCTCGCCCAACAGTTCGGCGGTGCCCCAGAACTTTAGGTCCGGGAACGAAGCACGGAACTTCTGCGCGAACGCGCGGACCTCGTCGCGGCCTCGGCACGGGGCGTGCATCGAGTACTCGAAGCGGATGTCCGCTTCGGCCAGGTCGTCGATCACGTCCGGGTTGAAGTCCGCGCCCCAAAACTCGTTGAACCAACGACCGACCACTGCCTTGTTCTCTTCAGCAGACACGATTCGTCTCCCACCTCGTCGGATGCGCCCCGGTGCGGGTCGCTGTGTTGAAGACGTCGCCGCGCGGCGGAACGTGAGGTGTGGATGTAGTTCAATCTGATTGATCGTCAGATCATTACCGGGCGTGACCCCGCCATACGGGCTCGGGTGCCGCTGCGCCTACTGGTGCGGGGACCGAACCACGCAACAAGCACCATCATGAGGCCGGTGGGCACACCTCGAAGGGGACGCGACAATCGGAGCTGTCCCCGATACCGAGCGCGTATTCGTAACGTCCCGGCCCAGGGACTTCAACGTCGCCGAAGTTGATACAGAACTTGATGGTGCCGTGCTGATCAGGGGGTGCGGCAACAGCGCGCATCCCTATCAGCTCGCCCTTGAGGAACCTTGGCATCAACAGCCGCCGACCACAGACTCCGGTCAGCCTCCGCATCGGCACCGGGTGGCCGTCCGCCCGCCGGCCTAACGGCGGTAGGTCGATGGTGCCTGCAAGGGCCAGGCGGTCGACTCGCCATGGAAAGTACGCCGCGACCGACCGGAAGCGATCCGGGCCGGGCCCCATGTACGAGAAGCTCGCCATTGATCAACCACACTGCCCCACACACGATCGCTCGAACCGGCGCGTTCTCGTCGGACGGTTCGTTGCCGCACAAAAGGGGCCACTTCGGCGTCGTCGTGACAGGTGCTCCCCGTAGGCGGTCAACGGAGGCCAGCCCTGAGGTCGCGTCCGCCTCGAAGACCGGGCCGCGCCGTAGGTCGACCGCCGCCCGTGGGCATGGCCGTGGGCATGAAATCGCGTTGAACGCAGCAGCCACAGGCGGCCAGAGTCGACCAACCTGATAGCAGAGTCGCCTGGTGACGAGCGTGGTCGACGTTGTCGACCGTCCTCCTAAAGCGGTGGCGGCAGTTCGAATCTGCCCGGGGGCACCAGAGTCGATCAGAGTCGACCACAGCAACGGAAACGGCCCGCTCCGGAAAAGCGGTGCTCACCCCTGCGCATCGGGTTCGAGACCGAGGACGACGAGGCCACCAACGCGAGGAGTCACGAGGTCCGCGCCAGATAGTCTTGGATCAAGCGCACGGCCATCGCACCCTCTCCCACCGCGGAGGTGAGCCGCTTGGTCGATCCGCTGCGAACGTCGCCGACGGCCAGCACCCCGGGCCAGTACGTCTCGAGCAGGTTGGGCACCGCCTTCGGATGCGGCGGCCCGCCCTCGGCCGGGTTGGCCGTCGCGGCGTCGGCGCCGGTCAGAATAAAGCCGTGGTCGTCCAGGGCGAGGCGCCCCACGAGCCAACCGGTGCACGGCTGGGCGCCGCGTTCCGGCAATTTCTGACTTAGCGTCATATTCCCTTGTGGTGGTCATTTCCATCCTCTTCGTCGTGGATTCGGTGCGCTTCGATGGTCCCCCGGTTGCAAGCGCGGCACACCACCAGTCGCGTAGGACCTCTGACCCGGGCGGCTCTACGCGACGACGTTTCTCACCGACGAGCAGATCCAGCAGGTGGTCGGGCGGACCGGCGCCCGGTCAGTGCCGGTCCGCTCCGACGGCCATCGCCTCCTGGACGGCCGCTAAGAGCACGTTGTAGTCGAACGATTCGTCGTGACGGACACCGTTGATGAAGAACGTCGGTGTGCCGTTGACGCCGCTGCGCACTCCGCTGACGAAGTCAGAATGGACGTGGGGCGCATGCACGCGCTCGGACGAACCTCGGCTCGTCCAGTCCCAGAGCATGTGCGTAGGCGACCAGGTGCGGATCGTCCAGCGCGTGCTGGTTGGTGAACAGCATGTCGTGCATTGGCCAGAACCGCCCCTGCGCGGCGGCGGCCTCGGCAGCCTCGGCCGCGCCTCCGCGTACGGGTGCACCGTCGTCAGCGGGAAGTGTCGGAACACGTACTGCACCGAGTCGCCGGCGGTCTGCAGCAGCCGGGCTACCACCTGGTGCGCCTGCCCGCAAAAGGGGCACTGGTAGTCGCCGTATTCGAGCAAGGTGACCGGCGGTTGGGGCGGCCCGATGATGCGATCGCGGCTCGGGTCGACGGGGTCGGTGAGCCGCGGGGTCATGTCGTGGTAGTCGTCCCACGGAGTCGTCATGCCGTCACCCGGTCCCGCTGCGACAGCGACTCGAGCGCTCGCAGAACGCCGCCCGCGCCGGGGTTGACGCCGACCGGGGAGACGTAGTTCCAGTCGACGACTCCGCGTCGGTCGATTACGAATCGCGCGCGCTCGCTGAGGCCCTCACGGTCGCGGTAGACGTTGTAGGCCCGGGCGACCTGCCCCTTCGGTTCGAACTCCGACAGGAGCGGGAAGCCGAGCTTGCGGTCGTGGGCGAACGCCAGGTGGCACCAGACGCCGTCGACGGAAATGCCGAGCAGTTCTGCGTCGTACCTTCGCAACTCCGGGAGCACCTCGTGGTAGAGCACCATCTGGTCGCTGCACACCGGGCTCCAGTCGGCCGGGTAGAAGGCGAGGACGACGGGCCGCCCCCGGAAGTCCGAAAGCGCGACGCGCTGGTCGGGCGTGTTGGGCAGGGAGAACTCCGGTGCCTGGACACCTCGCGGGATCGCCTCGTTGTTCGTCATGGCGAGAACCTCATCAGGGGATGGGTCGCCGCACACCGCCAAGGTTGACAGTCTTGGTCCCGACCCGGCTTTGGCCACGACCCGACCCGTCGGGCCGCCAGATTGGAGTCACCGACGACGCGTTGACGGGCTGCTCAACTGCCTGTGGTCCGTACCGCTGAGACGTCGAGCTCGAGCTGGACCGTGTCGCCGACCAGCACTCCGCCCGCTTCCAGCGGGGCGTTCCATTCGACGCCCCAGTCTCTGCGGTTGATCGTGGACCGGCCGGAGAATCCCAGTCGCTGCTTTCCGAAGGGGTCCGTGGCGGCGCCCAGGTACTCCCATTCGACCGTAACCGGGCGGGTGGCTCCTTTCATGGTGAGGTCACCCGTCATGTGGAAAGTGTTGTCACCGCGTGGTTCGACGCTTGTGCTCACGAATGTCATCTGCGGGTGGTTCGGTGCGTCGAAGAAGTCGTTCGTACGCAGATGCGCG
>DATAUG010000159.1:0-35582 GCA_036268355.1 Sporichthyaceae bacterium
ACCTGGATCGAACGGACCTACCACCGCCGACGCAGACAGGCCGCACTCGGCCGATTGACCCCCATCGAGTTCGAGATCATCATGACCCAGACCGCCGAACAAGCGGCCTAACCGCTGTCACCCGTTCGTGCAGCAGACCCGGTTGTGGATGCTGATAACCCTGAATCGCCGTGGCTCGAGGTGGCCGAGGGGCACCGCGCCTGCCCGTTCCGGATCTGCTAATCAGCCCTGGCGGGGGAGGTGAGCGCCTATCGTCGTCGGATGCTTCCTGCCGGCGCCCGTGAACTGGCTTGCGAGCACCTCGCTGAGGCCCTGCCTCGCCGTTGGACACACGTATGCGCCGTCGCTGCCAAGGCGATGGTCGTCGCGGTGGACCTCGGCCTGCCCACGGATGTTCTCGTGAGCGCCGCATGGCTCCACGACATCGGATACGCGCCGGGCATCGCGGACACTGGTTTCCACCCCCTGGACGGAGGGCGTTTCCTGCGGGCCAACGACGTCGACGAACAGATCGTGGCCTTGGTGGCCCATCACTCGTGCGCCTTGATCGAGGCCGACGAACGAGGCCTCGCACTCGACCTGCAGGCCGAGTTCGTGCACGAGCCAGGCCCGCTGGCCGACGCGCTCTGGTTTTGCGACATGACGACTGGACCGGACGGACAGGACCTGGCCGTCGATGAACGGCTGGCAGAGATTTGCTGCCGCTACGGGCCCGAACACGTGGTCAGCAGATTCATCGACCGTGCCGAGGGTGAGATCCAAGGAGCGGTGCGCCGCACCGAACAACGACTCGGAAGCCGCGCCGGCTCGCGTTCACCGAGCGCGACCTCGGCCGGCATGGCGCCGGCGTCGGCATACCCCAGCGACCAGGCCAGCCCACCGCTGGTGGTCGCAACAGCGGCAGCACCGAGGCTCTCGACGAGCCGGGCGCTGCCCGCGTCCCAGACATTGGCCAGGCGGAGGACCTCCGGCCCGTCGTGGAGTGCACGGAAGGTGCTCACAGCTGTCCTCCTGGTAGAGATGTAGAGATCGAGGATCAGGTCGGGGACCGACCTGATTCTTGCCGGGAGACCGACCCGACACGAGTGTCGGAAACGACACCATGCGTACAATTTCGGACATGCCCGTGCTCGCCCTGGCCGTGACGCGAGGGATGCTGCACTTCGAGCTCTCGGTGGCGCTGGAGGTCTTCGGCGGCGATCACACGGCGGTGGTCGACCCTTGGTACCGATTCCTGGTCTGCGGCCCGGAACCCGTGCGGGTGGGCCGGTTCTGGCTCGAACCCGACAGCGGTCTCGACCAGCTCGCCCGTGCCGACACGGTCGTCGTCCCCGGCTGGGCCGATCCGGAATTGGACCCGCCCGCCGATCTGGTCGAGGCCGTGCGCGCTGCATACGAGGCGGGCGCCCGGGTGGCTTCGCTGTGCACCGGCGCTTTCGTCCTCGCCGCCGCCGGGCTGCTCGACGGTCGCAGCGCCACCACGCACTGGATGCATACCTCGGCGTTGGCGGCACGCTACCCGCGGATCGACGTCGACCCCGGCGTGCTGTACGTGGACAACGGTCGCGTGCTCACGTCAGCCGGCAAGGCGGCGGCATTGGACCTGTGCCTGCACGTCGTCCGGCTCGATCACGGCTCCGCCGTCGCCAATGCGGTCGCCCGGATGCTGGTCGTACCTCCGCACCGGGCCGGCGGTCAGGCCCAGTTCATCGCCACCCCGGTGCCCGAACCTGACGAGCACTGGCTAACCCAGCTGTTCGGCTGGGTGGTCGAACGGCTCGACCAGCCCTTGACGGTCGAGGACATCGCGCGCCAGGCGAGCATGAGCTCCCGCAACCTGACCCGGCACTTCCACGCCGTCTGCGGGACCACACCACTGCGGTGGCTGCTGACCCAACGCGTCCGCCGGGCGCAGGAATTGTTGGAAACCACCGACGACAGCGTCGAGTCGATAGCTCGCACGACCGGTATGGGCACCGCCACAACGCTTCGCCGGCACTTCAACGAAGTCCTCGGCGTGCCGCCGGACACCTACCGTCGCACCTTCCGAAACACCCGCGCCCTCGTAAACTGACGTAGGGTCAGAAATTTGGCTTCCTCAGGTCGCCGCAACGATCAGGTGTTCGGCCATGAACTGGAACATCTTCTGCTGCGCCGCTGTGGCCGCGGTCGCGTTGTACCGCGGCCCGGTGTCGTTGAAGAATGCGTGGTCGGCGTTGTCGTAGGTGATGACCTCGTGCACCAGGCCGGCCTTCTCCATCGCTGCCGTCGCGGCGGCGCGGGTGGCATCCACCCGGGCGTCCAGCGCCCCGTAGATCGCCAGCACGGCGGCGCGGGCGCCGGTGAAGTCCGGCGTGGCGGGGGCGGGTCCGTAGAACGGGACCGCGACCTGCACCCGTTGGTCCTGCAACGGTCCGACCTGCAGCAGGTTCCACGTCATCCCGCCGCCGAAGCAGAACCCGACAACGCCGACCGGTTGTCCGGGGGTGCGACGCTGCAGTTCGTCGACGCCGGCGTGCAGGTCGCTGAGCAACTGCTCGGTCGGGGTCCGGGCGAGCGTGGCGGTCGCCGCCGCCTGGTCGGTGAACCCGGCAGTCCCGTCCGGGCCGGACCGGGAGAGCAGGTCCACACACAGCGCCGAGTAGTCGTGCGTGGCGAATCGTCCGACCAGGTCGTAGAAGTGGGTCGTCAGGCCCTTGTTCTCGTGGATCACCAAGACAGCGCCGCGCGGGGCGGCCGCGGCCTTCCACGCCGCCCGATAGTCCACCCCGGCGGCGGTCCAGCGCACCAGGGCACCAGCGTCCGCGCCCGGTGGTGGGGTGGCCTGCGGTGGCATCGGGGTCGACGATGGCGTCGGCGGTGGCGTCGGGATCGGCGACGCCGTGTCGCCTGGCGGGGCCGCCGCGTCGTTCGTATGTCCACATGCCGCCAGCAGGGTCGTCGCCGCACCGACGCCCAAGCCCATCAGCGCGAGCCTGCGCAGCGCCTCGCGGCGGCTGAGCAATCCCGCGGCGTACTCCTCGGTGAGCTCACCGATCAGGTAGTCCCGCATCGCCATGGTCATAACGTATTGCGCGCTGACCGGCCTGACTTCCTGAGTCGGCGTCAGATCGCCGTCACGTCTGGGCTCACAGCTCCAGCACGGTCACCCGGCCGGTGGTGCCGTCCACCTCCAGCAGCGCGCCGTCCGGGATGCGGGTGGTGGCGTCGATCGCCGAGACCACACACGGGATGCCGAGCTCGCGGCTCACGATCGCGGCGTGGGAGAACGGGGCACCGACGTTGACCACGACCGCGGCGGCGCCGACGAACAGGGGCGTCCACGACGGGTCGGTCAGCGGCGCGACGAGAATCTCGCCCGGCTGCAGATCCTCGGCCTCGTCGGCAGAGAGCACGATCCGCGCCCGGCCGCGCGCGACACCGGGGCACCCGGACACCCCGGACAACACCTCGCCCGCGGTCAACGGCTGCACGACGCGCGCGTCGCGGCGCGCCCACTCGGTGTACGGCGGGGGCTGCCCGTTCACGACGAACGGCGGCTCGTAGTCGAACAGCTCCAGGTACACCCGCTCGCGCTCGAGCAATGTCGGCACCGCAGCTGCGGGATCGGCCACCCAGTCGGGCAGTTCGTCGGCGAAGAGCATGAACACCAGCCGCGGGTCCGTGATCACGCCGGTAACCGCACCCCGTCGGCCGAGTTCGAGCGCGGCCAGGCGCAGCTCGTGGATCAGCATCGCCGTCGAGGTGCGCTGCCGTTCGCGGGCGCGCACCCACAGCGCAGCCGCATGCAGCGCCGCCTCGAACTGCGGCAGCGCGTCGCTGCCCGCCAGGATCGTGCGCACCTCCGCCGCGGCGGCCTCACGTTCGGCGGCACGCTGCCGGTTCTTCAGTTCCGGAGCCTCGCGGTCCGCGACGTGGCGCAACCGATCGATGGTGCGCAACGCGAGCTCAGGTGCGATGCCCCAGGTCGGCACCCGCAGCTCCCACTCGCTCTGCCCCCGGAAATCCCACTCGTCGAGGAAGGCGTCGAGCTCGACGAGGAAGCCTTTCGCCTGCTCGTCGCCGGCGGACCGCAGCCGCTCCAGCAGGCCCTCGGTGCCCGCGGCGAACGCCTCGACCAGCGCGGGCACCGCGCGCACCGTGCGGGACAGCCGCCACATCCCGGCCGAGGCCCCGGCGGAGTCCACGTCGCCGAGACCGCCGACCAGGGTGAGCGACAGCTCCGGTCGGCCCACCGCGGCACTGACCTGGGCGACCGCGCCCAAGCCGACACCTGCGGCCAGGCTGGCCACGATGTGGTTGCGGAAGAAGTGCCGCAAGTCATCGTTGAACGAGGTGATCCGGGCCGCGAGCTCCACATCCGACAGCCCCCGAAGGTCCGGCCGATCGGCTCGGATTTCCAGCACGCGCGCACGGTCGGCGTCGAACGGGGCGAGGTCGGTGGCACCGAGCACCTCGCCGACCAGCCAGGCACCGGCCCGGGTCGAGCACGCCTCGTCCTCGTCGAAGTCGCGGCGCTCGGACTCGTAGGACGGGATCCCCGGCATGTCACCGAAGTACTGCAGGTCCACGGCCTCCGGGGTGAACCCCGGCACCCGCACGCCGAACAGCCGCATCAGGCTCATGTTGATGTAGAGGTAGCCGCTGAAGCAGGCGATCGGATTGCGCTCGACCGCGCGGTCGTACAGGTCGTGCTCCCACGCGCCCGTGGCGACGAAGGCATCGCGCCAGCCGACCTCGAGGTTGCTGAAGAACCCGGTGGAGGCATTCAGCGGGGTGATCGGATCGGGGAAGATCTCGCCGACGTTGGCCCGTGAGGTGAGCGGGAACACGGACGAGGCGGTGTCGGTCAGCGGCCAGGCATACACGGGGGCCTCCAGCGGTGGGACATGACGGAGCATCAGATGGTGAGCGGGGGCAGGGCGCGGTGCCACACCTCGCCCAACGCGCGCCCCATGCGCGCGATCTCCTCGGTGCGCGGGGTTTTCTCGGGCAGACCGATCTGCACGTAGGCGACCTGTTCGACCATCGCGCCCAGGACCTCGGCCAGCATTGCGAGGTCGCCGTCGCCGATGCGGCCGGCCGCGTGCAGTCGCTCCAGCCACGCCTGCGTGCGGGATACGAAGGAGGCGCGCAGGCGCAGCCACATCTCGTCGAAACCGTCGGAGCGCACGGCGGCGGCCTCCCGCATGACGCGCAGCAGGTGCCGGTGCCTGCTGTAGGTCTGCAGGTAGGTGATCGTGACGGCAACCAGCGCCTTCTCGTCGTCCTGGTCCTGCAGGCCATTGCGTCGCGAGGACTGCAGCAGCGCGTCCAACCCGGGCCGCAGCGCGTCGAGGAAGATCTCGCGCTTGGACTCGAAGTGCCGGTAGAAGTTGCCCTGGGAGACCCCGGCCCGGCCTACGATGTCGGCGATCCGGGTCCGCTCGTAGCCGTACTCGCTGAAGCAGGCCGCGGCCGCCTCCACGAGCACCGCCCGGGTACGCTGGCCACGAGCGTTGCCGACCCGGCGACGCGGGTCGAGTCCGACCACGGATTCGACCGCCGCGGCCGCCTCGCCGTCCAATTGCACCCCTCGGACTGTGGCCCCTCGGACTGTGACTGATTGCTCACATTCTCTGCGACCCAGGGGCATCCGTCAACGCTCTCTGACTGGACTTTCACGGCTCTGCACCGGAGCATTAGTAACTGAGTAGTCGCAAGTTGCGGCCTGCGGGAAGGCGGATGTCCGTGCGGGTTCTGGTAACCAACGACGACGGGATCCATGCCCCCGGACTTCGTCATCTGGCCGCCGCGCTGGACGCCGCGGGCCACGAGGTGGTCGTGGCCGCGCCGGCCGAGGAGCGCAGCGGCAGTGGGACGGCCTTGGGCGACCTTGCCGACGGACGTCAGGTCCGAGTCGAGAGCGTCCGGCTCGACGGGCTGGCCGTGCCCGCGTACGCGGTGGACGGCCCCCCGGCCTTCGCCGCGCTGTGCGGCGCGATCGGGTTGTTCCAGGTCGAACCCGAGCTGGTGCTCGTCGGCATCAACCCCGGTTGGAACACCGGTCGGACGGTCCTGCACAGCAGCACCGTCGGCGCCGCCGTGAGCGCCGCGTCGGTCGGGCTGCCTGCGGTAGCGGTCTCGTGCGGTCCGACTCCCGGCGCTCGGTTCGACACCGCGGCCGCCATCGCCGTGCTTTTGTTGGAGTGCCGGGGATCGGCATTGCCCGCCGGGGTCGTGCTGAACGTGAACGTGCCGGACCTGGATCTGCCGGCGCTGCGCGGCGCCGCCGCCGTGCCCCTGGCGCGGCGCGGCATCCACGGGGTGCGGATCAGCCGCTCCGGGGAGTTCCTGCAGATCCGGCACCGCGACCTGCCCGACTCGGGTGAGGTCGACGGCGACAGTGCAGCCGTGCTGGCCGGCATCGTCGCGGTGACCGCGCTTCGGCCGATGTTCGTGCAGTTCGACGACACCGCCGTGATCGCGGCCGCCGCGGCGCTCGCCGCCGCCCTGGCCCCGGCGGCCGTCTGAAACACCCTCATCTTCTGGCGTGTCGGGCGCCTTTCCGCGTCACCGAAGGGCGCCCGACACGCCAGAAGACGGGCCAACGATCAGTGCCCGTCGTCGGCGCCGCGCTCCCGATCCAGCGTCAGCAGCAGGTCCTGGTGCAGTTCCATCCAGGCGTCGTGGAACGAGTCCGCCATCGGTCTGGCGAACGCGGCGAGGTCGCCGGCCCGCACCCGGGCCAGCGCGCCGGCGAATCGGGCTCCGTAGCGCCCGAGCGGGGTCTCGGCCGGGAGCGCGTCGGCGATGCCCGCCTCGACCACCGCGAGCCGGTCGATCACCGTCGCGTCGTATTCCGCGTCGGTGTGGTCGTTGGGTTGCCCGTCGCGCATCTGCCAGGCCGTGGTCAGCTCCTTCAGCTCCGTGTTGAGCGGCAGGAACGACGCGTACAACACCTCCGCCGCGGCGGTGCTCTCCGGTGTCGCCTCCGCGCGCAACAGCGCGGCAGCGTGCTCCTTGCCCTCCGGCGTCAGCCGCACGGTACGGGTTCGGCCCTCGCGAACCGCGGCGTGACCGGCGGCTACCGCCTTGCCCACCAGGTCTTCCACGGTCGGCGCGTCCAAGCCGGTCAGCGACGGGAGTACCGCCGGTTCGGTCGCGCCTCGCACTCGCAGCACGTGCAGGACGGCGAGTTCGTCGCTCCGTCGGGTGCTCATCGGAGACCTCCGGTCGAATTGCGCCCGCAGCGCGGGGCGGTTCAGTTTTCCACTCGGCAGTCGGGCGAGCTCGGCTACGAAATCCATGCTCCGGGGCGCTTTGAAGCGGGCCAGCCGACCCCGCACGTGCTCGACCAACGTCTCCTGGGTCGGCGGACCCGGCTCCACGCCGGCCGCCAGTTGCACCAGGGCGTGGACCGCCTCGCCCCACTCCGGGTCGGGCATCCCCACCACGGCGGCGTCGAGCACGTCCGGGTGGGCCAGCAGTGCGTCCTCCACCTCCTGCGGGTAGATGTTCACCCCGCCGGAGATGATCGTGTGGCCGACCCGGCCGGTCAGGTAGAGGTAGCCGGCGGCGTCGAGGCGACCCAGGTCGCCGACGCTGGTCCAGCCGCGGTCGTTGCGGGCCCGCCGCGACTTCTCCGCATCCCCGTCGTAGGTGAACTGTGGGTTTCCGGAGAACCACACCGTGCCGACCTGACCCGGCGTCAGTTCGGTGCCGTCATCGTCGGTGACGTGCAGCCGACCGCTGATCGCCCGGCCGACGGTGCCGGGTCGTTGCGCCGCCTCGGCCGGACCGACGTGGGTCTGCCCGTAGCCCTCCGACGCGCCGTAGTACTCGTGCACCACCGGACCGAGCCACGCGGCCGCTGCGGCCTTGAGCTCCGGGGGGCACGGTGCACCGCTGGTGACCAGCACACGCAACGAGGACAGGTCGTACGAGGCGCGGACCTCGGCGGGCAACCGCAACAGCCGCACCAGCATCGTCGGGACAATCGCAGCGTGCGTCACCCGGTGCGTCGCGATCGCCTCGAGGTAGGTCTGAGCATCGAAGCGGGCCAGGTGCACCACGGTCGCGCCGAGACAGCTGCAGATCAGCGAGAACTGGAAGGGCGCGGCGTGATAGCAGGGGGCGGCGTTGAGGAACACCGCCTCGGCGTCAAGGTCCAGCCGCTCCACCAGCCCGCCCAGCCGCGGCGGGGTGTCCGCGGGATGAATGCCCGGTAACGGTTGCCGGATGCCCTTGGGCCGCCCTGTGCTGCCCGAGCTGTACAGCAGCCGCGCGCCGAGCAGCTCGTCGTCGCGCCGCTGCGGAGACTGCGCCGCCAGCGCGGCCTCGTACCCGGGTTCGTCCAGAAGGAACGTTCGCGGCAGGTTGATCGCTGCGCCGAACTCGGCCAACCGCGCCGCCGAGGTGATCAGCGCAGCGGCCCGACTGTCGCGCAACAGGTACTCCAGCTCGGCCGCGCCCAGGTGCCAGTTCAGCGGGGCCACCCACATGCCCGAACACAACGGCGCCCAGACGACCTCGCCCCACGCCAACCGGTTCTCCAGCACCACCGCCACGGTGTCGCCGGGGCCGAGCCCGGCGGCGGCGAGCACCCGCGACAACTGGGTGCTGCGGGCATCGAGCTCGGCGAAGGTCTGCCGGCCCACACCGTGCAGGATGACAGCCGCCCGATCGGGGACGGTGTCGGCGACGGTTCCCGGGTACATCGTCGGCCCTTCGCAGCGTTTGTGACGAGTGGTTCACACACTAGGGCAGCCGGTCGTTCCGTCCAAGCGTTCGTACAATGTCTTGTCGGCACAACCTAGATGTGATTGTGTGGTCACAAAGGGAGGAGTGGCGATGGCGCCGCACGACCTGCTCGCGCTCGACGCGTTCCTCGCCGGGCGCGCCGACGCAATCTTCGACGATCTGCGCAAGAACGACCCGCTGCACTGGAACCCGGAACCGGACTCCTCCGGGTTCTGGTCGCTGACCCGCTACGCGGACGTGTGTGCCGTGGCCGAGGACCACGGACGTTTCGTCAACAGCCGCGGCACCCAGATCCCCGACCGCAAGGCCGAGGGCGCGGGCCATGCGAGTGTGCACAACAGCGACCCGCCGCGGCACACCGACCTGCGTCGGATCGTCGCCCCGAAGATCCGCCCCAGTCTGGTCGGACCGTTGCGCGAGAGCATCGCCGCCCTCGTCGATGAGTTGCTCGACCGGGTCGAGCACGGCACCGCGTTCGATCTGGTTCGCGAGATCTCCGTGCAGCTGCCGATTCTGGTGTTCGGCCGGTTCCTCGGGGTGCCGGAGGAGGACTGCCCGAAGTTGGTCGAGTGGACCAACGCGTTCAGTTCGCTGGACCCCGAGTACGCCGCCGGTCCCGAGGTCGCCGAGCGCGCCCGGGTGGAACTGTTCGAGTACTTCCACGAGTTGTTCGGCAAGCGTCAGGTTGAACCGCGCGACGATTTGGTCAGCGTGCTGGCCGCGGCCAAGCTGCGCGGCGAGCCGCTGACCCGGGCCGAGCTCGACCCCTACTTTCTCGTGCTGACCGTGGCCGGCAACGAAACCACGCGCAATCTCATCTCAGGCGGGCTGGAACTCCTCTCGAACCATCCGCAGCATTGGCGCACCCTCGCGGACCATCCCACGGTGGTCGGTCCGGCGATCGAGGAGATGGTGCGGCTGGTCAGCCCGGTGATGCACATGCGCCGGACCGCCACGGCCGACGTCGAGCTGCACGGGCGAACCGTCCGCGCCGGCGACAAGGTGGTGCTGTGGTTCGCCGCCGCCAACCGCGACCCGCGCGTGTTCGACCGCCCGCACGAGTTCCTCCCGGAACGCACGCCGAACGAGCACGTCGGCTTCGGGCACGGCATCCACTTCTGCATGGGAGTGCATCTGGCGCGGTTGGAGATGCGCGTACTGCTCGACCGCCTTGTCGCGCGCGGGTTGACGATCCGTACCCTCGGCGAGCCGGATCGGCTTGCCAGCAACTGGTTTCGCGGCATCAAGCACCTGCCGGCGATCGTCGAGCGCCGCGCGGCCGTGCCGGCATGACGGCCGGCATCGAGGTCGTCTCACCGGCGAGCGGCGCGGTGGTCGCGAAGGTCGTGGAGGCCGACGCGGGCGCGGTCGACGCAGCAGTGACCGCCGCCCGTCACGCCTTCGCCGACTGGTCGCATCGCGCGGTCGAGGACCGGGCGGCGGTGCTGGAGCGCTGGGCCGACCTCGTCCTCGCGCACGGCGAGCCGTTGGCGACCTCGGTGAGCCGCGAGATGGGCATGCCGATCACGCTGGCCCGGATCACCCAGGCCGAGCTGCCCGCGGGGGTGCTGCGGCGCACCGCCCGCAACATCCGGGAATTCGCCTGGACCACGACCCACGAGGGCTACCGGGTGCACCACGTCGCGGCCGGCGTGGTCGCGGCGATCACGCCGTGGAACATGCCCGTCTACCAGGCGGCGGCGAAGCTCGGCCCGGCGCTGGGCGCGGGTTGCACCGCGGTTCTCAAGCCGTCGGAACTCGCCCCGACCGGGTGCGAGACCTTCGCCCGGTTGGGCGTCGAGGCGGGCCTGCCGGCCGGTGTGCTCGGCTTGGTGCACGGGCGCGGCGCGACCACCGGCGAGGCGCTGGTCGGGCACGACGACATCGACGTGGTCTCATTCACCGGTTCGGTGGCGGCGGGCAGCCGAGTGGGTGCGCTGGCCGGGAGCAGGCTGCGCCGGGTGGCGCTGGAGCTGGGCGGAAAGTCGGCGGCGATCGTGCTCGATGACGCCGACCTCGACGCGGTCGTCCCCCGTGCGGTCCGGGCCGCATTCCTCAACTCCGGGCAGGCCTGCAACGCCCCGACCCGGCTGTTGGTCCCGCGCGCGATGCTGCCGCGCGTCGAGCAACTCGCCGCGGACACCGTCGCCGCGCTGCGGATCGGCGCACCGGATGATCCGGCCACGGACCTCGGTCCGCTGGCGAGCCTCACCCAGCACGAGCGGGTCAGCGGGTTCGTGCAGCGGGCGCTGGTCGCCGGGGCGCGGGTCGTCGCGGCCGGCCCCGACGACCACCCGGCACCGTGGTTCGCGCCGCTGGTTCTGGCCGAGGTCGACCCGGACGCGGAGATCGCGCAGCAGGAGGTGTTCGGCCCGGTGCTGGTCCTGTTCGGACACGACGGCGATACGCACGCCGCGGCGCTCGCGAACGGCACCCCGTACGGTCTGTCGGCCGAGGTGTGGGGGCGCGATCCCGACCGGATAGCAACGATGGCAAGCAAACTGAGGGTGGGTCAGATCAAGGTCAACGGGGTCCGCACGCGCGAGCGGCCCGATGCCCCCTTTGGCGGCTTCGGCCGCTCCGGCGTCGGCCGCGAGCTGGGCCGGTGGGGGCTGGCCGAATTCCTCGAGGTGAAGGCGGTCCTGACGTGAGCATCCCGCTGCACCGGCAGCCGCCCCAACGGTTGCGGTTCGTGCGTGGTTGCTCGACTGACGAACTTCTCACACGGGCCGACGCTGCCGACGCATCGATGGCGCGCCCATGAGCGTCCAGCCGCCGACCCTTGCGTCCGGCGGACCCGAGGTTTTTAGCGTCGGTTCCGCCGGACGCAACGAAGCTGCGGGTCTCGGGGGCACGACATGAGGCCCTATCTGGTCACCGGCGCCGCCTCCGGTATCGGTGCCGCCGTGGTCCGCCTGCTGCTGGCCGACGGCCACGAGGTGTTGGCGGTCGATCGGGCCGAACAGCCCGGCATCGTGCAGGTCGACCTCGCCGACCCGGACGCGGTGGCCCGTCTGGTGGCCGACACGGGCGAGCTCGCGGGCGTGGCCAACGTCGCCGGGGTCCCCGGCACCGCCCCGGCGCAGACCGTCCTGCGGGTGAACTTCCTGGCCGCCCGCGCCCTGGGGCAGGCGCTGGCCCCGCGACTGCCCCGCGGCGCAGCGGTGGTCAACGTTGCGTCGCTGGCCGCCCGTCGGCCCGGCGTCGACGACGCGACGGCGTGGCGGTTGGCCACCGGCCCCGACGCCGACGTACTCGATTTCGCTTACACCACAAGCATCTCCGGCCCGGCCGCGTACGACCTGTCCAAGAAGTTGCTCGTCGCGCACACCACCGTCCTGGCCGCTGAACATGCCGCCGCCGGGGGGCGCGCGTGCGCGGTCAGCCCGGGCCCGGTGCAGACCCCGATCATCGACGACTTCCGCACCTCGATGGGAGCCGGCGTCGACGCCGCCGAGGAATTGCTCGGCCGGCACGCGACCGCCGAGGAGATCGCCGCGGTGGTGATCTTCCTGCTGTCCCCCGCAGCGTCCTGGGTCAACGGGGTGGACCTGCCGCTGGACGGCGGCCTGCTCGCCGTCCGAACTGTCTCGGCCCTGGGAGCACGCACATGAGCATCCTGCTGCAGAGGCGACCGCCCCAACGGTTGCGGTTCGTGGGTGGTTGCTCGACTGACGAACTTCTCACATGCGCGGTCGCTGCCGACATATGGACGGTGCACCGATGAGCATCGGCACCGGCACCCACGCGATCGTGCTCGACGGCAGCGTCACGGCCGGTCGGGACGAGCTCGGCGGCAAGGCATGGGGCATCAACCGGATGCGGGCGCTCGGCCTGCCGGTGCCTGCGGCCTTCGTGCTGCCGACGCTGACGTGCCGTCAGTTCCTCGCCGCGGGCCGGCTTCCGGACGGTCTCGCTGACGCGTTACGCGACGGGATCTGTTCGCTGGAGGGCGCCACCGGCCGCGGTTTCCTCGATCCCACCCGGCCGCTGCTGGTCAGCGTCCGCTCCGGAGCACCGATGAGCATGCCGGGGATGATGGACACGCTGCTCAACCTCGGTCTGGACGACACCTCCGCGGCCGGGTTGATCGCCACGGGTGGCGACACGGCCTGGGTTGCGGACCTACGCCGGCGCTTCGAGGAGCAATACCGGGCGATGCTCGGCCCGGACGAGCACCCGAGCCCGGACCCGTGGCGGCAGCTGGAGCAGGCGGTGGCCGCGGTGTTCCGGTCCTGGAACTCCCCACGGGCGCAGGCCTACCGGGCGCACCACGGCATCGACCCGCAGTGCGGGACAGCGGTGACCGTGCAGGCGATGGTGTTCGGCAACCTCGACGAGAACTCCGGCACCGGGGTGCTGTTCACCCGCAACCCGCTGACCGGAGACCCGGCGGTCTACGGCGAGTGGCTGCCCCGCGCCCAGGGCGAGGACGTCGTCTCCGGCAGCCACACCCCGCTGCCGCTCGACGCGTTGCGGGTTGCCCTGCCCGCGGTGCACGCCGAACTGATCGCGCACGCGGCCGGGCTCGAAAGCGAACAGCGCGACGTGCAGGACATCGAGTTCACCGTGGAGCAGGGCCGGTTGCACATCCTTCAGACCCGTACGGCCAAGCGCGCGCCTCGTGCCGCGGTGCGCATCGCCGTCGAACTGGTCACCGACGGCCTGATCACCCCCGCCGAGGCGTTGGCGAAAATCAGCCCGGCACAGGTGGCCGGCGTCCTGTCCCCCGGCCTGTCCGCCGAGGTCCGGGCCGCCGCGGTGCTGCTCGCACGCGGCGAACCGGCCTGCCCGGGGGTGGCCGTCGGACGGGTCGTCACCGATCCGGACGAGGCCGCCGACCTCGGTGAGGAACACGTGCCGGTGGTGCTGGTGCGGCCCAGCACCAGCCCCGACGACGTGCCCGGCATGCTGGCCAGCGTCGCGGTGGTCACCGAGCACGGGGGGTCGACGTCGCATGCGGCGCTGGTCTGTCGGGAACTCGGGATTGCCTGCGTGGTCGGCTGCGGCGACGGCTTGGTCACCGCGTTGGCGGGTCGGACTGTCACGGTCGACGGCGGCACCGGCGAGATCTTCGACGGCGCTCTGCTCGCCGAGCCGGCCGACCTGGCGCAGGACCCGCATCTTGGTCAGCTGCGGATCTGGTGCCAGGAGCTCGGCGGGTACCCGGATCTGCTTGCGGCGCTGGGATCCTGACGCTCCGTCAGCAAGGTCCAGCCCGGATGGCTCCTCCGCTGTCCGGACATGACGCCCCCGTTGCACAGCTGCTCGACCATATGAGCATCTTGCGACCGGTCTGCCGCGTTCCATCCGACACAAACCCGCGACCTAAGGGTCGCGAAGGCGTGGCACCCTGCCTATTTTTGCGACTGTATAGTCGCATTATTGGGAGGCGGTGCCGGGTGGAAGTCCGACGCCTCGTTGGACCAGAAGTTCTCCTACGTCCCCACCGAGCGGTCCGGCAACAGCTGGAACCACGACATGGGTCAGGGCCGCGAGTTCATGTACAAGATGGACAGCACGAATACGACCGCGAATCCGGACGGGTCGTCCAACGGCCTCCAGCCCGACCCCGATCAGTTCGTGATCTGTACGTGGAAATGAGCTGGGCGGAGTGTGATCGAACGGGCTTGCGCATGTCGAACACCCCCGGCTCCTGGAAGAACGCGACCAGGGCGAGACGCCGGCCGGCGAAGGCCGCCTTGTCGAGGGCAGCCGCCGGCGGGTTCACCCGCGCCGGCGGGTGCGGCGCGGCACACTAGGGCATCCGGTGATGCGGCTCAGACGCAACCCCCGAGTTGCAGGCAGGAGCGGCGAGGATGCCAGGCGAGGACCCGGTACACGCTGTCGAGCAGCAGGCTGCGGGTGCAGCTGCCGACATCGCGTCCGCAACAACGATTGCCGTCGCGCCCGCACCACCGGCGGCTCGTCACCACATCCGGCTGACGTCCCACCCGGATCAGGGCGCCGGGGGCGCACCGTCGCTGCGCTGGGGGGCCACCGACCCGGCGGTGCGGGGCCCCGTCGTCGGCACGACGACCCGACGCGGCCACCGCAACGTCGTCGGAACGCACAGCGGCAGCTACGGCATCTACCGGGCCCTGTCCGTCGCGGCGGGCAACCTGGTGCGCGGGCACCGCGCCGATCTCACCGACACGGCGCCGACCGACACCACCGGCCCGTACCCGGCGTGGAGCGACCCGCACGCGATCGTCTCGATCGACCCCTGGGGCGCCCGGGTCGGCGAGGTCTTCGCCGATTACCTCCTCCGGGGCTACGACATCCGCCCGACCATCGCGGTGACACAGGCCCACATCCACCTGCCCGAGGTGCGCCAGGCGATCGGCGCGGGCCGACTGGGGCCCGACGGTCGTTTCCTGCTCGACGACGGATCGGCCGTGGTCACCAAGGTCGCCATCGAGCCGGTTTGGTGGCTCCCGGGTGTGGCCGAACGCTTCAAGGTCAGCGAGGGCGAGCTGCGTCGCACGCTGTTCGAGGAGACCGGCGGCATGTACCCGGAACTGGTCACCCGCAGCGACATCGAGGTCTTCCTGCCACCGATCGGCGGCCAGACGCTCTACATCTTCGGCAGGGTGGGCGACCTCGCGGATCCCTCGATCACGCTGACTGCCCGGGTCCACGACGAGTGCAACGGGTCGGACGTATTCGGTTCGGACATCTGCACCTGTCGTCCCTACCTCACGCATGCGATCGAGGAATGCATCCGCGGCGCCCAGGGCGGTGGAGTCGGATTCATCGCCTACAGCCGCAAGGAGGGGCGGGCACTCGGCGAGGTGACCAAGTTCCTCGTCTACAACGCCCGCAAGCGCCAGCAGGGCGGCGACAGCGCCGACAAGTACTTCCTGCGCACCGAATGCGTCGCCGGCGTGCAGGACATGCGCTTCCAGGAACTGATGCCCGACGTGCTGCACTGGTTGGGGATCAGCAAGATCCACCGGTTGGTCAGCATGAGCAACGACAAGTACGCCGCCATCGCCGGGAGCGGCATCGAGGTCACCGAGCGCGTCAAGATCCCCGACGAGCTCGTGCCCGCCGACGCCCGGGTCGAGATGGACGCGAAGATCGCCGCCGGTTATTTCACCGACGCCGAGATTCCCGACGCCGCGCAGCTGGCACAGGTGCAGGGCCGTCGACTCACCGAACGCATCGATGACGGACGCTGACCCCGGCCAGTTCGGCCCGGTCCCGGAGGCCGTCGCCGACCTACGGGATGTCGCGACCATCCGACGCCGGTGCGCCGAGGTGCTGGCCTTCGTGCGCGACGGTGACTCGAAGCACTTCACCCTCGACGAGGCCCGGGCGCCCGACGTGGTCGATCGGATCGCGACGATCACCGCGGCTCGCTTCCCGGATCTCGCCGTCCCCCACCACTCCCGATGGCGGCATTTCGGGGATCGTGTACCCGACCTGTCGCCGCAGGCGCGGATCGACCTGGCCGTCGTCAGCGTGCTGCTCGACGCGGGCGCCGGGCCGTCCTGGTCATTCTTCGACGCCTTCGGCGCAACCCTGACCCGCTCGGAGGGTCTCGCCGTGGCCAGCCTTGACGCCTTCCTGGTCGGGACGTTCTCCGACGATCCGGACGATCCCTGTCGGGTCGACTCGACCGCGCTGTTGCGGATCGACGCCGACGAGCTGGGCTGGGTGTTCCAGGTCGGCCCGCACAACCCGCTGGTCGGTCTCGACGGCCGCGCGCAGCTGCTCCGCCGCCTCGCCGGCGCCCTGGACACCCCGGCCTTCGGCGGTCGTCCGGGTGGTTTGTTCGACACTCTGACGGGCGATCAGATAACCATTGCCGCAAGGGATATCCTCCGCTTTCTCCTTGACGGCCTCAGCTCCATCTGGCCCAGCGGGCAGTCGCTGGAGGTGGACGGACACAGCTGGCCGTTGGGTGACGTTTGGGACCACCCGACCGGCCCCGTGCCGTTCCACAAGCTCAGCCAGTGGTTGACCTACTCCCTGATCGAACCGTTCGAGTGGGCGGGTGTGCCGGTCACCGGGCTCGACGAGCTGACCGGACTGCCCGAGTACCGCAACGGCGGCCTGCTGCTCGACGCGGGCCTGGTCGTGCCGCGAGCAGCTGACTGGGCGTCAGGTCCCGTCACCCCCGCCGATCCCCCGGTGGTCGAGTGGCGCGCGTTGACCGTCGCCCTGCTCGACGAACTGGCCCCGCGGGTGCGCGAACGCCTCGCTGCCGGCCGGCCCGAGGCGCTCGCGGAACGCGCGCGCGCTCTGCCGCTCCCCTGCCTGCTGGAAGGTGGCAGTTGGGCGGCCGGCCGTGCAATCGCGGCCGAGCGTCGGCCCGGCGGCGCGCCGCCGGTGACGATAATCAGCGACGGCACGGTGTTCTGAGCCCCACGATTCGCGCCCCTCCACTCCCCCGCCTGGAGCCTGAAGATGCCCGACCCCGGTGTGCAGGTCATCGCTCATCCGCTGGTGCAGCACAAGCTCACCCTGATGCGGCAGAAGAACCGCTCGACCGCCAGCTTCCGCCGCCTCCTCGGTGAGGTGGCCATGCTGATGGCCTACGAGGTCACCCGCGACATGCCGACTCAGCTTGTCGAGGTCGAGACTCCGCTGGAGAAGATGAGTTCACCCATGATCGAAGGCCGCAAGACGGTCTTCGTCGTCATCATGCGCGCCGGAGCAGGCTTGCTCGACGGCATGCTCGCCGTCGTACCCGGAGCGCGCGTCGGGCACATCGGCATCTATCGCGACCCCAAGACCTTGGTCGCGATCGAGTACTACTTCAAGATGCCCTCCGGGATGGGCGAGCGCGATGCCATCGTGCTCGATCCCATGCTCGCGACGGGCAATTCAGCCGTCGCCGGGGTCGATCGGCTGAAAGAGACCAGCCCCCGTTCCATCCGGTTCGTCAGCCTGATCGCCGCGCCTGAGGGCATCGCGAACATGGCCGAGCATCACCCGGAGGTGCCGATCTACACCGCGGCGATCGACCGCGGGCTCAACGACCACGGCTACATCGTGCCGGGCCTCGGCGACACCGGCGACCGCATCTTCGGCACCAAGTGAGCGGCCCGGAAGCCCTGCACATCAGCTACTCGCCGATGTCCTCGAGCCAGATCTCGGGGTAGGTGTCGATGAACCTGGTCATGAGGTCGGCGCACTCGTCGGAGTCCAGGTCCACGGTTTCCACGCCGCATTCGCCCAACCAGTCGACGCCGCCCCGGAAGGTCCGGGACTCACCGATCACAACCGTCGGGATGCCGAACTGACGGATCAACCCGCTGCAGTACCAGCAGGGCGCAAGGGTGGTCACCATGATCGTGTCGCGATAGCTGCGTTGCCGGCCCGCGTTGCGGAAGGCGTCCGTCTCGCCGTGCGCAGACGGGTCGCCCAGCTGGACCCGCCGGTTGCGTCCCTGCCCCAGCAGCCGACCGTCGCGGTGGAAGAGCGCGGCGCCGATCGGGCACCCGCCCTCCTCGAACCCGGTCCGGGCCTCCTGAAGGGCGACCGGCAGCAGCTGCCTGGCCTGATCGATGCTCAACGGCACAACCGATCCCTCGCATCCACAAACATCTCCAAGGCCGCGAACGGCAAAACCACGGTAGTTGAAGTGCTCATCGTCGGCGGGTCAACTCGACCGGACGACCAGCCGCTCTCGCGAACGGTGTCGCCGGCCCCGAGGTAACACGAGCGCCCGCATCGCGCAGGCCCATCCGCCTGGGCGGGCCTTGTATCCGCCCCAACCGATGAGCTGAGTTACCGCGGTTACGGCTGGAGATACGGATTTCGCCGTACGGCTGGGACGTTTCCGCCCCGGTCAAGCCGACCCGAACTGCTGGTCGAACGTGCTCGGCCCGACCGTGTACAGGCAGCGCGATGCGGAAACCGGCCAGGACGAGTAGGGACAGGCTCAACACGGATGCTCGCAGCTTCGACCGCGGGCCGGCGCCTGGCGTTCGGGTTCCTGCCGGAATTCCTCAGGTGTGCACTGCTCACCTGGGTCGTGCCGGCCCCGCGCGGGTATCCCTCAGGGGTACCACTTGGTCGGATCACAACCGGACACCTGGGGGATTCGCTGATGGCTGCCACGCAATCGACCGGCGGACTGGAGTTCCGGTCGGTCCTTCCCGAGGATCTGAACTGGATGCCATTTCCTGCGTTCCCGCCCTCGGCGCGCTTGGCCGTCGTGTTCGGGGACCCGACCGGGCCGGGCCTGTACACGATCAGGGTCAAGCTGGCCGCCGGCGAGAGGCTCACGCCTCACCGGCACCCCGAGGACCGGCTCTACACCGTCATCTCCGGCGTTTTTTACCTCGGCCGCGGTGAACGGTTCGACGCCGAGAAGCTCGCGGCCTACCCGCCCGGCGCCGCGTCGTCCTGCCCGGCAACACGGCGCACTTCCATTGGGCGGCCTCCGGGGAGTACGTGACGCAGGTGTCGGCGATCGGACCGCTTGCGATGGAGTATCTCGACCCCCGGGATGACCCGCGCAACGGCTGAGACACCGCCGGTCGGAGCGGTACCCACCGGGCTGTCCGACGTACTCGCAACCCAACTGACGGCAGTCACCTCCGACGGGTACGGTCCGATGTCCTGCGTGCGCTGCATCGAGCGTCTCGTGCACTTTGTGCCCCGACCCGCGGTGGCGGCCTGCCCGGTCGGACAACGGCGTTGTGTTCGACCGGGTTCCACAACTTGTCGGGTACCGGGCGTTCTGACGGATCGTCACTCATACCTCGACGTCATGTCCCGATGCACCGGCCGTGTGGGACGCACCCTGACGCATGTTGTGGGGCACCGTTTCGCATCCGTACCGTCTTCCGGACGGTCCTGGATCTTGGCCCTTCTCGGGCAAGGTCGTTGTGCGGTCGATCGCCACCAATGCCGTGTCGCTCGTGTCGAAGCTCAGCCGCGCCATTTCTTCCCCCTGGGGCCAATCGGCGGACGGCCACTGGGTGTCGCGCTCCACCGGCCTTGACTTGCACCGGTGATTCTCCCCGGGGTGCACTCGAACCACCGGGTGGTGCTGACCAGGTGAAGCACCAGGGACTTCACGGGCGCCACCGAGCCTGCGTCTGCCGCAGTGTTGGAACACGGCCTTCGCTCCGGTGACCGAATGATTCAAGTGGCACCTGTGACCACGGACCGACAATTCCGGAATCACCGGGCGATTCACACAGCCCTGTTGATCCACTGCCATTTCGATTCCCAGGAAGGGACTCTGATGAACAACGATTCTTCCCCCCGCTCAGGTCGGCGATCCAGCACGCTCGGCAGGTTCGCTGCACCGGGGTCGCTGGTCCGTGCTCTGACGGTCGCAGGCCTCGCCGTCACCTTGACGTCGGCCTACGGGGTCCCCGCGGCTCGCGCCGGGTCCACCGGATCGGCCGTGCCGTCGGTCGTGGCGAGGCAGTGCAATCACGATCCCGGATACGACCCGTCCAACGATCCCATCGTGTGTGCCTTCGACCAGCCGCCGCACGGCCATGATCACCCCTGACATCCGGTAACCATCACGAGAACTTCCGAGATGTATCAACCGGCGAGGTGCGAGCCGGGGCGCCACCGCCCGTTCGCTGCAGGCCGCTGCGTCCTCCAGGGGTTGAGGATCGGTGCGTACCCGGGAGGGCACGGGACTCGGGGCACTCGGGAGTGGTCCCCGCCCTCATGGCGGGGGCCGGGTCGCGTCCCGGCGCCAACCGTTCTCGTCCGTGCAGGTGATCGGCCGTCCGTCCGGGTCGGCCCCGGGCCCCTTGCCGGGGCAGGCAGCGGGGGCCTGCGCGGGCCCACCGCGCCGGACCGCGAAGTGGCGCAGACCCTGACACGGCGGGGAGCCCCGCCGGCCGGCTCCCGTGGGCAGCGCAACCGGTTGCCGGGCTGATGACTTGCCAGGGCGTGGACCGCAGGCCGCGCCGGCCGTAGGTCCCTGAGGGCGGGTGGGTCAGCGTTCGACGAGGTATGGGACCGCGAAGACGATGACCGCGCTCAGGCCGAGGTAGAAGACGACCGGTCCGGGGGTAGCGCCCAGCGCCGAGCGGCGCGCCTGACGGGCCGGCATCGACAGTCGGGCCCGGTCGTAGGCCAGCACGTACGCCACCGTGCCGGCGAGGACGGTGACCAGGAGGGACAGCTCCAGGAACCCGGCCAAGTTTTTCATCGGGCACCACCCCCGATCACCCACGCAAGCACTTGGACCCCACCGTCTGCACCACGCCCCTGGAACCGCATGGCCATACCCTTGCGCAATTGCGGTTTCGGCGCGGTTTCGCAAGCGCACCACCGGCAACCCGCACGCTGTTGTGAGGCCGGTCCGCGGCGGGCCCGGCGGACCGGTGAACCTTCCGGGGCAGCGCCCCGGCACGTCGCTGCAGCCCTTGCGCCGTGAGGGCGACCGACCGAACGCGTGATCGGTTCGCGATCGGCCCGGCGGCAGCGCGGACCCACCCGATGCGGATCGACGGCCGTCGGGTGCATGCCGGGGTCCGGTTGAGCGGGCCTCGCTGCGACCCGGCGAAGTGTCCGCGGCCGTACGGGTGCAGATCGAGGGCGGACTCGAACGTGGCACCGGCGACCGCGTCTTCCCCACCGCCGCGCGGCGGCACGTGGTCGGCGACCATTCGTGGACCTGAGGGGGCGTCAGACCGATGCTGTCGCCGGTGCGACCCGGCCGGTGTCGGGTGTCGGCCGGTGTCGGCCGGCCGGCACGTCGGTGGCGGTCCGCGACGCCCGGTGCGACGGTGCGCGCCGCCCGCCCTCGCGGGTTCACTGCGCCGGGGGATCGTCCCGGCGGGATGGGACGGTCGTCGGTGCTTGGTCGAGGCGTTCGTGCAGCCAGGACGGGCCCACGACGCGGGCCCCGAGCCTGACCGCTGCCGTGCGCAGTTCCCGGTCGGCGCTGACGAGCACCACCTCGCCGGCGGCGGCCGAGACCTCCGCGAGCAGGGTGTCGTCGCCGGCGCCCGGGGCGTGCACCACCCGTACCGCGGCCTGCGTGCCGGGCCCGACCCCGGGGCGTGCCGCGCCCTCCAGGACCACGACCACAGGCCCGACCAGGGCCCCGGCCGCGGCGGCCGCCCGCAGGTGCTCCACGAGCCGGCGGGCCGCACCGGCGCGGTCCCGCCACCACCCGTCGGGCCGCGACCCGATCACGTTCGCCGCGTCCACCACCAGCACGCACCCCATCATCGCCCCTGACGCACCGGCCGCTCCCATCGCCTGCACGGACCGGATTCAGGCCCCGCGCTCGGCCCGCGAATGCCGGCTCGGCCCCGCCGGCCGGCGCGGTACTCACCGAGGGGCTGACGGCCCGTCAGGTCGCCTCTTTCTGAGACCACGGCAGGGGGCGTTGCCGCTCTGTTTTCCGGTGAGACCCGGCCATCGGCGCCTGCGCCGTCACAACTGGCGTCTCTCCGGTCCCGCCCAGGCCGGCCGTGGCGGGGAAGGCCCTCAGCTGTTGCGCTTCTGGATGTTCGCCCACTCGTCCTTGAGACCCACGGTGCGGTGGAAGGTGCCGGGAGTGTCCAGGTCCGTGGCGAAGTAACCCAGCCGCTCGAACTGCACGACCTCGCCGGGCTTGGTGTCGGCCAGCACGGGCTCGGCTTTCGCACCCACGATCGTGCGGCGCGAGCCTGGGTTCACGGTCGGTTCGGTGCCGTCGCTGCCGGGCCGGGGGTCGGCGAACAGCCTTTCGTACAGATGCACGGTGACATCGACGGCGTGCGCCACGCTCACCCAGTGCATGGTGGCCTTGACCTTCCGGCCGTCCGGCGCGGATCCGCCACGGGTCTGCGGGTCGTAGGTGCACCGGACCTCGGTGACGTGGGCGTCCGCGTCGGTGACCACGTCGGTGGCCGTGACGAAGTAGCCGCCCCGCAGCCGGACCTCCCGGCCGAGCGCGAGCCGGAAGTACTTCGGCGGCGGGTCGAGTTTGAAGTCGTCCTGCTCGATCCAGAGTTCGCCGCTGAACGGCACGCTGCGCACGCCGGCCGCCGGGTCCTCCGGGTTCACGACCAGTTCGACGTGCTCGAGGAGACCCTCGGGCCAGTTGGTGATGACGAGCTTCAGCGGCTCGAGCACGGCCATTCGGCGCAGCGCTTGCGCGTTGTGGTGGGTGCGGACGAAGGACTCGAGGAACTCGATCTCGCTCGTGGTGTTGGTCTTCGCGACCCCGAGTGTCGTCACGAACTCCCGGATCGCCGAGGCCGGATATCCCCGGCGCCGCATGCCCTGCAGCGTGGGCATCCGGGCGTCGTCCCAGCCGTCGACCGTGCCGTCCTCGACGAGCGCGCGCAGGTGACGCTTGGACATGATGGTGTGCGTCAGCCCCAGCCGGGCGAACTCGGTCTGCTCGGGCCGCTCCCGCGGCAGGTCGAGGTGATCGAGGCACCAGTCGTAGAGCGGCCGGTGGTCGGTGAACTCGAGGGTGCAGATCGAGTGGGTCACGCCCTCGATCGCGTCCGACTGACCGTGCGCCCAGTCGTAGGTGGGGTAGATGATCCAGTCGGTCCCGGTGCGGACGTGCGCGACGCGGCGGATCCGGTAGAGCACCGGGTCGCGCAGGGCCATCACGCTCGCCTGCATGTCGATCTTCGCGCGGAGGACGCGTGAGCCGTCGGCGAACTCCCCGTCGCGCATGCCTCCGAGCAGGGCGAGGTTCTCCTCGACGCCGCGGTTGCGGTAAGGCGATTCAATGCCGGGCTTGCCGAATCCGCCGCGCTGTGACCGGATGGTGTCGCCGTCCTGGTCGTCAACGTAGGCGAAACCCGTGCCCACCAGCATTTCCGCCCAGTCGTAGATCTGGCCGAAGTAGTCCGAGGCGTAGCAGACGTTGGCCGGGGTGAAGCCGAGCCAGGCCACGTCGGCGAGGATCGCCTCGACGTACTCGTGGTCCTCCGCCTCGGGATTGGTGTCGTCGAAGCGCAGGTTGCAGACCCCACCGAACTCCGCAGCAATGCCGAAGTTCAGGCAGATGCTCTTGGCGTGCCCGATGTGCAGGTAGCCATTTGGCTCCGGCGGGAAGCGCGTCTGCACCCGGTTGCCGTACTTCCCGCTCGCGAGGTCGCGGCGGATCAGGTCCCGGATGAAGTCGCTCGGCGCGAGGCCGGCGTCGGGGTCGGCGTTCACTCGGTCATGTTTTCAGGTCCGGCGGACGGACTTGCAACGGGAGGGTGACCGTCACTGCGAGAGGCAGGCCGGCCGATCAGGCCGGCAGCGGCGCGGCGATCCCGGCTTCCTTGCGCTGGGCGCCGGTGATCGCCGTGGGGACGCCAGTGAGCGGGTCGCCGTCGGGCGCTCTCTTGCGGAAAGCGATGACATCGCGGATCGCCTCCGCGCTGCGAGCACCGGTGCCTGCGAACGCAGGGGTCCAGCGAGAGTCTCGCCCACCGGGCAGGTTTCCGCGGGTCGCTGTTGCTCCCGTGCACTCCGCCCGACTGTGCCCGCCCGGAGTCACGGTTCGACGGACTCGTGGCGGTCAGACTCGTGGCGGTCGGCTGACTACGAAACTTCATAGTCAAAGCCAGTGCGCAAACCGGACATTCTCGCGTTTTGCGCTGGTCGGGGGTGGGCCGCCGGGGGATCGAACAATCTCCCGCCGAGCACCACTCGGTTGCCGACCACCAAGCCGTCGGGCGGAAGGTCTCCGGTGGCGGGCGGGATGTGCAGGAAGTTCGGGGGCGGGACAGCGCCGAAGGGCGCTGGGGGGTCGCCGAACTCCGGGGTGGGTTTCGACTCGCCGGACGCGGGGTCGTAGACGACGTTGCGCCACACCACTCGACCCGCCGCGAACGTTGGCGGCTTGTCCAAGGGCTGGCGCCCTTTCGGGTCGTCACGCTCCGGCAGACGGGTCCAACCGCCTCCGGGGCTGCCGAGCCGATCGAGATCCATCGCCGCGACTGCGGCGTGCGGGCCATTCCTGGGCCCACCGATCAGCAGCAACCGCGTCCCGGTCCAGACGCCGTCGCGCAGCCATTCGAAATTGGTATCCGGAGGATCTTGGAACGGGTGGGCGGGGAACGGGTGGGCGGGGAAGGGGTCCGGCGGCAGCGGCCGCCACTGCCCGGTCGGGTCGAGCACCGCGCCCGACGGCCCGCGGCCGGGATGGTCGGATTCCGTATCGAGAACCACCAGCCGCCTTCCGGCAGCGATCAGCTGACCGATCTTCACCGGTGGCAGGGCGAACACGTCCCAGGAGTCGGTCGCCGCGGCGTACCGAAGGACGACCTTCTTGCTGCTGCTCGCGGCGTCGGTCCGGGATGCCATCGTGTAGGCGAAACCGTCCGCCCCGACCGGGATCAACGGCACCGAACGCGCGGTCTCTTCCCATGGAATGACACCTCCGCATCCGGCCCCGGATTCAAGCCTCCGCGTCTGCTTCATCGGTGGCGACGGTCCCGACGTAACACGAACGCCCCGGAATCGGAAGTTCTGCGTCCCGGACCGCCTGGCGCGGTCAGTCCGGTCCGGGCGGGTGCGGGCGGTCGACGAGTCGTTCGAGCATCGCCTGCAAGGGATCAAGGTCTCCGTGCAGGGAGGCGGCGCTGGCCGAAGCGTTCTGCTGCGGGTTCATCCGCAGCCACTCGACGTGGTGGCCGGCGTCGTCGGCGACTGGGACAGGAACGCCCGCTGGGTGCGGCCATTACCCTCGCGGAAAGGGTGCAAGGGCGTTGATGTCGCCGGGCAGTTGCAGGAGCTGAACGATGAACCGTTGCCGGGGCAGGCCGCGCAGCCGGTCGGCGGCGGCGAGCCGGTCGAATACCTCCGTCGCGTAGGCGTTGAGGTGTTGCGGCAGGCAGAACACCGCCTCGTCCCTGGTGATGACCACGGTGCGCAGTTGCCCGGCCCAGTCGTAGAGGTCGGCGAAGATGAACCGGTGGAAGGCCTGTAGGTGCGCCAGATCGTAGGAGCCGGGCAGTCGATGGTGTTCCAGGTCGATCAGCTTGGAGGCCGTCACACGGCCTCCACCGCCACCGGCTCGTTGGCGTCGGGATTCCCAGCCGGTTTCGCAGCACCCCGCTCACCGGGTCGACGTACGGATCGACCACCTGTCCGCTTACCTGCCGTAGCGGCGCAGGACGCGGGCCCGTAGCTTGTCGGTGGTCAGCTCTCCGGCGGCGACGGCGACCAACAACTCGAGGTCCTCCGGCGAGGGTTCCAAACCCTCGGCCCGGACCGAGGCCATCGCCGCCGCCACCGCGTGCTGTCGCTCGGCGGCTGCGGCCAACGCCTCGTAGCGCTCGACCGACATCACGACCGCCTCCGCCCTGCGATGAGCGCCGACGAACACCACGTCACCGGCGGCCCTGACCCGCTGCAGCGTCGCCGCCGGCCCCGCCCGGAACTCCCGGGCCGAGAGCACCTCCGGCAGCACCACCAGCGGAGTGGACACAAACGTGTACCCAAAGTGCCCCTCGGATCGCGATGCCCCGGGTGATCGTGCCGTGAGACGGCTTGCAATTGGGTATCGGGACTCACGGCGCTGCCAGTACTCCTGTTCCGCCTGCGCGTGCTCCGCTGCTCCTGTTCGCCCATGTGCATGGTTCCGCGGGTCCAACCTTCGGTGCCGTCGTCCACGGTTCACCGCATCAGCGACACGCGACGCCCGCAATGAACTCCTCGTAACTGAGCCGCGTGCCGTCGCGTTCCCAGCATGCCGTGCGCTCGACCCCGCGCTGGGCGTCTTCCTCCGCCCGCAGCGCCTCCGTGCGCCTCCGTGCAACTGCGCGGGCGCGCCGTTGCTCATCGGTCAGCTTGGCCATGTTGCGCTCCCGTTTGTTGGCGGCCGGGGACCTTCCCGGAACGGCCCTGGCGCCGAACCCGAAGACTCTCAAGCCTGCCTGACAGGCGAACCCCACTGGGGCGCTTCAGTCAGGTCAAATTGCGAATCAGTTGCTGCACGTGAGGCGGGTTGGTCAGTGCCTCGTTGGAGATCGCTTCGACGAAGGCGGCTGTGATCGGGTCCGGCCGTACTCGGGTGTACACCGCTAGTGGGCGTTGGATCGGCGGCTCGACGCGGGCAACGACGCCGTCGTATTCCGCCGGCACGACGTTTCCAGGAATGAGGGTGATGCCCAGCCCTGCACGCGCCAAGTTCAACGCGGACGGTGCCTGCTCGGTTCGCACCGCGGCGCGCGGCTCGAACCCCGCCCTCGCGCATGCCTCGTTCAGAATGTCGCCGAGTCCGCTGGGCGGCGTGAAATGAACCCAGTGCGATTCGGCCAGGTCTGCAAGTGCGACGGTCTGCCCGTCGCCGGGCAACCGCGTTCCGGGCGCGGCCGCGATCACGAATTCCTCCGCCCCGATCTCGTGGATCGGCCCCTCCCAGCCGTCCGGCGTCGGACCGACAGCCAAGTCCGCCTGGCCCGCCTGCATTGCCGCGACGAGGTCGTCCCTGCGCCGGAATTCGACGAGGCGCACCTGCACGTCCGGGTACTTCAATCGCCAGACCGCAAGAGCTCCGGGCAGCACGCCGACGCTGATGGAGTAGAGAGTGCCGACGTGCAGCTCACCGGCATCGACACCGGAGGCCCGCTGCGCCGCGCTCTGCGCGCGTTCGGCGTGGGCCAGACTCGCCCGCGCGTGCGGCAACGCCGTGCGTCCAGCCGGTGTCAGTCGCACTCCTCGACTCAGGCGTTCCAGCAGCGGGCCGCCCAGTTGACGCTCGAGTGCCTGGATCTGATGCGACAGCCCGGGCTGGCTGACGTGCAGCCGCGCAGCGGCTGCGGTGAAGGACCCCTCGTCCACCACGGCAACGAAGTACTCGAGCTGACGAAGCGACATTGACATGCACGCAGCTTATCGAAGCTAGATTATCTATCTGTTAGACATGTGGCGCAGCGCTCGGCACCCTCGAGTCATGACTACTGAAATTGATCAGCGGCTCATCCCCACTCTGCAGGCCACCCGCGGCCGATTCCCCGTGTTGGCGGTTCTGGTGGCTCTTGCGGCCGCCCTCGCAGCGTTCAGCAGCGGCGCCAACACGCCCTCGACCATGACCTACTTGGCTCCCATGTCCTCCGTCGGGCCCACGACGGACTCGGCCGCGCCCGGCAGGCCCGACCCCTACCAATACCTTCCGTCCGTTCCGAAGTTTCGGCTCACCAGCACCACCGTGACCAACGGCAGGCCATTTCCGGCCGCGCAGTTGTCCAAGCTTTTCGGCGTCCCAAACGGCGGGGACGTCTCACCAGAACTTTCCTGGTCTGGATTCCCGAAAGGCACCAAGAGCTTCGTGGTGTCGATGTATGACCCGCAGGCCCCGACGGGTAGCGGCTTCTGGCACTGGGTCGTCGCCAATATCCCGGCCGGTACGACGAAGCTGGCCGCAAATGCCGGCGCCGTGCACACCACCTTGCTGCCGGCCGGTGCATTTCAGCTCGGTGGCGATGCCGGCGCACACCAGTACGTCGGCGCAGCACCGCCCAAGGGATCCGGCGTGCACTACTACTACATCACCGTGACAGCGCTCGACGTGCCGACGACCGGGCTCACCGACACCGCCAGTGGCGCTTACCTCGGCTTCACCATCGGTGCCCACACGATCGCCCGCGCCACCATCATCTGCCCCACCGCGGCCGGCTGACTGGGCCTATCCCGGCCCTTCCGTACCAACCCAGCGCCGCAACCTGGGGAGAACACAATGTCCAATCCCTACGCCCTGGCCGACGTCCCGACGTTCCACCTCACCAGTCAAACCGTCACTGACGGGCAGCCTCTCCCCTTGGCGCAGTGGTCCGGAATGCTCGGCGTCCCCGGCGGACAGGACGTCTCCCCGCACCTGGCCTGGTCGGAGTTCCCGCCGGGGACCAAGAGCTTCGTTGTCACGATGTATGACCCGCAGGCGCCGACCGGCAGTGGCTTCTGGCACTGGGCAATCGCCGACAACCCCGCCACGACCACCGAACTGGCGGAGAACGCCGGCGCTGCGGGCCCCGAACAGCTGCCGGGCGAGGCCTTCCACCTCGGCGGTGACGCCGGGGCGCAGCAGTACGTCGGCGCCGCCGCACCCGCGGGCACCGGCAGGACGCACAGCTACTACACCACGGTGAGCGCGCTGGACATCGACAAGACCGGGCTTGATGAAACGGCCAGCGCCGCCTACCTCGGCTTCGCGATCAGCAGACACACCCTGGCGCGGGCCGGCCTGCGCTGCCCGACCCCTGCACCCGCCGCCTGATCTGCTCGGCGTACGCGGCGCATACCCCACGGAGATGTGACATGACTACTACCCGAGTCCTTGCGCTGCACGGCTACCACGGCAGCGCCCAGATACTGCGGCAACAGATCGCCCCGCTGTCAGCAGTACTGCCTACCGACACCGAACTGGTCTTCGTCGATGCCCCGTCACTGTCGCAAGGCGACTTCGGCTGGTGGCACAACGGTTTCCGCGGTTGGGAGCGCACCCGGGACTGGGCGCTCGACCTTGTCGCGCGGGAACACTTTGACGGCGTGTTCGGATTCAGCCAGGGAGCCGCGTTGACCGGCCTTCTCTCCGCGCTGCAGCAGAGCGATCCAACGACCGCGCTGGGATTCAAGTTCGCGGTCATGGTCGGAGGATTCACCAGTCACGAGCCGCAGCACGCCGCACTCTTCGAGCGGAAGATCACCCTGCCCTCGCTGCACGTGATGGGCGCGATCGACGGCATCGTGCCGCTGCCGGACTCACGCCGACTGGCGGAACGGTTCGAAAACCCGGTGATCGTCGAACATCGGGGTGGGCACGTCATCCCGTCCGAGGCGAGCGTTACCACATGCATCGCCCAATTCATCTCCGACTGCGAAATCGTCGCTGCGACAGCGGGAGGCCAGGATGCATGAGCAGTTCGTGCAGACGGCAGTGGGCAAGGCCCGGCTGGACTGGTTCCCGACTGACACTCGGCAAGCGGCAACGATCGTGCTCGGACACGGCACCGCAACCGGTGTCGAGGCGGCGGACCTGCAGGCACTCGCCCGTGCCCTACCGAAGGCAGGGATCTCGGTTGCGCTGATGACTCAGCCCTACCGGGTCGAGCACAACCCTCCCGTGGCGAGCGAGCCGGCGCTTGATGAGGCTTGGCGGGCGGTCTGGCCGGAGGTGGTCGCCCTCTCCGACTCGAATCCGGTGATCGCCGGCGGTCGGAGTGCGGGGTCTCAAGTTGCGTGTCGAACCGCCGAGGGACTCGGCGCGTCCGCGGTACTCGTCCTCGCCTACCCGCTCCTCGGGCCGGGGAGCCCGACGGAATTGCTATCGGTCCGATTGCCGGCGCTTGTAGTGCAGGGCGGCCTTGACCCGTTCGGGCGTCCGGCACAGTTTCCGGCTCTGCCCGACACGATGCGTCTGGTCGAGATTCCGGGCGCGAACCACATGTTTGCCGCGGCCGAATCGGGTCGATCCGAGAGCTTATTGGCGATGATAACGGACATGGTGGCAGCCTGGCTCAAGCGGATCCTCTCGGAGCGCCGCACCGACTGTTGAGTCGAACACGTAACTCTGGTCAGCTCACAATCGAATCGGTCCAGGAGGCGAGGAACCGCAAGACTTCGAGCGTTCGTGGTGATTCGGTGGGGGCGGTCATGACCATGACGGTCTGGCCGTCGTCGTGCGGCGAGCTCAGCAGCTGCCAATCCAGCAGGAACGTTCCGGCCGCGGGGTGCTGCAGGGATTTGGTGCCGAAGGTCTGGTAGTCCACGTCGCGTCCGGCCCACCACGTTCGGAAGTCCTCGTCTGGGACCGCGAGGTCGCCGATGACCTCGGCGAGCCGGGGGTCATCGGGACGGTCGACGACGGCCATCCGGAAGAACGCGGTGCAGGTACGAGCCATGCTCTGCCAGTCCTCGTAGCGTCCGCGCACGTCCTCGTTGAGGAACAGCATCCGAACGAAGTTGCGTTCGCGGACCGGGATCTTGCCGAAGTCGGTGAACACGGACGCCGCGAGTGCGTTCCAGCCAAGCACATCCAGGCAGCGGCCGAGCGCGAGCGCGGGAGTGTCGACCAGGTTGTCCAGCAGTAGTTGGGTCTGCGAGCGAATCGTTTCGACCGCGGCCCGGCGGGGGCGTGTGGCGGTCTTCTTGGCGAGGATGAACAGGTAGTCGCGCTGATCTGCGGTCACACGCAAGGCGTCGCCGATGGCATCAAGCACGCTCGCCGATGGAGAAGGAGTTCCGGTTCCGGTTCGGCTTCGGCAACGCGGTGAGTGAAGAGGAGTCCAACGCCCTGTTCGAGAGGTGGACCATCCCGTCGCCGGCCCGGCCCCTGTTCCAAGCCGCGGCAGCAAATTTCGTCCTGCACTCCCAAGCCAAGGTCGACACTGCGAACAACACTCGGGGCCCGCTGCTGCTGATCTCCGGCACGGCCGATCACATCGTGCCCGACGTTGTGACCCGCTCGAGCTTCAAGCAATACCGTGACTCCACGGCGGTTACGGAGCTGAAGCGATTCGAGGGCCGCGGCCATTCACTCGTCATCGACAGCGGATGGCACGAGGTCGCCGCCGCCGTACTCGGGTGGCTCGCCAACAACGGACTGTAGGCGCCAAATCGTCAGACGACGGTCGCCGAGCGCGGTCGGTCTTTCCACGGCAGGGTTTGTAGAACCTCGAGGAACGCCCCGGCGAGCGGAGACCAGTCCTGGCGGGTGAACGCGACAATCTGGCGTGCCAAGGGCGGTTTGAGACTGCGGACGGCGGCGTTGAGTCCGTGGGGGACGACGTTGTCGGGGATGAGCGTGACGCCGAGACCAGCGGCGGCGAGGTGGGCGGCCGCGGCTACCTGGCCGGTCCGCACGGTCCGCCGCGGCGCGAAGCCGGCGTGGGCGCACACCTCCAGGATGAGTGTGGTCAGGCCGTGATCCGGCCCGAACAGAACCCAGTCGCGGTCAGCCAGCTCTTCCAGTGCGAGCGCGCGCCGACGCCGCGCGAGCGGGTCGGATCGCGGCAGGACCGCGACGAACTGTTCCCAGCCGAGTTCCACGACTGGTCCGGTCCACTGTGCCGGGCGGGGACCTACCGCGATGTCGCCGACCCCCGTCCGAACCGCGTCGTCGAGTGCTCTGGTGTGTTGGTACTCGCGAAGCACCACCGTCGTGGCCGGGTACCGGGTGTGCCACTGCTCGAAAGCCGGCGGTAGGACGCCGTACGCAACGGAGGTCACGGTGGCCACCTCGAGCTCGCCGGCCTCGAGGCCGAGGGCGCTGCGCGCGCTGCGCGCCGCGCGTGCGGAGTGCGTGACGGCGAGGCGGGCGTCGGCCATGAAGGCCTTGCCGACCGCGGTGAGTCGAACTCCGGTGGGCAGGCGTTCCAGCAGCTCGCCGCCGAGCTCTCGCTCAAGGCTCTTGATCTGCTGCGACAGCGAAGGCTGGGCGACCAGCAACCGCTCGGCCGCGCGGGTGAACGAGCCTTCGTCGGCGATGGCCAGGAAATACTCCAGCTGCCGCAGGTTCACACGTTCCTCCCGGGCTGAGACCTCCCAAGAATATAGGCATCGCCTATGGCGATAGTCGACTATTCGTCTTTGCCTTATGGGCCAACTCGGGCCAAAGTCATTCGCATGACAACCACCGACACCGCATCCGTGAAGCGCACCACCGTGGCGATCCCGACGGCGTCGGGTGACGCGATCGAAGCCTGGGTCTACCTGCCCGAGGGCAGCGGCCCGCACCCCGCCGTGGTGATGGCCCACGGCATCGGCGGGATCAAGGCCGGCGGACTGGCCCCATTCGCCGAGCGCTTCCGCGCCGAGGGCTTCGTCGCCATTGCCCTGGACTACCGCAACTTCGGCGGTTCCGACGGGCAGCCGCGGGAAGTGCTCAGCGTTCCGCGTCAGCGCGAGGACTACAGCACCGTCATCGGGTGGGCAGCCCAGCAGCCCTACATCGACCCGCGCCAGATCATCGCCTGGGGCACGTCCTTCGCCGGCATGCACATCGTCGAACTCGCCGTGGCTGACCGTCGGCTCGCCGCGGCGATCGCCCAGTCCCCGCTCACCGACGGCCTGGCCGCGGCGCTGATGGCCCAACCCGGCAACAGCCTCCGGATCTTCGCCCTGGCCCTGCTCGACCGCCTCGGCTCCCTGTTCGGCCGCCCGCCGATCTACATCCCCGGTCACGCGGAGCCCGGGGAGCTGTCCATCGGCGCCACGCCGGACCAAGCGTTCGGGCAGCGGTTGATGACCCCGACGGACGGCACGCCGTGGAACGACCGCGTCGCCGCGCGTTCACTGCTCAGCTTCTCCTGGCGCCGGCCCGTGCGCCGCGCCGCCGCCGTGCGCGTGCCGCTCCTGCTGGTCGTGCCGGAGGCGGACACCATCGCGCCCTTCCCGGCCGCGCTCGAAGTCGCGCGCAGGGCACCCGGGGCTGAACTGTTCCGCAGCGCCGGCGGCCACTACGACGTCTACGAAGGCGGGGCCGGTTTCGCCGACGTGTTGCGCACGGAGGTCGACTTCCTGCACCGTCACGCCACGACCGCGTCCTGAGCTGCACTTCATCATCTGACAAGGGGATCGACACCATGCTGCAGACGACACCTCCGGCCGGCCACCAAGACCTGCTCGAGCGACCGCTGTTCGCGCACCTCGCCACCGTCCGGCCGGACGGCGCGCCGCAGAGCGGCCTGATGTGGTTCGCGTGGGACGGCGAGCGGGCACGGTTCTCGCACACCCGGACCCGCCAGAAGATCCGCAACCTCGAGCACGAGCCGCGAGTGTCATTCCATCTCGTCGACCCGGAGAACTCCTACCGGACTCTGGAGGTCCGAGGACGCGTCGAGTCGATCGACGCCGACCCGGACGCGACCTTCTATCGAAGTCTCCAGCAGCGCTACGGCGTCGTCACTCCGGTCTTCGACGCCGCCGACCGGGTCGTGATCGTCGTGGCGCCCACGTCATTCGTGGCCGTCGAGGGCGGCCTCACCGCCAAGGAGACGGCGGTTCTGACCGAACGACTCGCCAGCGGCGATCTGCGGCTGGAAGGCGTTCAGTCCGCCTGACGGAGAATCAGTTCGGGGCCCTCGACGACCTCCGTTGCACTTCGCGTCGATTCGGAAGTCCGGCAGCCCGACCGGATCAGCGGACCAGGTTTCCGCGGGTCCGCGGTTGCTCCCGTGCACTCTGCTCCACCGTGCCCGGCCGGAGTCACGGTTCGCGGACTCGTGGCGGTCGACTTGTCAAGTTCCGGTACCCGCGCGACAGATCAGTTCCGGTACCCGGGCGACACCTCATGACTGACTGACCGTCAGGCTGATTGGTTCTTCCGGCGGGGTCGGCCCTTCGGGTTGGCGAAGGCCCCCAGCTCCCGGGACCGGTCGTGCCGGATCGGATGGACCCGGATCACCTTCCCGCCCTGGGAAAGCTGCATCGAGGCCGCGACGATGGTGACGTCGATGTTCTGCCGGGCGAAGCGGCGCCCGGCACCGTAACTGGCCCCGGCGAAACTCACGTTCCCGCTGTTGTCGGCGATGCGGGTCACCGTCAGCCCGGTGGTGGCCTCCCGGGCCCGGGCCGTGGTCAGGGCACGGTGCGGGCGCCGGTCATGGTGATCAGGCTTGAGCCGTTGGGCATGGGTCGCGACCAGCACCCCGGCGTGCAGGACCTGCACCACCCCATCGGTCACCACCACCTCGACCGGTTGCCCGGCGAAGGAAGCACCGACGAAGTACCGGAAGGAGGCCAACGAGATGTGCCCGGCCGGGTCCACCCAGCGTGAGACCCCACCCGGGCGCCGGGCCGGCACCGGTCCACCGGCGGTGGTGATCCCCGGCACCTCGACCACGCGCCCCGGCCGCGCCGCCACCGTGAACCGCTCCACCGGCGGCCGCGCTCCGATCGACTGGTGCGGGCGGGCGGTGTTGTACTCCCGGACCCACCCGTCCAACGCCTCCTGCAGTTCCTCCACGCTGCCGTGGACCCTGTCGTGCGCCAGAGCGAACTCCTTGCGCAGCGTCTTGTGGAACCGCTCGATCTTGCCCGTCGTGGTCGGTGACCGCGGCGCGGTCAGCAGGTGCCGCACCCCGTTCTCCCGGCAGATCCGGTCGAAGAGCACCTCCCCGGCCCCACGCCCGAACCGGCCGGTGAACACCTTGCCGTTGTCGGTCAGGATCGCCTCCGGCACCCCGTGGACACGCCAGGACTCCACCAGCGCCTCGCACACCGGCCGCGCGGTCGCCCGAACCACGACCTTCGCGCAGACCACGAACCGCGAATGGTCATCGATCCCGGTGATCACCTTGGTCTCGGTCCCCTCGGACAGGAACAGCCGACCCATCACGTCCATCTGCCACAACTCCATCGACCGCTCGCGCTCCCAGCGCCGGTAGTCCTCCCGACGCCGCCGCCGCTTCCTGGCATCCACCAGCCCGTGGCGCAGCAACGCCCGGTGCACACTCGACCGCCCCGGCAACGGCTCCACGCCCTGCCGCTGCAGGTGCCAAAGGATCGTGGCCGGCCCCCACCCCGGATGCTCCCGGCGCATCGCCACGACCGTCGCCTCAACCGCAGCCGACATCTGATGCGGACACGAGTTCGGCCGCGAGGACCGATCCGCCAACCCACTGAGCCCACCGGCACCGCCATACCGGCGTAACCACCCATGCACCGTCTGACGAGCCACCGAATACCGACGCGCGACATCGGTCACCGACGCCCCGTCCAGCACCTCCAGCACAGCCCGATACCGCTGCTCCACGACATCCAGCTCCACCAGCACACCCGGCCCCTCTCCACCGCGATCAGGTGATCGCAGCGAAGCGCCGAGCAGCTCAGCATCAGCGAATTGAGCGTGGGTGTCGCCCACCTACCGGAACGACTGTCGCCCACCTACCGGAACCGCGTCCGCAAACTGTCGCCCAGGAACCGGAACCAATGTGTCCAGCATCTACCGGGCCAGCACA
>DATAUG010000160.1:0-38005 GCA_036268355.1 Sporichthyaceae bacterium
CACCGGGACCGGCCGAGCACGATGGACCATGCGCTGGAAACCAGCACTGAACGCGTTCGCGATCACCTTCGGCGACCGATTCCCGAGCGCCGAAACCTACTGATGGAAGCCGCCGGAAACACCGTTAGCGAGACAGACCCCGGTTGGCGGGCAAGGATCGGTGGCAGGTCCTCGGCCAGGACGAGGGCTTCGCCGCGGGTGGTGTCGAGTTGGGCGATCTGGTGGGCGCGCAGAACGGGTTCCCAGGTGTGGTGGGTGGTGGTGTGGCCGGGTCCTGGGGCGAGGCCGGTGGGGTGGGTGCGGTTGCGGTGGATGACTTCGCGTTGGCCGCAGAGTTTTTCCATGTCGGTGAGGAAGTCGGGGTCCTTGATGCCGCCGTGCACGACCGTGTTGGTGGTGTAGGCGGCCAGTTCGGCTGCGGCTTCGTTGCCCCAGCGGGCGACGACTGAGGCCCAGGCCTGAGTGGCGTAGATGACGGCTATGCCGCGGCCGCGCCCGTCGGCGACCCGCCGGGCGAGCGACGGGAGTGGGGCGATGTTGGGTGCCTCGTCGAGGACGGCCAGGAACGGCGGGTCGCAGCGGTGCCGGGGTGATCGTGCGGCGTGGGTTTCGGCGGTGTCGAGGACGTCCTCGCAGATCGCGGTCACCAGCGGGGCGATGGAGGAGTAGGGGTGGTCCTTCCCGAGCGCGTACACGGTCCCACCGCTGCTGATGAGTTCACGCAGGTCGGTGCCGGTGCCGGTGGCGGTTGCGGCGACGTCGGGGTGGTCGTAGCAGGACAGGGCTTGTTCGAGGGTGGCCAGGGTGTTGCCGAGGGTGCGGGGATCGCCGGCGAGCAGGCCGGTGAACTTCTCGGCCCACCCCGGCGTCGCGTTCGGGTTGTTGTCGAGGATGCGCGCGATGGCGGGGTCGGTGGGTCGGGTGGCCCAGCGGAGCACGGTGGGTAGGTCGGCGCCGTCGAGGGCGGCGGCGTGCAGCAGGCACATGAGCATGGTTCCGGCGCGGGACTTGTGGAACAGCGCCCCGTCGCTGCTGGTGACGTTCACCCCGGCCCGGGCCACGGTGGTGAACGCCCGCGCCCGCGTCTCGGCCACCCGCGGGTCGCTTGCCCCGTGGATCGGTGACCACGCCAGCGGTTCGGCCCCGGGTACCAGGCCCCACGGGTCGAGCACCACGATCGGCCGCCCGCCGCGGCGGCGGGCGGCGGCGGTGAGCTCGTAGAGGTCGGGTTTGGTGCTGGTCGCCAAAGCCGCCCCCGGGGCGTCGCGCAGCGCTGGGGCCAGCAGCCGCATCGTCTTCCCGGACCCCATCGGCCCGATCACCCGGGTCGAACGGTCTAACCGGGACCACAACAGCGGCCCCCGCGGTCGCACCGAGTGCCCCAGGAGGTAACCCAGTTCCGTGCAGGGGATCCGTACCTCACCGACACGCAGCGTCCGATTCCTGGGCGGCGCAGGCCGGTCCGCGTCGGTGCCGACCACGAGGGAACCGCACCGCTCGTCGGCCTCTGCGGTCGGCTTGCATAGTGGTTCGGCGGTGACCAGCCCTGGGCGTAGTTCAGGGCGGGCGAGCACGAGTGCTTTCGTGCCGAGGCGGCGGCGGACCTGGCCGGGCGAGGCCAGGCCGTCGCGTCGGGCCGAGGGCCCAAAACCCAGCGCGGCGGCAAGGGCAGCGACGCCGACGGCGGTGAGCATCACCAGGCCGAGGCCGAGCAGCAGGAAGTTCACGCCGGCGGGGCCGGGCGGCGGGTCGGCGAGCAGACGGGTTGTGTTCACGGTGTGGTCCATCTGTGGTCGGTGTCGTTGATGGCGGCCGCGCATTTCGGCACGTACACGCGCACGGGGATGCCGGGTCGGGTGCCGGTCTTGAGGAGGAACCGGCCGCGGGAGGCCGGGACGCCACGCCCGCCGGCCGGGTGGTGGTGTTCGCCGAGGGACCAGGAGCGGATCTCCGCCCGCTCAGCCGAATTCAGGCCGATTACGTGGTCGAGGCGGTCCAGGTCGGGCCCGGACAGTTCGGCGGTGGCGATCAGGCCGGAGCGTTCCACGAAACCGGCGGCCTTCGCCCGGTCCTGCGGGTTGGGCAGGGCGTCGAGGTCGGCGAAGGAGTGGGTGACCAGGACGTTGGCGACCTTCTCCGCCCGGTTGGTGCGCGTCAGTGCGTCGACCCGGTCGACCATTCCGGGGCAGGCGCGCAGCACGGCCCACAGTTCGTCGAGCACGACCAGGAAATCCCGCGGCCGCCCGACCCCGGCATCGGCCAGCGTGTGGGTGGCCTCGATGGCGGCGAACCCCGCCGCCCAGGTCGACAGCAGCACCGCGGCCAGGTGCCGTTGGTCGGTGCGCCCGCCGGACAGCGCGGAGATGTCGACGCACACCCCCGCCCCGTCCAGGTCCAGACGCACTGTGCTCGCCCGACCGAACGAAGCCCCCAGATCACCGGAGGCGAAACCGGTCAGGGTCCGGTGCAACCCCGCCGCCCGCTCGGCGTACACGGATTGGGTGCGGGCCGCGGTCAGTTCCCGCAACACCCGGGGCCCGGTGGCGACCAGTTCGATCAGGTCGGCCAGCACCGGTGCCGGCGCTTCGGCTGTTCGTTGGGTGTGCAGGGTGGTGACGGCCACCCGCAGCAGTGACTCCTGGTCGGGCGGCAGCGGGGTGCGGGTGTGGACCTCCAGCAGCGCGGCGACCAGATCCGCCGCGCGGGCACCGGCCTCGACGCGCAGGGCGTCGCCGTTCGGGCCGGACAGGCGGGCGGCGGCGTGGTGCAGGGCACCGGGATCGAGCATGTTCAGACATCCGCGGCCGCGGCCCAGGTCGATCACCTGCCCACCCAGGGCACGCAACAGGCCGGTGTAGTCGGGTTTGAGATCGCCGAGCACCAGCAGGCCGACCCCGGTGGCCGCCAGCCCAAGGGCCATGGTGCGGACCAGGGTCGACTTGCCGCGCCCGGTCGCGCCGAGCGCGGTCATCCCCGGGTTGTGGGTGATACCGGCACGGAACCACGACAGCGGGTCGGCGCAAACAGGTGCTCCGGTGCGCAGGTGCCGTCCCAGCGGCACCCCCACCATCGGGACCGGGGCACCCAGGGCGTGCGGCCAAAGCCCGCACATCTGCACACTCGTGCCGTCGAACTCGGTGGCCGGTTGCACCCACGACGCCCACCCACCGGCCCCATCCGGCCAACCACGACGCCGCGCCCGCACACCCTGCAGCTGCGCGGGCAGGGGCGTGCCCAGGGGAGCGGGCCATGTTCCTGATGCCCCGTCAGGTTGAGCCTGAACAAGGCCGGTGGGCAGGGGAGGTCGCATCGGTTTGGTCCCGGTCTCAGAGGTTGTCGCGGACGGACGCGGGCACGCGAGTGTGGGCGGCCAGGTCGACCCCGAGCCCGAGGGCGGTGGTGAAGGCGGCGTTCTGGTGGGCCCAGCAGCGGCGCAACCCGATCCCCGCGGCCGCGGCCGCGGTCTCCGTCTCGATCACCGCCAGGTCGAGGTCGGCCGGGTCATCGCCGACCACGGTGCTGGTGACGTGCGCGGCGAAGGACACGAGGGCGGCGCCTTGGGCGAGTTCGCGTTGGGTCTGCCGCGCCGCGGCCAGGCCCAGGTCGTCGCCGGCATCGCCCAGACCGGGGCGCCCGGTGATGCGCCAGGTCGCCTGCCGCACACCGCGGCTCGCCAGCGCGCGGGCCGTTTCGGGGCGATGTGGGCGGTAGGTCAGACAAACCCGCCTGGTCGCCCCGGACAGGTCCGGTGCCAGCAGCGCGGTAAGGGCGTTGCGGGTGACGGCTCCGGTAGGGGCGTCGGTCATCGACCAGGTGATCGAGGTCGCCGAGTCGTGTCGCCAGGCACCCCACGACTCGACCGCCGTGACGGGCCCGGCCTGTCCCCAGGACCAGCCGTTGCCGGCAGCGACAGCGGTCGGGTCGAACGCGGTTCCCACCAGTTGCGCCAACTGGGACGGGCTCATCGGGTGCACGCCGCCGGCACCGGATGCGGTCAGTCCGGCCTGCAGGGCGGGCAGCAGGCGGGCCAGGTGACGGCCCATCACTTCCGCGCGGCGGTCTTGCGATGCCCGGGCGGCGATGCTCGCGGTGGCGAAGGTGACGGCGCACCAGGAGCGTCGTTGCACGCAACCCCCGGTCAACGCGGCCGCGGTCTCCCGCAACGCCTCGGTGGCTATAGGGGCGGTCCCGGTGGCCTGCTCGAGCAGCCGGTCGATCGCGGCCTCAAGCTCGCTGCCGTCGTCGGGGGCGGTCTGTACTGTCTGTTGCACCAGGCGGACATCGGGCCAGCAGGACAGTTCGGTCAGGAACCCACCCCACGCGGCGACGCGCTCGTCGAGGGTCTGCTCGTCGACCAGATCCTCACCTGTCGGGTCGCAGGCCAGCACGATCGACCAGCGCCCACCCGGGTGCTCCAACAACGCGAACGGCTCACCCGTCGGCCCGACCGGTGCGTGGCACACCGCGTCGGCCAGCAGCCCTGGTAGCCGATGCCCCGCTGAGGGGCGCGGTGAGGCTGGGCCGGATCGGTACACGGTGCGGCCACTCGCGGTGGTGACGGCGAACACCGTTCGCGCGGCTGCGCGTTGCCCGACGCTGCGCCCCGCGACCCGCACACCCAGGATCGCCAGCAGCAGCAGGAAAACCCCGACCACCAGCGCCCCGGCCAGGGTTCCGGCCAGCATCCAGGTCGGGATCGCGGCCAGCAACCCGAGTATCGCGACACCGGTGGCCACCGGGCTCAATCCCGGGATGCCCTGCGGGGTGGGGCGGGCCCAGCCGCCGTAGGTCGGCTCCACGTAACGGGTGTGCGGTGTGTGCTGGTGCGGAATCGTGTCCATCGCTACTTCCCCGTGAAAGAATTCTGAGTGCTCGTCAGATAGGTGTCAGACGTCGCGGGCCGGTGGCCCCGACGGCGGCCTGCGCACAGGCCCGGACGTGCGCCTGCGGGCGAATGCCCCGCCGGTGGGCGGGGGTGCGGCGCCGTGTCCCTCGACGGGCCCGGCAGCATTTTCGACTGCCCAGTGCGCGTGCCGCCGCGCCCCCCGATGCACCGCGCCCGCCGCGCCCAGTACGCCTATAGCGCCCGCGGCGCCCGCGGTTCCCGCCAGGCCGATCGGGCGCATCATGGTCCGGGGCGTGCGCACCGCCCCGGTCGGCAACGGCCCACCCGAGGCGAACCCGGACGGTGCACCACCGCCGCCGCCGCCGAGGTGGGCGACCGCCGGGGTGATCAGCCGCATCAAGGCCGGCATCGCCCACAGCGCGAGCACGAGCACCAGCACGCCGGTGATCTGCCGCTGCGCGGTCTCCATCCCGGTCAGGTGGTCGGCGGCTGCGGGTGGGTTCATGGCCTTGAACGCCGCGGCGTAGATGACCGCGGCCAACGGCTTGTACAACAGCGCGGCGATGGTCCAGTTCAGCGCGCGCCGGTAAGCGTGCAACCCCGAGGGGGAGATCGCGCACGCCGCCAATGTCGGCAGCACCCCAGCGAGCACGATCAGCATCCCGGACCGGACCAACATGAGCAGAATCTGCAGCAGACCCATGACAATTCCGAAACCCGCAACCAGCAGCAGCACCACCGGCCCGAACGCCCCGGAGATCGCCGAGAAGTCGAACATCCCCCGACCAACCCCACCCGGGTCGGCCTGCCCCATGATCCACGTCGAGAACCCGTCCCCGGCCACCGTCGCCGCGGCGATCACCGGCAACCCCACCGCAACCACCACGGCCAGCCGGACCAGACCGGCGGTCAGCTCGACCGCAGCACGGGCACCGGACAAAGCGATGCGCCCAGCCGCGGACAACACCCCGAGAAACGCGGCGAAAGCCGTAGCCCACAACAGCTTCCCCGACAACCACGCCGCGACCGACCCGGCACCCGCCACGCCCTGGGTAGGGGCATGCACCCAGAACGAGACCGCCCACTCCAAAATCGAACCCGCCCCACGCGCTGCCGCGTCCGCGAGATCATCCAGCCAACCCGCGCCCACCGACGACGCCACATGCCCCGCCGCCGACGAGACCGCCTGTCCGGCCGCGCTCGCGGCTCCGCATGTCAAGCGAGCCGGAGCGAAGGAACACAGGCCCGCTGGACTTGCGTCGATCATGGGAATAGTCCGGACGACAGCGGAACGAAGGAAGCCAGAGTGTTCACCACGGTCGGCTGTGGTCCTGGGCCACCGTCCGGCTCCAGCACGAGGCGCCAGTCGCCGTTCCGCCAGACGACAGTCAAGACGGATGTCTGCTTCACACCCGAGGCGAAGGTCTCCGCGATCTGGATGCGTGCTTTCGCCGGGGTGTAGTGGTTCAACCGGTAACCGGCCAACTGACCGAGACCGCCGTCGGGCGGGTTCATATCGGTGAGCTCTCGCCGGCTGTTGATGAATATGTCCCGGCCGTCGCTCGGCTCCACCTGACGCTGGGTCACCTGAAGCCAGCCATCTCCGGGCGCGAAGATGTAGCGGGTTGAGATATTGGCTGCGGCTAGGACCGCACCGATCGGGGTATGCGCGAAGCCGTAGCGGACCGGCCCATCGGTTTTGGTGGGGCCGACGCTCAGCGAGACCGGGATCGTGACGCCGCTCATCAGTTCCCAGGTGATGTCTGACGGTGGCTCAGGTGTCAACCCGGCCGAGGTCTTCGCCTGCGTGAACGAAGGTTGGGCGTTGGTCGCTCGTGCTACCGATGGCTTGTCGTGCAGCACGTAGGTCAGGCAGCCGGTCACCGCGAGCGCCAGGCAGCCACCGGTGACCACTACTTTCCAGGTGCTTGCCTGCTCCGTACCGGGCTTTCCCGGGTCGGTGCGGACAGCGGTCATCAGAGGAGATGGCCGACGATGGCCGCCGCCGAGCCGGCAACAACACAGGCAAAGGCGACCCAGGCCAGATGCGCGACGCCTTCATGCCCACCACGTCCGCCTTGGATGCTGACCGCAATCTTTCCCGCGGCCATCAGCACGCCGACCATCATCACGCCGGTGATGCCCCAGGAAAACCAGTGCACCAACTCGATCAGCTTGTCCGCCCCCGGCGGACGAGAAGTCCCCGAGAACTGGGACACATCACCCGCCCCGGGATCCGGCGTGGCACCAGGGCCGGCAACGTGGCCGGCGGTCGTCACAAACTCTTCAGGCATCGAAAATCCCCGTTTTGAAGAGCCCAAGGGCGGGCGCCGGTTTCGGCCGAACGGCACCGGCCCACGGGCGAGGGGCGCCGTCGGCGGGCTTGGTTCTGTTCGGCTCGTCCCGTTGCGCCCGGTGCCCCGGGCGTTGATGACTTGGACCGGCGAGTCGATCACTTCGCCGATGCGGACTCAGACCCTGGTGGGGACGATCCGGTTCCAACGGACGGAGGATCTTTAATCTCCACCGTTCGGACCACTGTGCGGAATTGCCACAAATCGGGCCGACGTGCGACGAATCGGCCGGTTGATGGCCGGCGAACGTCGGTCAAGCGACGCGGAACGCCTTGGCCAGCAGTCGGTGGGTTGCGGCCACGTCCACCTGCCCGCTGGGTGCCGCCACCAACATCTGTGCGAGCCGTTTCGGCCACATGGCTCGCACGCCGCGTGTGGTCAACGAGCCGCCGAACAGAGGCCAGTCCGCCTCCACGAAGCACAGCACACCAGAGACGGGTACCTCGCCGACAACGGCACGTACGAGGTCGACCTGGTCGAGGACACCGTCCACCAACTTCGTGCAGTCACGGCCGCCGACCATCAAACGCTCGACCCTCGGGCTCAGGAACCCGCCTTCGGCCCGCAGTTCGGGCCCCTCGTAGCGCTTGGCGTCGATCACCTACACGCCCGAAGAGGTGACGGCGGTGTGAACCGGCCCGCCTAACAGGAATCGTCTGCCGCCGCGCTCCAGGAGTCCCAGGATCTGACGCCCAGTCACCGATACCGGCGTGGTCATGCCGGTGCGGCGGCGCCGACGGTGCTGCGAGTCAGATAGCGCGCCTGGTGGCGGCGGGCCGTTGCCACACGCCGTGGCTCATCGCGTGCCCCATGGTTCAGGTGGGGACGACGCGGATGAGGATGAACAGGCCGACGGAGGCGGCGAACAGCAGCGGCGCGGAGATGTACCGGTGGCGCGGTCGGGGTGCAGCACGGCGCGCAGGCTGGCCACGGACATCCAGCACACGATCCCGGCGGCGATGAGGATGAGCAGCGTCCAGGTCAGGTCCCACCACAGCCGAAGGTGCTGGGCGCTGGTCGACAGAACGAGCGGGGCCGGGTTCATCGGATCACCATGCCGGTGGTGGAGGCCATCGACGCCGGCATCAGCCCGCCGAGCAGCCAGAGCATGCCGGCCAGGTCCTTGACCACTTTCGGGATCTTCGGGGTCGGGTCGGGCACGTTCACCGCCGCGGGCAGGTGCACGGACAGGGCCGCGGCGGCGCGCAGCGGCAGTTCGGCAAGCATGAAGGAACTCCCCTGAAGGTCGAACGGTCGCGGCGGCCCCGTGGTTCGGGGCGTGCGTGATCATTCAGGCGACCGGTTGTCTTCCGCGGCCGCGTGTTGGTGCCGGTGGGGCTTTGGTGCCCGGGACCCATGGCCGCTTCCGGGTGTGTGAAAGCGGGCCGGGATCGGCCGGGCGATGTCTCAGACGCAGACGAACGGCCCATGGTTCCCAATCCGGACGGGTGAGGCATTTCGGGGCCGGTCGGTCGATGCAATCCCTGAACCGGATCCGGTAGGCAAAATCAGCGCACCTGGAACCATCACCGGTCGGTCCGCGTCGAAAGCGGCCATGAGCACACAGATGATCACCGCGGCCAGGACCGACCAGGCCCGGCTGTTGACCCCGGCCGAGGTCGCCGCGCTGTTCCGGGTCGACGTGAAGACCGTCACCCGCTGGGCCAACCTTGGGCGACTGACCTCGATCCGCACCCTGGGAGGGCACCGCCGCTTCCGCGAGGACGAGATCCACGAAGTGCTGCACGGGAGCAGCACCGCCCGACTGCTGCCTGCGCCAAACAGCAACTGACGCACCCTCACCCTGCGACCCGGGTGCAGTCGGGCGGCCACGTGTGCCGTTACCGGAGGTGTCCGGCCTTACCGTGGCGGTTCCTCACCGTCAAGGTCGCCCCGCGCGCAAGGTCCGGCGAAACCCCGCCGGGCAACGCTGCGCAGCGGGGATTTACCGGACCTCGACCCGGGTCTCCCGTGGACGGCGAGCCTCGCACCGCCACGGACGTCAGGCCCTTTGCGGGCAGGCCCAACGGGGGCCTGCCCGGCTACCCGGACACCACCGGGATCCATCTATCACTGAAGGAGAAACGATGAATTCGACCATGCTCACCATCGCCGGCAACCTGGGCGACGACCCCGAACTGCGGCACACCCCGAACGGCAAGGCCAACGTGCGGATGCGCGTCGCGGTCACCGAGCGCCGTCGCGACGACGGGGGCGAGTGGGTGGACGGGGACACGTCCTGGTACACCGTCATCGCGTGGGACACGCTGGCCGAGAACGCCACGCAGACCCTTTCCAAGGGCGCCCGGGTGATCGTCCACGGCCGCCTGGCGGAGCGGTCCTACGAGACCAAGGACGGCGAGAAGCGCAGCGAGTGGGAGCTGACCGCGGACGAGATCGGCCAATCCCTGCGTGCTGCGGCGCGCGGTGGGGCGTCGGCGGGCGGGGGCGACGTGTCGCGCAAGGAGACCGGGAACGGGACTCCGCGGCGCCCGCAGCGCAACAACAACAGCAACCGGTACGCCGGCGCCCGCAACAACTGAGGCACCGTCACAGGCACGGGCGGCCCGACCGGGTGGGCGGGCCGCCGCCGGACCGAGCGTGTGCTCGAGCCCGACTGGTGACGCGGCCGCGCCCGGCCGGGGACGCGCTCGGCCGGGGACGCGCTCGGCCGGGGACGCGCTCGGTGTGCTGCAGAGGCGGGCCACCGAATGGACCGGCTTCGGTGACGTCGACGTGTGTCCGCACCTGCATGTCACGACGACAAAACCCGTTGGGGAACGTGCCTCATCCGGGAGAGGGAGTCCGGGTCCGTCGGACACCGGGGGCCCGGACTCGTGCCGATCGCGTGGCCGCCAGGTTTACCGGCGTGTCGCGGGGCGCCCTGCCGGGACCGGTCGAAGCGACGCGGGCCGTTCCCGCGGCTCGTCCTCGTCGCCGGCGACCCGCGACCGGGACGGCGCCTGGACGCGACCGGTGCGCAGGGCGGTGCCATGGTGTCGGCGGTTATCTCCCAGACCTCCCGGTCGGCGCCGGTGGTGTCGGTAAAGGTGCGGTGGGCCAGGCGACCGTGCACGATCAGTGGTGCGCCTTTGGGCAGTTCGGTGGTGGCCTCGGCCAGTGTTCCCCAGGCGACGACGGTGTGCCAGGTGGTGTCGCCGTCGGCCCAGGTGCCGTTGGTCTGGCGTTTGCGGTCGGTGGTGGCGATGCGGATGCGCGACATCGCGGTCCCGCGCGGGGTGAGACGGACCTCGGGAGTGGTGCCGAGGTTGCCGGTGACGGTGATCATGGTCTTGCTCATGGCGGTTCTTCCTTCCAGAGTGAGAAATCCGGCGGGGCCGCGCAGCGGTGGACTGGGTGGCGGCCGTGGTGCCGGGTAGGCCCTGTGGCCTGCCGGCTATGCCTGCCGTTGGTGCCGGCCGAGGCTCGCCGTCCACGGGCCCGGGGTGCTCACGGACCGGTAAACCCTTGGGGGAGCGCAGCGGGGGAGAGGGTTTCGCCGGGACCGTGCGGCATCCGGGTCCTTGACGGTGAGTGCCGGTGCCGTAGGCAGGACGCCACCCACCACACCGGTGACCGGCGTGAGCGACTCGGTGCAGCGCGGGGGCTGCGGCCCGGCCGTTGAGTGTGTGTGTCTGTTCTGCCGTGCGCGTAAGGGTTCCGGTCCTCCACGCTCACATGGACGGCGACGGGAACATGGGGCGACCCGTGTGACATTGGGTCGTGGTGGGACGGCGGCGGCACGCCGCTGCCGGGGGGTGGCCGGGTCGGGGGTGAGGGCGCGAGCGCCGCCGGCCCGCGGTGGGTCTGCCGGTTGTCCACGGGCCGGTTCGGGGTTGGAGGTTGGCGAGCCCCGGGGGCGTCGGTCAGCGTGGTCGGTAGGCGTCGGCCCGGTGGCTGATGGCGGCGACGATGATCCGGTCGGGTTCTGAGGCGATGGTGTAGATGACCCGGAAGTCGCCGCGGCGGGCGGAGTGGAAGCCGGCGAGGTCGAGTTGCAGTTCGTGGCCGAGCCGGTGCGGGTTGTCGCGTAGGGCGCCGTAGACGAATTCGACGGCGGCGGTGGCGATCTTCTCCGGCAGTCGTCGCAGGTCTCGCTTGGCGGTGGGTGTCCATTCGACCCGGTAAGGGTCGGACATCAGTGGTATTTGCGGTTCAGGGCGAGTGCTTCGTCCTTGCTCAGTGCCTGCGTGGTGCCGGTTTCGATCTCGGTGCGTGCGCGTTGGATCCGGCGGGTCAGTGCCTTGTCGGAGAGGATCTGGAGGGTTTCCTCCAGGCCTTCCAGGTCGGCGATGCTGAGCACGACCGCGGCGGGGCGGCCGTGTTTGGTGATCACGACGCGGCCGTGCTCGCGTTCGAGTCGGTCGACGACCTCGGACAGGCGGTTCTTCACGTCGGCCAGTGGAATGTGCTCGGCGGAGGAGGTCATAGCCACAAGTATAGCCAGATTTAGGCGGGTTGCCGGTCGTGGATGCCTTGTCGAGAAGATCGTTCGGAGGACCGCGGGAGGGCGTACCGGCCCGGCGGAGTCTCGGCGCAGCCGAAGCCGGGGAGTGGCTTTCGCCGGATCGCGGGCGTCCGGGCCATTGACGGTGAGTGCCGGTGCCGGACGCCGGCCGGCACACCGGTGGGCGTGGGCACACCGTCGGTCCGGTGCATGGTTACTACTGAGTGGCCACCGGTCGGGGGACTCATTTCCACGCCCGTAAGGGTTCCCGGCCCGTCGTTACACGTACACGGTGAGGGAACACGGGGTTGGGGCCCCGTGTGACAGCGTCAGCGGGGGGATCTACGTGACCGAACGCCCCGCGTGGCCGGGGGAACCCACGTGCCTGAGCGGTGTCCCGGGGCGAGGTCGGGTCCGAGGGCCCGGGCGCCTCGCCGGCGCGGGCAGGGCCTGCTGAACCGCCCCGGCGTGTCCGGGGGCTCCATCGCTTGAGAGACGATGGGGTTGATCGCCATGGGCAGACCGAACGTTTATCCCGCCGAGCTGCGTGAGCGGGCTGTGCGAATGGTGGCCGAGGTGCGGCCGCAGTATCCGACGGAGTGGGCCGCGATGGGTGCGGTCGCGACCAAGTTGGGGGTCGGGTCGACCGAGACGCTGCGCAAGTGGGTGCGCCAGGCCCAGGTCGACGGCCGGACACGGGTAGGGACCACGACCGATGAGAATGCCGAGATCAAGCGGCTGAAACGGGAGAACGCCGAGCTGCGTCGGGCGAATGAGATCCTCAAGGCGGCGTCCTCGTTCTTCGCGGCGGAGCTCGACCGCCCACAGCGGTTCTCGTGAGGTTCATCGACGAGCACGCCGACCACCGGGTGGGCGACGGGCTGGTCTGGGGGGTCGAGCCGATCTGTGCCGTGCTGTCCGAGCACGGGTGCAAGATCGCTCCCAGCACCTACTACGAGGCCCGGGTTGCCGCCCGCACGCCGCCGGCCCGGCTGGTGCGTGATGAGGTGCTCAAGGACGAGATCGTGCGGGTGCACCCGGCCAACTACGGCGTCTACGGCACGCGGAAGGTCTGGTTGGCGCTGAACCGGGAAGACGTGCCGGTGGCCCGGTGCACCGTGGAGCGGCTGATGCGGCAACTCGGTCTGGTCGGGGCCCGGCGCGGGAAGAAGGTCCGCACCACGATCTCTGACCCGGCCGCGACTCGTCCGGCGGATCTGGTGGGCCGTCAGTTCGCCGCCCTGGCACCTGATCGGCTCTGGGTCGCGGACTACACCTATGTGGCGACGTGGTCGGCCATGGTCTACGTCGCCTTCGTGATCGACGCCTACGCCCGGCGGATCCTCGGGTGGCGGGTCGCCACCAGCATGCACACCGAGCTGGTCCTCGACGCCCTCGAGCAGGCGATCTGGACCCGCGCCCGGGAAGGCCGCGCCGACCTGCGCGGGCTGGTAAGTCACAGCGACGCGGGCTCGCAAGGCGGCTCACGTAGATCCGGCCGTCCGGGCCGACCACTGGCGCGCCGCTGCGGACAACGTTGGGCGGCGCTGGCCTACGGCACGATTCGCCACCAGCCGGTGTACTTGACCTTGGCCGTGTGCGTCCAGGGACCCGCCCGGGTGATCCGCTGGTCGCCGGCAGCCGTTGCCCAACTCTCGACGCCCTGTGCTGGCGACGGCGTCCAGAAACGGAACGTCACAGTCTTCACTGTCAGTTCGGTCTGAGCGCGGATCCACCGTCGCATCGGTTCCGGTGCCACGACCGCCGAGGAGCCGTACAGCCGCGGCGACCGCGAAGGCCAGCAGCGAAACGACGATCCGGACCAGCACCGCGATGAACTCGAACAGGAGCATGATCGCCCCGACCAGCCACACGCCGTAGGCTTGAACCACTCCGAGCAGTTGCGCCAGAGCCTTCGCGAGCTGTTCGCGGGTTCCGTGTCTGGCATTGTCAGAACGACTTCTGGATCTGCACCGTGTACGGGCCGGAGACGTAGCTTGCGCCGGTGAGGAAGTTGACCGTGGTCGAGTGTCCAGGGAGCAGGTTGCTCGGGCACCCGGTGGCGGAGGCGACCTGGACTGAACCCTGGGTCAGCAGGACGTCCACGCAGGTGCTGCCACCCTTGGTGTTGGTGCCGTAGTAGGTCATCGTCGCCTTGATGTCGAACATGCCGAGGCCGTCGATCGACACGACCGGCTTGGACATGCCCCAGTCGCCGCTGTCCCAGTAGTCGTTGTGCCCGGCTGCACCGCCGGTGGTGCCGTCGGCGGTGGTCAGCACCTTGGGTGCGGGCTGCGCGGACTGGGAGTTGCTGGTTGCGCCGGGGGACGTCGAGGACGGCGCAGCAGCCTTGCGGGATCCCTTGTCACTACCCGTCGCGCCACCGATCGCGGCCAGCACCAGGAAGACCCCGACGCCCGTCGCGATCTTGTGCCGGACGAACCAGTTGCGCTTCGCCGCGGGCGCTTGCTGGGTGATCGGCGCGACATCGTGGGCCATGGATTTCCTTTCGGGTCAGCGGTTCCGGGGCTGTTCCGCTTTGCACCCGCAGACGGGAGTTGTCCGGTTCCGATTGCGTAAGTCCGGTTGGTCCTGGGTCGGCCGAAGGGCTGATTTTGATCCCGCCCCCTGCCGCGGATCGACGGTCCCCTGGGTGTCGGCGCCTGCCGGTCGGCACTTGACCCCGGCCGGGCAAAACCCGGCCCACATCGCCCGATCGGCCACCCGCATCGAGCCGTTCGGCTCTGCTGCCCCGCCCCGGATCACCCCTACTGTCCGATTCGTGACCTGGCACTGGTTGCACGCGGCTCCCGGCGTTGTCTCCGACCTCGGGCCGACCTTCGTCGCCGTACTGGCGGTCGGTTGGGCCGTCGTGTCCACCGGCCGGACCCTCAAGCACAGCGAGCAACTGGCGGCCAGCGCGATCATCTCCGCCGCCGATCAGGACCGTGAGCGTTGGGTGCGTGACCGGCGTGCGGGGCTATACGTGGATCTCCTCGCCCAGGCCCACGGCGAGCGCGAGGAGTTCCGGTTGCAGGCCGATCTGCGGCACGTGGAGGCGGGGGCCAACGCCTCGTGCGACGTCGAGCCGCACCGGGCCGAGGAGATCCGAGCCTCCGCAGCCGCGCGCTCTGCGCAGATCCGCGCCGAGCACGTCGAGACGCGGCTGCCGGCCCGCGACCGCGCGCTGTTGGGGGCACGGGTGGTGCATACGCCTCCTCGAAGGTGCAGATGGCGTGGGAGGCGCTGGAGGGCGCTATCCGGCGGCAGACATTCAGTTTCACCCCGCAGGGGCTGCTCAAGGGGCAGGCCGAGGTGGCGCTGCGATTCCTGGCCCTTGAGGACGTGGTGATTGCCGAGCTGAACCCGGAGCTGGATGCCCTACGCGCCGACGGCGCCGTCGAACGCGCCCGCCGGTTGGCCGCGATGGATGCCGAGCGCGCGGCCGAGATCGCCGAGGAGATGCGGGTGGCCGGGACGATGTTCCCTGTGCCGTCGGCGGAGGACGAGCCCTCAGGTCCGAGTGCCCAGGCGTGACGTGTCTCGACCCGACACCCGTGGACAAGATATGACTGGTAATCACTTACCGTCCCCACAAGCCTTTTTCGCTCCGTAGGCTGCCCCGCGACGACACCCGCCGTACGGCGCGGGTGGCAGCGCACGACGGGGAGGCTCGGGAGTGGCAGGAGCGCAGGCAGCACGACCGCGCGGCACGGGAAGCAGCATCATGGTCGAGCACATGGTGATGCAGCGCCGGCGTGGTAGGAACCGGTCGAACTGCGTCGTGGCGAATTGCGGGGGAGCGGTGAGTGTGGTTCCGCGGTGGGGGCGCTAGGCGAGGCCCGAACGCCTGCAGCCGGCCGGCTGCCGGGCTCCGGGTCAGCGTTGCGTTGCCGGATTGCCGGATTCCCGCGCCGGGCGGGTACGCAGGAGGTCGGCGACCATCGGGAGCAGGAACCTGCGGTAGGCGTCTGGGTCCTGGCGCAGTGCGCGGGTGACCAGTGCGTGGCCGGGGGAGATGCGCCAACCGTGCATGCCGGCCAGGGGCAGCCCGCTCACGTCCAGTTGGAACGGCCCCACGGCGGCGAACCGTTTGAGCCATCCGCGGGCCGCGATCGCCTCCTGGACGATGTCGTACTCGACCGGCAACCAGTGGCGGGCGCGCCGTGGTTCGGTCGCCTGCACGAATTCAGCCACCCGTCGATCGATCCAGGCCTGCGCCTCGTCGAACAGTTGCCGGGCGACCCGCTGCAGGTCGGGCCGGTCGGCGAGTTCGGGGAGGTCCCGACGAGGCTCAGGGAGCTTGCGTCGTTCGACGACCTCGACGGTGCCGAAGGTTTCGGTCCACCACGTCTGCCACTGCTCGGACAGGCGCTGCAGTTGCGAGGCGGGCAATGACCGCGTCCTGTCGCCGGTCACCGTCGGCTGCAGCGGCGGGAGTAGAAGCCCGCCTTGCGGGGTCAGTCCGGCTGCGTCGCGCACGTAGAGCAGGAATTCCAGCCTTCGGGACTCCCCGTAGCCGACACCCCAGCTCCCCTGCAACGGGAACCTCATGATGTTCTCCTCGAGGCCGTTGGACTGGTGTGGGGGCCACCGATGCCGGTGGGGTCAGGCCGTGGCCCAGGTGGCCGAGAATTGTTTGCGGGACTCGGCGATGGGGCCGGCCCAGATCGCCGGGTCCAGTGGTTCGGTGCGGGTGAGGGCCCGGCGCAGGCGGCGCCACGGGTTGAATCGGTAGGCCTCCTGCGCGACCTGGAAATTCCGGTCGCGGGTGCCGACGACGATCGTCTGGTAGTCGTGCCAGCAGGGGTCCTCGGCGGGTCGGGTCATCGCCAGCAGCAGGGCGCGGTGGAGTACCTGCGGCCGGATCGGGGCGCCGACCGGTGCCCCGGCTCGTGGGTCGGCGAGCAGCCGGTACAGGTCGGCGGCGGTCAGCGACAGCCGGCTGGCGCCGATCCGGTCGTCCCAGCCGGTTAGCGTCTCCGCCAGACGTTCCTGCAGGTCGCGGTCAGTGCTCAGGTCCAGGCGGGCGAGGACCACGCCGGCTCTGCGGCCGGCCTCGTCGGGATCGAGTACCGGATGAGCCGGTGCAGCTCTCGACCCGGCCGCGTGGTGCATGCGGCGTCTTTCCTGCATTCCCGGGACCCGCTTTCGGTTCAGCGTTGCGGTGCTGTGCTGCTGGTGACCTGTGCGGGTCGGGAACGGACCAGTTCTCGTGCCAGCGGGAGCAGCCACGCGCGGTAGGCGTCGGGGTCTTGGCGCAGCGCGCGGGTGACCAGTGCGTGTCCGGCGGATATGCGCTGGCCGTGCATGCCGGCCAACGGCAGTCCACTGACGGTCAACTGGAACGGTCCGACCTGGGCGAGGCGTTGGAGCCCCCGGCGGGCGGCGACGGCTTCCTCGACGATGCGGTACTCGACGGGCAACCGGTCCCGGGTCGTGTCGTGCGCGATGCGCTCGGCACATTCCACGGCGCGTTGCTCGACCCAGGCCTGCGCCTGGTCGAACAGATCACGGGCGATCTGCTGCAACTCGTGCCTGTCGGCGAGTTCGGGCAGATCCTGACGGGGTTCGGGCAACTTGCGCCGTTCTACGACCTCGACCGTGCCGAAGGTGTCGGTCCACCAAGACTGCCACTGGTCGGAGACCCGCTGCAGCTGTGAGGCGGACGGGGGCTTGGGCGGGTCGGCGGTGACGGCCGGCTGCAGCGGGGGTAGTTGCAGTCCGCCGTGCGGGGTCAGTCCGGCTGCGTCGCGTACGTAAAGGAGGAACTGCAGCCTGCTGGACTCGGAGTACCCGGCACTCCAGTCCGACCTCACGGCGAGCTTCACGATGTTCTCCTGACGGCATACATGTTGCGATTACACATTAACGGGTTGGGGTTTCGGATCAGTCGACGAAAGTCGTCGCGGTGATCGGGACCGGTCCGCACCGCAGCCCGTGGAACAGCGTCACGGATCCACCCGGCGTCGCCGTGACCGCGCCCACACCGGGTGAACAGGTGCCGCCGGGCCGGACCAGGACGAGGAGAACACGTACGAGCGGCGGGGGATCCCTCGTGCTCGGCGGAGATTTGCGCACTCGACCGCGAGATTTTGATGGGATGTCAGATGGACTTCCGGAGGAGGTTGGCGAGGTGGCGGATCGGAGGCGCCCTGGGCCGCGCGGAGGTATTGCCGGGGCGTGCCCGGTTGCACCTCGGGGCTGGACGCGATCGGTGGAGGCCTTGACTCAGTGGCCGGCGGGGTCTGCGTACGGTGGGCGCTGTGCCCACCACCCGAAGGTTTCGTCGTGATCGGGGGGCAGTGGGATGGTGTTGGACCAGTCGGCGCGCGGGGTCCCCTTGACGTGCTGCGGGGTGATCTCGACGGAGGAGATCTTGGCGTCGTAGCGGTCGATCTCCTCGTCGAGGTGCACGAGCAGGAGTCGGTACGCCTCGGTCTGCGCGTCCACGTCGAGCCAGATGTTGCGCGGAGCCCCACGAGCGATGTCGTCCAACCGTGCCTGCAGGCTTTCGGGATCGACGATCAGACTCGCCGGGGGTTCCAATGCCCGGTTGTGGAAATGGGTGATGACCAATCCGCCGCCGTCGGATTCCGCGGTGAGTGTCCCCTCGCCTGCGAGATCACCGAGCAGCCGATCGAGAATGTCCATCGTCCCTGCCCTCTCAGCACCCGGCGCTGGTGGGGTATGCGGTGATGATGTTCCTGTTCGTCGCCGAGACGACTGCAACGGCGTTTGTGGTCTGGTACACCTCGCGGTTGCTCTTGCGGCCATAGTAGATGACCCGTTTGTAACAGAATGCCTGATTCTTGGTCCGATAGGTCACCTGGTCGGGGTCGTTCAGAGCGGTTGCGATGGCGAAGTCGGCCAGGTCCCGCCAGTTCTCACCGGCCAGGGCGGCCTTGGTCTCCCAGTCGGCCTGGTGGTACTTGAGGATGTGCCGGTACCCGTATGTCTCGTCTCCGCACCGCAGGGTCACCGTGCCGCCCCGCATGAATTCCTCGCCTGCTTGAGCGCCTCGGATCGGGAAGGTGCGGACGACCTTGTCGTCGCCGGTGAACACACCGCACCCGGCCCAGACCTCGGAGGCACGTGCCGGCGCGGGCGGCGAACCCAGGGCGGGTGCTGCTCCGGCCGACTCCACGGCGCCCGCCGACTGCGACATCGCGAACGCCGGGACTGGCTGCATGATCAGCCCCACTGCCAGGTAACCGATCGTCAGGGACCTGCTCAGGGGACTTCGCGCGGCTCCCGTGTCGATCGCCATGTGGGCTCAGACGTAGCGGCATTTCGGCCGGTTCCGTCACGGACCGGCCGATCCCGGCTGCGGGGTTTCTACCGGCTGCGCGGTCAGGTTCCCCGGCCCTTGTTCCGGTGATCGCGGCACAAGTGCTCCGGCGCAGCGCCGCCGGTGTCGGCGGTTGCGTGGGTCTCGCATCTCGATCGTCGATGGACGCCGGGATTGGGGAATTCGCTTGCGGGCGAAGGGAACGGGGGTGCATCCTGGCCGACTGCCCACCGACGGGCGGTCGCCAGGGTGAGGTTCACGCCGGCCGGGCGCGGGCTCGGTGGCTCCCCGGTGCGGCCGGGGACGCCGAGGGTGGGTGTGCGGCGTGAACGGTCCGCTGCAGGTGCATCCGCGCTCCTCGTCGGTTGCCCGGCAGCCTGCCCGACGGGGGACCGTGCTGCGGGGCCGGCCGCTTCGCCGGCGGAGGCAACGCTGCCGGTTGACGGTTGAGGTCGAGGAATATGGGTCAGGATGCGGAGCAGCGGCCGCAGACAGACCCGCACCCCCAGCTCGATGGCGCACCACGCCCGCGGGGGCTTCCCGCCGGGTATGACTGCAGGTTCGCCATGCACGCCCTGCGCCTGGGGGTGCAGGGTGGGGAGTACCTGCCACCGGCCGTATCTCCCTGCCCGTCCCCGAACCGCACTTGACCGCCCTGCGGCAGGTGCGCCGCGGGGAGTGGACGCTGGCGCGGGTCCTGGAATGGCTGGACGGGCTGGAGGGCGACCTGCGGAGGCTGCTGCGCACCTCGCCGCTGCCGGTCGAACCCCGACCAGGCCTGGGTGGACGACTGGCTGCACCGATGGCACCACAGCTACTGGGCCACCGGGCACGCCTGAAACCCGGCGCGCATTGGTGGTCAGGAACCTGGCAGTGGCGACTGCCTCGCACGGGGCGGCGCGCCGGGCCGCGGCGGCTACGGTGGTTGGGTGGCGCAGGTGGACCCGGGCGATGACCGCCTGGAACGGCATGTCGTGTTCTGCCACCGGTACGACCCGGCGCGGCGGGAGTTCCGGGCGGTGGCGGTTGCCGCCTACGACAACGCCCGACAGGCGAGCCGGCGGATGCGCGCTGAGTCGGCGGCGTTGCGGGCGCGGCGGGCCGCGGGGGAGGCGGATCCGCGCGAGTACGTCTCGTCCATCGTGTGGGAACCGGGGTACGCGCGGCTGCAGGCCAATGCGCGTCTGCACCGCCGTGCCTTCCGACGCGGGGTTTACCCGGCCGCGTTGCGTGCCCTGGAGCTGCCGGCCAACGTCGGTGTGTACACCCTGGTCGAACCTGGGTCGCCGCGAGGTGTCGGATCTGACGGGCCGTCAGGGAAGAATCCGGTGGCGAGGTGGTGGGCGGCCGCCCGTGCCCGACTGGGTGGCCGCGCCGGCCACGCCCCCTGACCCGGCCCGACGCCGGCGGGTTGCGGCCGGTGGTGGCGACGGTGAACACCCGGTGACCTGGCACCCGTCGGTGTGGGTCTCGGGTCGGGTTCTTGGTTAGCGTTTCCTCCCACGGTCGGTTCGGGCGTTCGGGAGGTGCCGGGTGGTTGCGGGGACGGTCAAGGGTTCGGGTGGGCACGTGTTCGCGCGCAAACGCCCCAGCGCGGCCGGTACGAGCGGGTTGCACACGACGCCGCCGCGGGACACCGCGTTCCGGCCGTTGCCGCCGCCGACGGGTGTTGCGCCGTTCCGGTTGGACCTGCGCGACGTGTTGGACGCGCGGGCGTATGCGGGGATCGTGAAGGCGGGTTCGTTGACGTTCCACCTGAACGGGGACATGGGCGGGATCTCCTACGCGGTGCCGCAGGAGTTGGTGGCGGCAGGGATGGAGAGCGACCTGGCCGCGGGCACCGGCAAGCCGGCGTTCCTGTACATCACCGGGGACTGTGTGTATTTCAACGGGGAGATCTCCCAGTACTACGCGCAGTTCTATCAACCGTATGAGTTGTATGCGGCGCCGATCTTCGCGGTGCCGGGCAACCATGACGGGGAGAACCTGCCCGAAGGAACGACGTTGGACGGGTTCGTGCGGAACTTCTGCGCGCCCAAGCCGGTGAAGATGCCGGAGGCGCAGGACTCGCAGCGCACCGCGATGGTGGAACCCAACGTGTACTGGACCTTGTTGACGCCGTGGGTGAACGTCGTCGGGCTGTACAGCAACGTCCCGGCCGGCGGGGAGATCCAGCAGCCCCAGGTCGAGTGGCTCACCGGGGAACTGAAGACCCTGCCGAAGAAGTTGCCGATCATCGTCGCCCTGCATCACCCGCCGTATTCGGCCGATGACCACCACTCCGGTTCGACCCGGATGAAGGCCGTCATCGAGGACGCCGCCGAGCAGGCGGGGCGGCACCCGGACATGGTGGTGGCCGGGCACGTCCACGACTATCAGCGGCTGACGAAGACGATGAGTGACGGCACGCAGGTCCCGTACCTGGTGACCGGCGCGGGCGGGTATCACAATCTGCACGCGATCCGGAAGGTCGACGGGGCGAAGATGATCCCGCCGGTGACCTTCGCCGACACGACCGGTGACCCGGTCACCTTGGAGTCCTACTGCGACGACCAGTACGGCTTCCTCCGGCTCAGTGTCGATGCGAAGACGTTCACCGGGCGGTATTACCGGGTGCCCCGCCCCCAGGACCCGCGGTCGAAGGGCAGCCAGCTCGTCGACTACTTCGAATTCGACTGGGTGAACCACCGCATGGTGCCGAACACCCAATGAACGCGAAGGAACGTGGGAGGACCCGCGCCGGCGTGGGAGGACCAATGTGACGGAGCGTAAGCCGTGGGGATCTGCGTGACCGAGTGCCCTGCGTGGCGGGATGGTCTCCGACCAACAATGACCTTGCTGGCAGTCGAGCGGTGCGTACGGGGAACCGATTACCGGTCAGTTGTGGGCTTGCGTCGTCGGGTCGGGCGGCTGGGCCGTGTCTGTTGTTCGGCCGTGATCTGGCCGTCGACCATCTGGACCCAGGTGGCGATGAAGGTCTCGTCGGCGACCGTGACCGCGTCACGTCCGAGGACAAGTCGGAGGAGCCGGGTGGAGAAGAGGGCGCCGAGGGCGACGGAGGCGATTGCGTCGGCCCGTTCGGGATCTAGTTCGGCGCGGTCCTGCAACCATCCGCCGAACCCGGCGTAAGTGGCGTCGATGAGTTGGTTGATGGCTGTCTCGACCAACTCCGGTCGGGAGCGGGCCTCGGTGAGCATGATGCGCAGGAGGTCGGCTTCGTTGTCGAGTTCGGCCAGGGCGTATCGGGCCAGCAGGGTCAGTTCTCCGCGTAGGTCGCCGAGGCTGCCGAGGATGGCGCGGATGTCGCGCAACGCGCTGAGGCGTTCGAGGTGTCGTTCGATCCCGGCTTCGAGCAGGGCCTGTTTGCTGCCGAAGTGGTGGTAGATACCACCGGCGCCGGGGGTGAGTCCGGCGGCGGTCTCGATCGCGGTGATGGAGGTGCCCTTGTAGCCGTGTCGGCCGAAGAGTTCCATCGCCGAGTCGAGGATCCGGTCGCGGGTCGACAGCGTCATGGCTCTAAGTGGATGGTTGACAGCGTCATGCTCTAAGTAAACACTGAGGCCTGCGTAATTGTCACTGAGCAGGTTGGTGTCGATGGAGCCTGGAACGCCGAAGCGGATCCCGCGAGGGCGGGTGGGCCGGGTGGCACCGCTGGCCGGCCTGGCCGGACGCACCGCCGGCGAGGCGGTCGTTGCATCGCTGCGGAAGAAGCGCGGGACCGGGGACGCGGAGGCCTTCCACGCGCGCAACGCGGAGCGCTACGCGCAGCGGCTGGGTCATTCGCGGGGTGTGCTGTTGAAGGCCGGTCAGATCATGTCGATGGTGATCCCCGAGTCCGGTGTCGAGGGAGATCACCGGGGTATCTATCGGCGGGCGTTCGCGAAGCTGTTCGACAACGCACCACCGATGCCGGCCGCGGTCGCGGTTAGGACCATCGAGGCGGAGCTCGGCCGTCCGCTGACGGACTTGTTCGCGAGCTTCGACCCGAAACCGCTGGCGGCCGCTTCCATCGGGCAGGTGCACGCCGCGACCCTGCACGACGGGACCCGGGTTGCGGTCAAGGTGCAGTACCCCGGGGTGGAGCAGGCGATCCGCGCCGACCTGGCCAACACCCAACTGCTGGGCACCTTTGTGCAGCTCATTCTCACAGTGGTGCCCAACATGTCACGGATGGACGTGCGGGCGATCGCGCGGGAGATCTCCGAACGGATCGGGGAGGAGATCGACTACCTCGCGGAGGCGGAGAACCAGCGGGAATTCGCCGCCGCCTACCGGGGTCACCCGTTCATCCGCATCCCCGAGGTGCACGACGAGCTGACCACTCGTCGAGTGCTGACCATGCAATTCGACAACGGGATCCGCTACGACGAAGCGACCCGGGCGCCCCAGGAGCTGCGTGACCGGTGGGCCGAGGCCATCTACCGGTTCGTCTGGGAGGGCCTGGCGCGCCTGGGCATCAACAACTCCGACGCCCACCCCGGCAACTTCCTGTTCCACTCCGACGGCTCGGTCACCTTCCTCGACTTCGGATGCGTGAAACGCTTCAGCACAGACCAGGTCGAGATATTCCTTGGCATATTCCGGTACCTCCTCGAGGGGGACGCCGAAGGCCTCCACCGTTGGGCGGTCGAATCCGGCTACCTCGACCCTCAGGCGGCCGTCGATCCGCGCGACCTGCTGGCACTGGTGCGGAACACCTACGTGTATCTGACCGAGCCACAGCCGTTCACCTTCACCCCCGAGTTCGTTTCCGCCATGTGGCGCGAAGCATTCTGCGGGCCGCAGAAGGAAGTCATGCGCAAGCTCTCTTCACCGGCCTGGAACACGATGCTGATGCGGATGGGGACAGGAACCTTCGCAGTATGGGGTGGTCTGCGCGCCACCGGACACTGGAAGGCGTTGCTGGAGGAATCCTGGTTCGACGGGCCTGTCGTCGGTGATTACGGCCGGTTGAGCGCGGAGTTCTGGGCAGCAAGAACATGAGCACGACAGCCGACACCGACGCCTCGGTGCGCTGGGACGACACCTCGGGTGCCTTCCTGGTGACCGGATTCGACGCAGCGTCAGCTGTGCTGCGCGGGCACGGCTGGAGTTGCGACCTGCGCCTGAGCCCGCTGGTGTCCCCGGGACTGAAGGACCTTCCGCAAGGCAGTCTGCTTATCACCGACCCGCCGGAGCACACCCGACTGCGGCGGCTGGTCAGCCCGGCGTTCACCCCGACGGCAATCGCTTCGTTGCGCCCCAGGATTGCCGCGATCGCCGATGCCGTGCTCGACGGACTGCCGGAGATCGGAGCCCGGGTCGATGTGGTGGCCGATGTCGGCTACCCGGTCAGTCTTGCGGTGATCTGCGAGCTGCTCGACGTGGGCGGCGAGGGTGCCCAGGCGATCGCCGCGCAGACCCCCGACCTCGTGCGAGCCGCCGAACTGCGCGCAACCGTCGAGGACCTCATGGCCAGTGCGGTGGCCAACCTCGAGTTGATGTTGTTCCTGACCCCGATCCTCGCCCGGCGCCGGGAGCACCCGGGAAGGGACTTCATCAGCGCACTGCTCGCCCTGTCCGACGATCACGACCCCGACGGGCTGAGCCTCGGGGAGGTGATGGGAACCTGCCTGCTGCTGCTGGTCGCCGGGCACGAGACCACCGCCAACCTGATCGCCAACTCCACCCTCGCCCTGCTGCAGCACCCTGACCAGATCCCGAACTGGCCGACCCGGGGCGCGGCATCGAGGAGCTGCTCCGGCTGCACGGCCCGGTGCGCCGGACCTTACGCACCGCCTTGGTGGACCAGGATCTGGCGGGCCGTCACATCCGCGCCGGGCAGGCGGTTCTGGTCGATATCCAGGCTGCCAACCGCGACTCGGAACGGTTCCCGGACCCGTTGCGCATGGACCTGACACGGGAAGCGACCGGGCACCTGGCCTTCGGCGCCGGCATCCACTTCTGCCTCGGCGCCGCGCTCGCCCGCCTGGAGGCCGTCGAGACCCTCACCCGACTGTTCAGTCGCCACCCCCGGATGACACTGGACGGCACGGAGGTCCGGTGGCGGGAATCGACTGCGTTCCATGCCTTGGGACAACTGGACGTATCGCTGGAGTCGAGATGACCGATCGCCATCGACGTACCGCGCCCGTGTACACGTCATTGGTCTGCTGCGTCGTGGCGGGGGCGCTCGGTCTGGCTGCATCGTCAGCCGGCCCGGTCGAGGCGGCGGCTAATTTCGTGCCCGGCACCGGGACCTCCTCGGCCGGGGTGGCCCGGATCCAGATGCGGACCTCCGGGGCGGCCATCGGCTTCGGGTTCGGGGTGGCCCGCGCCCGGTTCGCCGGGGCGCAGGGCAATGCCGAGGCCGACAGCGTCGACCTCGGGTTGTTCAACACGCTGTCCAAGGCACCGCTGGCGTGCGGGTACTCGATGGATCGATTGTTCCCGCCGGGGGCGATGCCCGCGGGGGTCGTCGTGTCCTCCAGCGACGGGGCCACTGAGAAGCGCACCGCGTCGGCTGGTGACGGCGGGCCCCTGCAGTTCGGCAGCCAGTACGGCTCGGCTGCACCGGACGCCTCGGCTGCCGCGACCGTGGACGGGATCAGTCTGGACCTGCCGGGCGTCGTGAACATTCTCGGCGGCACGGCCTCCTCGACAGCGAAGCTGGTTCCGGGCGCGCAGCGGGCTTCCGCGGCCGACAGTGCCCTCGGGCGCATGACGCTGGCCGGCGGCGTGGTCGAGCTCGAAGGCCTCCACTGGACGGCCGACCATCGCACCGGCGACCGATCCGAGGCGACCGCAGGGTTCTCGATCGGCTCGATGACCGTGGCCGGCCGGCCGTTGCCCACCGCCGATGCCGGGCAGTTGCAGGCCGCGTTCGCCGCGGCGAACACCGCACTGACCCCGAGTGGTCTGTCCATCGGGGCACCCGAGATCACCAGGACTCCAACGGGCGTCTCGATCGGCCCGCTGCGGTTGTCGGTGACCTCGACCCCGGCCCTGCGTGCCGCGTTGGCGGCTGCGTTGCTGGCGATCCAGCCGGTGCGGACCCAACTGCTGAGCTTCGTGGCCCCCTTGCAAGCGGGCCCCGACTGCGGGCTGGCCAGGGCCTTGGGTTTCGCCTACCTCGCGATTGACCTGGCCACGCTGGCACTGGGGGACCAGGGCGCGCTGGACCTGGAGATGGGCGGTGCGGCGGCAGGCACCGACGGCACCGCGTATGCCAACCCGTTCGACTCCGGGTACGGCCTGATCCACCCAGTCGCGCCGCTGCCAGCGGCCCTGCCGGGCACCTTCCCGGGCCCGCCGGTCACCAGACCGGCCACCCCCAGCTTCGCCGACGTCCCTGCGGCACCACCTGTTGCCGTAGCGATGGTTCCGGTGCCGCCGGCGCCCGGGAGGCCGGTCGAGATCACAGCTGTGGCGATGTCCTGCCGATCCGTCGACGGCGGTGGGTGCACCGCCGGCCACGGCCGGCTGGCCGGCTGGCTCGTGCTCGGACTGATCGCGGCACTGGCCATGGCCGACCGGCTGCGGTCCCGCCGCACCTGAGGGGCCGTCAGTTCCACTGCCCGACGTCGATCCGGAGGGTTCACCGATGAAGCGAGCACCACGCCCGACCAGGCCCGTGGGTCGTTCCCGTCGCCTGTTCGGTGGTTACGGTCCGCTGCTCGCCCTGGCGGTCGCGTTCCTGCTGGTGGTCACACTGGTCCCGACCGTGGCTCGCCAGCAGATCGTCCTTGCTCAGGCCGGTGCCGCCCCGGCCGTCCCGCTCGTCGGGACGACCTGGCCGGCGACGGCGTCGGTACCTCAGGCCCCTGGTCGGGCACCGAAGGCGGCGCCAGGGGCCGCGGCCACGCCGACGGGCGAGCGCCTCCCACACGCCGTGGCCGTGCCGGCGCCGCGGGCGGCGAGCGGTCCCTGCGCCGATCGACGGGTGCAGGTGGTCGGTGACCCGTACTCCCCGCCGTGTATCGCCTGGCCGGCCGGGAAGGACAACGGCGGTGCGACCAGCAGTCTCGGGGTCACCAAGGACACCATCCGGGTCTCCTTCCGGCACCCGGTCGAGGAGATCAGTGACCTGTTCGCCGTGATCCGGCAACTCGCGGGAGACAAGGCCGACAAGGTCCCCTCGTTCACCACCGCCGATGTCCAACGCACGATCGCCGACTACATCACCTACTTCAACCGCAACTTCCAGTTCTACGGCCGCAAGATCGAACTGGTGGACTGGAAGGGCAAGGGCTCGATCCTCAACGAGTTCCAGGGCGCCGGGCAGGAGGCCGCCCAGGCCGATGCGATCAAGGCCGCGAAGGAACTGAAGGTGTTCGCGGACATCAGCGCGCTGACCCAGCCCTACAGCGACGCGCTGGCCCGCCAGCAGGTGGTCAACATCGGCGCCCCTTACCTGTCCCGGCAGTGGTTCGCCGCCCATGCGCCGTACAGCTGGAGCCCGTATCCGGACTGCACATCGTTGGGACAGACCCTGGCCGAATACCTCAACAAGCGGGTGTTCGGCCGGCCCGCCGATCACGCCGGCCCAGGTGTGGTCGGGAAACCGCGCAAGATCGGAGTGGTCGCACCGGACAACCCCGAGTACCAGCAGTGCGCTGATGCCGCGGAGAAAATCATCAACGCGGCGGGCAACAAGACCCAGCGCTACAACTACACCCTGGACCTGTCCCGATTCTCCGACCAGGCCAACAACCTGGCCGCGAAGATGAAACAGGACGGCATCACGACCATCGTCCTGGCCACCGACCCCATCCTGCCCTTGCTGCTCGGCGCACGGATGAGCCAACAGAACTACTACCCGGAATGGGTGATCCTCGGCGCCGCGTTCATCGACTACGACGAGCTCGGCCAGCTCTACGACGCGGCGCAGTGGAAGCACGCATTCGGGATCAGCGAACTCGGGCAGGAGCAGCCGCAGGGCGCGAGCTTCGCCTACGCCGCAGCGAAATCCGTGGACCCCAACCATGAGCCGATCTTCGGCGCGGACATCTTCTACAACCTCATCTACCCGTTGGCCATCGGCATCCAGCTGGCCGGCCCGAACCTCAACCCGCAGAGCTTCCTGGACGGCATGCGCGCCTACCCCGGAGGGACCGGCCTCTACGGCACTTGGGGCTACCCGGACGGCGCCTTCAGCCCCCAACGTGACGCACGCGAGATCTGGTGGGACCCGGGCGCGACATCGGTGGCCAACCACGCACCCGGCCGTTGGGCATCCACCGAGCTCCGCTACAAGCCCGGCACCTGGCCGACGGAGCCGGCAGCCCCGCAACAGCTACAACTGCTCGCGCGTGAACCTACGACCCCGCCAGAACGCCGATGAGCCCACAGCGAACCCGCCATGCCGGGGCACTGCTCGCCGCAGTCGCCACGCTGGTCGTGGTGGCATGCGCGGTGGCTCCGAACCGCGTGCCGTTTGGTGTGGTGCTGCTGGGCGCGTTGATCGGCACCGGCAACGGGCTGCTGGCCGTCGGGCTCGTGCTGACCTACCGCAGCCATCGGATCGTCAACTTCGCGCTGGCCGGGATCGGCGGGCTGGGTGCGGCACTGGCAATCGGATTGCACCTGGGCAAGGGAATTCCCTGGCCGGTGGCGGTCCTGCCGGGGCTCGCGCTGGGGCTGCTGGGCGGGGCGGTGACCGAACGGGTGGTGCTGCGCCGCCTGGAGCACTCACCGCGCCTGGTGGTGACGGTGGCCACGATCGGTGCGGCCCAGTTGTTCGCCGCCGGGCAGGCGGTCACCCCGAAGCTGTTGGGTGGGCCGGTGTTGGTGGGGGCCTTCCGGACCCCGTTGTCGCGGCTGAGGTGGCATGTGGATCCGTTGTTGATCTCCGGCGACGACTTGCTGTTGGCGGCGGTGGTGCCGTTCGTGCTGGCCGGGTTGGGTTGGTTCCTGCTGCGCACCGACGCCGGGATCGCGATCCGCGGGATCGCGGAGAACAGCGACCGGGCCCGGTTGCTCGGTGTGCCGGCGAATCGTTTGTCGTTGCTGGTGTGGACGCTGGCCGGGGGGCTGGCGGCGTTGACGGTGACCCTGCGGGCACCGTCGGAGGGACTGAACCTGTCGATCGCGTCGTCCGGGCCGCAGGTGATGCTGCCCGCGCTGGCCGCCGCGGTGGTCGCCGGCTTGAGTTCGTTGCCCAGGGCTTTTGCCGCCGGGGTCGCTCTCGGCGTGCTGGACCAGCTGGTGCGCTGGAACAGCGACAAGCAGTCGGTGACCTCGGTGGTGCTGCTGGCGGTCCTGGCCGTGGTGCTGCTGGCGCGGCGGGTCGACCGGGGGCGGGCGGCGGCCGCCGCGGCCGAGGGCACCTGGGTGCGCACCGGGTCGACGCGTGCACTGCCCGCCGCGGTGCGCCGTTTGCCGGAGATCCGGCTGGCCGGGGTCGCGGTGTGGGCGGCCTGCGGCGCGGGCCTGCTCGGGTTGGCGTTTCTCGGTACGCCGAGTCAGTTGAACATCGCGACCGTCGCCTCCTGCTACGCGGTGGTGGCGGTCTCCCTTGTCGTGCTGACCGGTTGGGCCGGGACGGTGAGCCTGGGTCAGATCGCGATCCTCGGCACCGGGGCCACGGTGGCCGGAGACCTGATCGGGAAGTGGAACGTCGACTTCTTCGTCGCGATGTTGGCCGGCGGCGCGGCCGGGGCGCTGGTGGCCCTGCTGCTCGCGGTGCCGGCGTTGCGGGTCGACGGGCAACTGCTCGCGGTGGTCACGTTGACCTTCGCGGTGGCCGTGGACACGTTCTTCCTCAACCCGACCAACTTCGGTTGGCTGGTGCCGGGCGCGTTCGACCGGCCGGTGCTGTTCGGCCGTTGGGACATGCGTTCGGACAAGGTGCTGTACCTGGTCGGCCTGAGCCTGCTGGTGTTCGCGGTCGTCGTGGCGCGCAATCTGGCCCGCGGGCGGACCCGGCGGGTGAGTGTGGCGGTCCGCGACAACCCGCGCGCGGCGGCGGCGGCGGGGGTGGACGGGGTGCGGGCCAAGCTGGCCGCGTTCGTGATCTGCGGGGTGCTGGCGGGCATGGCCGGGGCGGTGCACGCCACCGCCCTGGGCGCGGTGGGTCTGCGCACCTACAACACCGAACTGTCGCTGTTCGCCTTCACCACCGTGGTGATCGGCGGGGTCACCTCCATCGGTGGTGCACTTGCCGCCACCGCCGCGCTGTATCTGGTGATCTACCGGTTCCCGCAACTGCAACTGGTGGCCACCGGCGCCGGGGTGCTGATCGTGCTGCTCTGTCTGCCCGGCGGCCTGGCCGCGGCCGGGGCCCGGCTGCGCGACCGCTTCGCGGTGCACGTCGCCCGACGCCACGGCCTGGACTGGGATCCCGACCCCAACCTCGCCCCCGCTCACGTTGCCTCCGGCCGACCAGAGGCAAACAGCGTCGGCTTCGCCGGACGCAACGGGGAGACGGCGCTGAGCTGCCGCGGGATCGCGGCCGCCTACGGCCCCAAGCAGGTGCTGTTCGGCGTCGACCTCGATGTCGCACCCGGGGAGATCGTCGCCCTGCTGGGCACCAACGGCGCCGGCAAGTCCTCCCTGCTGCGGACCTTGTGCGGCCTGCTGCCCACCACCGACGGCCACGCCACGCTGGGCACGACCCACCTGGACCGGGTGGCACCGGAACGGATCGCCGCCGCGGGCCTGGCCATGATGCCCGGCGGACGCGGGATCTTCCCCACCCTGACCGTGACCGAGAACCTGCGCCTGGCCGGCTGGCTGATCCGGCACGACCCCACCGCCGTGGCCGAGGCCCGACGCCGAGCACTGGAAACCTTCCCGCCGCTGGCGGCCCGGCTGGACACCCGCGCCGGTGACCTGTCCGGCGGCGAGCAGCAGATGCTGTCCCTGGCGATGGCCCTGGCGGTCAAGCCGAAGGTGTTGTGCATCGACGAACTATCCCTCGGGCTGGCCCCGGCCGTGGTCACCGGACTCGTCGAGGTCGTCCACGACATCAACGACGCCGGCGTCACCGTGATCGTCGTCGAACAGTCGGTCAACGTGGCCCTGCTGCTGGCCCGACGAGCGGTGTTCCTGGAGAAGGGCCGCGTCCGGTTCACCGGCCCGACCGCCGAACTGCTCGACCGCCCCGACGTGCTGCGCGCGGTGTTCCTCGGCAACACCGCCCAGACCGCCCCGGTGCCGACCGGGGCCCGCCCGCGGCCCGCAGCGGCGGACGCCGTGGCCCTTGCAGCCCGCGGGTTGACCAAACGCTTCGGCGGACTGACCGTCGTCGACCACGTCGACCTCGACGTCCCGGCCGGCGGGATCCTCGGGCTGATCGGCCACAACGGCGCCGGCAAGACCACCGTCTTCGACCTGCTGTCCGGCTTCCTGACCCCCGACGCCGGCACGATCACTCTGCACGGCCAAGACCTCACCGCCGCCCCGGCCCACCACCGCGCCCTGGCCGGACTGGGCCGCTCCTTCCAGGACGCCCGCCTGTTCCCCGCCCTCACCGTCGCCGAAACCCTCGCCGTCGCCCTGGACCGCCACTTGGCCAACCGCGACCCACTGGCCGTCGCCCTGTGGCTACCGGCCGCCTTCGACGTGGCCGACGCCGTCGCCGACCGCGTCGAGGAACTCCTGGAAAGCCTGCACCTGACCCGCTACCGCGACCACCGCAACGCCGAACTGTCCACCGGCACCCGACGCATCGTCGAACTGGCCTGCACCCTGGCCCAAGCCCCCGACGTCCTGCTCCTCGACGAACCCTCCGCCGGCCTGGCCCAACGCGAGACCGAAGCACTCATCCCGGTACTCCACCGGGTCCAGGCCGAACTGGGCTGCGCCCTGGTCGTCGTCGAACACGACATGACCCTGATGTCCGCCCTGTGCGACACCCTCATCGCCCTGGAAACCGGACGGGTCATCGCCACCGGCACCCCCGCCGAGGTGCTGGCACACCCCGACGTGATCAGCTCCTACCTCGGCAACGACGCAGACGTGGTCGCCCGCTCCGGCCCACGGATGCCGGCGCGGTCTTGAGGACGTTCACAGCCCCTGGCACCGTGTACAGATGATCTGACGGTGTCTCAGGTAACCTGTTGGCGCTGGTTCTCGGGGATCAGCGCGGTGGGGCGTGAGTCCGGATCGACGCGCAGCACCGGTTTTCCGCGCTGGTGGGGACAAGCACTTGGTCACGCGACTCAGCCGCGAAATGCCCGTGGACGCCCTCCGCCCGTGCAGCCCCCGGCATCCTGCTGCCCTGCGCGCTACGCCACCCGTTCAAACCGTTCCCGATGCTGCGTTGGTAGCGACCCGACAGTCACGAAGACGGTCTTCTTGAACTGACGACCGGTCAGATGTCATTGGGGGGTGCGGTCAGGCCAGGACGATGGTCGGTCGCCCGTTGTGGACTTCGAGCCGGGCGTCGAGGCGCAGCATGCGTCGGGCCCATTCGAGCACGATCCGGGCGGTGAGGTCTGGCCGATGTCCGGTAGCTCGGATTCCCGGAAGGCGATCGCGAGTGCGAGCATGGCCTCGGCCAGCAGTTGCGCCTGGGGGTCGTGGGTGGTTTCGATGATCGTGGCGGCGATCAGGTTTTGGCGGCGTTCGTCGATCCTGTGCAGCGCCCGAGCGACCGTCGGCTCGGTGTGGGCCCAGGCCCGCCAGGCGGCCGCCGGCGGGTCCGGTGGGCCGAGCAGTTGTCGGTGCAGTTGCTGCAATCGAAGCAGCGGGTCGGGCTCGGCACGGTAGGCGGCCAGCCGCGGGTCGTGGTCGTTTTCCAGTGGTCGGCCAGCGCCTGGACGAAGGGGGCCATGCGCTCGAAGTGCCATTGGAAGGAGCCCTTGGTGACGGATAGCCGGCGGCACAGCGCGTCGACCGTCAGCCCGTCAGGACCCTTCTCACCGAGTATTTGCCACGCGGCGTGGAAGTAGGCTTCACGCTTCCCAGCGCGCCTGTCGGGGGCCGGGGTGCCGGCGTCCGGTACCGGGTCGCTCTCGTCCCAGGTGAATGGGCCGAGGTCCGGTCCACGAGCGCGGTCTCTGCGGTGCCGGTGCCGGTGTTGGGGGACCGGACCAGGCCGGGGCCTGGACCGTGTCGGTTTTTCGGTTTGCCGGTGGCGTCGAGGTTCCACTTCGCCGGTGAAGGTGTCCTCGATGGCTTTCACGTGTGCCGGGTCGGTGTCGATGATTTGCGCGTCGCGGGTGTCGGGGTAGTACTTGCTGGTCAGGTTCGTGGTCCGGAGGTGGTGGCGTCGAAGGTGGTGGCCTTGATGTGGAAGATCATGTCGGTCGGTGCCCACCCCACCGCGACCCCGTGCGAGTTCAGATAGTCGAACGCGGCCTGGTTCACCTCCCCACCGTTGAAAGCCTTGTCCAGGAGCACCCGCACACTCACCCCTCGTGCTGCGGCGGCCGCGAGGCCGTTCTCCTCGGTGGTGTCGGCGAGTTCGTACATCTCCATGTCGATCGACCGCGTCGCCGCGGCCGTCTGGGAGCCGAACCCGGAGAACCCGGCGTCCGGGTACTGCACCAACCGGTAGAAGCCGACGCCGCCGGACGTGTCGCCGGACATGCCGTGGGTCGGTGCTGGGCTGGTCGCCGGCACCGGACCCGGTACGGTCGACGCGGGCGCACCGGGGGCGCCGTGCCCCGACGACCCCGAACAACCCGCCAACATCACCGCCACCGCGGGCAGCAGCCGCAGCAGACGCCCACGCCCGGTCATACGGTCCCCCCTCGGAAACGGGAATTGCCCCAACTGCCGCAGGCTACGACGCGACGACCTCAGCAGCCCCCGGGGCGGACGAACCGAGGCCGCGTCGCCTTCCCGCCCTTCGTCGCCACCGAAAGGCTGATCCAACGCTCGGCGTGCGTGCATCCGACACCGCCACCGGGCGACGCCCCGCCGACTGCCCCTCAGGTGCAGCCCGCCTGATCCGTAGGCCCAGATGTCCGGCCGCCGGCGGCCGAGCGACTCGAGGAGGGCCGGCTTGTTCGCCGTGGTTGCGCTCTGCGTCCTCCCACGTCCTGGCAGCCCACCGGAGCAGGACCGAAACCTTCGGGTGCAGGCGATCTCCGTAACCCGGTCCGACTCTTGGGCCCCGTTGCCGGGCAAGCCTTCTGCGCGATGGGTGTCAGACCCGCCCGTCCGGTCAGCAGGCTGCGGTGCGAATTGTCCGAACGTATGAGCAACCGGGACAAGCACCGGCCCGTCTTACTCGACGAGACAGTGCGGCCAAGTCCGGGAGCGAATCGATGACCTTGAAGCGTCGGGCCGTCGCGGTCGCCATGACTGTGTCGACCGTGCTGGTGCTGGCCGGCTGCGAGACTACGTCCACTGGCGTGGTCTCGACTTCGAGCACCGGGTCGTCGTCTGCTGGGTCTGCGCCGGTGCAGCAGGGCACCCAGACCGGCGAGGGCTCCTACCTTTCCTCAACCGCTGCGCAGGTGGTCTTCGTCCGGTTCACCGACAACGGCAGCGGCGGCGTCCTGTCGGGCTTGATGGACATCGTCAACGCCGACGCAAACTCGACCACCGGGACCGACACCACCGAGAACTCCTTCACCGGCACCCGCAACGGACCCGACGTCACGCTGAGCATCCCGCTCGACGGGACCATGACGGGCACGCTCCAGAACGGCACGCTTTCCCTGAACATCCCGCAGAGCAGCGGCCAACTCGCCACCGAAACCTTCCAGTCCGCCACCGTGAACGACTACAACGCCGCGGTAGCGGCCCTCCAGAACGCCGGCTATGCCCAGGCCGACACAAACGCCCAAGCCGCAGCGCAGCAGCAACAGGCCGAAGCAGCGGCGCAGGCCGCAGCCGCCAAGCAGGCCCAGGACACCAAGGATCAGCAGGCCGTCCAGAGCGACCTGAGCGCGCTCCAGCAGGACGCGAACTTCTCCGCGGACGTCGCGCAACTCTGGAACGCCGTATCCGGCGCCGACTCCGATCTGGCCAAGACGCGATCCGACGCGAAGCAGGGCCAGGGCGACGACTGCTACAACGTCTCCAACGGGGTCGGCTATGACGCCGTCAACAACGTCGAGTACGACGCCCAGAACAACGTCGGCTACGACCTGCAGAACAACCTCGGACCCAACATCGCCACCGCCCGCCAGGACATCAAGACCCTCCAATCAGACGCCGCTCAGCTGAACACCGACGGCCTGCCGGTACCGTCCACGGTCGCCCAAGCGATCAATGCCGCACGAAGCGCCATCTCGAAGGCGGCCTCTACAGCCAACGGCGACATCGACCGCACCAACGCTGACGTGATCGCCGCCTACGCGGTGGCCAACGGAATGGCCACCGGGTCCTGCGTCGGCGACGGCCCCGGCAACCCACCGCAGGGACTGGCCCACCTGAGCTGACCCGTCAGACGTCTGGCTGCTGTCTGGCCCCGGCCCTGCGTGGCCGGCTTGGCGGGCGGGCCGGTGGCGTGATCTGGCTGTGGACCATCTGGACCCAGCCGGCAACGAATGTCTCGTCGGGTATTTCGACGAGATCGCGGTTGAGGAACAGGTGAAGCAGTCGGGTGGAGAACAGCGCGCCCAGTGCGAGTGCGGCGATCATGCGGGCTCGCTCGGCGTCGATGGAGGTTCGTTGGCGCAGCCAGGATGCGAAGCCGGTGTAGCTGGCCGCGATCAGTTGGTTGATCGCGGTGTCGACCAGTTCGGGGTGGCTGCGGGCCTCGGCGAGAACGATGCGTAGTAGGTCGGACTCGCGGTCGATTTCGACCAGGGCGTAGCGGGCCAGCAGGCTCAGTTCGATGCGCAGGTCACCGATGCCGGTGAAGACGCTGCGTATGTCGCGTAGTGCGTTGAGCCGGTCGAGTTGGCGGGCGATCCCGGCTTGGAGCAGGGCCTGCTTGCTGGGGAAGTGGCGGTAGAGCCCGCCGCCGCCGGGAGCGAGCCCGGCGGCGGTTTCGATGGCCGCGACGGTGGTCCCTTTGAAGCCGTGCGTGCTGAACAGTTCCATCGCCGAATCGAGGATGCGATCACGTGTTGACACGGCCATGGTGCAAGTAAACACTTGCATATAGCCGCTTGTCACTCGCAACACGGGAGTAGGCATGGACCGTGGAACGCCGAAGCCGATCCCCCGTGGTCGGGTGACTCGGGTGGCGCCGCTGGTGGGGTTAGCGGGTCGCACCGCAGGTGAAGCAGTGGTGGCATCGCTGCACCGCAACCGGCACAGCGCGAAGGCGGAGGCCTTCCACCGCCGCAACGCGGAGCGTTACACCGAGTACTTGGGCCACTCGCGGGGTGCGCTGATGAAGGCGGGGCAGATCCTGTCGATGGTGATCCCCGAATCCGGGGAGGACGGCCAGTACCGCGGGATCTACCAGGCCGCGTTCGCCCGTCTGCAGGACAGCGCGCCGCCGATGCCGACCGAACTGGCGGTGGAAACTGTCGAGACCGAACTGGGCCGGCCGCTGAGCGAGGTGTTCGCCACCTTCGAGCCGGAACCGCTGGCGGCGGCCTCGATCGGTCAGGTCCACGCCGCCACGCTGCACGACGGGACCGGCGTCGTGGTCAAGGTGCAGTACCCGGGTGTGCAGGAGGCGATCCGGGCCGATCTGGCCAACACCGAACTGCTCGGCACTTTCCTGCAGATGCTGCTGTTCGTGGTGCCGTTGAGCAAGACCGACGTACGGGGGATGGCCAAGGAGATCGCCGAACGGATCGGGGAGGAGATCGACTACCTGACCGAGGCCGCCAACCAGCAGGAGTTCGCCGAGGCCTACCGGGGACACCCGTTCATCCGCATCCCGAAGGTCCACGACGAACTGACCACCCACCGGGTGCTCACCATGCAGCACGTCGACGGGATGCGCTACGCCCAGGCCGCGCGAGCCGAACTACCATTGCGCGACCGATGGGGCGAAGCGATCTACCGCTTCCTGTACGGAAGCTTGTCGAAGCTCGGCTTGGTCAATGCCGATGCCCATCCGGGTAACTACCTTTTCCACCCGGACGGCTCGGTCACCTTCCTGGACTTCGGTTGCGTAAAGCGGCTCACCCCACCGCAAGTGGACACTCTGGTCGAGTTGTTCCGCCACCTCGCGAGCCAGGACGCGGAGGCGCTGCACCGCTACGCGATCGAGGCGGGGTACATCCGTGCCGCCGACGTTCCGGACGCCGACAGATTGGCCGCGTTCTTGCTCCTCTCGCAACCGCATCTGACGGCGCCGCAGCCGTTCACCTTCACGCCAGAACTGATGGCGGCACTGACCCGGGACGCGCTGAAGGAATCGAACAGGGAAGTCATGCGCAAGCTCTCCTCGCCCGCCTTCCTTACGATGATCAACAGAGTAGGTACAGGGACCTTCGCCGTGCTCGGCGGCCTGCGCGCCACCGGGGACTGGAAGAGCGTCTGGGCGGAGTGCTGCGAGGGCGAGCCACCCTTCACGGCCTACGGCCGGCTGGATACCGAGTTCTGGGCGAGCAAGCCGTGAACTCGTCAGCCGACACGGATCGGTCGGTCTGTTGGGACGCGGAGTGGAACGCGTTCCTGGTGTCGGGCTTCGCCGAGGCCACCGCGGTGCTGCGAAGCGAGGGTTGGAGCAGCGACATCCGACTGAGCCCGAACGCCGCCCCCGACCTGAAGGAACTCCCGATCGGGAACCTGCTCACCAGCGATCCGCCCGATCACACGCGCCTGCGCCGGACGGTCAGCCCGGCGTTCACCCCCGCGCAGATCGCGAAGCTCCGTCCCCGGGTCGCCGCGATCGTCGAGGCCACCCTCGACGGATTGGGCGAAATGGGCCCGCAGGTCGACATCCTGGCCGACCTCGGTCAAGCCGTCAGCCTCGCCATGATCTGCGAACTGTTCGACGTCGGCACCGAAGGGGCGCAACTGTTCAACGAACAGACCCCGAACCTGATGCGCGGCGTCGAACTGAACGCCACCCTCGACGACCTCACCGCAAGCGCCGCGGCCAACGCCGAACTGATGCTGTTCCTGACCCCGATCCTCGCCGAGCGCCGCCAACGCCCCGGCGACGATTTCATCAGCGCCCTGTTCGGCGTCGACGAGTTGGAACTGCACGAGGTCATGTCAACCGCCCTGCTGCTGCTGTTGGCCGGTCACCTGACAACCGCGAACCTCATCGCCAA
>DATAUG010000161.1:0-18694 GCA_036268355.1 Sporichthyaceae bacterium
CGGCACGCGGACGCGTTGCTGGTGACCGGTCCGGTGACGCGGAACATGCGCACCGCGCTGCACCGGACCTGGCAGGCCGTGCCCGAACCGCGGGTCGTGGTCGCCTTCGGTGACTGCGCGTGCGATTGCGGGGTGTTCGCCAACGCCTACGGGGTGGTGGGTCCGGTGGACTCGGTGGTCCCGGTCGACCTCGCGGTGCGTGGTTGTCCGCCGGGGCCGCAGGAGCTGGTGGCGGCGTTGCGCGGGTTGACCGGGCGGTGAACCCGGCGGGAGCCGGGCTCGGTTTCGCGCTGGGCCTGGGCGCGACCGCGGCCGTCGCGGGGCTGCTGGTTCCACGTCGATCCCGGCCGGTGATCGTCGGGCTGGGCACGGCGGCCTGCGGGGCCGCCGCGGTCGTGGCGGGAGTAGCCGGGCTGTCGGGCCGGACCTGGGTGGTGTGGTTGCCGCAGCTGTTGCCGTTGACCGGCGCGCGCCTGGCGATCGACCCGCTGGCCGGGTTGTTCATCGCGATCACCGGTGCGGTGGCGGTGTGCGCGGCAATCTTCGGCATCGGCTACACCGCCGTACGCGAGGAGCTGACGGGGCGGGTGCCGCAGGCGGTGTTCCCGCTGTTCGTGACATCACTGCTGCTGGTCCCGGCCGCGGCCGGGGTGGGCACGTTGCTGGCGGCGTGGGAGTTGATGGCGCTGACCTCTCTGCTGCTGGTGCTCACCGAGCACCGGCGCGGCCCGGAGGTGGCCAGCGCGGGGCGCTGGTATGCGGTGATGACCCACTTGAGCCTGGTGGCGGTGCTGCTGGGCCTGGTCGGTTTCGCAGCGGCGGCTGGTGGTGACTCGTTCGCGGCCCTGCGGGCCGGGCACCTGTCCGGGACGGCCGGCGGCGCGGTGTTCCTGGCCACGCTGGTGGGGTTCGCGGCGAAGTCCGGGATTGTCCCGTTGCACGTGTGGCTGCCCCGGGCTCACCCGGAGGCACCGGCGCATGTGTCGATGTTGATGTCCGCGGCGATGGTGACCGTCGGGATCTACGGCATCGTCCGGGTCGGCCTGGACCTGCTGGGCGGGGGACCGGGCTGGTGGTGGCTGGTCGTGCTCGGCTTGGGGGCGGTCTCGGCACTGTACGGGGCGTTGCAGGCCGCCGTGGCCACCGACTTGAAGCGGCTGCTGGCCTGCTCCACCACCGAGAACATGGGCCTGGTCCTCATCGGGGTCGGGGCCGCCGGGTACTTCAACGCCGTCGGCGCAGCGCAACTGGCCGGGTTGGCGTTGACCGCTGCCCTCTTGCACCTGGTCGCGCACGCCGCGTTCAAGGCGCTGCTGTTCGGCGCGGCCGGGTCGGTCGTGCACGCGACCGGCACCCGGGACCTGGACGCCCTGGGCGGGTTGCGCGCGGCGATGCCGGCGACCACCGCGCTGTTCGCCCTCGGCGCGTTGGGGGCCTGCGCCCTGCCGTTGGGCGCGGGGTTCGCGGGTGAGTGGCTGCTGCTGCAGGCCCTCCTGCACGCGCTTCCGGTCGGCGGGACCGTGACCGCGGTCATGGTGCCGCTGCTGGTGGCGGTGATCGCCCTGACCGCCGGGCTGAGCATCGTCGCGTTCGTCAAGGCCTTCGGGGTGGGCTTCCTGGCCCGACCCCGATCGCCCGGCGCGGCCGCTGCGCACGAGTCCGGTCGGCCGCTGCGGGGCGGACTGGGCGTGGCCGGCGCCGCCTGCGTGCTGCTGGGGCTGTGGCCCGGCCTGGTCGCCGGGCATCTGACTCGCGCGGTGGCCGCGGCCGGCATCCAGGCCCCTGCGGTGCTCGGCGGCGGGGTCATGTTGCGGTTGCAGGGGATGTCCGGGTCGTCGGGCCCGTTGCTGCTGACGATCCTGGTGGCCGCTGCTAGCTGGTCGGCGGCCGGTGCGGCGCGGGTCGCGTTGCGGGGACGGGCCCGGCGCCCGGCCCGGTTGTGGGACTGCGGCGCCGGTCCGGCGACCCCGCGTATGCAATACACGGCCACCGCGTTCGCCGAGCCGCTGACGCGGGTCTTCGAGGACGTGTTGCGCCCGGAGACGGATCTGGAAGTCACCCCGAACGCCGAGTCGGCCTACTACCCGCAACACCTCGCCTACCGGCAGCGGGTCGCCGACCGCGTCGAGGACCGCCTCTACCTGCCCGTGCTGCGGGCCTTGTCCTGGGTGGGTGGGCGCTCGCGGCGGCTGGCCGACGGGCGGGTGCATCGCTACCTGTCCTACGGCTTCGTGGGGTTCGTAGGTCTGCTGATCGGGCTGGCGGTGACCAGGTGAACACCGCCGGGGTTCTCGGGGCGATCGGTCAGGTGGTGGTGACGATCGCCGGTGCGCCGCTGCTGGTGGGTCTCATGCGGCAGGTGAGGGCGCGGTTGGAGGGCCGCGCCGGGGCCGGGGTCGGGCAGCCGTGCCGCGACCTGCGCAAACTGGCGGGCAAGGAGGCAATCAGCCCGGCCGGGACCGGGCCGGTGTTCCGCGCCGCACCGGCCGTGCTGCTGGGCACCGGCGTGGTCACCGCCGCGGTGGTGCCATCGGCGAGCCTGGTCGGCCCGCTGGACTCCGGGGTGGACCTGTTCGCCGTGGTCGCCCTGCTGGCGCTGGGGACCGCGGCGCTGGCGCTGGCCGGGTTGGACACCGGCACCGCCTTCGGCGGGCTGGGGGCCAGCCGCGGGATCACCGTGCTGGCACTGGTCGAGCCGACGATCCTGCTCGCGGTCTTCGCCCTGTCCGTCCCCGTGGGCACGACGAACCTGGCCACGATCGTGGCCGCCGCCCGACGTAGTCCGACCCACCAGTTGGCCCCGGTCAGCCTGCTCGCCGCGGTCGCGTTGGGGGTGGTGATCATCGCCGAGACCGGGCGCCTGCCGGTGGACAACCCCTCCACGCACCTGGAGCTGACGATGATCCACGAGGCTATGGTGCTGGAGTACGCCGGACCGGACCTGGCCGTGGTGGAGCTCGCGGGGGCCGTGCGGCTGGCGGTCCTGCTCGGGTTGTTCGCGACCCTGTTCGCGCCGTGGGGGTTGACCAGCGGCCTGGTGGGCCTGCCGGTCGCGCTGCTGCTGCTGGTCGGCAAGGTCGCCGTCCTGGGAGCGCTGTTGGCCGCCGGTGAGGTGTTCGCGGCCAAGGTGCGGCTGTTCCGGGTGCCGGAGTTGCTGGCCGGTTCGTTCCTGCTGGCCTTGTTGGCCGTGGCCGGGTCCTACTTCCTGACCGCCGGCGGCCCGCCGTGAGCGAGCGCAGCGAACGAACCAATGTCACAGTGCCCGCCACCTCCGAGGCGCACCGGACGGCGATGGTGCACCAGTGAACCAGGGGTTGTACGGGCAGCTGATCGACCTCGGTTGCGCGGTGTTCCTGCTGTGCGCGGTGCTGGTGCTCTGGCGCCGCCGCCTGTCCGCGGTGGTCGCCCTGCTGGCCGCCCAGGGCAGCGCCCTGGCGTTCGTGGTCGCCACCCGCGGGGTGCACGCCCAAGACGGGCAACTGATCGCGGTGGCCGTGCCGGTGGGTCTACTGCGGGCGGTCGCGCTGCCCGCCCTGGTCCGCCGCGCGTTGGCCCGGGCCGGGTCGAGCCGGGAGACCGAGGCCAGGGTGAACGTGGCGGCCTCGTTGTTGGCCGCGGCCGCGTTGACGTTGTTGGCCTACGCGGTCACCCGTCCGGTCGTGATGCTGGCACCGACCCCGGCGACCCGGGCGGTCCCGGCCGCTTTCGCGGTGGTGCTGATCGGGTTCCTGGTCCTGGTCACCCGTTCCCGCGCGGTCTCGCAGGTGGTCGGTTTCCTGTTGCTGGACAACGGGATCACCCTGATCGCCTTCCTGACCACCACCGGTGTGCCGTTGGTGGTCGAGCTCGGGGTCTCCATGGACGTGCTGCTGGCGGTGCTGGTCCTGCAGGTGCTGACCGGGCGCATGCGGTCGGTCTTCGGTGGCACCGACCTGAACGAACTGCGGGCACTGGCCGACTGATGTCCACCCTGCTGATGCTGGCCGCCCCCGGTGCCCCGATCGCTGCGGCAATCGGATACGCGTGGGCCGGATGGCGGACATCGACGCGTTGGCTCGGGGCCGCCGCCTCGGTCTGGCTCCTGGCCGTCGCAGTAGCCCTGGCGGTGCGGATCACCCGCCACGGGTCCATCCGCGCCATCGACGGGTTGTGCCGGGTCGACGCGCTGAGCGTGTGGATGCTGCTGGTCATCGGCGCGGTGTCGCTGGTGGCGACACTGGCCAACCCCGCCCACCTCGACGCGGAGATCGCCGCAGGTGCATCCGCCCGCTCCACGCGCCGATACCTGGTGCTGATTCAGGCGTTCGTGGCGACCATGACCGCCGCGGTCCTCGCCGCGAACCTGGGCACGCTCTGGGTGGCCGTGGAGGCCACCACGATCGTCACCGCGTTCCTGGTCGGACATCGCCACCACCGCGCGGCCGTGGAGGCGGCCTGGAAGTACGTCGTGATCTGCTCGGTCGGCATCGCACTGGCGCTGCTGGGCGTGGTGCTGCTGAACTACGCCGCCGCACGGACTGCGGCGCACGGCCTGGACCTCGACGCGCTGACCAGCGACGGAGCGGTCCTGGACCCCGGGGTCACCCGGATCGCAGTGGCCCTGCTGCTGCTCGGGTTCGGCGCCAAAGCCGGACTGGCGCCCTTGCACGCCTGGCTGCCCGACGCCCACAGCCAAGCCCCCGCTCCGGTGTCGGCCCTGATGTCCGGGGTGCTGCTGTCGGTCTCCTTCTACGCCCTGCTGCGGGTCAAGCTGATCTCCGACGCAGCGCTCGGGCCCGATTTTGCCCGCCGGTTGCTGCTGACCGGCGCGCTGGCAGGGCTGGTGCTGGCCGCGATGTTGCTGATCGCCCAACGGGACTACAAACGCATGCTGGCCTACTCCTCGATGGAACACATGGGTCTGCTCGGCCTCGGCGCCGCCATCGGCGGCCCCGCGGCGATGGCGGGGGTGCTGCTGCACGTCCTGGGCCACGGCCTGGGCAAATCGGTTCTGTTCGTAGGGTCCGGGCAGATCCTGCAGACCACCGGTACCAGCCACATCGAGGGTGTCCGGGGGCTGGCGACCAGTCGTCCGCTGCTGGCCGGAGCCTTCGGAGTGGGGATCCTGGCCCTGATCGGCATGCCGCCGTTCCCGCTGTTCGTCAGTCAGTTGAGCATCGTGCGGGCCGGGTTCGCCGCCGGACTCGGATGGGCCGTGGTGGCCGCCGTCCTGCTCATGCTCATCGCCGCCGGGGCGCTGCTGGTACACAGCTCGGGCATGCTGCTCGGCGCACCGTCGCAGACCGCCGACACCGAGGAACGGGAACCGGTACGGTCCGCGGTGCCGCTAGTAACCGGACTGGTGGCCTGCGCGGCGCTGGGCATCACGATCTGGCCGGTGGCCGCACTGCTGCAGGCCGCCGCCGCGGTCGGAGCCGGCCGTTGAACACCGAACGCATCCCTGCCGAGGAACTGCCCGCCCGTGCCGGTCGCCTGCTGGCCGACGGACATCGGATCGCGTTGATCGCCGCACGCCACGTGGAGACAACGATCGCGCTGACCTACCTGTTCGTCTCCGGCCCGCCATCGGGGCGAACCGAACTGATCGTGACGCTGCCCGACCAGCGGCCGGTCGTGCCCAGCATCGCGAACCTGTCGTTCCCGGGCGGCCGATTTGAACGCGAGATGCACGACCTGTTCGGGGTGATCCCCGAAGGCCACCCACAACCACGCAGGCTGGTCCGCCACCACCACTGGCCCCGCGGCTGGTATCCGATGCGCCACGACGCCGGTCCGGCGCCGACCTTCGGTGACCCCGAAGGCCCGTTCCCGTTCCTGTCCGTACAGGGCCCCGGCGTCTTCGAGATCCCGGTCGGCCCGGTGCACGCCGGGCTGATCGAACCGGGCCACTTCCGCTTCTCCGTGGTCGGGGAATCCATCCTCGACCTGAAGGCCCGGCTGTGGTTCGTGCACCGCGGCATCGAGAAACTGTTCGAAGGTGTCGCCCCGGCCGCCGGAACCCAGATCGCCGAACGCATCAGCGGCGACACCTCCCTCGGTCACGCACTGGCCTACGCCCAGGCCGTCGAGGAAGCCACCGCCACGACCCTGCCGCTGGAGGCGCTGCGCCTGCGGGCGGTGCTGCTGGAACTGGAACGCATGCACAACCACGCCGCCGACATCGGCGCGCTGTGCAACGACGTCGCCCACGGGGTACTGCACTCCCACGCCCAACGCATCCGCGAATCCCTGCTGCGCATCAACGACCGAACCACCGGACACCGGTTGCTGCGCGGTGCCGTCACCCCCGGCGCGGTCACCGTCAAAGCGTTACCTGACCCCGATCGGCTCGAGGAACTGGCCGCCGACCTGGCCCAGATCGTCTCCCTGGCCCTGTCCAACTCCACGGTCCTGGACAGGTTCACTGGCACCGCGATCCTGACCCCCGCCGACGCAGCCGCCATCGGCACCCTGGGCTACGTTGCCCGTGCCAGCGGGCACAACCCCGACGCCCGCATCCAGCACCCCACCTGCGACCTCGGGCCCGCCATCACTCCGGCAGTACGGGACGGCGGCGACGTGCTGTCCCGATTCCTCGTCCGCGCCGAGGAATTCGCCACCTCCGTCACCGTCGTGCGGCACCTGCTCGACGGCCTGCGCCCCGGCACCCACGGCACAGCCCTGGGGCGATCCATCGGCAGCGGTACCGGCCTGGCGGAGGGCTGGCGCGGCACCATCACCCACCACGTACAACTCGACCCCGACGGCTGCCTGGGCCGGGTCAAGGTCGTCGACCCATCCTTCCTCAACTGGCCCGCCCTGCCCGTCGCCCTCGCCGGCGCGATCGTCCCCGACTTCCCCCTGGCCAACAAGAGCTTCAACCTCTCCTACGCCGGCAACGACCTCTGAACCATTTCGCCGGCCGTCGTCGGCCGCCGAGGAGGAGATCAGGATCCGCCCCGGCTGAACACGGGGCGGTCGGTGCTCGGCGCGGTGGGGTGGGCCGGCCGTGTGAGGTTTTGTGCCAGGCGAGACTGCTATCGATGTAGTAGGCGGTGTGCCGGGATTGAGGATCAGGATGCGCGGGGTCTGGATCATTTGGAATCCGATGCCGGCCGGTGTCGGTACCCGGCTTTCCGACTTCCAGAAGTGAGTGAACTGCGGATCGGCGAGTTGAGAAGCCGTCAAATGCGCGTTGGCTCCGACGTACAGGCCCGCCAGGAAGCCGTTCCGCCGCGAGCTTCCCCGGGATCACCGCCGCAGCACATTCCCGCTCGGCCCGCGGCGAAAAAGCCTCGTCACATGATCGATTGGGCTGACCTCACGGGCATGACACATCCAACTGCGCATTTGGGGCGGACCCGACGTGACGGAGATCCACCATCTGGGGCCTACGGCCTCGGGAGGATGCCGCTTATAGAGACTCTCTTTCCTCGGCGTAATCCACCGACACCCAAATAGTGCGCACCCGGTGGCAGGACGGGATGCTTCCGATGTAACCATCGTGCGCACCCAGCATCGCGCCGGTGTAAAAACCAAGCGCGGGCCACGACACGAACAGATCACCAAACAGTGGGCAGCGAGTGAGGAAGTCCGTACACAATCGGAAACACAGCCGTGATCCTGGGGATGAGAAGCGGCTCTTCTGCCGTTCCCCTGGATGAGTTGATCTTGGCGTGAACGCGACACGCCCTACTCCGTCCAGGTTCCTGAGCAAAACCCCACCTGACAAGGAAGGACGCGACCACATCGGCATAGTCGGAGGTCCGCATAATGGATGATGAGGTCCGCGCGATCGCCTGGGGCCAGACATTGGACAGGACCCCGGGGCAGGCCCATGAGGCCGCCGCGGACGACGAAGAACGTGTCGCGCACGTCGCGATTGCGCAGGTCGGTGAACGCTGATCCAGCACATCGCGCTCTCACCGCCGGCGCCGGTACACAGGCCGAGGATGCCGCGTTCACCGGCGAGCGCGACCCCGTCGTTGCGTAGACCGGGCGATTGGCGACCTGCCCGTCGCGGGCCTTGAGCACGATCGCGTCGATTAACGCGGGCGCGTGGATCACATCGAGCGGCCGACGCGACCAGTCGTTCATCTCCTCGATCACCTTTTCGGTGATTCGCGAAATCGTCTCCTCGCTCACCGAGACGCCGTAGATCTCCCCCGAGGTGCGCTGAGATCTCCCCCGGGATTCAGTGACCCACCGTGTTCCCCACCGCGGGCGCACTTCCGTGCATGTGTCGCACATCACCACCCCACCCGGAGGGCGAGCGGGTTCCTTTCCAAGGCTGCAATATGAGTCGGCCTCGGCCGAAATCCGTGGTCCATAACGTTCTGGCGATACGGACTGTCCACTCGGTTTCTACCGCCCAGGAGCGGGATGACATTGTCCAGGACTTACACGGTGGACGACGCGTCGGATCTGTTCACCACGGATCTGTTCACCACGGATCTGTACACCACGGATCTGCTCGCTGCGGCCAAGATCGCCGTGCGCAACCTCCCGTACTCGCTGATGATCCGGTTCCTGCTGCTGGCGGTGGGGTTCATGCCGGTGACCCTGATCGCGATCAGCTGCTTTGGGGTGCCACTGAAGAACCTGGCGACCTGGCTCATGCTGCCCGGCGTGATCGCGGTGGCACTCCTTGCGGTACTGCTGCCCTGGGTACGGCGACTGGTGTTCGCGGCCCTGGCCGCGGGCCCGATCGCCACCCTGCTCTACGACTCGTTCCGGTACTGCTTCAACGCATCGGGACTCATCAACCGTGACCCGATCCCGCACATCGGCACTGCTCTGGGCCTGCACGGACTCGCGCCGGGCATGCACTGGGGGTGGATCTGCGGGTACACGTGGCGCTACATGCTCAACGGCACCGGCCTGGCCCTGGCCTTCTGCGCACTCGGGCTGCGCGGGCTCCGGGCCGGGATCGCCTTCGGGTTGTTCGTGGTCAGCGGCCTGATGGTGGTGCTGCTCATCTCCCCGTACGGCCAGAAGACCCTCTGGCAGATCACCCCCTGGACGGTGATCATGGGGGTCGGCGGGCACATCATCTACGGCGGCGTGGTCGGCACAATCCGCGGGCGGATGACCGCACCACCGCGGTCCCTCCCGCCCGATGACTCGCACGGTGGTCCCACCAGTCGTCGACACTGGCCCCGGAGCTCGGCCGCAGAACGAACGCCCGAGCCTTGGCCAGCTTTCGACCTCCCCGACGGTCCAGGTCTTCGCGATCGCGTCGCGGAACCGGGCCAAGAACTGCGGGTAACGCATCGGACGCAGCGTCGTCAGATCGGCGCCCATTCCCCAGCAGCGGCCGAAGATCGGCCAACAGCTCCGCCACGCCAGCCGCGACGAGGTCCCGGTTGAGTTCGTGGACCTGGTTCGCCAGCTGGGCCGCGGTGGAGGCCGCGTCAGATGGGCCGGTTCGTTACGGTCGCCCTCACGTGGGGCCAACGGTGCGGCAGGCCGATTCGGCACGTCCCATGGCCCCAAGGATCGTCGATCAATCGGCGGTTACGACACGTCCATCAGGTGTTCGGCGGCAGCGGCAGTTCCACGATCACGCGGGTTCCCCGCCCGGGGACCGCCTCGACCCGTAGTTCCGCGCCGAGCAATGCACAACGTTGCTCGATGGAGGACAGACCGAAGTGCTGCCGGGTGGGGTCGGCCTCCTTCGCCCGCGCGGCCTTTCGTTCCGGCAGGTCGAACCCGACGCCGTCGTCGGTGCAGGCCAGCACCACGGCACCGGGCACCCGCTGCAGTGAGAGCAGGATGCCGCCGGCCCGGGAGTGCTTCACGGCGTTGCTGAGGGCCTCCTGGGCGATGCGGTAGAGCGCGTAGGCCGCGTGGTCGGGCATCGCCGCCAGCGACTCGGCCGGGTCGGTCAACAAGTCGACCTCGGTCCCGGGCAGTGGGGTGACCGATTGCACCAGCGACTCCAGCGCCGCGACCAGGCCGAGGTCGTCGAGGACCAGGCTGTGCAGTCCGGTGATCGCGGCGCGGGTCTGGTGGTAGGCAATGTCGCCCAGCCGTTGGGCCTGATGGATCTGGCTCACGGCGTCCGGGTTCTTACCAGAGGCCGACAGGCCGAGCTCGGCGGCACTGAGATGGAAGGTCATCGAGGCCAGCGCCGTGGTGACCCCGTCGTGGAGGTCGAACGCGATTCGCCGGCGCTCGTCCTCCTGGGCCGAGATCGCCTGCTCGATCAGTCGACCCCGTTCGACCCGATGGCGGCGCACGGCGTGCCAGAGCTGCTCGGTGTGCATCCGCAGGCCGAGCGAGGAGGCCAGTTCGCTGGCCAGGCCAAGGTCCGCCGCGGTGAACGGACGCTCGACCGAGCGGTACCCGGCCAGCACCCCCACAATCTCCCCGTAGAGGCCCGGGATCGGCGCGCAGACCCGGCTGACCTGATCGCCTTCGCTCAGACCGATCAGCCGACGGTGCACCGGGTTGGGCGGGGAGTCCCGTTCGAGGAGGACCAGCCGCCCATCGCGGGCCGCCCGCCCCGTCACGCCGAACCCGATCCGGATGCGCAGGGTCTCCGCCAGCGCAGGGTCGGCCGGTGCGGAGTCGGCCACGAACAGGTCCTCGCCGTCGCCGCCGAAGATCACCACGGCATCCGCGCCGAGACGGCCGGCCACCGTCGCGGCATCCTGGGGCGGGTCGCTCGCCGGGTCGGCACTCATCGGAACACACCCCCGCGCAGCGCCACCGAGTCAGCCACATCCCGATCGGAGACCCGGAGATAGCGATAAAGCGCGCGGACACGGGGCTTGACGGTTCCACGTCGATCTCCAGCGGTGCGGCGATGCCCTTGTTCGAGGTACCGGCGACCAGGAAGGTGAGCACCTCCCACTCCCGTCGTGTCAGGCCCAGGCGCGCGGCGGGCCGGAGGTCGCCCGCATCGACCCGGGCCGTGGACGGCGCCACCGGTCCGGCCCACGCCGGGCCCACCACCGTTTCCGGCGTGGCCTGTTCGACCAGTTCCAGCGCAGCGCCGCAGCCGGTGGCCGCACCCAAGATCTCGGCTTCCGACCTGAGACGGGCGAACATCGCAGCACCATCTCATGGGCGTCGACGAGCACGAGGGGGCTCGAATCGCGCGCCGGTCGATCGCGCGCGGAGCCCAGCGCGGCCGCCACGATCCCAGGCCGGGTTGCCGCCGCGCGCCATACACCGGACCGCACGCGGTGCGGTCCGGAAGCCCGCCAGCGGGTCGGTTCGTCACGGTCGCCATCACGTGGGGCCTACGCGCGGCACAACCATTCGGCACTCCCGTCATCCCAGGACACCCACCGATCAGCACCTCACAAAACGCTCCTGGATGCGCCCTGCCCGACCAGCCGCACGAACGGGATCACCGGTACTGGCGGTGACTCAGGTGGGGCCCGGCTGTGTCGGCCGGTCGTCGTCGCGGTGCGGGATGTCGTCGGTCGGACCCGGGCCGGGACTGCCTCCGGGTCGGCTTGTGGACCATCAACCGCTGCCGTCTCCCGGCCGAAGCCCGGCCCCAGACCGCGGCATTCAGGTTCGTGCAGGTTGTGCTGGATCGCCTCCAGGCGGGCGGCGAGGGACCCGCAGTGCGCCTCCAGCGCCGCCACGCGGGCCGCGAGTTCTTCTTCCACAGTGGCCATGGCCGATCCAAGGGGGTCGAAGTCGCCGGAATTTCCCGCCACTGCAGGTCCGGTGCCGTGCCCACGGAGCCGCGGTGCCGGGCGCCACGGTGCTGGCATCCCCCGTGGGTTCCTGCTCGTCGTGGCAGGCGCGGATCGTCTCCCCGCCGCCGCCGACGTCGATCAGTGCGATGCCGATTCGGGCGCACCCGGCCACGGCGAGCACGCAGCCGGCCGGGCGGCGGCGGCGGGTCGTCGAGGTCCACAACCCGGCGGGTGCGTCCGGTCATCGCGGGGCCCGGTCGGACTCCGCCGGGGCGGCGGCGTCCAGGGCGGCGGCGACCCGGTGGTGGGCTGCCCAGATCGCCTCAGGCAGCCCGGCGAACTGCTCCAGGTGCCTTCGGCGGTGGGTCATCTCCTGCTGCCAGCGCGACATGTCGACGGTCAGCAGCGCCTCCAGGTCGCCCGGTGACAGTTGGAGACCGGTCAGGTCGAGCTCGTCGGGGGTCGGGACGATGCCGACTGGGGTCTGACGGCCCGTCACCTCGCCGTTCCTCAGCGCCAGCAGCCACAGCAGCGGGCGCAGGTCGTCGCGGTAGCCGGGCCACAGGAACCGGCCTTCGGCGTCGCGGGCGAACCAGTTGACGTGGGCGAAGATCGGCTTCTCGCGTGCCGCGCCGATGATCCTTAGCCAGTGCGCGGCGTAGTCGGCCTCCGGGTAGGACAGGTAGGCCCGCATCGCCATCGGGTCGTAGCGCAGGCAGCCCTCCGGGCCGAAGGCGGCCTGGGAACCGAGGCACAGTCCGTCGTAGATGCCTTCGGCAGGGTCGCTGATCGCGCGGATCAGCGGCTCGCGGTCGCCGGTGCGCCCGCCGAGGACGATCGCGTCGATCGGCACACCGGCGGGGTCGGCGAAATCCGCAGCGAGGTTGGGCACGTTGCCCACCCTGGTGGTGAACCGGCTGTCGGAGTGCGCCCAGTTCAGGTCGGTCCATTGCGGTGGGCGTGTCGAGACGAGCCGCCCGGTCCAGTCCCGCCACCCGGTGGTGTTCGTCGGTGGCCTGAAGGTGCGGCCCTCCCACCACACCGCCTGGACGAACTCGTTGTGGGCCACGTCGGTGAACAGCGTCCCGGTGCAGGGCCCGATGGCCTCCATCGCTGCGGGGTTGGTGGTCCAGTTGGTGTCCCTGGCCACCCCGAACACCCCGAACTCCGGATTGACGGCCCGCAGCCGGCCCTGTTCGTCGACCCACAGCCAGGCGATGTCGTCGCCGTAGAAGTCCACCTGCCAGCGCCCGGACAACTCCGCAGGGACCTGCATCATCGCCAGGTCGGTCTTGCCCGACCCCGACGGGAAACCTCCGCACACGTGGTAGCGGCGCCCAGTCGCCTTGTCGGTTATCCGCACCAGCATGAACGACTCGGCCAGGAACCGCCCCGACCGCCAGCCGTCCCAGCAGGCCAGCCGCAACCCGTGGGCGACCCGGCACAACACCGCGTTGTCGCCGTGGGCCGAACCGAAGTGCAGGATCGTGCGTCGCTCCGGCACGGTCACCAACCAACGCCGGTCCGCCGCGCTGCCCTGCCCCAGCCGGTCCAGATCACCGGTCACGTGCACCGCGCGCACGAAACCGCCCGGGTCGGCCAACTGGTTCACGTGCTGGGCCCCGACCCGGGCAAGGCGGATCAGCTGCAATGCCACGAGACGGCTGTCGGTCAACTGCACCCCGGCCGCCCACCCCTGCAGCGGTGAGCCGGGGGGGCCCAGCAGGTACGGGACCACGTACATCGTCCGCCCGGTCGAGGCCCCGCGCATCCGGTCCTCCACCGCCGCCTGGGCCTGCCCGACCGGCAGCCAGTTGTTGTGCATACCCTGGTCCGCCGGGTCCCCGGTGGCCACGAAGGTACGTTCCTCCGACCGCACGGTGTCCTTGCGGTGGCTGCGGGCGAACCAGCGACCCCCCACGACCCGGCGGATCTCCCCGGCCGCGAGCGCCTCGGCCGACAACCGCGCGTCGTCCCCGGCCGCGACCACCTCCACCGCGGCCGCGCCGGTGTGCCGCGCCCAGTGCCCGACGAACACGCGCACCTGCGGGTTCGTCAACCCGGCCGCTTCCAGCACTTTCCCGACATCCACCAGACCTGCCGTCCCTGCGCAGTTGAAGAATCCTGCAACTATGTATATTTGAATGACAATAGTCACCGGGCAAGAGGGTGTTGCATGCCGGTCCCGCTGTATCAGGCCAAGGCCGAGTTCTTCCGGATGCTCGGCCACCCGGTACGCATCCGGGTGCTGGAACTGTTGGCCGACGGCCCCAAACAAGTCCGGGATCTGCTGGCCGACATCGAGATCGAACCCTCGAGCCTGTCCCAGCAGTTGGCGGTGCTACGCCGGTCCGGGATCCTGACCGCCACCCGGGAGGGCACCAGGGTGGTCTACGCGCTTGCCGGTGGCGACGTGGCCGAACTGCTGCGCGCCGCCCGGCGGATCCTCACCGAGATGCTCGCCGAGCGCAACCTGCTGCTCGAGCAGCTGCGCGACTCGGCATCGCTGGAGACCGCGCCGGGCCCGCACGGAGATGCCGACCACCCCGCCCAGCCCGCAGCCACCGGCCGGCCCGCCGCGGTCCGGATCCGCCGCGGGCCCTCAGGGCAAAAAAGCCCCGTTGGACGACGATCCGACTGGTGACGATCTCGGATCCGCCATGCCTGGTGTCCTGACCCGGCTGTGTTCGGCAGCCCGGCACCGCAGCGCGCCCGGTGTCACGGCCAGCACCGTCCCCGGCGGGATCCCCGAGTTGACCCGGGAATGTGTTGCGCAAGCCCACCCGGCGACGACCGAGATGTGACGAGGCATCACAGCGCCGCGGCCCCGTGCAGCCGCTCCTGGCATCGCGTTACGCCGGCCTCAGGTCGAGGCTGGGATTGCGACGCCACCCTGGACCAGCCCCGGTCAGGAGTCCGACACGCTCCCGCAAGGAGTCCTGCGCAGCCCCTCGCGACCAAGGCCTGACCGGAATGTCAGCGCTCCCTGAATCCTGAAAGGACGGATCGGCCAGTTCCTCACTGTCAGGATTCCGGGGGCCGCGACACGGACTACCTTCCAAAGGAGCCGAACGTGGTCTGCCATGGATGCCGTGATCCCGAGCATGACGGCGTGCCGGTGGGTCGCACCACCCGACCCTTCCCCCACACCCGGCGCCGGAGGGGAGCATGAGCCCTCCGGCGCCCACGGAGCCTTCACGCCGCCTCGTTGGTCGAGCGGTCACAGCGGGCACGAGCGTTACCCGGGGCCCGGTCGGCTTCCTACCAGTGCCCGCATCGAGATGACCCCACGGGAGGAGGCGTTTCGGCGTGGGGGCACCTCCGGTTCGGCGGGGGCGAAGTTGGGCGGCCGGAGTTGCCTAACCTGTTGATCGTGAATGCCGCGCGCGATGGTGGAACGGGCGAGATGCCGTCGTTGCGGATCTCGATGTCGGATCCCGGACCTGACCCGGGCCCACCGGGCAGCGTCTCGCTGTGCCTGCACCGGCTGCGGTCTGGGTCCGGCCGGATCGACCTGCTCCGGCCCGGTCTGCTGGAGGAATTGCGCGGCACCACCGCAGCCGAGACGCGTGAGGACCTGTCGCACACCTATGTCGGGCCGCTGCTGGAGGTAGTCGCTTTGGTGGCGGTAGCCGCCGCACCTACGGGGATGCCACCGATGGACGCGGTCGCCGAGGCGAATCTGATCTTCCTACGCCTGGTCGAGGACCCGGCGGTTCCCGATCCCCTGCTCACCCTGGGCGAAACCCTGCAGACGCGACTGGGTGAGTTGACCGGCGGCGCCTGAGCCTGCTCGCCGAACCGGTCAGGTGACGGTGAAGAACCGCCCCACGTGGCATGTCGCCGGGGAGTCATTCGCCCGGTGCACTGCGTCGGCAACTCGTCGAAGATCGCGCCGGGCGGCGCCACGATGCTCGTGTCGTACACAAGTTGGTGTTCGGTGAAAGGGACAGCCGGGAAGAAGGTGCCGGTGCTTTCGGCCGTGGTGCAATCACGGTGGTGCAATCAGAGCATTCGAACCTGCTGCCTGCGCCTCCCGGTTACCCCGGACGGTGTACCGGGCGAGCGGCCCGGCCCGGGTGGCCGGGCCGCTCAAGTACCTGACGGTTGGTCAGTTGTTGCCCGCCTTCGCCCAGCGGCGGGGCCCCGGCCGGGTCGCGGCCTCGGGAGCCCTGCAGGCGCAGCGGTCTCCTTGGTCTTGTCGATGGTGAAAGTGGTCCACGTCTGGGACGCCCCGCCACATGCGGGCATGCGCAGGGACGGGCCGGCGTCCTCGGCGGTGACCTCCCACACGTTGTGCTTCGCATCGTCCAGGGCGGTCCACTCGCGTTGCTCCAACCGCCCGTGCACGATGACCCGGTCGCCTTTACCCAGGGTCGCGGCGAGATTTGAACCGCCGAGGGTGTCCCACGCGATCACCGTGTACCAGGAGGTGGGACCGTCGACCCACTCCCCCGAGATGCTGTCGCGGCGACGGGAATCCACCGCGACCCGCATCCGGGCGGTAGCCTTCCCGGCGGGCGTTATCTTCAACTCGGGGGCGTCGGCCAGGTTGCCCGAAAAGGTGATGAGGGTTGCGTTGCTCATGGCTGTTTCTCCAATGCAGTAAGGGATTGCTCGGGCCGAGCGCCCGTGTATTGGGATGGCGTCCGATCAGCCGGGCAGGCCGTCACGTGGCCTGCCCGCAAGGGCCTGCTGTCCGTGGCGGGCGCGGCCCCGTCCACGGAGACCCCGGGACGAGGTTCGGTAAGGCCCGCGGCGCAGCGCCCCTTCGCGGGGGTTTGGCCGGATCTTGCGTGCGGGGCGCACCTTACGGTGAGGACCCGCCACGGCAAGGCAGGACGCCACCGGCGGCTGGGGGTCCCGTTGGGCCCGGTGCACGTTCGGGTTCTCCGAGAGGTGGTGAAAGGTTCTGACGGTGAGTCAGGACGCCGTGGGAACCGGTTCGTGCCGGGTGCTGGTGGAGCTGTGCAGGACGGCGAGGATCTCGCCGTGAGGGAAGCGGCGGTGCCCGCCGAGGGCGCGGATCGAGCTGAGTGCGGGCCCGGCGTCGGGCCGGGGGGTGACGGTCTTGACGTCGACCTTGAACGGCCGGGCGAGCGGTGTGGCGCCAGCGGCCGTGGACCCGGCCGGTTGCCATGGCGGGGTCATCTGTGAGGCGTGCCGTTTCGGGGGTGTCGTCACCGCCCACCGGGTCCGTGTCGGTGAGACTTGGTTCATGGCGAGTAGGACTGTGGTTCGGTTCGAGGACGACCTCGACGGGCGGCTGGCTGCGGAGACGGTGACGTTCGGCCTCGACGGTGTCGTGTACGAGATCGACCTGTCGGTGAAGAACTCCGAGAAACTGCGCCGACTGCTGCAGCGCTACACGAACGCGGGCCGCCGGGTCGGCGGGCGCAGCACCCGCGTCCACGGGAACGGGACTGCCCGCAGCGACCCGGCGCAGTTGGCCGCGATCCGCGAATGGGCCCGCCACAACGGCTATGAAGTCGGAGACCGGGGCCGCGTTCCCGTGCACATCGTCGAGCAGTACCACGCAACCGCGGGCCGCTGAGGCCGCAGCGGCAGACCCGGGCCTCGGCGGTCCACATCGGTGCACGGGGCAGGCGCCGCCGATTCGGGTCGTCGACAATCGCCAACCTTGTCGACGGCCCCAGGTGCGGGTGGACGCACCAGCTCCGGAGGAGCGCACTCGGGCGGCTGTCAAGTGTCGTCGGCGCGTGGCCGGGCGCGGGCCGGTGCCGGTCGGGTGAGCCGTACTACCGTGCCGAGCGGTTCGCCGGTTACCGGGTCGTGGACGGCCAGGCGGACCGGGATGCCACCAGGGTGTCCCTCCCCGTTGGCGGCCAGTTGCGCCTGAACCACGGCGGCCAGGTCCTCGGCCAGTTCGTCCGCGAGGGCGAAGGTGGCCTGCAGGTCGCCGTGGACGGCGAGGAGTTCCTCGGTGTCGGTGTCCAACATCTCGTAACGGATGCCGGGCAGGGTGACCGGTCGGTAGCCTTCGCCGGGCACGATGCGACGGGTCCTGTGGACGGACCCGGCGTTGTGGACAACCACCCGTTGGTGGCCTGCCGTCGACCCGGCCGGCCCAACAGGATCACCACCGCGAAGCACACCGTCGGTGCCGACCGGGCAAGCGTGCATCCGTGGCACGCAACGCCGGCCCGAGACCGGGGAGGCCCGTGTGAGACCGTCCATCCTGGGCGCCACCGCGTTGGTGCTCTACATCTCGTATGCCGGCCTGCCGGGCCTCGACGAGACGACGACCGCGACCCTGACCGAATCGCTGCCCGCTGCCCCGGCCTGCCCGAGGGTGTCAATCTGCCTCTACCCGCAGCCCGACTACGCCGGCAAACCCATGATCGTCAAGGACCCCAACACCGGTGTGCCGCGCGAAGGCCGATGCACCAGATTCCCCGTCAGATCCGTCATCAACAACGCCCTATCGGGTGTCGGAGTCGCACAGGAGGACGGTTCCAGCAAGGACTACGACACAACCCTCCGGCGCTACAACAACCCCGACTGCAACGCCAAGGTGCGCCACCGGTCGAAGGGACTCCAGTTCGGCGACCAGAACCCGGACCTCAAGTTCCCCCCGACCGGCCGAGTCCGTGCCTTCCGGCTCAACACGACCGAGGTCCGCCCGATGACCAAGCACTGAAAAGAGCAAGTCCGACCCAACCCACGGTCAAGAAACCCCGCCATACTCGACCGGTTCGGCGATCCGGCGGCCGAACCGGAAACGGGTCGGACACCGAGCACCTGGAAATTCCACAGGGGTAAGGAGAAACACCAAAACACCGGCGATGGTTCAACGTCGAACGGATTCCTCCGGCGGTCGCCGCGCCGCCCGCGGACCGCCGGCCGGCGACCGGGGCCCGGCGACCGGACTTGCGTCCCACGAATCGCCGCAACTAGTGTCCTGCGCCGGGAATTCGTTGAAGATATGCGTTGAGTCGCTCGAAGATGTCGTCCGCGGTCTTGGTCCAGGCGAAGGGGCGCGGGTTTTCGTTCCAGTTCGAGATCCAGGCGCGGATGTCTTTCTCGACCGCGGA
>DATAUG010000162.1:0-27328 GCA_036268355.1 Sporichthyaceae bacterium
GGTCCCGGCTTCCCCCCGGAGTTCCTCCCGCACGCCTTCGACCGCTTCCGCCGCGCGGACACCGCACGGACCTCCCAGGCCAGCTCCGGCCTGGGCCTGGCGATCGTCGCCGCGATCGCGACCGCACACGGCGGGACGGCCACCGCCGCCAACAACGTGCCGGGCCCCGGAGCCCACGTGTGCTTGACCCTGCCCGCCCTGACCGAGCCGGCCGAGCCGTCTGCCTCGGGCCTTCCGCACTTGATGGCAGAGCCCTCGGTCATCGACTGAGCGTCACCCACCGTGCCGCGGGCCCCTCCCAGCCGTCCAGGGCGTCAGTGTGCGGATTCGTCGTTCGGTTCTTGGCGCGGGCGAATGATCGGGGAGCGCATGCCCGGCGAATCCGCGCGATTGGTCAGGGCAGCGCTGGAGGTGCGTTGTTCGGTGATCCGGTGCCAAAGGACTTTTGCATGAGCCGGCTCCCAGCGCGCCGCCCACAGGTGCTGCAGGTCGCTGTCCGACAAAGCGGGGACTGATTGGCTCGCGGAATGCCCGGCCACACCGTTGCCATCGGACTCTACTGGCGAAATCCTGTCGAATTCGTCCGCGTTCATATCGAAATCATCTCTTCGTCGGTGGGCGCGCAAAGCGTTACTGCGCTCTGTGCATCCGATTCTCGGTCGTTACAGGTGTGAGAACCGTTTGCGCGAAAATCCCGAGCGACGTCCACGGCCCTCCTTTCCCCGCCGGCATCGGGGCCCCGGCGGCATGAACAAACCGTCCTCACACGAACATTCCGGGAGTCTGATGCCCGCAGTCGCACCGCAGCTCATGGTTGCCGTGCCGACCGTGGGCGGCCGGCTCGGGCCCGCGGCACGGTTGCACCCGGCACCCGAAACCGACCTGCCGCAGGAGGAACCTCGACATGGCCGTTCTGCTCGGCTGGATCGTGCTGATCGGACTTGTAGTGGTGTCCGCCGCACTGAGCGCGCAGGCCCTCCAGGCTGCGTATCGTTCCCTCGAGCTTCGTCGCCGCCGCCGTGGGTCCCGCCGGTGATCACCTCGCCGTTCACCGCGACGACCTGGCGCCCGCGCTGGGCCGCCTGATCTGCGGTCTGCCGGTCCGAGCGGACTCGCCCGGCTCACCGGCCCGGTCGATCAACCTCCCGCGCGGCCGGTCCGGGTGGAGCGCGCCGTCGTCGTGCCGCCAACACGGGTTGTGGTCCTTCGAGCCGTCACCGGTCGGGTGGGTGCTTTCGTAATCGCCCGGGTGCCGATGACGGGTGTGGCCGGATCAGCTGAACCCGCGGTGAACCGGCGGACACCAATGTGCCCAGTGTCGTCATTCCGGCCCAGTCCGCTGCCGGACGCCAGAATGCGCGCAGTCCGGCGTCGGCGGTCAAGACATGGTCGACGATGTATCCGAATAGCAGGATCGCCGCGGTGTCGGCAGCCGCCGCGGCGATCAGCAGAGCAGCTGCGGCGATCATCCAACGGCGATCCCCGGGGGTGAGCTTCCAGAATCGGCCGAACGCCTCACCAGTACGGATCTGATGGGTCGTCACGACGGCCAGGTCGGCGTCGGGGTCGAAGTCCGGATCGGTCGGCATCGCGATCAGCGCGTCCGGTGCCTCGACCGGATGCCCTGGAGCTACCGATTGGATCTGCTTGCTCATCCGGTGAGCACCCCTCCGCATTCGTCACCTGGAAAAGGCCTGCCGGGTGCGTCCAGTTGGACGCACCCGGCAGGATCGGTCGGGGCCGGGTCCCTCGAGGCACCGAGGGGTCCGCCGGGCCGGTGGTTCGGCCTCGGTCGCTCAGCTGTGGTGCCGCTTGCGCCGGTGGTGACGACGCTTGTGCCAACCGCCGTAGTTGTTGTCGTCGTCGTTGTTGTTGTTCCAGTCCCGCTTCTTCTTGTGGTGCCAGCGGACCGGGAAGTGACGGTGCATCTGCTACCTCATCTCGTGGACTTACGAAAGCTCCGGAAGGAGGATTCCCCCTCGGCCGTTCGTTCGTGGTACGAAAGTAGGAGCCAGGACTGTGAGCACGATATGCAGCTGGTGTGGATTGCCCCGGAAATATCTGCAATCCAATTGTCCGCCCACCCGCCGTCATGACTTGCACAAGGCTGTCTACGGCCGGAATTGCACATCGCAGCGAGCTCGCGCCAGGGGTCGGTGTTTGTGTCACACCGAATTGGATTAGCCAGGCATTCGGTTTCCGAGGTCCCATGCCCGTTTCAGTTTCGGTCACGTTCCGGAGGTGGCCCCACGGTGCGACCGGGCTTGACAAAACCTAAGCCCGCATGCTGATTCGGCGCTCGTTCCGCTCGCGGATCACCGACGCCCGGGCTGTGACCAGCGTTCTGTTCGCCATTCCGCGGCGGTTGCGCTCCCGCGGAATGTTTCCGGAGGGCGCGAACGACATTCCAGACAACACCGGGCTCGCGGGTGACGGACAAATCAATATCGCCAGTTCCGGAACCTGCCGCGGACGCTCGGCGGCCGGTCGGGGTCGGTCGAACCGTCTGGAGGTTTTCGCGGAAGGGCTATTGGATGGCAGTTCTGCCCGGTGCGCCGCCGGATATTTCTTTTCGGCGGCCGGGCGGTTGAGACGCGTGTTGGGTGGCTCGTGCGTTGGTTCGGCGCGTGGGTCAGGCAGTGATGTCGGCGTCGCCGAGTTTGGCCCAGGCGGCGGAGCCGAACAGCGCGACGTAGCAGGCCTGTACGCCGAGCCAGCCGATCAGGGTGTGCCAGTCGACGGTGGCGCGCAGGATTTCCCCGAAGCCGAGCCAGTTGTGGGTGAACAGCACATTGCGCATCGAGCCCAGCTGCGGGATCTGGTCGAGGACGGCGGAGACAACGGCCACCCCGACGGTTGCGGCCATCGCCGCGATCGGTACCTCGGTGAGGGTGGAGATGAACAACCCGACGGCCAGGAACCCGGTGAGCGTGACCACGACGTAGGCGGCGACCTCGACCGTGCGAAGCAGGCCGAGGCTCAACGGGACGGTGTCGCCGGACAGCAGCGTAACCGGGTGCAACCCGAACAGCGCAGCCCCGGCGCCCAGGCCCACGACGGTGACCGCGGCGACCGCGGCGGCGGTGTAGGTGAGCACGGCGACGGCTTTTGCCAACAGCAGCCGGGCGCGGCCGACCGGCACGGTCAGTAGGTACCGCAACGTGCCGCTGCCGGCCTCGCCGGCGATCGAGTCGCCGGCGACGACGCCGATCAGCAAGGGCAGCAGCAGCGGCACGGTGATCGTCAGCGCCGTGAACACCAGGAACACACCATTGCCGGTGACCTGGTCGAGGAACTGCGGACCGCCGCGGCCACGTGGGGTGCTGACCCTCACGGCCGCACCGATCGCGGCCGGCGTGGCGGCCAGGACCGCCAGCAGAGCCAGGTTGCGGCGACGCCGGAACACCATCCCGATCTCCGAGCCCACCAGTCGGCCCAACGCGCCGGGCCGCGCGGGTGCGAAAGCGAAACCGGTACCTGCGAGCGCTTCAGCCTGCGACATCGAAACCCTCCCCGGTCAATCCCACGAAAAAGTCCTCCAGGCCGGGGCGCGCGGTGCGCAACCCGGTGAACGGCACCCGCGCCTCCACCAGCGCCGGGGCCACGTCCTCGGCGAGCCGGTCGCCGAGCAGCCCACTGACGGTGCCGGCCGCCGGGTCGACGACGACGTCGGCCAGGCCCAGTTCGGTCAGTCGGAACGCGGCCGCCTCGGTGGCGAGGGTGGTGATCGTGACCCGCCGCGCGGTCCCTGCGAGCACCTCGGCCAGGCCGCCCTGCTGGAGCAGGCGGCCGGCGCTCATGATGCCGACGTGGGTGGCCACCTGTTCGATCTCGGCCAGCAGGTGGCTGGAGATCAGCACGGTGACACCCTCGGCGGCGACCTGCCGGATCAGCCCCCGCACCTCTCGGGTGCCCTGCGGGTCCAGGCCGTTGGTGGGTTCGTCGAGCACGAGCAGATCACGCGGCATCAGCAGCGCCGCGGCGATGCCCAGGCGTTGTTTCATGCCCAACGAGTACTGCCGGTAACGCTTGTGCTCGGCGGCCCGCAGCCCGACCCGGTCCAGGGCCGCCGCGATCCGTTCGTCGCGGGTGCCCGGGTCGGCGGTGGCGTCGCAGGCGTCCAGTCGGCGCAGGTTGTTCCGGCCGGAAAGGTACGGGTGGAACGCCGGGCCCTCCACCAAGGCGCCGACCCTGGACAAAGCCGTTCGGCCGCCGGCCGGCATCGGCAACCCGAGCAGGTCTACCGTCCCGGCCGACGGGGAGATCAGGCCGAGCAGCATCCGGATCGTGGTGGTCTTCCCGGATCCGTTGGGACCGAGGAACCCGAACACCGCGCCCCGCGGGACCCGTAGGTCGATGCCGGCCACCGCGGCGTGGTCACCGAAGCGTTTGGTCAGCCCGGTCGTCGCCACCGCCCACACCGGCGCCGGTGCCGGCACCGCGGGCCGGGCCAGTCCGCCGGCGGGTCGTTCGGCGATCGTGGTCATGCGGCCACCATCCCTTCCAGGACACTCGGTGCGACCGCGCCGATCAGAACCCGGCCGTCGTTGGTGACCAGCACGCTGAACAGCGACGTCGTCAGCAGGTGGCCCGCCGGGACCTGGGTGGACAACCGGTTGATCCAGTCCAAACCGCTGCGCGACCGACTCGGGTCGGCCGCGGCCGTGCCGGGCAGCGCCGAGTTCAGGTCCGCGGCCGGCAATGTCACGACCGTTGCCCAGCCCGTGCCGGACACGCTCGGCTTCGATGTACCGGCGCCGCCGCCGACGCCAGCGGCCCCGGTCTGTGCGCCGACGCCGACGCCGGGCGCCGAGTGCGCCCCGGTGACCGACTGATTGACCGTGGCCCCAGCCGGCGGGGTGAACCGGAACGTGCCGGCCGCCGGCGTGCTGAACGAGACGCCGGTGAAACCGACGGTGAACGCCGAGCTGTTCGACCCCACCGGGAAAACCTGCACCTGCAAGGGCACACCGGTGCCGGAGTCGACCGCGATGCGCACCGCCCCAACCAGGGTTCCCGGGGTGCGCGGGGTGAGCTGAAGTTCGTAGGCCGGTCGACCGGCAACGGTTGTCGTGCCCGCCACGCTTACCGTGGTCGACGGGTCCAGGTCGGCCAACCACTGCTGGGCGGCGCCGCTGGGGGTCAGGTCGGTGGGTACCGACGCGGACGGGTCCACCGCCGCCACCGTCTGGTGGGTCACGCTGTTCGTGCCACTGTCATAAATCCAAAGATCGGTGCCGTCGTGCACGAAGTCGGTCTCGCTCAGGTCCCCCAGCAACGCGATCCGCTGCATGTCGGGCCCGGCCACCGCCACCCGTAACGTGTGCGAACCGGTCAGCAACGCGGGCAGCCCCATCCCCGAACCCACCAGTCGGTCCGGCAGCGCGGGCAGCCCCAGAGCCGAATCGACCCGTACCGTGCCCGACAGGGCCCGCGCCGACGTCGAGGCGACCTCGTTCAGCAACGCCGCCGCCGTCACCGGCGGCAGATTCGGCGTGCTCGCACCGGAGGCGAATGCGTGCGGAACCGTACTGATCCCGACGATTCCGGCACCCACCACCGCGGGCATCAGCCAACGCCGCGACAACCTCACAGCCGCCACCCACTCCCCCGAAAACAGCGGCCGGGCGCCATTCGCCCCACCGCGACCTCCGGTCAGGATCGTCCCCCGATCGTGTGAGGACCGTTTGCGTCGGACCGGGCCGTTGGCCTCTGGCCCGACCCCCCACCGCGAATCACGATCTGACTATCGGTCAGATTATGGTTCGCGCGCTGGACTCCGATCGGGTCGGGCGGTCGACGGCACAGTAGTTTCCGACCGCAGGTCTCGACGGCGGCCTCCACCATTCGGACAGTTGCTGCCACCGTTCGGGGGATGTCTCGAAGCGGACTCACGGTCGCCCAAAAGGCCGCGAACAAGGACACAGTCCAGGTTGGGGGGCATCGGGGATGAACTGAACATCCCACAACGGAAGGACCGAAAATGAACGTCAAACGCATCGCCGTCACCCTGACCGTCCTCGGCGCAGCCACCGTTGCCGGTGTGACCGCGGCCTCCGCCGCCACCATCCCGACCTCGCAGGTGTTCAGCGCGGATCACACGAACTGGTGCGGGCAGCAGCAGTGGGCCCGCGGGGATCATCGCTGGCAGCAGTGCAAAGACGTCCCCGGCTGGTGGGACAACAACACCTGCTACAACCAGGACGCTTACGACAACTACACGACCTACGACAACGACAACACCTGCTACGACAACGGCAACGCCTACCAGGGCAATGCCTATGGCAACAACCGCCCGGACCACCCGCGCGACGACGTCCACGGAGCGGTGACCGGTCGACGCCGGCACTGAAGCCTGGTGCCCGTCTGGCGTTGCTGTCGGTGGCCGGCGCAGCAGTGCGCTCCGCGGGCGAGAAGACCGGCTCGCCGGGGGCGGCGCACGGGCGCCGCCCCCGGCGGCGACCTGACGGTGAATCAGATACGAGCACACCCGAGTGCAGCGATCGGATCGACGAGTCAGCTCACCACAAGGTTCAGCTTCGTGCCGGTGTGATTGGGGTCGCTGATCAGGTAGGTGCCGGCCGTGCTGGGTACGGTTAGGGTGCCGTTGCCCATTGCTCGGCAGCACAACCCGATCGAACCGATCACCCCAAATCTGACATAGCATCAGATCAGTGCTCCCACGGTTCCATCGTCGGGACGAGGGTGTGAGCAGCGGTTCGGTGCAATCCGCCGGCCCAGAACTGATGCCTAATCACATCATGGATTTCAGTGAGGCGGTGGTGGGCACACGTCACTCACACGGTCCGGAGGGGATCATCGGATCGGTGGGGTTATCGATCCGCAGCAGTGCCTGCGGCAGCGCGCGGGGGTCGACCATGGAATTGTTGCGACGCCGGCAGGCCTCCGATCACGACGACGCACCTGCAAGGGCGATGCCCACTCCGGTCGCCGGAGAAGCGGCCGGACGCAAAGCGCGGGCCACGACCGTGATTCTGCCCAGGCCCCGCCGGTCCGAACCCGAGGGGCCGCCCGTTCGTGCGAGTGCGCCGCGGGCGAGGCGACGCCGCCGTGCCGTGCGGGCGCGGTGGTCGCAGACAGCGGTTCTCGGCATGGTCGGAATCGGGTTGCTGGTGGGTTCGGCCGCGTTGACCGAGACGACGCTGCCGGCCCATGGCTCCACCGCCGCCTTGCCCGCGCCGATCGTCGCCGCGCCCACTGCCTCGTTCGGGGCGGGCCTGGTCTGGACCTCGGACCGTCTCGCGGCAGGCGTGCCGGGCGCGGTCGCCCGGCTGGCCGGGGTCTCCTCGGCGGTGCCGGTGGTGGGCGCCACGGTGTGGCTGACGGGTTCGCGCAGCGCGACCGGTGCGCCGGTGGACACCGTGCCCGCGGGCGAGGGGATTCCGTTGGACGTGCGAGCCGCGGACCTCATCGCCTACGCCGCGCTGGTCCCGGACGCCGACCGCGCGACGTTCACCGGCCTGGGACCGGACGAGGTCCTGCTGGGTGCCACCTCGGCCCGGCTGCGGCGACTGGGCCCCGGCGGCTCACTCACCCTCGCGGGCAGGACGCTGCACGTCGCGGGCGTGGTCCCGGACGCCGAGGTGGGCTCGGCCGAGGTGTTCACCTCGTCGGCGACCGCGGCACAACTCGGGGTGACTTCGCAGCGATACCTGTTGGTCCAGCCCGCCGCCGGGGCGACCTGGGGGCAGCTTGCCTCGCCGATCCGGGCGGCATTGGCGGGGATCAAACCAGGTGTCCAGGGCCCGGGCTCGATCCTGGGTCCCGATGACTCGGTCCTGCCGCAGGTCCTGGAGAAGCAGTACTTTGGCGAGTTCGCCGTGCAGCTGCGGGCCGGGGTCGGGAGCTGGTTGACCCTGGACCCGAGCTGGGCCGCAGCGCACCTGCGAACCGAGTCGGTGCCCATCCTCGGGCGGGTCACCTGCAACTCGGCAATGCTGCCCGCGCTGCGCTCGGCACTCGCCGATGTCGTCGCGCAAAGCTTGTCGAGCATGATCAATCCGAACGACTACGGCGGCTGCTTCGCAGCGCGCCTGGTCGCCGGCCCGACTACCGGCGACATCTCCCACCACGCCTTCGGTTCCGCCATCGACCTAAACGTCGCCACCAACCCGGAGGGCACCGCAGGCCACCAGGACCCGCGCCTGGTCGCCATATTCAAGGCCCACGGATTCGCCTGGGGCGGGGACTTCCTCTCACCCGACCCGATGCATTTCGAACTCGACCCCGCGGTGGCACCGGCCCCGAGAGCCTGACGACGGTCGCCGGACCGGCAAGTCCCCCGGGCGCTGTAGCGACCCGTCAGGACACGACGGGTCGGACTGCTGCTGGGCAACGCCCACACGACACGACGGGCGGTGCAGCGCTGAGCGGTTCGGGACGCCGCAGCTGAACTGACTCCGCGTCATAAAGCCAGGCGGTCAGGGCCGCGGCCCTGCCGGTGTAGACCAGCAAGACGTGGTCCAGGATCCGGGTCCGGGTCAGCACCTCACCGAGATGGCGCATGAACAGCTCCAGGGTCGCGAACTCCTTGGCCGTCAGGTCCAGCTCGGTACCGGTCCGGGTCACCACCCCTCGAGATCGGGTCCAGGGTCAGATCGCCGCACGTAAGCACCATCGCGAGGCCGGCGGCGCCCCGGCGCAGCAGGGCCTGCAATCGGGCCACCAGTTCCCGCAGCGCGAACGTTTGACCGATCGGCCATTTACGGCAACTGTTGGCCGGTCCGCGGGCGACGGGTCCGGTTGGATGGTCAGCGGATCTCTACCAGTTCGATACGCCCGGACCTCCGGGTCGGCCGACTGGGTCCGCCGACGGCGGGCCGGATTCTCCTCGGGCGTTGATTTGAGGGGCATTTGTCCGGCTGTCGAGACGGGTGTCGGGACGGCGGTGGCGGGGCCGGGTCGGTGCGGCCCCGCCCCGCGTCCGGCGCGGATGGTCAGCCGAGTGCGTTGAGCAGGTTCTGCAGCGCGGTCTTCTGGTAGGTGGGGTTGGGTTGTTGGGCGCGCAACTGGTTGAGCACGACGTCGATCTTGCCGTCGAGCATCTTCCAGGTCGTCGGGTCCTTGGCCTGCAGTTTTGCCTGGGCGTCGTCCCACGAGGTCTCCAGGTCCGTCACGCGGGTCAGCGCCGCGGCCTGTTGGCCGCCCTGGACCAGACTCAGGGTGTCCTGGGTGATTCGGCGGAACCCGGCCAGGTCGTCGGCGGTGAACTTGCCCAGGGTGGACGTGCCGACCGCCGGCGTGGTTGCGCCCGTGGCGCCGCCGGTCGGGCCTGAGGCGGGCGCGGGGTCGGCGACCACCGGTTGGGCGACCGCCGGTGCCGAGTCGCCCTCCTCGGAGATAACCGTGTGCGGCTGCTGGGAGGTGTGGACCAGCAGACCGGTGGTGGCGGCGGCCACCACGGCCAGGCCGACCAGCGCGGTGCGCTGTCGCTGGGGGGCGACCACCGGTGTGGTCAGCAGCAGCGAGACGGGCCGGCGGCCCACCTCGGTGACGTCTGTGCGGCTGATGCTCAGGTAGGCGACGGTCACGGCGATTGCAGTCAGGAATACGAAGCTGGTGCCCGCGGTGCCGATGCCCAGACCGTGCTCGGAGCGGGGTGAGCCGAACCAGTCACCGAGGTTGGCGCCCAGCGGGCGGGTGAGGATGTAGGCCAGCCAGAACGACAGCACCGGACCCGCGCCGGCCTTCCAACCGATCGCCACGGCGGCGATCAACCCGCCGGGCAGCAGCACCGAGGTGCCCGGACCCCAGCCGGTCAGCTCGACCGTCCAGTCACCGGTGGCGGTACCGAGGGCGAAGGTGACCAGCACCGCCAGCCAGTAGAACGCCTCCCGGGTCGGCGTGACGATCGTGTGGATCGACAGCGTCCGCTCCCGGGCGTACCAGACCGCGAACACCCCGGCCAGGGCCACCGCAAACACCGCCGAACTGACCCGCAACGGCACGTGCTCCTGGTCGGTCAGAATGTCGGTGTACAGGGTGCCGGTCACCGACACCACCACGACCGTTGACCAGTACACGAACGGCACGTAGCGGTTGAGCCGGAACTGCGCTACACCGACCACGGCGAGCACACCGGTGAACAACACCGCGGTGCCGATCAGGCCGAAGCCGAGCGAGCCGTTGATCCAGTCGGCGAAGGACTCCCCGACGGTGGTGCAGAGGATCTTGATGATCCAGAACCAGATGGTGACTTCGGGGACCTTGTTCAGCATCGCTCGGGTGGTCCCCCTGGGCCGCGAGCCGGTGGTCGTCTGCGTCATCCCGGTAAGGTGCCGGCAAGATCATGTGCGCATCATTTGTCCACGCCGCCCCGGTCCAGGCGCGGCGTCACCGTTAACCGCGCCAGCACCGAGTTCACTCACGGGTCGTCGGCGTCTCGAGCCTCCGCCGCCCGACCTGCGGATATGTAGCTACTCGCGGACCGCAGTGCGGCGAGTAGGGCGCCCGCCACCCGATCGCCGAGCAATCCGGTCCCCGAGTTGAGGCAGGCGGTGATTAGGCGCGCTACTTCCTGAGCGCTGCGCCCATGGCCCGGAGGGTCACTGGGTTCCTCCGAGAAACCCCCGCGGGTCGGCGTCGATCCTGACCACGTACACCGGCAGCTCGGGACCCACCCGTTCCAACATCCGCCGCCACTGGCCTGGGCCGGGGCCGAAATTTCACCGCACATACACCGCGGACACCCGTGAACAGCCGTCCAGGGCCACCACTGGCTGGACGCCTCAAGATCAAGCGCCCGATCCAAACGAGCAGGTCAGGGGCTGATTTCCCTGGTGGTGGCAGGTCCAGTGGCAGGCCCAGGATTCGAACCTGGGTGTTCCAACAGGCTTCAATCGGCTCGGCAGTCGCGAGGGCTCGCAGGCTCGTTCTCGCCCTGCGCTCGCCTCAATCGCCGGTAGCTTGCGCGACGGATTTACAGAACGCTCCCACAAGCCGAATGACCTACGAGTTCCCTTTTCCACAAGGCTTTTCGCCGCACATATCCGTTGACCACTGCGTACAGTCCGCGGCCGCTGGACTCCGCGATCCGGCCGCTGTGCGGGACTACCCGACGGACGGACCTCGGGACGGGGTAGATCCTTGCGCCGGGCCGGCAGCGTCCGATCCCACCAACTGGTGTCGCGTGAACCATGATCTTTGACCGCCGGTGGCTTTGGCGGGTACTTCGTCGGCGGCCTTGGTCCAGGTGAAGGGCCGGCTCCGGTCGCCGGCGGCTCGCTACCTGTCCCGGGTGCGACCGGCAGAGCGGCCCGTGCGTGGAACGGCTCAGGCCCCGGGGCGTTGGTGCGCCGCCCGGGGGCCTGATCCGATCAGTTTCGGTGTCACATGCCGGCGGGTGCGCCCGGGGTGTTGATGATGATCAGGGGCGCGCCGCCGGCGCCGGCGAGCCGCCCGGCGGGGTTGGCCATCGGGTTGGCCGGCGTCGCGGCGGGGGCGGGGTTGCCCTGGGTCGCGGCGGGGTTCATCGGTCCGCTCTGGGTGTTCGACTCGGTTCGGCCGTCGGCGTTGGCGCTCTCGGTGTGACGGCTGTAGTTGACCTTGCCGTCGGGACCCATGGTGGAGTCCACGGTGGTGGTGTGGGTGCCGTTGCTGTCGGTGGTGGTCTGGGTGCTGCGGTAGTCCTGACCTGCAGCGCCGGTCTGGTCGTTCATCGGTCCGCTGTCGGTGCTGGACTCGGTGCGGCCCTTGGCGTTGGCGACCTCGTCGCTACGCCGGTAGTTGACCTTGCCGTCGGGGCCCGTGGTGCTGCTCACCTTGGTGGTGTGGGTGCCGTTCGCGTCGGTGGTGGTCTGGGTGTTGCTGTAGTTCTGGCCGCTGCCCGGGTCGGCCGGGATGCCGGGGTTGGCAGCGGAGGCCAGGGCCGGGGTGATGATGATAAATGCCGGGATCATAACGGCGGCGGCAATGAGGTTATGACGAATCTTGGTACTCAACATTGGACTGATTTCCCTTCGATTCTGACCGGGTCCGTATTGGGGGATCCGGTCGAAGTGGTGGCGGCCGGTGAGGCCGTTCGAGAAATTGTGGCGGCGCGGGGCGCCGACTGCTGGTGTGAACTACCGACCTGTCTGGGTAATTCCGGCCCACCGGTTCGGTGGCGGGGGGTATTCCAGGCCCCGGATGGGGGCGATTCAAGGATTGTTGATGGCTTCGTTCTTTGCTGCTGAATTCAATTCGACATGTCCCGTGGAGCGGGACTGAGCACGGTTATGTCTCCGGTGGAGACATTCACCAGGGGGTTGTTCGCCCCGCCGATCAGCGCGGGCCGGGAATCGTGCTGTTCCTGGTCGCGATCGAAACACGCGGCGGGGTCGCCGCTGCTGGTGGTGGCGGTGTCCTGCGCAGTGGAATCGGCGCCGGCGGTGCGGCGGCGGTGGTAGACCTCACCATGTGGTCCGACACAACTGGTGGTCTCCACCGAGGAGGCACCGTGCGGACCGGTGTGGTCGCGACGCTGGTCGTACCTGGACGCGGGACCGGGGCGATCTTCGACCGCCGTGGCGGCCGGGGCCGCGAGAGCGGCGAGACCGAACGCGGCCGTGGCCACCGAGATCAGCGCTGCGACGCGGTGCTTGGTCGTGGATCGCAATCGAACCACCCGTTCGGAGATTCTCAGGTGCCGCGGGAACACCCTGCGGCCCGGTGAATTCGGCGCTGGGTACCGCCCTACGGACGGGAGGCAGGAATGGGCTGCGGGACCCGACGGCTCGCCCCGGGGGCGGTGATACCGATCAGGGCGGGAAGAATCCGGGAGGTTATTCCGCGTTCGTCCGCGAATCCGGTCGGGCTGTACCAATAAGGGGCGGCCGGTCGCCCGGTCAGCCGAACGTGGCCCAGGACCGGATGCCGATTACCCATTGCCCAGAAGAAGGTCATGCCCAGTATCGAGGCCGTGCATGTCAGAAATATAATCGCAGCCGAGGCTGCGGAGATGGGATCACTCATGTCGGAGATTCCCTTACGTTCGCCGGCGCCGAGATCTTCAGCGCACACTGGTCATTCGCCCACCACCCTTGCTCGGTTTGCCCGTCCATGGGGGGACTTTCGCCGCCGAGCGGGCCGGCCCGCAGCGGAGGACGGACAGGCGGGCGGGTTGCCAGGCGCGGGTTTTGATGCGCGCCGGTTCGGTGATGGTGAGCAGGCGCGTCGCGCCGGCGGTGGCCTTGTCCTGGCGGGTTCGGACGGGCGCATGGTGGTCCATGTACTCGGCAATGGCCTCGTAGCCCCTCGCGCCCGAAACGCGCACCTGGAACCCGAGTACGTCCTCATGAGGCTGTGGGCCGACGCGCACACCGAGGCCGACATCCGCGGCACCAGGTGGGCGGGGCCCCGGCGCGGTGCGCCCTCGGTGAGCCCGCGATGGAGTCAGATTCCCGTGGGGCCGCGCCCAGCCAGCAGGTGTACGGCCAGGGCGACCGCCCACGCGTCGTAGAGCGTGAGCCCGCTGCGCTGCAGGAGGCCGGTGATCTCCTCCATCCGCAGGCTGCCCACCAGCGCCACGGCCACGGCCACAGCCACGGCGGCGGATGCCCGCCCGGCGCGGGTGCCCCTCAGGTGCCCGGCGGGGCGACGACATCGGCTACATATGCCACGGCCGCGGCGATGTAGTGCACGGTGTCGCTGCGGGTTCCACCGGCCGCCGTGACCGGAAAGGCCGCTACCGCAAGGGTTCCCAGGCCGGAGGCCACCACAGCGGCCCGGACCCCCGGCGAGCCCAGCGCCCGGCCGAGCTCGCGCGCGTAGAGCGGCATCAACACACCGAACCCGACGAACCCCGCCGTCATCAACGGCCGCGTCGACGCCCCCCGTTCGGCGAGGCGGCTGATCGTGTCGGAGACCGGCGAATACCCGTCCTTGATCAACCCCCCGGCCAGCCACGCGCCCACGAACGCGGCGGGCCCGGCGATGCCGGCCAACAACGCAGGACGCGAGATCGCCACCCCACCCACGCTGGACCAGTCCTACACCGCGAGGTGCCGGCGTACCGGTGTCGACCGGGCTACCGGGAGCCGCCGTGGAAGGCCTCGGTGCCTGCGACCAGGCGCAGGTTCTTGAGGTTGGAGTGGGCGCGGGCGTAGGTCAGTTCGTGGTTGAGGTCGCTGACCTGGTTGCTCAGCGGCGTGGGCGCGATGGACAGGGTGGACAGGTCCCCGAGGGCGTGCCCGGAGCTGTCCAGGAACGCCGAGCCGGAGTCCCCGGGGATGCCGGGAGTCACGGTGTAGACCGAGTGGGTCCAACCGTGGCCGTCGTCCCCGATGCTGGTGCCGGTCTTGGGCGAGAGCAACGCGATCCCTTGGCGCAGCGAGGAGTTGCCGTAGGACTCCACGCTGTCCCCGGCCCGGGTGCCGGTGGTGTTCAGCCCGTTCGGGCCGCCGAACACCGGGATCGAGGGGTTCACCTCGGCCACGTCCGCGGTGGGGATCTCGATCAGGGCCAGGTCGTTGTAGGCGCACGCGTCGGCGTCGGTCTCCCCGAGCTGCTGCATCGCCAGCCAGGAGCTGTAGGCCAACCTGCCGGTCACATCGGCGCCTGGAATCTCCACCGGGGTGCCCAACGGCAGGGACCTCGAGGTGCACCCGTCGGTGTCGGTCTCCGCACCGGTATCCGAGCAGTGCGCGGCCTGCCCGAGATAGGTGTGCCCGGCGGCGGTGTAGACGAAGTTGGCGGTGCACTGTGCGCCGGCGGTGTCGGTGACGACCCCGGGGCGAATCCTCGCGCTCCCGGCCGGGGCCCAATGGCCCGTCGAGTCCACCAGGGCCTCATCGGGACCGATCGCGGCCCAGGCGCTCGGGACGCCGGCAGCGACCGCGCTCACGGCCAGAACACCGGCCACCGAGACGGCCGCGACCCGGGCAGAACGAGAACGCAGGCGGCGGTCGAGTCCCACGGGCGCACCACTCCAACGGCAGATGTCCGGGCCGGTGTCGAACAATACCGACCGGTCCCGCCCCGAACCGCTCGCGCCGTGTCAGGAATTCGACGCCGGCAGATACGCGACGGGTGACAGGCCGGTGCCCCCGCAGGCAGCGCCGAACTCGACTCCGCATTGATCATGCGCCAGGTCCCGGTCACCTGGGCTCCGCTGCCCGAGCTGCGCGCGCCCGGCTGACACGAGTGGCGTCCGTGTGAGCGCCGACCGGGCGGACACTTCGTCCGAGGGCTCGAACGCATCTACTCGACGTCGAACCCGCGGTTGAGCAATTCGTTTTGAAGATGCTCGGGCTCACGACGATCGTGGTCGACGGCCACGGCAGCCGTTCCCGACCCCGCTTCCACGCCAGGTGCGCGATCGCGACCGACCCGTCGGCCAACTGGAGCCGGACGTCGTCACGAGCTGGGGCTGCCGAGGCGAGGATGGTCCAACCGGTGGTCGACAGGGGGTGCCCGTCGTGGGGAACCTCGATCCGGGGCTCGGGGCTGAGCCGTGCCACCTGAGCGTCGTGGGCCGAAGACTCTTCGCGGAAATCGATCCACGGGTCGGGTAGGGCGAACTTCTCGATCCAGGCCGCCACCTATCGCACCTCCTGCCGCTGAGACCTGGTCCCGGTCATTCCGGGACCAGGCGCAGTGCGAGGCGGTGGGACGGGCGCAGGTTGGCGAAGTCGCGGTGGTTGAGGCTGGCGACCGTGTCGATGTCCGGTCGCTCGCACACGGCCACGATCGAGGCGTCGGTGGCACCCAGGTGCCGGTCGGCGTAATGACGGACGAGTTCGGCCATGCGGCGCAGGTCCTGGTCCACCAACTCGGTCAGCCGTTAGGACGCGCCGGGGCCGGTGCCGACGTCGTCCAGGAACGCGGCTTCGGCGGCCGGACCGAACGTGCGATCGATCGGATAGCAGACCTCGGCCGGCACGGTGGCCGGGAACAAGAGCACTTCGGTGTTCGCAGGTGAGACCGATCTCGCGCGATTCCCGTCCTAGTTCATAACTGACTGATCGTCAGCGACACCCCGGTTCCCCGCCGACCGCGGTTGGGGCACCTCGCCCACCGGCGCGAGCAGCGGGAGCCGGACCCGGAACGTCGCGCCCCCGCCCGGGGTGTCGACGACGTCGATCGCGCCGGAGTGCGCCGCAACCAGCGCCGCCACGATCGACAGGCCCAGCCCGGCGCCGCCGCTGTCCCGGCCGCGCGCGGTGTCGGTCCGGTAGAAGCGCTCGAAGATCCGGTGCCGCGCATACTCCGGCAGGCCCGGGCCGCCGTCGACCACCTCGACCGTCGCGACGGCGTCCCGCACACCGACGCGCACCACGATCGGGGTGCCGGGCGGGGTGTGTCGCTGCGCGTTGCTCACCAGGTTGTGCAGGACCTGCCGCAGCCGCGACTCGTCGCCCAGCACGATCGGTGGGGGCCCGGTTACGTCCAGGTCGGTCGGGTGATCCGGGGATCCGGCTCGGGCGTCGTGCACGACGTCGGCCGCGACCAGCAGCAGATCCACCGGACTGAGCACCAGCGGGCGTTCCTGGTCCAGCCGGGCCAGCAGCAGCAGGTCCTCGACCAGCAGGCCCATCCGGGCGGCCTCGCTCTCGATCCGGTCCATCACCCGCGCCACCTCGGGCCCGTCGACGGCGCCCTGCCGGTACAGCTCGGCGAATCCCCGGATCGAGGTCAGCGGCGTGCGCAACTCGTGGCTGGCGTCGGCGACGAACCGGCGCATCCGGTCCTCCGAGGCGCGGGCCTCCTGCTCCGCGGCCTCCGCCGCGGCCTGCAGTTCGCGTTGGCGCTCGAACGAGGACTGGACCCGGTCGAGCATTTCGTTGAGCACCGTGGTCAACTTCCCGACCTCGGTGCGCGGATAGCGGTTGCCGACCCGGCTGCTCAGGTCGCCTCCCGCGATAGCCACGGCGGTCTGCTCCACGGCCACCAGCGACCGCAACGACTGCCGGACCAGGAGATAGCCCATGAGTCCGAGCACCAACACGAGGCTGCCGCCCGCGATGAGTTCCAAGGTCAGCAGACGGTCCATCGTGCTGCTCACGTCGGCCGTCGAGGTCGCGACGATGCTGAAGTCGCCGTCCGAGGTGTGGGTCACCAGGACGCGCCACTGCGTCGCGTCCTGCGTGGAGGGCGCGGTGAACTCGTCGCCGTCGACGTCCCGCGCCCAGGCCTCGGACAGGTGCGGGAGGTTCGGCACCGCGGTGGAGTCCTCGGCGAGTTGGGAGCACCGCAGGTCGACGCCGTTGTCGTCGTACCAGGCGATGTAGAACTGATCGGGCTGGACGTCGTCGGACGAGGAATCGTCGTTGTTCGACGCGGAGTTGTTGTTGTGCCGACCGTTCGAGGGCGACGAGGCAGCGGTGCAGGCGTCATGCGGAAGGACGGCTTGTGCCTGTTCCAACTGGTTGTCCAGCCGATCCATCAGGTAGCCGCTGAGCTCGTGCGAGGCCACCACGCCGCTGATCGCCAACGCACCCGAGACGAGCAGCAGGATCGCCGCAGTCAGCCGGATCCGCAGCGGCCTGCCGCGCAGCATCAGGATCGCGGCCGGCGGAGAACGTAGCCGACGCCACGCACCGTCTGGATCAGCCGCGGTTCGCCGGCGTCGACCTTCCGACGCAGGTAGGAGACGTACGACTCGACGACGTTGGCATCGCCACCGAAGTCGTACTGCCACACCGATTCCAGGATCTGCGTCTTGGACAGTACCCGTCCGGGATTCTGCAGGAACATCCGCAGCAGCTTGTACTCCGTCGGCGACAGCGGGACCAGTTCGTCGGCCTTCCAGACCTCGTGCGCCTCGTCGTCCATCTCGATGTCGGCGAACACGATCCGTTCCGAACGCTCCTTGGCGACCTGGCCGGTTCGGCGCAGCAGAGCCTGGATGCGCGCCACTACTTCCTCGAGCGAGAAGGGTTTGGTGACGTAGTCGTCGCCACCGACCGCTAGTCCCGCGACCTTGTCGGCGACCGCGTCCTTGGCGGTCAGGAACAGCACCGGCGCGTCGACGCCGTCGCGGCGCAGGCGGGTGACGACGTCGAAACCGTCGAGCCCCGGCATCATCACGTCAAGGACCAGCAGGTCCGGCCGGTCCGCCGCGGCGCAGCGCAGCGCCTCGACGCCGTTCGGCGCGGTGGACACGTCGAAGCCGGCGTAACGCAGGCTCGCCGCGAGCAGCTCACGGATGTTGGGCTCGTCGTCGACGACCAACAGCCGTGCGGCGCCACTGCGTTGTGAGGGATTCACCGGTCCAGAGTGGCATCCGACAGCCGACGACCACCGCGCCTTGACCGACTCACGCCACCACGCACAGGTGGCGGAAAGCCTTGTCCGCACGGCAAAACGGATTTTCCGGCCCAGACCCTGCCGATCGCCCGGCTCCCAGAGAATTGCCGGCGTCCTGGGTGGAAGGCTCTCAGCCTTGCCGGCGAATCTGGAACAGCCGGAGGAACACAGACCACGGAGGGGAATCCACGATGACCGACTTCGAGACCGTACTGAGCCAGAGCGACCGCGCCCATCTGGCCGCAGCATCCCGTGAACCGCAGGTGTACGCGGCACTGTTGCGCCACCTGGTCGAGGTTCAGGCATCGGCCCGGGCGCTGTCGAGGTGGGAAACGAAGACCCCGGCGGCATCCTCGCTCGCCGCCACTCTTCCGAAGCCCCGCGCTGCGCAGGGCGCGGCGGTCCGCAACGACTGAGCCGGCCCGCTGCGGCGGACCGGCTCAGGGGTCCGGCCGAGTGGGCGGCGCCTCAGTCAGGCGGTGCGGGAGGGCGGTGTGATGGCCGCGGCGTCCGGTAGGAGCGCTCCGCCGTCGTCGAACACGACCACGCCGTTGCAGAGCAAGTTCCACCCCTGCTCGGGGTGCGGGGCACGGATGAGGGCCGCAAGACGCTCGCGGGCCGTGGCCGCGGGACACCAGCCATTGCCAGGCCGAGCGCCGCTCCGGCATCACGGTGGACCATGTAGACGACGGAGGTCCGTCCCTGCGCATGCCCTGCGGTCCAGGCGAGGACCTCGTCCACGTCCCGGCCGTGCAGCTCGTGCCACGACACGGCGAGGGCGTCACCGTTGACCGACCACAGGGCGACTCGGTAAGTGGGCCGGTCGACCTCTCATCGTTGATCGCGGGGGTCAAGGTCGAAATCGAGGGTCAAGGTACTGCTGTAGCCGCAGGTGGACCCCGGCCTGTCACCGACGACCCCGTCCAGACTGACGACCGAGGTGGTCCACGCGCAGCCGTCCTGGCCGGGCTGTTGCGGCGCGATCCACACGGTCTGACCCGGCGTCAGTTGACGGTAACCGTCCATCTGGATCGCGCTGAAGTGCGCGAAGCAACCCCCAGGAACGGCAGGCGAGTCGATGACTCCCCATCCCTCCTCTGCGAACCACTCGCGGACCGTCGCCTGCACCAGTTCGCTCACGAGTGGCAGTCAAACGCAGGGACCCACCGGCAGCAACTCGATTCCGGAGTGCGTGGTGGGGTGTCCGCCCGGTTCAAGGGGCATCGCCGGCCAGGTAGCAGGTGGGACAACCCCGCCTGCAGCGCAGGCAACGGGAGGCGATGGAGACCACAATGATATCGTTGTGGTGTGCTGCCGCCGTTCGGTCCGCAGACGGGGCGCTTGCCTGAGGGCGAGCACCCCGTGTCCTGGGAGGAACTGGTGGACCGTTTCGGTTGGACACCGCGACGCCGTCGGCTGCTCGACGGTCTGGCCGAAGCGGTCGAGCTGCTGGCCGCGGCGGGCTGCACCCGGTTGTGGCTCAACGGAAGCTTCGTGACCGCCAAGGACGACCCGGCCGACTTCGACGCCTGCTGGGATCCCGACGGGGTCGACCTGGACGCCCTGGACCGGTCTTTTTCGACCTCGCCGCCGGTCGGGCGCAACAGAAGGAAGGGTTCGGCGGGGAACTGTTCCCCAACGTGGTGGAGACCGGCAGCGGCCTGGACTTCGCCGAGTTCTTCGGCGAACGAACGCGACGGCGGCCGCAAGGGCATCGTCGTCCTGACCCTCGGAGGAGAGCCGTGATCACCAACGAGGTCGCCCGCCGGGCGACCGAGGCTCACCTGGGCCGGTTCAAGCAGGCACTGGCCAACCTGGAGGCCCAGCATCCCGAGACGCGTCGGTCCAAGCTCGCCCGGCTCCAGATCGACGCCGTCCGGGCACAAGCCGCCGATCTGCAGGCCGATCTCGACGAGTACGGCCACCTGCGCTCCGGGGCCGTGTCAACCCTCGAGGCCGACTCCCTGGAGGAACTGGCCACGCTGCTGATCAAGGCCCGCATCGCCCGCGGGTGGAGCCAACGACGCCTCGCCGAACAACTCGGCATCGCCGAACAACAGGTCCAACGCTACGAATCCACCGGCTACCGCTCCGCAAGCCTGGCCCGCATCTGTGACGTAACCACCGCCCTGGGCGTGACCGTCAGCGAACGCCTGTCCCTACCCGGCCCGAACGCAGCGTAGCCGCAGCCCCGCCGACCGCCGACGCCGTGGGTGGTGATATTCGAACACGGATCGCTGACCTGATTCGGCGTCATACCAGCAGCGAGGAGGATCCAGCGGTGCGGACATGGGACTGTGGACACGCCGCCGCAACCGGCATCAGGCGCTTGTGCAGTCACCTGATCGCGGAGGATCCGCCGGAGTACTTCGCGTTGCTCACCGGTGTCGGGGTGAACTTCGACGCCGCGTGAGCGGAGTGCGCCGACCAGGAGGTGCCCCGCGTTGGTTATCGCGTGCGAAGGCTGCGTCGCACGGGCCTGCGAGTGGCACCAGATGTTGGGATGGCGAGGTACGCCCGAGGTCCGGTCGGACGACCTCCCGGCAGGCGGGCTCCAGCGAGCCTTCCCCTGCCCGGCCGACCCGGTCAATGACTCTTGTCTGGCCGCATTACCTGAGGGCTGGGCGGTCCTGACCGCCGCCGCACTGACGGCTGTCGACCGGTCCGGCGGCAGCCTGTGGAATCTGCCGGTCGATCTGGAACCTGAGCCTTCGAAGAACTGGATGGGACACGTCACCGGCCCGGCTCTGATCCGCCGCGCGTCGCAGCATTCGGACCGACAATGATCAGCCCCCGACCCGAACGTGCAGGTCAGGGGCGCAATCGCCGATCCGGTGGCAGGTCCAGGATCGAACCTGGGTGTTCCAACAGGCTTCAATCGGCTCGGAATTGCGAACAGGCTCGCAAGCTCGCTTGTTCGCGCTCCTCTCGCCTCAATCGCCGGTAGCTTGCGCGACGGATTTACAGAACGCTCCCACACCCCCGCCCACCTGCGGATTTCCATTTCTGCAACGGTTTTCACCACGGATAGACCACGAGTGCCCGTTACCGCTCGGCCACGGCTGGACATGGCCGGACTTCCGAAGCCGTAGGCCCGGTCGAGGGGCGGGCCCGGCCAGCGGCTGAGTTCCACACCGTCATTCCTTTCGGCCGGCCAGGCGGTGGACGATCCCGCGCACGCACTCGTCGCGCGCGACGTCGGCAGCGAAGGCGGCGATGTCGTCCGCGCCCAGCAGGAAACGACGCGGACATTCATGCACCGCACGTCGTGACCGGTCGCCGGCCTGCGGGCGAGCCTGTTCGGCCTGTGCGCGCAGGTGGAGGCGGATCGCGTCGTTCAAGTGCCCGTGCCGGCCCGTCGCCACCAGCACCCGAACGCTGTGCATCAGTCGGTCCCGCTCCGACGCCCGGCGGCGCATGCCTGCCACCCGGTACGAGCGATGGCCCCGGCCGTTCTGACGGAATGTCAGATCCCAGCGGATGTGCTGCAGTGCGTGACGCCCGATCAGATTGTCCGGCAGCACCGAACGGAACCCCGCCACCTGCACCTCCACCGGCGCCGCAGCCAGGGCCGGGTCGGCCTCGATCCGGGCCCGCGCCCAGCGCAACAGAGCGGCCAGGTTGTCCGCGTCACGCCGGTCGGAAACCATCCAACCGATGGCCTCGCGGCGCCGTCGCTCGGACAGTCCGCCGATGTCGTCGTGGCCATCGGGATCCCGGCGGGCCGAGACCAGAGCGTCGCGGTCCTCGGACCGGTGTCGGTGGTGGATGATCCGCCGCTGTCCACGTGCCCGCGCCCGGGCCCGCGACGGCAGCACGGACTCGGCCACATCCTTCAACTTCTCCTCGTGGTTACGCATCATCCCGCACTCCTTCCTGCCACCGGGAGGGCAGCAGAGCAGGATGCACCGGCGAACCCGTCCGCGCAAGCGAAAAACTTGTGCCCAGCGATCGACCTAACGCCTCTGGCAGATGCGGCCGAGTACGTCGAGGCCGCGGTCCGCTCCGTCGATCGAAGCGACGATGTCCGGTCGTAGGGCGAGGTCCTGAATCGTCGGCCGCAGGTACCGAAGGTCGCCGGCGCGCAGTGTGTCCGGTGAGATGTCACCGCGCCGGACCATTGCGGCCAGGACGGCGAAGTCGATCAGGTGACGCAAACGGTGCGGGTCCTGCGGATTGGTGTAGGCGGCGGCCTTGATGACCAGGGCTCCGGTCATGTCGGGACGTGGAACCTGCCCCGTCCGACCGGCAACATCCACCGTGACCAGTTCGGCGCGGTCCAGTGCCTGCTGCCCGCCGCGTGTCGCGAGCGTGGTGCCGCCATCTGCTCCTCGGCGACCGGCTGCGCGGATACCCAGCCCGGTCGGGATCAGGACGTCCAGCTGCGCCCCGGACCCGATCCACCGGTGCTGGTGACCTTCCAGTGTCACCCCGGCCGGGGCCCAACCAAGTTCGACCAGGACCCGGGTGAAGCGCTCCAGGACGTCGGGGTGGGCACGCACGTCGAGCACGATGTCTGCGTCCTCGGTCGCCCTGTTCGGCGCGAAGCCGCGCTCGGCGCAGTACAGGTGCACCATCTGGCCGCCCACCAGACACCAGGACGGACCGACGCGCTCGAATACCTCGAGCATCGTCAACCAGGCGCGTTCCTGCGCCTGGGTCATGGCAGGCAGGACGACGATCACGCAGGAAGATCTTTGATCAGCCGTTCGACGGCGGCGGACTCACGCGGACCGTCATGATCGGCCAGGTCAGCGAGAAGAACCGGCAGTGGAACAGGATCGGGCAGCGAACGATCGCCGAGCACATGCAGGACCACATTCGGGCGGCCCTGCTGCGAGAGCAGGTACTCGTTCACCAACGCATCGAGATCCCCGGCGGACACGTACCCCTCAACGAACCCCGCAGCGGCCAGGCCACTGCGCAGGTCACTCAGACCGGACCGGACAAGACGGCTGTCCTCCCGCAGCGCCGGAAGGTCGGCCCGCGCTGCCACGTAGCGGGCCACGTCCGCCCGATTCGGCAGCCACGAGCGCAGCAACGACGCGGCATCACCGTTTCGCAGCAGCTCGCGCTTCTTCCGCAGGCGCGACTGCTCCGGCTGACTGACCCCCTCACCTCTGCCACCGTCGAGCATGTCCAGGAACGCCCAAGCGACCCGGGCAGACATCGGCCGGGCAACCCTCTCGGATCGACCGAGCTGGGCCTCCTCCAGCACCCACACCCGCCCGACTCGCCTGGCCGCCAGATGTCCACGGGCGATGCGCTGACGAACCCGCCTGGAGCTCACGCCAAGACGCGCAGCCGCCTCGGCCACCGAAACCTCCATAGCACAACCATACCGTGCTAGGAAGATAAGTGGAATGTTGCCGGAGTCCGGGGAGTCGGTACCGGGCTACCCCGTGACACCCAAGTCGCCTTCGACCGAACTCCGCCGGGCTGCGCTTGGCCGGGCGGCCCCGGGCGGTCGTGGCCCACTATGGACATGATCGATTGTTCGGCGGAGTGCCGGCGCCGTTCACGACGGAAATTCTCTGAGAATCGGTCAACCCGGGCAGGTTTTGCTGCCATTCGATTTCGGCGGCGGCAAAGCCGCTGCAGGTTGGTTGTCGGACGTCGGCGTCCGGTGCGGGACTGGAACGGATCAGTCGTGAACGGAGGGGTAGATCTGTTGTTCGCCCGGGACGACAGGGTGAACCTGCGTCTGGCAAAAAGTTCCAGTCGGAACTCGTACCGAGCCGATCCCTCCGGGCGGGGTGACGCGGTAGGCGACGTAGTGCGGACAAGGCTTCAATTTCGTCCCGGAATTCATGCCTTCCACCATGGCGTTGGCGACCTGACCGCGGCCGAGCCGGATCACCGGTACCGGCCCCTCTTGGAGTCCGCCCTGGTAACCGAAGTCAGTTTTGCGCGCGCGTCCGACGATGTGACCGTGCCGGTCGAGCAGCAGCACCCTCGGATAGCCATGCAGGGTGCACGGCCTGCCACGGTTGCGGAACCACAGTTGTTCGGACCCGTGGCCGAGACCGCCGTCGTCGCCGTGCACGGTGATCTCCAGTTGGCGGGTGGTGCAGCGGGGCGCCTGAGCATGTGCGGCCACGGCAGAGCCCGGATACAGGGCGCCGACGGACAGCACGAAGACGCCGAGGAAGCCGCGGTACCCCATTGGCAAGAGAAATCCCCTTCGGTCAGTCTGTCCGGGCGTGGTGCAGGGACATGGCCCGCCCGACACGTTCCTTCGGCCGGTCAGGCCTGTTCGACGACCCATTTCTGCCAACGCAACGTGGTGTGAGGGGCCTGGTTCTTCGTCACGTCGTGGTCGAATCGCACTTTCTTGGATTCACCTCGTTTCGTCTGATAATAGATCGTGGTCTCCTTCGACTGGTACATCTGGTAGGACTCGCCATATTGGCTCAGTTCCGGCACCACCCCAGCTCCGTAGCCACCGGAGTGCCAGTAGTTGCGCATCACTTGACGCCGGTGCTTGTGCGGGTCGGGCTTGCCGAACTCGGCCAGTCCCGCGCCGTTCAGGCCGGACTTGGACCCGACGTACAGGCCGGGGCTGTAGCAGCCCTCACTGACGGCCTCGGCCCACCCGTTGACATACTCCTTCACAACCTCCGATTTGGTTCCCGTCGCCACGGCTTCCAGATCGAGGAAGATCGAGCCCGGTTCGAGGTAGCCGATTTGGCGGGCGTTGGCAACGGCGCCCCTGCCCCAATCCCCACCCTTCTGGACAGTCGGCTCCCCGCTGTCGACGCTCTCCACGTGCTGGACCACCATGAACGCGAGACCGGCGTTGAGGATTTCGTAAGCCTCCTCGTAAGTCAGGTCATTGCTCGGCTCGGGCGAGTGGCGGGAGATGTATCGCACCGCGAACGCGAAGCGCTCGTTCGCCGACTCCTCGGCGGCGTTCCAACGGATGATCGCGGCGATATCCTCGCCGGTGAGTTTGTCAGCGGTGTCGAAGCCGTAGACATCGTTGGGGGCATCCTGGATGGTGCCCGGCAACTTCGTCCCAGGTTGCGCCCCGCCCGCCGCGGTCCGCGTTGCGGCGGCATAGGCGAGACCCCGCGCGGCTTCGTCCGGCGTGGTCCCGGCGGCGCCCGGCATCGGTGCGGTAACTGCCATGCCCCCCAATCAGTTCGGCATCCCGGGCAGCAAGTAGTCGGTATCCGGGACGACCCAAAGGGGACTATAGGTCGGCACGGCAGGCACCCATGGCCCAAAACTGGACCTGATCAGGCCGAAACAGCCGTCGGTGGCTGCCTCTGCAACCCCGCCAATGAACCCCCCAGGATCGCTGCTGGATCGGCCGCCGACCGGAAGGCGCTGTCTCGTCAGGTCGATCCCGGTGCGGAAGCCCACATCGAGCAAGTCCGCCCGCGAGAAGTCGTTGTCCTCGAACCTGTTGGCCGCACGGCGCGCCGTGTCTTGCTTCTCCGGAGGCACCGTGCCGTTGAATAGGACCTTCCGCAGCCGACCAGAGAAGGTACAACCCACCAATTCGACGGCGAAGCAAATCCAGTTTCGATGACCACGTTCTCGAACGAGCAGTCCACGAACCCGGGCGTAACCGCCGGGGCCCATCTGCAGCGTGGCGCCCTCGAAGCCGCAGGCCACTTACTCGCAAGACCGACCTACCGGCTCCGAACGACGCAGACTCGATCACCGTCCCGCCGAAGTTGCAGCGGTCGAACCGAGAGCCCTCTGCCGAGAACTGCAGCAGCCGCCGCCCGCCGAAGTTCTCACCGGCCCGGCTCTGATGTGAGAGCACCACCCGGTCCTCGTCGCGGATTTGCATGTGGCCGAACCGACGGGCCTCGAAGTCCACGTTCAATACCTGGGCTGTGAGTAGGTGCACATGGCATACCGCGCGGCCGACCCTGGTCGCGACGACCGAATCGGTCGAGCCCGCGCCGCCCACCCGGAGCAGGTGGCCACCCGCTTCGGGGTACCCCGGGACAACACCCGCTCGGGTTGGATCCGGGTTCGCTGAGGGCCGTCAGTTGCCGTCGGCGCCTCGCTACAGTGCCGCGGTGCTGATCCTGCTGCCACCGTCGGAGGGCAAGACGCCGCCGCGTCGTGGTGCCCGCCTGGATCTGAGCAACTTGGTCTTCGCCGAGGAGCTGCTCGCGGCCCGGCAGGCCGTGCTAGGCGCTTTGGTGGCGCTGTGCAACGGCCCGGCGGAGGGCGCCGCGCTGGTCCTGGGTCTGCCTGCGGGACGGGTCGAGGAACTCGCGACCAACCGCTGCCTGACGACCGCCCCGACGACCACCGCCGCTCGCCTCTACACCGGTGTGCTCTTCGCGCACCTCGGGTTCGAAACCCTCGACGCCGCAGCCAGGCGGCGGGCCGGGCGCAGCGTGCTGATCGCCAGCGGTCTGTGGGGCCTGGTGGCTCCGGGGGACCGACTTCCGGCGTACCGCCTGTCCGGCGGGGTCAGCCTGCCGCCACTGGGTGCGCTGGCCGGACACTGGCGATCGGTGTTGGCGAAGGTGTTGCCGTACCGGGCCGGACGCGGGCTGGTGCTGGACCTGCGGTCGGGCACCTACATGAGCGCGTGGCGGCCGAGCGGAGAGCTTGCCGAACGGACCGTGACCGTGCGGGTCACCTCCGGCGGCAAGGTGGTCTCGCACCACAACAAGGCGACCAAGGGTCTGCTCGCCCGGGGGCTGCTGCAGGCGGGCGTCGACCCGCGGACTCCGGACGCACTCGCCCAGGCCTGCCGCGAGTTGGGATTCCCCACCACGCTCGGCCCGCACGCGCCTGGTCGCACCCGGGAGCTGTCCGTCGACGACCGCTGAACCCGAGCTCCGTGGGGGTGCACCCCGTGGGCGGCAACGGGTCGGTATGTCGGCCGCGCGCCCCGTTCTGCCGACGACGACGGCAAAAATCATTTTGCTGTCCAGCCATCAACGGCTGTGTCCCATCGAGAGTGGACTGCCCGGCCGATCCAAGCGATCTGTCAACGCCGCTTGAAATTTGACCCCCCTTCGCCGCTTGAAATCTGACCCCCGGCCCGTCAGATGATCTTGGTCAGTCCTCTGGTTGGCCGGCCGCGGGGACGCGGCCGAGGTTT
>DATAUG010000163.1:0-2394 GCA_036268355.1 Sporichthyaceae bacterium
AAGGTCACCCGCTCCGCGCTGCAGAACGCGGCGTCGATCGCGGCCCTGTTCCTCACCACCGAGGCTGTCGTGGCCGACAAGCCGGAGAAGAACGTCGCAAGCCCCGCCGGTGGCCCCGGCGGCGGTGAGATGGACTTCTGAGACAGCCTGAGTAGTAGTTTCCTTCCGCAGTTCGTGGACCCGGCCGCTTCGGTGGCCGGGTCCACTGCTGTTCTCAGGGCCTGCTGTTCTCGGGGCCGCTGTCGGGCGCCCGGCGAGCCGACCCTCGGCACGGCCGGTTCGTCCTCAGGCGCGGGTGTCTCGCCCACCGGGGCGGCCGAGTCGCCCCCTTGCGCGGGCGAGTCGTTCGCTGAGGCCGGTGTGTCGTCTGCTGGCGTGGGCGTGTCGTCCGTTTGGGCGGCCGAGTCGTCCACCGGGACCGGTGTGTCGCCCGCGTGGGCGGCCGAGTCGCCTGCCGGCGTGGGCGTGTCGTTCGCGGGGGCGGTCGAGCCGCGCGCCGGGGCGGGTGGTTCGACTCCCTGGGCCGACGTGTCGCCCGCTCGGGCGGCCGAATCGCCCTCCCGAAGGGCACACGGGTGTGTCGTCTGCTGGCGCGGGTGTGTCGTCCGCCTGCGCGGCCGAGTCGCCCCCGATGCGGGCGTGTCGACCCTTCGCGCCGGTCAGGCCGGGTGTCGACCCCTGCCGCTCGGCGTGTCGACCCCTCGCGTAGCTGCGGTCCGTAGCCGATCGACCGTTAGCCCGTTCGGCTCATCGAGTTATACACGCCTGTGGATGGACTTGTGGGTACCCATCGTGTGCCGACATACCGCTGTCCGTGACCGCCGGTCGGCGAACGGTCGTTCGGCAGGGTGAAACGGAGGGGTCGCGCCCATCAGGACTGATCGGCTGAGCACACTGCTTGGCTGATCAGGGTCGCCCGTTCGGCGCATTGTTGTGGCCCTTTGTCGAGGTACTCCCCCAATTGGTAACCCGATGCCCGACCCTGGGTGGCGTAGGAGGGAGGCAGCCATGGGAATCCTGGACGGCCAGGCGATCGTGGTCACAGGTGCCGGTCGGGGACTGGGCGAGGCCTATGCCCTGCATGCCGCACATGCCGGGGCGAGGCTGGTGGTCAACGACGTCGACGTCGACTTCGCCGAGCGCACCGCGGAGCACATCAGGGCCTACGGCGGCGAGGCCGTGGCCAGTGGGCATGACCTCGCCAAACCAGCAGACGCCGCCGGGGTGGTCGAGTACTGCGTCGACACCTACGGTCGGATCGACGGCCTGGTGAACAACGCCGGGATCAACTACGAGGCGCTGCCCTGGGAGGACAGCGCCGACCGGATGCGGGAACTGTTCGAGGTGAACTTCTTCGGGCTGTTCAACTGCGGCCTGGCCGCCATCACCGCGATGCGCGACGCCGGCACCGAGGGCTCGATCGTCAACATCGCCTCCGGCGCGCTGCTCGGCCAGCGCAAGCTGGCTGCCTACGCGGCCAGCAAGGGCGCCATCGCCTCGCTGACCTACTCGTGGGCACTGGACGTGGACTCGCTGGGCATCCGGGTCAACGCCGTCTGCCCGGTCGCGCACACCAGGATGGTGTGGGAGTCGGAGCGGAGCCTCCGTGCCACGCCCCCCGAGCGCACGCCCGGCAAGGTGGCCCCGCTGGTGCTCTTCCTGCTCTCCGACCGCTCGGCCGGCATCACCGGCCAGCTGATCAGGTGCAACGGCCGGGAGTTGCACGTCGTCGGCCAGCCCTATCTCAAGCAGCCGATCCTGACCAACGACAACTGGGACACGGTGAGCGTGGAGAAGGCGTTCAACGAGGTCTTCCAGGCCCACCTCGAACCGTTCGGCCTGGAGAAGCGGATGCCACCCAGGCTGCACGGCCTGCTCACCCCCAGCCGGTCCGCCTAGCCCTCCTCGGGCACCACCATCCAGCACACCAGATAGATGATCGCGCCCGCACCGACGCCGAACACGGTCGCGGCCACCAGCAGTACCCGCAGCAGCGTCACGTCGATACCGAGCATCTTGGCCGCGCCGCCACAGACGCCCGCGATCATGCGGTCGTCCCGGCTGCGGCGGAGGGTGCGGACCTGGGTCTGTGTCGTGTCGTTCATGTCTCCAGCTTCGGCGACCGGGCCGCCGGCAACATCGGGGAGCGACCCTGGCCGCACCCGGAACCCGACCCCTACGGCCACCCCGACCTAGACTCCACTCATGGCAGAAGTGCGCGGCCCGGACGATCTCGCTGCCCGGTTGGACCATGTCGGCTACCTGGCCGACGCCGGACTGGCCACGGCGGCGTTCCTGGCCGTCCGGATGGGCAGGCCGCTGTTCTGCGAGGGCGAGCCGGGCACCGGCAAGACCGCGCTGGCGCTGGCCATCGCCGAGGCACTGGAACTGCCG
>DATAUG010000164.1:0-1573 GCA_036268355.1 Sporichthyaceae bacterium
CCGGTCGAAGATCCGCGACCGGCCCTCGTCGAGCAGCCGCCAGGATGCGTCGGTCAGCCCGTAGCTGGCCTCGCGTCCGCTGCGGGTGCCCTGCAGCCAGCCCTCGGACCGCATGCGGGTGACCACCACGCGGACCGAGGCCTCGGGGACGTCGAAAGCGCCCATCAGTTCGATCAGCGCTCGCAGTCGGACCGCGCCGCCGCGGTAGCGCAGGTAGTCGCCGAACAGGTCGAACACCAGCGAGCGCGCTTTCACCGCCGTCCCCTCCGCTCCGGCCCGAATCCTGCTGCGGCAGCTTACGGCCGGAGCCGACGGGTCCGGGCGGTCCGACACCTCCGGGGACCAACCGAGGTAAGAATTGTTTCAAAAATCTGCCGACCGTCTATTGTATGTCTCGAATTGGGGCGGCAGACTTCGGACTCATCGACGGCGGGAAACTACGAGACACCACCGTCGGGGCAGGCCCCGGCGGCGGACGGGCGACCCGAGCAGCGGGAGAAACGATGACGGCCACCGAGTCCTCGACCACGGACGAAACCACTGCCCTGGCGCAGTTGTACGCCGACTTCGCGGCGGCACACCTGGCGCCGCTGTGGACCCAACTGGCCGGGCTGATGCCGCAGGCGCCGACACCCCAGGCGATGCCGATGCTCTGGCGTTGGGGACAGCTCTACCCGCTGGCGGCCCGGTCCGCTGAGCTGGTCCCGGTCGGGCGCGGCGGGGAACGGCGGGCGATCGCGCTGGCGAATCCGGGGCTGGCCGGCGCACCGTTCGCCACCTCGACCCTGTGGTGTGCGATCCAGTACCTCGGCCCGCGGGAGGAGGCGCCGGCACACCGTCACACGCAGAGCGCCTTCCGCTTCGTCGTGGACGGCGAGGGGGTGTGGACCAACGTCGAGGGCGACCCGGTAGCCATGCGTCGCGGGGACCTGCTGCTCACCCCGGGCATGCACTTCCACGAGCACCACAACAACACCGACCACCCGATGGCCTGGATCGACGGGCTGGACATCCCGTTGATCCAGCGCCTGGACGCGAGTTTTTTCGAGTTCGGGCCGGATCAACTGAGTACCCGTCAGACACCTGCCGCGTCCCGTGCCGAACGGCTCTGGGGCCATCCCGGGTTGACGCCCTTGGGCGTGGCCCGCGGCACCTCGTCGCCGCTGCTGGCCTACCGCTGGGAGCACACCGACGCCGCACTGCGCGCGCAGCTGGAGCTCGAGGACGAGGGGCACCCCGCAGTGGTCTCGGCGGGCCATGCGGCCGTGCGGTTCACCGACCCGGCGACCGGCGGCGACTGCCTGTCGACAATGCGTTGCGAGATGCACCGACTGCGCCCGGGCGCGGCGACGGTGCGGATCCGGATCGCCGGATCCGCTGTGTGGCAGGTGTTCTCCGGGTCCGGCGTCGCTCACGTCGGCGCCGAGACGTACCGGTTGAGCGCCGGCGACCTGTTCGCGGTGCCGTCCTGGGCGCCGGTCCAACTCGAGACCGAAGCAGGCCTGGACGCGGTCCGGTTCTCCGACGAACCGGTCCTGGAAGCGCTGGGCCTGGCCCGGAAGGAGATCACGTG
>DATAUG010000165.1:0-3843 GCA_036268355.1 Sporichthyaceae bacterium
TCCCTTCGCCAGGCACGACAGGTCGTGCACGGACCTGACCACCACACCCCGGGAGACGTTCGTGTCGTGCACGACCGTGGCGGTGTGCCTGCCGCAGGGGCAGCCCCGGATCTCGTGGTCACCCCTGCCGGGCCACAGGAATCTGCATCCCGCGTCGAGCAGGTCCGGGCGGTCCCACCGATTCGCAGGAGCGAGCATCCGCAGCACCCGACTCGTCCTCGCCCGACTATGTATCGGGGCCCGATATATAATGGCGTGAAGTGATATTCTTGGGTCGAAGGAGGGACCGGGGACCGGTACCGAGTGTCTGCTTTCCGGGAAAGGGAGTACCTGCGGGCCATGGCCGAGGTGAACAGTGGCGGGCGTGGACAAAATGAAAGGCGAGTGAATTGTCATGACGGAGTGAACAGATATCAATTCGGGAGTTCTGCCAAACTCCGACGGACGGCATTAAGCGCCCGTTTCGAGCCCGGGACCGTCGTTGACCCCAGGTGACGGACCGGCGGGAATGTCGGGCCGGATCAGCCCATGAGCACGGCCCGCCGCCGGTGTGCTGATCGCCGGTGTGCGGGTGGCCACCTCCCCGTGGGTCGTGAACCTCGCAGGCCGAAGCCGGACCCAGGTGCACGACTTGATCGTCGTACCGGCGATCGAGGTGGCGGCGACGGTTCCCATCAGTGCCGCCCGCGGGGCCGTCGAACTGGGCGCTGCCACGGTGCTCATGCGGGATCGGGCTCGAAGTTTCCGCCTTCGTCCTGGGCGGCTCGACCACGGTCGACACCACGGGCTGGTCCGTGAACAACATGATCGCCGGAACAGGTGTGGTCATCCTCGGTCTCGGCACCCGGGCCCCGATGCCCACAAAAACCTGACCGACCCGGGCGTGGCTGCCTCCGGGCCCAGGTCGGGACGCCGCCGGTTCGGTACGAACGTCCCGAGGAACGGAGCCGGCACCTGCACCTCACCCCGACCGAGCCTTTCCCACGGAAACAGGAGGAACGGCGCTTCACACACCTCTACTGCCAAGGAGGCCACCATGAAGATCAAGAACATCCTCGAAGCCAAGGGCCACAACGTCGAAACGATCGTGCCGCATGCGCCGGTGACCACGGCCATCCACCGCCTGGTCACCGCCGGGATCGGAGCTCTGGTGGTCACATCGGACGGAGCCACCGTCCTGGGTGTCATCGCCGAGCGCGACGTGATGTCGGCCCTGTCCCGGCACGGAGCCGCCGCCCTCGACCGGCGCGTCTGCGACGTCATGAGCACAGGCGTGTCGACCGGCACCGCCGACGCGCGGGTGACAGAGGTGATGGCCGACATGACCAGACGCCACCAGCGTGACCTGCCGGTGGTCGAACACGGCAAGCTGGCCGGGATCGTGAGCGTGGGTGACCTGGTCAAGAACCACCTCAACGAACTCGAACTGGAGGCGGACGTGCGCCGCGACGCGTACGTGGCGCGCCGTTTCGCCCACCGCTGAAGGCGCCCGGCCCGGGGCCGTGGATTCGCCGGGACGAACGAGGATCAGCAGCGCCGCATCGCCCGGTGAGGGCGCAACGGCCGCCACCGGGTCCATCGCCGACGACCCGCACCGCGCCCGGTGAGACGGGCAGGAAGAAGGGCGCCCGGTCCCAGCCGGTGTGGGCCGAGCGGGAGGGTGGGCCGCACAGCCAGCGCGGAGCACAGCGCGCCAACCGCAGAACAGCTCGGCGCGAACGTGGAGCCCCCGGCCCTGCGGGGCCGAGAGCCACGCGACCGGGGCCGGGGTACCGGAAGGAGACGGGATGTCCATGGGGCAAGGTCCAAAGATGAAGCTTGCGTTGGCGTTCCTCGCTGTCTGCGCCCTGTTGGCCCTGTGGGTCGCGGCGGTGTTCACGACGCATGGGCCCTCGCCGACAGCGACGACACCGCCGAGCGTGGTCCGGGAGCTGAACGGATCAGTTCCTCAGCCCTCGCCCTAGCCAAGCTCGGTAGCTGGGGCTTCGTCGGGAAATCGACGTTCGTCGAGGTTTCATCGGGCTCCGGTCCGTCCCGGTTGCCGGACAACCCTCGCAGCAGAACCCCCGGGAAGGATTCACGATGTCTCGTGCCGATGTCCGTTCGGCTCCGGTCGGGGTGGCCCGGCTGCGGGAGAGGGTGCGGTTCGCCCGGGGCGGGATCGTGGCCAACCGGATGCGTTGGGCACTGACCATGCCGGGTATCGTCATCGGCGTTGCCTCGGTAATCACGTCGGCGGCGGTGGGCACCGGTTCCAATCGGGCGGTGGCGGCGGCCTCGATATAGCGGCCGGGTTCGAATTCGCCCTACGTCATTCCCGCGCCGACCGGCACGGGCGGCCACGGCAGCGCCTTCAGAATCGCATTCCTGAGATGCTCGGGACACCGACGTGGTGCTGTTCAACGGCGCCTCGGTTCCGGCCGCCTCGACGAAGTCCGATCACACGCTGACAATCCTGCTCGTACGGTGGCCGGGATCTCGCTGCCGGTCGGGGGCATCGGGGTGATGAACACCATGCTCGTGTCGGTGACCGAACGGACCCCTGAAATCGGCATCCGCAAGGCCGTCGGGGCCGGGCGGGGTGACCTCATCGGGCAGTCCCCCGACCGGGGCGGTGATCGTCTCGATGCTCGGCGGCGCGATCGGTGTCGGGGCCGGGTGCGTCGCGTCCCGATTCAGGATCCTCGGCGTACAACCGGCCGTGGCCGGACGGTCCGGCTCGCGCCGGCGGTCCCGGTGATGACCGGCCTGTTTCTCGGGCTCCACCCGGCCAACCGGGCCGCACTGCGCCCGAAGGACGCGTTGCGCCACCAGTGACCCGCCGCTGCACCGCAGGCCCCCCGATCGAATCGCGCCGAGCAGGCCCCGGGTCGCCTTGTCCGACCTCGACCGCAGCGGGATCGGCACCGGTCTCGGCGAAGCAGCCGCCGGGTCCGCCAACCGCCGCCGGCTCGAGCCTCGACCCGTCCGGGTCGTCACATCGAAGGTTGGCGGTCCGACCCCACGCGCGGAATGCCGCCCAAGCCGCAGCACAGGCGTGGCGATGTCGGCGGAGCCCTGCGGATTTGTACGAGCAGCCGATATCTCGTACCGGGCCGACCGAATCCGGGCCGTCGCGCCGTGGCGTCGATCGTGGCATGAGGGCTCGGTACCGCCGGGGATGAGGCGCGCCCGGCGGCACCGAGGATCGGGGCTGTGAGCAGGGGCGGCCGGAAGGTGATCGACATATCCGGTCGATCGCTCGGTCTCCGGGGTGCGACGGCTGTCCTCGGGGCCGTCAGGTGTGCCCCACGGTCACCCTGTTCGATCGCCTCGGAAGTTCTGGCAGCCCTTGCCCACATCCCGTTCGGCTCACTTTCCAGGTGTGGATGAGCGACTGGTCGGGGTCGGGTCGGAAGCCGTTCCGGGCGCCGTCGGGGTCGCAGAGGGTGTCGGTGGAGAGGTACCTGTACATGAACTCCCGGTGCGGGCCGTGGCGAGTTGGGATCGTGCCCAACAATTGCCACGACACACCTCCTGAAACAGTTCCCTTCCGGTTCGGGAACGACTGCCCCCCGACTCGAAAGGTCTACCCTGCCGGGCCGCCCGCACACCGTTGTGCCGGTGGGGCACTGCCGGTGTCCGGGGGCGGTGGGTGCGCCCACCGAAAGGCGGGCGCACCCCGTGGAGCTTGTTCAGGCACTTCCGTAGTTGTAGGTGTACGAGATCGAACCGAACCGGGTGCGCTGGTGCTCCCCGATCCCGCCGTCACGCGCCTGCAGCCCGTAGTCCATCTGGACCGCGGGTGCGGTGAGGTATTTCCCGCTGGTGCCGGTGTCGGACGGTCCTGCGGCGCCGCTTTCC
>DATAUG010000166.1:0-12166 GCA_036268355.1 Sporichthyaceae bacterium
GCGTGATCGCCGAGCAGGGCGCCGAGGTGTCCGTCGAGGACATCGCGGCTCGGGTCGGAGTGGCCCGGACCCGGCTCTACCGGCACTTCACCGACCGCGCCGATCTGGAACGCGCCATCACCGCCCGAGTGGCGCAGTCGGTTGTCGACCACATGGACGCCCTCTGGCACCCGCGGGGTTCGGCCCGGCAGATGATCGCCGGCGCCATCGGCGCATACGTCGGTTGGCTGGACGAGAACCGCAACCTGCACCGCTACCTGGTTGGTCACGCGGGTTCGGTCGAGGATCCCGGGTCCTACCCCGCCGTGCGGCGATCGGTTGCCGAGCACCTGGCCGGTCTGTTCGGCGGGTACCTCGGGGTGCTGGGAGTCGGGTCGGTGGTCACCACCGATCTGGCCCACGCGGTGGTGGGCATGGTGGAGTCGGTGGCCCGGTGGCGTATGACGGCTGACGGTGCCTCAGCTGACGAGACGTCAGAGACGGCCGAGCAGGTGGTGGCCCGACTGGTGGACTGGACCTGGGCATTGCTCGACTCGGTTCTTCGCCAGGCCGGCGTGAAACTCGATCCGGATCTGGAGCTTCCCCAATTGGGCGGGTTGACCCCACCGCCCGCCCGGGCGTCAGGGTCCCAGCGTGGCCTCGAGATTGCCCGCGATCCGGGCCAACACCTCCAGCACGATCCGGTGGTCCGCGACGGAGATGCCCCGCACTGAGTCGGTCGCCACGGCGCGCACTTGTTCGGCGATCCGGACGTGGGCCGCCGTACCGTCGGCGGTGAGGCGATAACCCGACCCGTCGGACGCGGCCCAGTCGCGACGCACCAGGTCGTCGGCCACGTCGGTCTGGGTGACCGCGGCGGCGAGCCAGAACGGGAGCATGGCCTCAGCGATCTGAGCCCGCGTCAGCGGCCCGTCGAAGAGCGCCTCGAGCACGTGCCAGTGGCGGCGGCGCAGACCGTTGCGGGCGAGCACGGCATCGAGGGTCCGCTCCTGCAGACCCGCGACGCGGACTACCAACGCGTACATGGGCGGAGCAGACTCGCAGGTCACGGCGCTCCTGTCAGACCAACTCCCGAACCGGACGCCCACCGTTTGCGAGCTAAGCGAGCGCGGAGTGTCGCAATGAATTGACCGACGATCCGGTTCGCGCTGTTCGCGGACATACGTCCCCCGAGCTCCCGAACCGGACGCCGACCGTTTGCGAGCGGAGCGAGCGCGAAGCGACGCGGAGCGACGCAATGAAATGACCGACGATCCGGTTCGCGCTGTTCGCGGACACACGTCCCCCGAGAAGGTCGCCCGGCTGACCTCAGGCAGGCTTGCGCCCGGTGATGCCCCAGAACACCAGTCGGCCGACAGCACCGCGAATCTCGGCCACCGTGGCGCCGGCGTCGGCGGCCTTGTTGCCCGCGGTGGAGACCACGAGGTTCGCCATCGCCACCGCGTTCGACTTGGCCTCGCGGGTGTCGCCGGCCACGACGGCCAACGGCTGCGCCAAGTTGGCGAGCAGGCCGGCCCGAACCTTCTTGAACCGCGCGTCGCCCTCTCCCGCCGCGGTCTCCAGCACCCGCAGCACGGCCTCGTGCTCCCGCCAGAATGCGGCAATCCCGTCCACGATCTTGTCGACCGCGGCCACCGCGCCCTTGCCGGTCAGGTTCGCGCCGTCGGCGAGCGACTTCAGCCCGGCGGCGTCCTTGACAACGTCGCCGGCCAGCGCGAGCACCGCGGTCTCGATGTCGGCGAAGTACTGGTAGAAGGTCGCCGGGGAAGTGCCGACCTCACGCACGATGTCGGTGACCCGGACGTCGCGGTACGGCATGCTCCCGAGCAGTTTCGCCAGCGCCTCCAGGATCCGGTCGCGGGTCTCGCGCGCACGGCGCCCGGCGGTGCGCTTGTCGACGGTGCGAAGCTTGACCTTCGGTGCGTCAGTTTTGGCCATGTGCCGTATGTAACCACTTATCTGACGTTCAGTCACCCTGACCGGCCGGTGGATTGGGTTAGCTGAAGGTAAGTCCGCGGCGGGTCCCGGGCGCTTGACTTACGGTGCGTCACTTTTTCATGAACGAGGGGGTGTCTCACGCGGCCGGCCGCAGTAGGCACGCGCCGCGTGAGGCAGCCTCTTAAACTCGGGGTGTGGTGTCCGCCTCGATCGCCACGGCCCTGGACGCCTGCGCCGCGGCCGGTCCGTTCTTCGTCCTGGACACCGACCCGCCGACCGGGTCGGCGACCGACGCCTCGGCGCCGCCGTGGCGCCGGTTCTGCGCGCTGACCGAGGACCCGGCCGTGCTGGGCCAACGCGTCGATGCGGTCGCGCGGGCGGTCGCCGACCGCGCCGGGATCGAGCCGGCACGTGTCGACCGCCGGTCCGCGGCCTCGCTGGTTCATCTCGGCCTGGCCGCCCGCCTGGTGTGTCCGCCGCTCGGGACGGCGCTGCTGGGCGGCATGCTGCTGGACCTGGACGGGTCCCGATTGTGGTGGCGTGATGTCCTCGGTCCGGTGCCGCTGGCACTGCCCGAGGCCACCGGCCGGTCGATCGGGTCGGCGGAGGTCGCGACGGTGGTGGCGGCGCTGGCGGCGGATCTATCCAGTGGTCCAATGGCCGCGCTCGTCGAGGCGGTGGCCGCGCTCGGGGTGTCGCGGAAGGTGCTTTGGGGCAACGTGGCCTCGGCGGTGGCCGGCGCCCGGGTGGGTCTGGTCGCCGCCGCCCCCGAACACGCGCCGCGGATCCGCGCCACGGTGGAGGGCTTGCTCGAGGGCGGGGCATTTGCGGGCGTGGGAACCTTCAGCGGGCCGGCGCAGGCGCGAGCGTTCCGGCGGAACAGCTGCTGCCTGTACTACCGCGTCCCCGGCGGCGGCTACTGCGGCGACTGCGTACTGGCCTGAAGCGGCGCCCCGGTGAACCCCCGGCTGGGCAGCCGCGTGCGCGTCAACCGGCGCGGCGGGGGAAACTGTTGTGGGAAGGGCGCGGACGGCGAGTGCGGAACGAGGTATCGGTGGATTACTACCGGCAGGCCAACCTGGAGAACTGGGAGGCCCGCGTCTCGGTCCAGCTCGCCGCCGACGGCATTGTGGCCCTGGCTGACGACCCGTCAGCACTGTCCAGCGTGGTCGCCTACGACGCCCCGCGGCTGGGCGACGTGCGCGGCCTGCGGGCGATCCACCTGCAGTGCCACGTCGGGGTCGACACCTTGTCGTTGGCCCGGCTGGGGGCGCAGGTCACCGGGCTCGACTTCGCCCCGTCGGCGATCGATGCCGCCCGGGCGCTGTTTGCGCGGGCGGGCGAGGACGGGCGATTCGTGGTCTCCGACGTCTACGAGGCCGGGATGGCGCTGGCCGGTGAACGTTTCGACCTCGTCTACACCGGTGTCGGGGCGCTGTGCTGGCTGCCCGACATTGCGGGTTGGGCCCGGGTCGTCGCCTCGCTGCTGGAACCCGGCGGACGGCTGTACCTGCGGGAGTTGCATCCGGTGCTGTTCACCCTCGACGACGAACGGCCCGACGAACAGCTGGTCATCCGCTGGCCCTACTTCAACACCGCCGAACCCCAGTCCGTCGACTCCCCGACCACCTACACCAACCGTTCGGTCGAGTTGTCCGCGCCCCAGCGATATGTCTGGAACCACGGACTCGGTGAGGTTGTCAGCGCCCTGATCCGGGCCGGACTGCGGATAACCGCGCTGGTCGAGCACGACGAGAGCGAGTGGCACGCCCTGCCGTGGATGGTCCCAACCGCCGACGGTCGGCACAGCCTGCCGGACGGTCGGGAGCGGGTTCCGCTGATGTACACCGTGACCGCGGTCAAGGACCCGGGGAGTTGAGCGGGTGCCTTACGTGTCTTAGGTGGCCGGCCTACTGCGACGGCCGACCACCTAAGACACCCTCCAGCCGGTGTGGCCGCGAGCAAGTGCTGATCTGAGCCCCCCGCGGTCCGTAGGGGGTGACACCCCCATCGACCGCCCGCAGCCGATGACACGCTCCGAACACCCGTCGTACGGGGTGACACCCCACGACGGCAGGGGGGACCCTGTGGCCGCTCGTAGCCGAGTTCGCCGCCGCGCACGCACCCGTCCCGCTAGCCGTGATGCGGCGGACGCTGATTGCGCAACCAGTCGTCGTGCGCTGCCGCAGCGTCCTGCTCCGGTTCGGCTCCCCAGCCTTCGTCGGCGTCCTCCCTGGCCCGGTTCGGGAGCAGTGGTTCGGGATCGGGCACGTCAGCCTCCCAGGTTCGACGTCCATTCTCCTATGCGCAGTTGTCTCCTATGAGCAGTTGGCGCGCCTGGATGGCGCGGGTGCCCGACCAGGTGGTGGGGGCCCGCTCGATCGGCGCGCGGCAGCGCTTGTTCGTCGCCGCGGTGGCGGTGTTGCCCGTCTCCGGCGGCCTGTTCGTGATCGGGCTGCTGCTGCTCGGGCTGATGGGGCTGCCGCAGCGTTGGGCAATTCACTGGTCGAGTTGTTACACCGACTTCTCACCCCGGCAACCCCGGCAATGGAAAACTGGTCAGGTGAGCGGTAGCGGTGACCGAGCGGTGCGGAGCAGGGTCTAGGTATGCACGACGTCCGCGGCATGCTGCACCGAGTCCGGCCTCACGCGAGGGACCCTGATTCGCCCGTCGACCCGGTCGAGATCGATCCATTGGTGCCGGTCGACCCGATTGCGCTGGCCCAGGCCGAGGAACTCGCCCGCACCCGCTTCGACAAGGTGCTCGGCACGGGCGCGGTCGACTCGTTGTTGGCCGTCTGTCGTCCGGGCGGAGCTCCCGTGCTGAGCACCCATCGGCTGGTGCGGGCGGGTCACTGGCTGGACGAGTTGGTGCCGGAGGAGGCGCAGCGGGCCGAGATGATGCTCACGGGGGCCAATCCGGCTCTGGCCGCCTACCTCACGTTGCTGTTGGCGGCCGGGCGCGGCCTGGCCACCGTGGAACGGCTGGCCGGGAGCGTGCAGGCCTACCGTCGCGATTTCCGCTGGCTGCACCACCACCTGGGCGTGTTGGGCGGGAACCTTGGCCCGGCCGAGTTCATCGACGACGACGGAGCTCGGCTTCGGCTGCGCCAGCAAAGCGCCGGCCACGGCGGTGCGGCCGCCGTCATCCTGATGCGGGTGCTGCTCGACCCAGCCTTCGCGCTGTGGTTGACCACCGGGATCCGCCTCGAGGACGACGAGGCGGAGGACGACCTGCCGTTCGAGCAGCGCTTCCGGGCGCAACAGGACGCGGTCAGTGTGGCGATCAACCGGCGCGGCGTCGGGCCCGCGCCGCGGCCGCGCTTCCTACCCGCGCCACCGGCCGGGCTGGCGAAGTTCGTCAACCGCTTCACCAGCCTGACCGGTGGTCGCTTCGCCTGGGTGCCGCTGGACGAGAGCTCCCACGACCGGCGGGTCGCCGCGCTGGACGCCACCGCCGCCGCGGCATCGGCCGGGTTGCCGGTTCCGGTGCTGTTCGAGGGGTCCGGCGACCGCGCGGTCATGCTGGCGATCTGGGCTCCCGACCCTGCCGCGGCGCTGCGGTGTTACGACCCCGCAGCCGGACTGGTGGTCGACGTGGCCCGCGCCGACCTCGACGCCGGCCGGGTCGGTATTGCGGGTCTGGACCGGCTCGAGGGCGTGGTGCTGCCGGAGCTGACGCTCGGCTGACCTCGCCGGCGTTCTAGCGCGCGGTGTTGTACTGCTCGATCACCGACTGCGGCACCCGCCCGCGAGGGCTGACGTCGAAGCCGTGCCGGCGGGCCCAGTCGCGGATCGCGGCCAACTGCGCCGGGTCGGTCCGGGTCGATCCCAGCCGGGCGGCGTGGGTCGGGCGCTTGCGGACCCCACCGACCCGACGGCCGGCAGCGCGGTAGCCCTCCAACGTGGTGCGCAGCGCCGCGGCGTTCCGGGCCGACAGGTCGATCTCGTACGAGATGCCGTCCAGTCCGAATGTGATGGTTTCGACGGCAGGGCTGCCGTCGATGTCGTCCTGGTTCGCGACCACGATCCGTTGGGCCATGGCGCATCCTCCCGCAGTGTTCTGTGCCGGCCACCGATCAGGTGGCGGGGGACACCGGATCCAGTCGGTAGCCGTGCCCGCGCAACGTGGTGATGCCCGGCACCCGGGCAGGCGGGTCGGTGCGTGAGGCGGCGGCGTCCAGCCGGCGACGCACCGCCGCGATGTGTACATCCAGGGTCTTGGTCGAGCCGAACCAGTTCTCGTCCCATACGTCGGCCATGAGCACCTCCCGGCTCAGCGCGTGGCCGGCGGCGCGGACAAGGCGGGCGAGCAGGTCGAACTCCTTGGCCCGCAGGTCGACCTCCATCCCGGCGACCGAGCAACGGCGTGCGGACGGGTCGAGCACGAGGTCGCCGTCGATGAAGACGTCCACCGGCGCGGCGGTGTCGGAGATCAGGCGGCGCAGGTGTGCCCGGACCCGGGCGGTCAGCTCGGTCATGCCGAACGGCTTGGTGATGTAGTCGTCCGCGCCTGCCTCCAGGCCGACGACCACGTCCATCTCCTCCCGCCGGGCGGTGAGCATGACTATCACGCACCCGGGTAGCTGAACCCGCAGATCGCGGCACACCTCGACCCCGTCGCGGTCGGGCAGCCCCAGGTCCAGCAGGACCAGGTCGAACGGTGAACGCCCGGCTTCGATCAACGCGCTGCCACCGGTCCGCTGCCACATGACCTGATGGCCGTTCGCCCGCAGCGCGGCCTCGACGCGTCGGCCGATCGCCTCGTCGTCCTCAACCAGCAGCAGTCGAGCCACGACGGAAAGACTAGGACGTTTCGGTGTGACGTCCGAGACAACCTCGCCACGCGAGGCGAACATACCCACGCCGCGGCCGCGGAAACTCCCGGCCGGTGCCCCGCGTCGGTACCACGGTCGGTAACAAGTGAGGGGTATTTCCGATTTGAGTGATGTCCTGCACACCCTTTCGGCTCCAGGCACGGTACGGTTTCCCGAAGTCGCGACGGACCGCAGCAGGCCCGTTGCCTGCGTGGCATTTGGTAGTGGCGACAGCAATGGTCCGAGGGACGCGTTCATGGTCGATTACGCGGTACCGGCCACCCCGACGGTCAGCCGGCCGATCGCCCTTGTCGGGTCTGTGGTGGCTGCCTCCGTGGCTCTGGTCGCGTGGGCGCATCGCGCTGCCATCGACACCGCGATCAGCGGCGTGCGCGATGCCGATCGGCACTGGCTGAGCCTGGCGGCGCTGGCCGTTGTGGCGCTCTGGATCTGCGGGGCGATCACCCAGATCGGGGTGCTGCGGGAGACCCCACCTGTCGGCCGGCTGTTCGCGGTGCAGGTCGCAGCCTCGTTCATGAACAACCTGCTCCCGGCCGGCGTCGGCGGCATGGCGGTCAACGTCCGGTTCCTGCGCAAACACGGGGTCGGCACGAAGGCCGGGATGGCGGCGGTCGGGCTGAACTCCTTCGCCGGCCTGGTGGCCCACCTGACGCTGCTGCTGGCCGTGATGGTGTCGTTGCCGGGTCGGTTCCACATGATCTGGCAGACCCTGTCGACCCAGATCCATGACGCGGTGCACCACGTCATCCCGGGCCGGGGCCACGTCGCCCTGGCCTTCGGTGGCCTGGTGATGTTCGCCGCGCTGGTCGTGCGGGCCCGGCGGCGTCGCGCGGCCGATCAGGCGGGGGGAGCCGGCGCGGAGCGGCGGACGCTGCGCAACGAGATCGCCGACCTGCGTGTGGTCATGCGCAGTCCGGGCCGCGCGGCGGCGTTGTGGTTGGGCGCACTGGCAACGCCGGTGCTGCACGGGCTGATCATCTACCTGGCGCTGCGCAGCCTGGACGTCCACATCAGCGTGGTGACCGCGGTGGCGTGCTACGTGACCGTGTCGGGGTTGGCGGGGCTGGTCCCGGCGCCGGGCGGGCTCGGCACGTTCGACGTGCTGCTCGGCGGTGCACTGGTCGCGGTCGGCGTCCCGGGTCCGGGTGCGGTGGGCGCGGTCGTCGCGTACCGACTGCTGACCGTGTGGTTGCCGTTGGTCCCGGCCGGCTGCGTGTTCGCCGTGCTCATGCGCCGCGCGATCATCTGAGGCTCGCCGACGGCCGGGGTGAACCGGGCCGAGCCGGCCCATGCCACCAGCGTCAGCACCACGCCGGCCAGCACGTCCAGCACGTAGTGATTCGCGGTCGACACCACGGCGGTCGTCGTGATCAGCGGGTGCACCGTTGCGGGGACTCGCAACCAGCGGAACCGATCCAGTTCGCGGGTGGCGGCCCAGACAGCGAACGCCACCCAGGTTGCCCAGGCCAGATGCAGCGACGGCATCGCCGCGTACTGGTCGGGTTCCGGCAGCGCCGCACTCCCCCCGCCCAGCGTCAACGGGATCGTGTCGATGAACCCGGTGCCGGGAAGCAGCCGGGGCGGGCCGACCGGGTAGACCACGAACACGATCAGCCCCACGACGTTGGTCGCGACCAGCGTGTTCCGGGCCGCCCGATACATCCGCGGGGCGAACACGTAGCAGGCAACCAGCACGGTCATCGCCGTGGCGATGTGCGCCAACTGGTAGTACCAGCATTCGAACCATCGCAGCCGGTGGTGCTGCTCCAACTGGTGGTTGGCCCAGTGCTCCCAGTTCAGGCGCAGGCGCTTCTCCAGATGCAGGACGGCGAAGCCGTGGTCGATCGCCTCGGCGCGGCGGGGTGCGGCCTTCGAGCGCACCCAGTCGTAGAAGACCAGCAGCAGCACGACCACGACCAACTCGCCGGCCACGTGCGGACGCACGTGCGTGGTGACGCTGCGCCGCAGTCGGCCCACGCCCACTGCCTGCGCCATCGGACGCCTCAAAAGGAACCTCGAGGGCTAGGCACGGCCGCACTGGGTTCGCCGCCCGGGGCGGCCGTGGCCGGCGGTCCCATATTCAGGAGACGGCCTCGAGCGCGGCGACCGGAGTCACCGCCCCGGCCAAGCGGTACAGCGACGCCGTCCGCTCCAGGACCGTGTTCCAGTCCGAGGCCGGTGGGACGGTCCGGTTGTGCGTGGCGATGCGCGCCCGCATCGCCGGGTCGGCGGCCAACGCGGCCAGCGCCGCCGCCATGTCCGCGTCGCTGTGGGCGAGTACGCCCTCCTGCCCGTCGCGGATGAACTCCGCGGTCCCGGACTCGGCGCGGGCCAACACCGGCACGCCGGCGCAGCGAGCCTCCAACGCCGCGATGCCGAAGGACTCCAGGATCGCCGGCGCCAGGAAGATGTCGGCCCGGGCCAACGCCGTCCGCACGTCGGCCCGCGGGCGTCGCCCGGCCAGCACGACGTCCTCGGTCATCCCGTGGCGCCGCAGGAAGCGTTCCAGGTCCGAGCGCTTCGGCCCGTCCCCGATGATCATCGTGCGTAGCCGGACATCGGCGGGCAACTGCTCGCGAGCCGCCTTCAGCACCCGCAGCAGCGGCAGCCCACGTTTGCGCCCGGTCAGCCGCATCACGGCCAGCGCCACGACGTCGTCGCCGTCGCGGGGCGCCGGACGAACCCGCCAACTGGACACGTCGACACCGTTGGGCAGCACGTGCACCTGGACCTGGGGATCCAATATTTCGCGCAGCGGACGCGCGGCCACGTCGCTGACCGCGGTCCACACCACCGGCCAGGCATGGAACCGCCAGAACGGTTGCAGGAGCCGGGCCACCGGTACGGCTGGGCCGAGGATCGAGTGCATCGTGAGGACGGTCGGGCGTTCCCCCGCCATCGAGGCCGCGGTGAACGCGAACGGCGACCACGGCGCCGCATGGACGTGAACGACGTCGAAGCGACCCGCGCGCAGCGTGGCCCGAAGGGCCTTGCGGACCTCCGGGTGGTGCCCGGGCATCGTTCCGGACTCGGCCAGCCGGCGCACCTGCACGCCCTCGCCGGAACCGCTGCGGTCCAGCGGTACGGCACCGCCCGGCGTCGCGGTGATCACGGTGACGTCGTAACCGGCCGCAGCCTGTCGGTGCGCCAGGTCACGAACCTGCAGTTCGATGCCGCCGCATCGCGGGAGGTAGAAATCGGTGACGTGGGCAATGCGCAAGAAGGGGCCTGACTTGCCGTACACCTTGGTGTCGTTCCATGCACATCCCGACGACGAGGCCCTGCTCACGGGTGGCACCCTAGCCCGCGTCTGCGCAGAGGGTCATCGCGTGGTCCTCGTCGTGGCGACCGCCGGGGAGGCGGGACTGGCCGGACCGGCACAGGTTGGTGCCGGACTCGGAGGGATCAGGCTGGCCGAACTCGCCGCCTCGGCACGGGCGCTGGGCTGCGCTCGCGTGGAGTGCCTCGGGTATGGCGACTCCGGTTCGGACGGTTCGTTGCGACCGGGATCATTCTCCGCCGTCGACACACGTGAGGCTGCCGCGCGACTCGCCCGGATCCTCATCGAGGAGTCGGCGGACGTTCTCACAGTTTACGACCGCGCCGGTGGCTACGGACACCCGGACCATGTAGCCGTTCATCAGGTGGGACACGCGGCGGCCCGCTCGGCAGGCACCCCGGTGGTGCTGGAGGCGACGTTGGACCGGGACGCGCTGCTGCGGCTCGTGGCCTGGGGCCGACGGTTGCGGTTGCCGTTGCGGATGCGGGCGGACGCCTACACGGCGCGGGCGGACCTCACCCATCGCATCGACGTCCGCGCGCAGCTTCCGGCGAAGCGTGCGGCCTTGGCGGCGCACGCCAGCCAGGCCTCCGGCGGGTCGTCGAGCCGGACCCTGAGGCTGCTGCTGCGGCTGCCGCGCCCGCTGTTCGCCCTGCTGCTGGGCCGGGAGTGGTTCGTCGAGGCGGGCCGTTCACCTGGGCCGTTGTGCGGCGATGTGTTCGATTCGCTGCGGCCGCGCAAGTAGCCTCGGCTCACCGATCTCCGCCTCCGGCATGAGGGGACAGGCGTGCGCCGCAAGATCCTCGGGGTTGCCGTGCTGGCCGCGGCACTGGCAGTCACCCTGTTCGGCCTGCCGCTGGCCTACGCCGTTCACCAGCTCTACCTGTACGACGAGCAGGGCGACCTGGAGCGCGCCGCACTGCGGGCCTCGGTTCGGGCGGAGGTCGACGACCCCAAAGCCACCGAGGCCGGCGGGGCCACCTCCATCGGCATCTACAACTTGGAAGGTCAGCGCACCGCCGGGGAGGGGCCGACGAGCGGCGGGGCGGATGTCACGGCTGCAATGACCAGCGGCAGTCCGTCGGAGCACACCGGTTCGACGGAGATCGTGATCGCGATCCCGCTGTTCGAGGACAACCGGGTCGCCGAGGTGGTCCGGGCGGCCGTCCCCCGCCACGAGCTGTCGACGAAAGTGCTCGGTGCATGGACGCTGCTCGGCGGGCTGGCGCTGCTGGCCGGGGTGTCCAGCTCGTTGTTCGCCGCGGGTCAGGCACGTCGCCTGGCGCGGCCGCTGACCGAACTCGAGCGGGTCGCCGAGGAACTCGGCGACGGCAACTTCGCCGTCCGGGCCGCGACCTGCGGCGTCGAGGAGATCGACCGGGCCGGTGCCGCCTTGAACCGCACCGCCGCGCGGCTGGACGACATCCTGGCTCGGGAACGCGCGTTCACCGCGGTTGCCTCGCACCAACTGCGCACGCCGCTGACCGACCTGCGGCTCGGGCTGGAGCACGCGCTGGACGGTCCGGACGACGAGTTGCGCACGGCCGCGCGGGATGCGATGTCCGGCGCGGATCGACTGGCGGCCACGATCGACGACGTGCTGACCCTGGCCCGCGGCGCCACCACCGCGGCGCCGTTGCCCATGGGCCCGCTGCTGTCGGACCTGCGCCTGCGCTGGGCCGCGCCGTTGGAGAGCGCGGGCCGGGAGTTGCAGATCGTGGAGCGCGATCCCCCGGTTGCGATGGCCTCGGCGCCTGCGGTTCGGCAGATCCTGGACGTTCTGGTGGACAACGCGCTGCAGCACGGTCGCGGCACGGTCACGGTGACGGCGCGTGGCGCCGCGGGCGCGGTGGCCATCGACGTCGCCGACGAGGGCCAGGCGGCCGGTGCATTGGTGCCCGACGCGGCTGCGCCGTTGGACGCCCCGCGCCGGCTCGGGCTGTCGATCGCCGCCTCGCTGGCTGCGGCGCAGAACGGACGCCTCGTGCACGCCCGAACCGATCCGAACACCCGACTGACCGTGCTGCTACCCGCCGCGACGGACTGACCTGACCCGCCTGAGCTTGAGCCGACGACCGCGTCTTCTGGCGTGGGGGGGGGGGGGGGGGGG
>DATAUG010000167.1:0-11057 GCA_036268355.1 Sporichthyaceae bacterium
TCTGGCCAAATGAAGCTGCGTCGCGTCGCGGACAGCCGCAGCGAGACGGCAGCGCGAGGATCTGGATTAGTCTGGGCGGGTCGAGCTGCGGGGGCTGAGCGATGGAAGTGGCACGCCGGGATGTGACCGTTCACCGAGGCCGGGTGAGCTTCCGGGAATCGGTGCTGGCACCTGTTGCATCTGGCCAGCTACGCCACCATCGGGCCGGCGTTCTGGCATCCCCTGGCCATCGGCGCCGACTTCCGAGGCCATCCGGCCAACCAGTTGCTCTGGAAGAGCTGGTTCGTCGCGGTCGCCGTCGCCGTCGCCACGATGCCGTTGTGCTTCCGGTGCCCCGTCCCGGCGGTGCGCGCACTCGTGCACCGCACAACCGTCGAGGAAGTCCGGGTCGAGTCGGACGACGTGGTCACGATCCGCGGGACCGGCCGGCACCTGCACACCTTCGGCGGGTCGGCCGGTCAGCTTGTCCGCGTCCGGTTCATCATTGGCGGCTTCTGGTGGCAGTCCTACCCGTTCTCGATTTCGACCGTCCCCGCGCCGCAGGCCGTCCGGGTCACGGTCAAGGCATGCGGGCGGCACACCACCGCCACGCGCGGACTGTCCCGGGCACCCTCGTACTGATCAGCGGGCAGAACGGCGGCCTGGTCGCCACCCGACGTACTCGCCCCTGGGTCGTGCTGATCGCCGCTGGCATCGGGATAACCCCGATGCGCGCACGGTTCGAGGCCCTGCCCACCGACCGTGACCGACTGGTCCTGCTCTACCCTGCCGCCCGCCAGGAGGACCTGGTCCTGCGAGACGAACTCGAGGAACTGGCCGAGCGGCGCGGCGGCACCGTGCACTACCTGTTGGGCTCCCGGCCGGCCGACCCGCGCGACGGGCCTCTGGGCCCGCCGACGATGATGCAAGCCGTCGCACGGACCGGCCCGTTCCGTGGACGTGCCCGCCGCTCGATCCACTGCGAACGATTCAGCCTGTGAGGACGGTGGGCTGACCCACCGTCATGACTGAACCAGCATGACTGAAGCAGCCGTTCGGGACCGGTCACGCCAGAAGGGTGATTCGGTCCGCAGCCGTCGGAAGGTCTCGGAGAAGCTCACCGGAACATGGTGGCCTGTCGGCCCCCGCGCTCGCGCGCGCCGTGCGGACCGGGCCGCAGCCATCGTGACCGACCGGTGGCCGAGGGGCCGGCCGGTTCGGCGAGGACCAGGCACGCCCGGCGGACGGTCCTTGCCCCGGTGATCGTCATGATCAACCCACCTCCGGCAGATGCGACCGGGGCTCGGATGGAGTCGGCCTCCGGGCCGCCGCAGCCGGTGTGACGAAGCGTCAGATCTGCTGCAGGTTCACCGGACCCGTTCCTGGGCCCGGGGCGCGGCTGCGCTCGAGTCGAGGAGGATCCCCCCCGGGCCGCGGACAGCACCCGTCTCGAGGTCGGTGACCCGGGGCCACGTACCGGGTCCGTCCGCCGTTGCTGGGGTGGACCGACGGCGTTGTCACTGGCTTGGTACGGGCCTCGCTCGGGCGGAGATACCGCGCTCGTCCTGCAGCTGGGTGGGGCTGTGTCGGTAGACCGTCGCCCTGCGGCCGACCAGTCGGGCGTGGGCCTTCACGGGCCGACGGTTGGAGACCGCCCACGTGAGGGTCATCAGAAGCATCGCCCCGGTCGCCATCAGGAAGATGGCGGCCGCAACCATCAGGGACATCGCCGGGTCATTGGGTCCGGGCATGGGACGCCTTCTTCCTGCCACTGGCACACTTGACGTGCGCAGCGGGACGCATGTGGATCGGTCGTCGAGCGGTTGCTCACTGCTGTAAGCGGATGCGCATCCGGTTCAGTCCCGCTGAGGGATCGTCAGAATCGATCCGTAAGAACTTCGGCCGTTGCCTCGGACATCCGGATGACCTCGGTCGCGGAGCTCCGCCGCGGCGCCGGTTCTGCCGTCGAGTGCGGCGCGATGCTTACGCGCGGCTTATCGGACTTAGCGTGGGTCCATGACGGCGCCGCGGGCCACGCGCACCGCGGAGGTTCACGCAGTCCAGCCCGCCGAGCTGCGGTGATCACACCGAGGTTCTGGCACGGCTCCGCAGGTCCGGGATTCGTTCACATCGGCGAGGGGCGCTGGGTCGTTGCGGCCCGGCTGAGCAGCTTGCCGAACATGAATGTCTGGACCCGGCGGGGAGTCAGATACTTGCCGCAGAAGTCGCTGACCTTGTTCGTGGCGCCGGGGACGAGCAGTGGTTTGCGGCCGAGTGCGCGCAGGGCCTTTTTCACGACCTTGGCCGGCGCTGCCATGGGCAGAGGGAGCTTCTCGAAGTCGATGCCGTCGGCGGTCTCGACTCCTTCGGTCCGAGTCGGTCCGGGTGCCAGGGTCAGGACGTCGACACCGAAGCCTTTGAGCTCGTAGTTGAGGGACTGACCGAGCGAGGCGATGTATGCCTTGGCTGCCGCGTAGTTGGCCAGGTAGGGGGCCGGGGCGAAGGCGATCGTGGAAGCGAGCAGGATCAGGGCGCCGCGTCGCCGTTCGGCGAAGAGCTCGCCGTAGACGTGCGCGATCTGCATGGGCACCACGAGGTTGAGGTTGAGAAGGGCAGTCTCTGCTTCGAGGCTGTTGTTGATGAACTGGCCCGAGGTGAGGACCCCGGCGCTGGCCACGACGACGCCCACATCGAGGTGCTGGGTGCGTCGCGCGAGCTCACCGACGGCTCCTTCGGTGGCCAGGTCCAACTCGACGACCTCGCTGTTCGTGCCATGGTCGCTTCGCAGCCGATCGGCCAGCTCGCTGAGGCGCTCCTTGCGCCGCGCCACCAGCACCAGGTTGAACCCCAACGCCGCGAGCTGGGCGGCGAACTCGGCTCCGATACCGGCCGAGGCCCCGGTGACGACGGCGTACTGCCCGTACTTCGTGCGGAGATCCTTCATGGCTGATGCCTTCCTGCTCGTGTTCTGGCTTGGTCGATCCAGACTGTTGCAGGCCAAAAATGGAATGTCCAATCCATAATCCGGACTGGCCGAGGATGCTTGGTTCCCATGTCGGTCGCGTCGACGTGCCGGTGCACTCCGACCACCACGCGGTCGAGTGTTGGACGTCGGGCCGGGCGGTGCCGAGTGCCACCGGGACGTGCTTTTCCCGCCCCGGCTTCAGGGTGCGGTGGTCAGTGAAGCGATGTGATCAATGATGGTGTCGAGTGCAACCTCGAGCGGGGTGGTGTCGCGTTGCATCTGGGTCAGCAGCAGCGCTCCTTGGAGTGCGGCCAAGGCGGTCGTGGCCAGCTTGTCGGGATCGGCGTGCTCGGCGAGCCGGCCGCCGGCGGCCATTGCCCGCAGTCCTGAGCGGATAGCGGATTCCCACCGGAGCAGGGCTGCGGCCACATCGGCGCGCGCCACCGGGTCGATCTCGGCCAGCTCGCTGCCGAGCGACCCGATCGGGCAGCCACCGCGACACCCGAGCCGGCGCTGGTGGGCGACCAGGAAATCACGCCAGGCGCGGAATCCCTCGACGGTGTCGAGCCGCGCGAACATCGGCTCCTGGCCGCCCACGATGGTCTCGCTCTGGTAGGCGATCACCGCCCGGATCAGGGCGTGCTTGTCGGCGAAGTAGTGGTAGACCTGCGAGCTGCTGACCGATGCCGCCTCGCGGACGACCTCGAGGGTCGTGCCGCCCACCCCGTGCTCGAACATCAGCTCGGCCGCCGTCGCGACGATCCGGTCCCGGGTCGCCGCGCCCTTCCGGGTCAGCTTCTGCTCCGGGGCCGACGCCGCCGATCTGCTGCTCCTGGCCACGACGATCACCGTATCATTTTTTGGATTGGACATTCCAGTATGGGTTTTCTGGGGTCGCCCGTGCTGGATCAATCGTTCCATTCTCGGAGGAGGAAGCGTAACCGGCACGCGACAGATCTGACCACCCGTCAGGCTGGGTTCGGCCCACGGGCAGCGGGGACAACGAAGTGTTGGAGGCGGTGCAGGAGTATGCCCGCGTCGGCGGCCATCCTCGGCAGCTTGTCGGGCTCGAAGATGCCCAACCCAGCGCGGCCGGCCCAGCAGGTCGAGACCGCTGATTCCGAGCATCACACCCCTTCTTCGGCCCGCGACCCTGTGATCGTCCACTGGTCCATGCGCGCGGGGTCAGGAGGGCCTGGGGCGGCAAACAGGGCCAGGGTGGAGGTGATCGGGTCGCGGCCCTCTCGGGCGGATCTCTTGAGGATGTTCATCGCCTCCCCCAAAGATCGGGCCGATTCGGGCAGTCGCTCGGCGCCGAACAGGGCGAGGGACACCGTGGCAAGGATGAGCGGGTGCCAGGGCGCCAGGACTCGCATCAGTACTCCTCGGGGGACGCGACGAGACGGAAGGGATCCCCGCCGGGGGGCGATCACGATGCGGTACCTGTTCCCGCCGGGTCTTGGAGGCGACCTGGGGCCGGACCCCGACCGTCCTGGCTGGATCGGTCGGGGTCCGGAGTCACGACGGCCTGGGCGGCGATGGAAGGGACGCCGCGTCCGTCTGCCGGCCGGTGGGGCTGTGTCAGTGCAGGGCCTCGGGTCGGCCCAGCGAGGGGGGTGTCGGCGGACCGGTTGGTGGTTCGCGACGGCCCACGTCATCGCGCGGACGAGGACCGCGCCGGTGGCGCCGAGGAACGCCACCAGCGCGGTGATCGGGGGACAGTGACTCGCACGTCGTTGCTCCTCGGGCGTGCGGGCCCTGATCGAGCCGGTTACCGGGGCCGCGAGCGGTAGCCGCCGTAGGGGTCATGCGCGCCGTGGCCCTGGCTGCCGCTGAACTGGGTCCAGTTGTCGTCGGCGGACTGGAGGGTCGGGTTGAGGGCGGCGACCCGGTTCGGTTCGGCGATCGTGCTCTCAGCGGCCGCAGGAGCCAGAGCAGTGGCCAGTGCGGCGGCGGTCAACGGGGCGCCCGACGCCCGGTTGATGGTGATACGCATCTGGGCACTCCAAAGGTGAGGGCCAACATAGACCCAGAGAATTAGGGAACAGCCTCACCAGGGACATGATGGATTTCGCCGACGACAAGGGCGGTGTGGAATTGCCCTGGGCCTGCGGTGAGGATTTGTGTTCGTGACTATGAATACGAACCTGGGTTACATTTCACGTTCCGGCCCTCATCCGCCGGGCCGGGGAGGGACGCTCACTCAGGAATGACAGGTATCGTCCGGCCGGGCCGGTCCGCAGGTATCTGATGATGCGTCAGCTTCATGGGGCGGGAAGAACGCGGCAGCGATCGCGACGCTGCCGCGCCCTTCTCATCAATGATGCTCAGCCAGGCGGTCCGCCATGCCATCAGGGCAGCACCGAGGGCGGCAAGGGCCCTTCCTTCCATTTGGCGGTAAGGTCTGCGCCAGATACGCACGGCTGCGGCTCTGTGCCGACTCTCCGGCGTCCTCAGGGAGCTCGGTCCAGCGGCACCTCGAACCGGACCCCGATGTCGTCGGCGACTTTGAGGGCCCCCAGCATCGCCGAGAACGGCTTGATGCCGAACTGCGACTGCGTGATCGTCGTGGTGCCGAGCGCCTTGCCGTCGGGCCCGATCGCGCCGTCCAGCATGACCGCGCGGGTGACCCCGCAGATGGTCAGGTCACCGACGACGCAGAACCCGTCCGGCCCACCGTCCACCTTGGTGGAGGTGAAGGTGATCGTCGGGTACTTCTCGGACTGCAGGATCCTGGTCCGGATCGTCTGTTGGATCTCGCCCCGATCGGAGTCGGTCAGGGGCTTGAGGCCGCCGTCGCCGCGGCGCACCTCCAGGGAGGCCACCTGTGCCTCGAGGGTGACGCTGGACGCGCTCGGGTTGTCCACGTCGAGGACGGCGCTGCCCCGCCAGCGGGTTACCTCGATCACGAGATCATGGCCGACTTTGGCTCCTAACCCGGCGCGCCCGGTCTGGAGCAGCAGGCTGCCTGAGGTGGCTGCCAAGGGCTGAGTCCCGCTCCGTAGGGTCATACCCGTGATGGTGCGTCACAGATGCTGCGGGATAGAAACACTCGACCGAGTGGGTCCGGCGCCACCGGGATTGTGACCGGTGCAGCGCCGGTGAACAGGGTTCCCCCTGCCCGGACGATGGTGATGCGCATTTCGGTTACTCCAAAGGGTGATGGTCGACAATGACCATGGGAATCAGGGAGGTTTCTCACGGGGTGCGTGGTGGATTTCGTCGACGACGATTGCCGTGTGGAACAGCCCTGGGCACCGGTGAGGATTTCTGTTCGTGACCCTGGATAGGGACCCGGGTTACAGCTCACGGCTCGGCGTACGTCCGGAGGCCGGCAGTGATGGTCGGACGTTTTTTTGGGCCACCGTTGCTGCCGCGCTCTGCTCGTTCGGGCCGAGCGATCAGGAGCCAGTTCGGAGAGTGCGCCGCCATGCGACCAGGGCCCCGCCGAGGGCGGCCGCAACCCCCACGCCTTCGATGACGGCACTGAGGGTCTTGTCCCGGAACCAGGCCGGCTCATACATGTCTGGGAGGATCAGGATCCTCCCGATGTCGAAATAGCGGTAGGCCACCAAGGCTGCCAGGGAACCTGCGAGCAGGCCGGCGGAGGCCAGCAGGGCCGGGCCCAGCCACCGGTGGTCGGCCATGACGGCAATCATCAGGCCGGCGGCGGCCGCGACGGACGCAAGGGCCTGAATGTGGAACATGTCGCCCTCGCTGATTCCGCCTGCGACCACGTTCGGTGCGTAGTTGGCGGCCAGGTGAAGGTGCAGGTATGCCGAGGCAACCAGCGCTACGGCGGTCAGGGCTGCGAGAGCGCCGAGTCCCGTAGAGATGTCGGGCGCCGCGTAGTTCCGCAGCGCGGGCCGGCGGTCGTGCGTGGAAGTGGTCATCACATGTCCTAGAAGGTGGATTCGGTGACGGCGAGGCGGGCGTTGCCGCGGAGGTGGTGGATCTCGCGCACCCCGAGGGCGGCATGCATCTGCCCCGGCGGGAGGGTCACGGGTTTGGGGGCCGGTGCGTTGCCCGCGCCTGCCTGGGGCAGCGGGTAGGCGGTGCCGGCGGCGGTGTGGAAGGTGACGTTGCCCTCGGTCTTGGTGACGATCTGGTGGACGTGACCGTTGATGCAGGTCGCCGAGCCGAAGCGTTTGAGCAGGCTGAGGACCTCGGGGGCGTCGTCGGTGCCCCAGCCCCACGGGGCGTACATGTCGAACAGCGGGATGTGGCTGAACACCACGATCGGGGTCTCGCTGGACTGGTTCTTCAGGTCGTTGCGGATGAACGTGAGCTGGTCATCGCCGAGGTGGCCGAGCTGTTGCAGCCCGATGGTGTTGACCACCGAGATGAAGTGCACGCCCTTCTGGTCGAAGCTGTACCAACCGTTGCCCTGCGAGCCCGCACCGAAGACCGCCCGGTACTTCTCCCCGGTGTCGTCGGTGGAGTCGTGTTCCCCGGGGATCGTGAGGACCTGCCCGGTCTTGAGCCCACCGAGCATCTGTTTGACCTGGTCGAGTTGCGCTGGGGTGGTGAAGTGGGTCAGGTCCCCGGTGTGGATGACGAAGTCCGGGCGGTCCGGCAGCGAGTTGATCTTGTCGATGGCCTGCTGGAAAGTGGCCGTCACATCGGCGTTCGCGGCACCCTGGAAGCCGATGTGGCTGTCCGAGATCTGCGCGAAATGGAAATCGACGCCGGGGGCCACTTGGTGCCGATTGCGCAGGACCTCGGTGGTGACCACCCCACCGGTGACCGAGACCATTACCGCCGCCCCCGCCCAGGCGGTGTGGCGCAGGAACCGACGCCGGGAGATCTCGGTGGCGCTCAGCGGGTTCTCGGGGCTCAAGAGGTCACCGTCACGGTGCCGTGCATGTAGGGGTGGATCGAGCAGTTGTAGGAGTAGGTGCCCGGGGTGGTGAAGGTGTAGGCGTAGGTCGCGCCCTGGTTGCCCAGCACCGGGGACCTCAGCCCGGCCCCGACCACGGTGTGCGGTTCCTCGTCCTGGTTGGTCCAGGTCACCGTGGAACCGGCCTTCACCGCAAGCGCCGCCGGGCCGAACATGAAGTTGTTGATCATCACGGCCGCCGGACCCGCGGACGCCGGGGCGGCCACCGGGTAGGAGGAAGCCGTTGCAGGCGTGGAATCGGCCGGTGGCGCCGGCGGGTTCGCCACGGCCGGCGCCGGTGGGGCGGCGGCCTGGCCGGAGGCGCCGCACGCACTGAGGGTGAGGGCGCCCAGCACGGCCAGGCCCAGTGCGGACGCGGCTCCAGGGCGGGTGTGTCGGTTTCGCATCGGGTTTGGTACCTCCTCGGAGGCGCTGCCGATCAGCGCCACGATCAGATACCGACCGGGGTTACACCCGGACCCGCGTGTGCTCGCTCAGGTCTCGGTCGGGACGTACACCTCGACCGCACTCTCACGCTCGCGCACCCGATAGGTGGGGAGGGGAGCGGGGTGGGTGGACAACTGGCTGAACACAACCGTCCCGTCGGGCGCGAAGGAGGTCCGGTGGCAGGGGCAGTCCAACCGCCCCGCGGGCGCGTTGTCCCGTAGCAGGCAACCCAGGTGGGTGCACGCTCCCGACACGGCCATCAGCCGGCCCTCGTGCACGGTGACGAACCCGACCGCATCCGCGGTCACGAAACGCTGCGAGGCGCCGGAAGCCAGATCCGAACCGGAGGCGACCTGCACCCAAGATCCGGCTTTGCCGACCACGGAACCGGACGGCCCGGCAGCCTGCGCCGGCGGCGCGGATCCGGTGGAAAGCGTGTGCTCGACGACGCCACCCACCGCCCCGGCACCGGCCAGCGCGGCAGCTACGGCCAGCACCGAACGACGGGAGAACCCGCGGCCAGCGAGGTCGACAACCACCTCCGAGCCGGTCGAGGCGACCTCGATGTCGCGGCGTAGTCGGGTCAGGAACTCCTCGGAGGGCACCCCCGCGCCGGGCCGGGCGGCCCGGAGCTCGATCGCCGCACGCAGGACCTCCGCGTCCTCGGGGCCCAACTCCCCGGCCCGGATGGCCTGCCCCGCCAGGACCGCCTCGACCATCCGATCCACATCAGCTTTGCACCGGATCATGGCTCCCCTCCCTGATCCACGGCGGCCCCTGGTGCCACCGGTGCGGGTCGAACACGCCAGGTTGTCCGCTGCCCCGGTCTCCCGCGCCTGCCAGTGCCCAGCCCGGGTTGCGAGCGGGCAGCCGATCTCCGCCGCAAGATGCCGTCGGCGGGCGAGCTCCGGAAGGGATACCGGTTCAGGACCGGTGACGGTTCTCGGCCCCCCCGTGGCCCGGTCGAACTAGCGGTCCGAGGGGTATCCGGCGTACGTGCAGTCGTAGCCGGAGCCTGAGTCGCAGTAGCGGTTCTCGAGCGGGACGACGCGCTGGGCGGATGGGACGCCGGCGGCGCCGGCGGTCGAGGTCGTCGCCAACGGGACGCCGAGCAGACAGGCGGCCAGGGCGAGTCCGGTCGCCGGGCGGCACAGGCTGCGGTGGGTTGCCAGCATCACGCTTGATTCCTTTCGAGACCGGCCCGCCGCACCTGCCCGTGGTCTCGAACAGGTGCGCGGGGCGCGCGAGGTGCACGAGGGTCGTCGCACACGTGAACAGATAGCGGTCATGGTTACATCTGACGTTCCGTCAGAACCGACGGCCGGGTCCCGCCGTGCCGGCGGCACCGCTCCCGGACCGGGCGCCGGGGTTGGGGCCGGAAGATGCCCCGGGGCACACCCCCGCGTCCGTAACCCGAGTGCATATCTGAAAGCGGCAAGAGAGAGGAGCCACAGATGATGGACTCGACAAGCGTCGCGGCCGCCGTGGCTGTGTTCCTCGGCTGCACGGCCTCGACGTTGGGGCTGACGCTGATGTGGGCCACAGCCAACCGGCGTCCGGTACGGGCCCATGCGTCGCTGACCGGCAGGGCTGCCGCACCGTACTGGTACAGCCCGACGGGGCTTGCCGACGAACGCGGCATAAAGACCGGGCAACGATTCTGAATCCCGCTGTGCCACGGGGACAAACGCTGAACGAAATCGCTGTTTCCAGTTACCGGAAAGATTGGAATTCGACATGGACATGCATTCAGCCAGGTTCAGAATCCGCCGAGTGGCGACGGTCTGCATCTTGACCGGCGGACTGTTGGGTGTGGGTGCCACCACCGCTGGTGCGGCCACCGCACCCACCACCAACGCGGTTGCGCTCCCCGCCCACGGCGGCGGCGGCCACGGCGGTGGTGGCTTCGGTCGCGGCGGTGGCGGCTTCGGTCGCGGCGGTGGCGGCCACGGCGGCTTCGGTCGCGGCGGCTACGGCGGCTACGGCGGCTACGGCGGCGGCTACGGCTACGACGACTGCTACGACTACTACGACTGCTACTGACCGGCCTGACTGTCCCGCGGTTCCAACCTTCAGCCGTGGGGTCACCGACCGTTGTCGGTGACCCCACCGAACGGCATCGGGTGAATACGGGCGCGCTGCCTCTCAGGTGGTTACGACGGCGACTGGCGCCCCGACCTTTGCATCACGGATCCGCCTGCTGTCCGGTGGCCCCAGAGGGCAGCGCACGGCCCAACAGCCGGCCCAGGCACGATCGGAGGGATCGATGAAGCCTACGGGTAACGCCACCGCCGTCGAGCTGGTGCGCGTACAACGTCAGCATCGACGGCCGCTGCGCGACCCACAACCGGTCGACACACGCACGCCCGGCGGGCGGCGGTCCTTGCCCTGGTGATCGCCGCGGGGGTTCGTATCGAGTCGGCCTCCCGACCCGGCCCCAGCCGGTGTGACGAAGCGTCAGATCTGCGGCGAGTATCCGCTGGGCGGGGGGTGGTCATCGCGGCCTCCGTCAACCTCGTCTCCGGTCTGGCCAAATGACGCTGCGCCGCGTGCGAACCCCACCAGCCCACCCGGACCGAGCGCACCGACACCCCAGGGGCATGACGGCGTCGCGTCGCGAACAGCCGCAGCGAGACGGCAGCGCGAGGATCGCGTCCCGCGAGGTGGTGTAGGCCGACGTTGTCGTGATCGTCGACGCCATTGAGTGTGTCAGGCGGTGATGGCCAGCGGCAGGTCCTCCTCCAGGGCGGGGACGGGTTGGCCGATGGTGGCCATGGACTCCTCGGA
>DATAUG010000168.1:0-16112 GCA_036268355.1 Sporichthyaceae bacterium
GCCGCGACCACCGCGATCGGCAGGTAGGGCTGCAGCCAGAACGGCACCCCGGGTTGCAGGAACAGCCCAAGCGCGATGCCCGCGAGGAGCCCCAGCGCCGCGATCACCGCTGCGTCCCCTCGTTGGCCACTGCCACCCGCAGGGTCACCGCCACGGCCGAGCAGACCGGCTTCAGGTCCGGTCCCAGCGCGGCGATCACGGTGACTCTTCCCCGGCCACTGCCACCCGTGACGTCACGGCCCCGGCCGAGCGGCCCGGCTTCAGATCCGGACCCAGCGCGGCGATCACGGTGTCTCGTCCTGGGCCACCCGTAACGTCACGGCCGAGGAACCCGGCAGGCTCACGTCCTGGGCGGTGGCCACGTTGAACTTGATCCCGTAACGCTCGGACAGCGAGTGGAACCACCGCCCGCCGGGTCCGTCGACGAATTCCACCTCGAGATCGGTGGGCGAACCGATCGCCAACACCTCGTAGGGCGGCGAGAGCGGGCGATAGGCCACCAGGATTGCGTCGCCGGCGGTGCGGACCGCGGTGAGCGCGGTCAACCGTTGGCCGTTCACCGAGACGGCCTCGGCGCCGGCCGCCCACAGCCCGTTGAGCAGTCGCTGCAGATCGGTGTCGCGGATCCGTCCGCTTGCGGTCGAGCTGTGCCCGGCCCCGGTGGCGTCGTCGACGATGACCCGCAGACCGGGGCCGTGCACCTGGCTGACCCCGGCGAGGATCGACAGCCGATCGTCCTCGGTGCGGGAAGCCGCCAGCGCCGAGTCGACCGACAGCGACTCGGCGCGGGCCGTCTCGAGGCCTGTCCGCGTCGCCGTGAACTGCTGCTGCAGGCCGTCGGTCGCCGCGTTGCTGAAGCGCACCTGATCGATCAACTGCTCCCGTGCAGTACGGGCGGCCGGGGCATTGTCGTGGGTCTGCCGTGCCGAGGTGCCGAGGACCAACCCGGCCAGCACGAAGACCGAACACAGCAGGAGCTTCCGACCGGCACGGGCCGGCCCGGGGGTGCGCGCACTGCGGTAGCCGGCGTCGACCGTGTTGGTGGTCAGGTCGGAGAGCAAGGCCATCGAGGCATCCGGCCGCCGCTGCGGGCTTGACGGCTCGGAAGGCGGCGACACGAGGTGAATCGTGTCATGTGGGGGGACCGGTCAGGTGCCGGCTCGCTTCACGATGTCGATCCAGCCGGTCAACAATTCCTCAGCCGCCTCATCGGTCGCGGCCTCGGTCCAGAGGTGAATGAGCGCGGCCGCCGGGTCGGGCAGCACCAGTGCCCAACTTCCGTCGCGTTCGACCACCCGCACGCCGTCGGTCGTGTCCAGCAACCGCGTCCCGGCTGCCTCCACGACCGCCCGCATCACCGCACCCTTGGTCGACCACGGAGTGCCGATGGCCCGGTACCGCACGTGGGCGCGCGGGATCCGGGCATCGATCTGACTGAGCGTCAGTTGCGTCCGGGCGACCAGGCCGACCAGCCGGACGAAGGCCGCGGTGCCGTCGACCGCGCTACCCACCTCGGGTATCACAAACCCGCCCCGGCCGTCGCCGCCGAGGATCAGCGCCGGGTCGGTGACCGCGCGGGCCAGGCCGTCGGCCGCGGTCCCGGTCCAGGTGATCTCGACTCCGTGGAAACCGGCGACGGCCTGCGCCACCCGGGTCGTCGTGACCGGCAGCGCGATCCGGCCGCTGCGCCGTTCGGCGGCGACCAGGTCCATGACGACCAGCAGCGCGCGGTCGTCCTCGATCACCTCGCCGCGTTCGTCGACCAACGAGATGCGTTCGCCCAACGGGTCGAATCCCACCCCGAAGGCCGCCCGGGAGGACGCGACCAGGTCGCCCAACCGGCCGAGGGCGACCAGTCGGTCCTCGGCGGTACGGGTCGGCCGGGACTCGTCGATGCCCAGGTTGACCGTGAGCACGTCCACGCCCAGTCCGCCGACCAGGCCGGGCAACAGCAGGCCGGCAGCCCCGTTGCCGGCGTCGACGACGACCTTCATCCGGCCGTCCGCGGCGGTGGGCACCCCGGAGATGTCCACCGCGTCCAGCACCTGCTTGACGTAGGTCTCCCCGGCCCGCGAGGAGTAGGTCAGGTCGCCGATCTCGCCGGGGAAGGCTCGCCGGAACTCCTGCCGCCGGTAGAGCCGTTCCAGCCGACTTCGTTGTGCGGCCGACAGGTCGGTGCCGGTGGCGTCCAGGAACGCGATGTCGACGCGGTCGGCCGCGCCCGGCGTGGTCCGGATCAGCACCCCTCCGGCGATCCCTCGCGACGCCTCCATGCGGGCCACCGCTGGTGGCTGCATCTCCAGGTCGCGGACGTTGATCGCCGAGGCCTGCAGCGCGGAGATCACCGCCTGCTTCAACGCGCGCGCGGCCCGGGAGCCGTCCCGTGCGGTGAGAACGGTGTCGCCCTTCTTCAACGTCGTGGCGTAGGCGCTGGCCAACCGCACCGCCAGTTCCGGGGTGATCTCGACGTTCACGATCCCGGACACGCCGCGCGGCCCGAACAGCGTGCGGGCACCGCGGGACTCCCAGATCACGCTCTGGTTGACGACCGCGCCGGCCTCGATGGTCTTCGCCGGGTAGACCTTCACCCCGGCGGCCAGGATCGCCTCCTCCTCGACCAGGCACTCGTCGCCGACCACCGCGCCCTCGCTGACCCGGGCTCCGCGCATCACGTCGGCGTTCTTGCCGATCACGCAGCCGCGCAGGTTGGTCTGCGGCCCGATGTAGACGTTGTCGTGCACGATCGCCCGGTGCAGGAGCGCGTCGTGCTTCACGACCACATTGCTCCCCAGCACGGTGTACTCGAGCAGTTCGGCACCGCTCTCCACCTGGGCGTAGTCGCCGATGTACAGCGGCCCGTCCAGCTTCGCCCCGGGGTCGACGTGGGCGCCCTCCCCAACCCACACCCCCGGCGCGACCTCGAACGCGTCCAACTCGACGGCGACCCGCCGGGACAGCACGTCGACGTGCGCCTTGAGGTACTTCTCGTGGGTGCCGACGTCCTCCCAGTAACCCTCCGCAATGTAGCCGTAAAGGGGCTTGTCCTTGGCCAGCAGTGCCGGGAAGACGTCCTCCGACCAGTCGACCTGCTCGCCGGCCGGGATGAAGTCGAATACCTCCGGCTCCATCACGTAGATGCCGGTGTTGACGGTGTCGGAGAACACCTGACCCCAGCTCGGTTTCTCCAGGAACCGCTCGATGCGGCCGTTCTCCCCGAGGATGGTGATGCCGAAGTCCAGCGGGTCGGAGACGCGCGTGAGGCAGGCGGTCACCAGCGCCTGACGCTCCTTGTGGAACCGAAGCAGGTCGGTCAGGTCGATGTCCGTGAGCGCGTCGCCGGAGATCACCAGGAACGTGCCGTCGCACAGCGCATCCTCGGCGTTCTTGATGCTGCCGGCGGTGCCCAGCGGCGTGGCCTCGTTGGCGTAGGAGATGGACATGCCGAGCTCCTCGCCGTCGCCGAAGTGATTGCGCACCAGCGCGGCCAGGAACTGCACGGTCACCACGACCTCGGTCAGGCCATGGCGGCGCAGCAGGCGCAGGACGTGACCCATCAGCGGCTGGTTGACCACCGGCAACAGCGGTTTGGGTATCGCAGCCGTCAGCGGGCGCAGGCGAGTCCCCTCCCCACCGGCCATGACGACCGCCTTCAAACTGCCACCTCCCGCTTGATGCTCGCTTGTTCTCCTCGCTCGTTCCTCGCGCGTCGCAGTCGCTCGCGGCGGTGCCCCGTCAGGTCGGGGGAGCCCGCCCGGTCATGCCGGACTGGGCACGGCGCTCGCCTCGCCCGCGGCCGTCAACCCCCGCACCTGCATCACATAGAGGATTCCTGCCCACCAGTACAGCGCGGTACCCCAAATCGCGAAAGCCCAGCCGAACACGGAGGCGAGCGTCTGCAGCTCGCTCATGCCGGGACCGGAGTGGTCGGCCAGCAGCAGGAACGGGAACGCGTACAGCAGGTTGAATGTCGCCGCCTTGCCCAGATAGTGCACCGGCAGCGCGGGCCCGTAGCCGAGCCTGCGCAACCGCGGCACACAACCGGTGAGCATGACGTCTCGCGCGACCAGGAACAAGGTCAACCACAGTGGAATGACGTGGCGGATCGTCAATCCGACCAGCGTAGCCAGGATGTAGAGCCGGTCCGCGGCCGGATCGAGGAGCTGCCCGAGCCGACTGGTCTGGTTCAGCCGTCGGGCCAGGGCGCCGTCGAAGTAGTCGGTGGCGCCGGAGAGCATGAGCACTCCCAGCGCCAGACCGTCCGCTTTCGGGCCCAGGATCAGCCAGAGAAACACCGGGGCACCGAGAACCCGAATTCCGCTCAGCACGTTGGGAATCGTCAGAACCCGGTCCCCGGACGCCGTCGGCTCGGCCACCACGCCCTCCTCGCCACCCGGGCTCGACCCTACTCGTGGGTCGATGCCCGTGCGGCGCGTCGGTCAGCGGGACGACACTCGGGAATCCCGGGCCAGGCCGCGCACCGCACCGGTCTCGGCGACCGCGCAGGCCACCTCGACCAATCGGGTCAATCGGGCCAGCTCGACCCGGTGGAACGGCGGTCCGCCCTCGCTGCGCGCAACGTAGACGGTGACGTTCCCGGTCGCAGGCACCGCGCCCAGGTGCACCTGTGGCCCGGAACTGAATGCCAGCGGGTGTGTCGGTCGGATGTCCGGCAGCGACTCCGCGTCCGGCGCCGCCGGGCTGGCCGCGATCGTGGCCCGCTCCGGCGGGGCGCCGAGCACGACCGCCCAGTCTGCGTTGAGCACGCCCGGCAGCGCGTCGGCCAACGTTTCCATCGCTCGTCCGGGTTGTGACTTGACGTGCAGCAGGACGTCCAGGTCCGGAAAGGCATCCGGCCGGGTTGTGGTCCGCCACGCGCCCAGCAGGCCCACTCCAGGGACCGCCGAGAGTGCCTGGGCAAGCCGGTCGGCCCCAGGGTAGTTGGGCCACGCCACGGTGAACTCGTCGACGACTCGGGACCCCCCGTGATCCAGCACAGTCATCGCCCGAATGTCCGCACCCAACGCCCCCAACACCCGACCGACCCGGGCCAGCGAACCAGGTCGGTCCGGCAGGTCGATCCGAAGTTGCAACAACACCGGCTCCTCCTCCCCCATGCCTTCGAGCGTGCCTTCGGGGTGTTTCGGCGGTGTTGCCCGCGCGTCAACAGTTGCAGCACAGTCCTGTGCGAGTGACGGTGCGTCAGAAACTGCAGGCACACCCGACATAGGCTTCCGGGATGGATCCGGACGGGGCATCACCACCTCGGCGCCGGCTCCGGGTGGATCTGTCCGGGGTGCCGGAGACGACCCTGTTGACGCTGTATTACCGCGCCCGCGAGGCCGCTTCGGCTTTCTCGGTCCTGGACGACCCCAAGGCCGTCGAGTTGCTCGCGGCGATCGACTTCGACTTCGTCGGCCGCTTCGGGCAGGCGCGACCGGTGTTCGGCCGGTACATCGGGCTGCGGGCCGCGGCGATCGACGCCCAGGTTCGGCAGTTCATGGCCGCGTTCCCCGGTGCCACGGTGGTGGCGCTGGGCGAGGGCCTGGAGACACAGTTCTGGCGGGTCGACGACGGTCGGGTGCGCTGGTTCACCGTGGAACTGCCGGAGACGGCAGCGGTGCGGGCAGCGCTGCTGCCGGCCGATCCGCCACGACGGCGGATGTTCGCCGGCTCGGCTCTGGAGCCGGAATGGCTCGAGGCGCTCGGCGCCGACCCGGCGAACCACGTCATGGTCGTCGCGCAGGGCCTGCTGATGTACCTGCCGCCGGAACAGGTGCGGGCGCTGATCACCCGGTGCGCGGCAGCCTTCCCGGGCGGGGCGATGATCTTCGACACCATGCCGCTGCGGCTGACCGCCTTCACCACCTCCGGCCGGGGACGCAGGCCGGGCGGCTACCAGCCGCCGCCGATGCCGTGGGGTGTCACCCCCGGGCAACTGGTCGAGGAACTGCGACTGGAGCCCGCGGTCGGGCGGGTCCGGTTGGTCGACCCACCGGTGGCGGGCGACCCGGCGACCCGGAGCGTGCTGACCATCCGCCGACTGCTGCCCGGGCTGCGCAGACACGGGCCGTCGGTGGTACGGATCGACTTCCGGCGCCGGTGACGGAGGACGATCAGACGATCGGACGACTGAGCGCCCGGTAATCCGCTGCGGACTCGGCACCGAATCCCTTTCGAATTAGGCTTCGCCGAAACGCTCGACGCTCCGCCAGAGGTGAGGTCGATGCTGACAACCGTCCTGATCGGGTTTCTGGCCGGGTTGATCACGAGCATCTCGCCGTGCGTGCTCCCGATGGTGCCGATCCTGCTCGCCGATCCGGCGGCGGCAACCGATCCGGCAGTGCCGGACGCCGAACTGGCCTCGCCGTTCGCTGCCACTGCCGCTGCCGCCTCCGCTTCCGTGAGCGTGGCCGTGGCCGCACCGCCCAGGCGCCGGGTGAGTGTGCGGCGGCCGTTGGGGATCGTCGCCGGTCTGGTGCTGAGCTTCAGCCTGTCGACGTTGTTCGGCTCGCTGGTGCTCGACGCCTTGGGCCTTCCGCAGGATCTGCTGCGCCACATCGGTATCGCCGTGCTGGCGTTGATCGGGGTCGGGTTGTTGTCGCACCGGGTTTCGGCCGTGCTGGAACGGCCGTTCGCCCGACTTCCGCGCCGGGCCGTCAACGTCCGGGGCAACGGGGTGCTGCTCGGGTTGGGCATGGGTCTGCTGTTCGCGCCGTGCGCCGGCCCGGTGCTCGCCACGATCGCGGTGGTCGGTGCCACCCACCAGTTCGGGGTGCGGACGATCGCGTTGACGTTCGCCTTCGCGATCGGCGCTGCGCTGCCCCTGCTGGTGCTCGCGCTGGCCCGGGATGCGATCTTCCGGCGTGCCGGTGCGTTGCGCCGGCACGCGGCCCGACTGCGCATGGCGGGCGGCGTGGTGATGATCGCGATGGCGATGGTGCTGGCGTTCAACTGGGCCGACCCGCTGCAGCGGCACGTGCCCGGGTACACCGCGGCGCTGCAGCGCAAGGTCGAGGCCAACAATCGCGCGATGGCGCGACTGCACGACCTGGTCGACGCCGATGCGGCAAAAGCCGCGCCGGCGGCCTTCGCCTCGAACTGCGCGCCCGGCAGTTCGGAACTGCAGGAGTGTGGGATGGCACCGGAGTTCACCGGGGTCACCGCCTGGCTGAACACACCCGGGGGGCGGCCGCTGACGATGGCGGACCTGCACGGGAAGGTGGTGCTGATCGACTTCTGGACCTACAGCTGTATCAACTGCCAACGAACGCTGCCGTACGTGGAGGGCTGGGCGAAGAAGTACGCCGACGCGGGTCTGGTGGTGGTCGGGGTGCACAGCCCGGAGTTCGCGTTCGAACACGTCCGGTCCAACGTGACCAGCGAGGCGGCGGCCCTCGGCGTGAACTACCCGATCGCGATGGACAACGACTTCGGTACCTGGAAGGCCTGGGCGAACGACTACTGGCCGGCCGAGTACCTGGTCGACCCGACCGGAGAGGTACGGCACGCCTCTTTCGGGGACGGCAGCTACGAGTCCACCGAGACGTTGATCCGACAAATGCTGGCCGAGGCGAAGCCCAAGTCGGTACTCGGCAGTCCCCTGGCCACCGACCCGGAGCCGATCACCGGAGGGACCCCGGAGACCTACCTGGGCTACTCCCACTCGCTCCCGATCTCCGGCACCGCGCCCGACCCGCAGCAGGACCAGGCCGTGCAGTACCAGTACTCCGGACGCCAGTACACCGAGACCATCGCACTTTCGGGCACCTGGACCATCGGTCGGGAGGCGATGACCGCCGGGCCCGGCGCCGAGCTTCGGTTCGACTACCAGGCCGACAAGGCCTATCTGGTAGTCGGTGGCGACGGCACGATTGATGTCGCCGTCGACGGCGTGCACGTCAGGACCGTTGCGGTGCACGGGGTGCCGACGCTCTACCAGTTGACCGACAGCCCGCCCAAGGACGGCCGCGGCATCCTGACCCTGAAGCTCGGCCCGGGCCTGGAAGCCTACGACTTCACCTTCGGCTGAGCGGCGACGCCGGCCGACTCAGGCGATCTGACGGATCATCAGATCACCGCGTACACGCCCTTCTCGAACTCGGCGTACATCTGCAGGTAGCCGGGGGTCACGAACGGCAGGTACTGCGAGTAGATCGAACCCGTCACGCCACTTGCCGGGTCGACCCAGAAGTGCGTGTTGGCCAACCCGGCCCAGGCCCCGCTGCCCGCCCGCCGAGCGCCCGGCTGATCCTCGGTGTTGATGAGCAAACCCCAGCCCCACTTGCGGTTGCGGCCGAAGACGAAGTCGCAACTGTGGACCGGTGATGCCGTGGCCACCCGCTCCGGGACCTCGAGGGCACCGATGTGGTTGGCGAACGCGTCGGCCACCGTGTCGGCCGACAGGATCGGCACGCCGTCGAACGTGCCGCCGCCCAGCAGCATCCGGGTCAACCGCAGGTAGTCCTGCGGGGTGGAGTAGGGCCCGTGTCCGCCGGTCCAGCACTCCGGCGAACCACGCGGACCGAACCGCCGCTACAAGTCAGCTGGCTGTGAACCGGTGTTACTGTGAGACAGTGAAAAATGTGACCGTCTCCGTCCCCGACGAGGTGTACCGGGCCGCCCGCATCCGGGCCGCTGAACGAGGCACCTCGCTCAGCGCATTGGTGACCGAATACCTGCGTCGGTTGTCGGGCGAGGACGAGTTCTCCCGCATGGAGGCAGAGCAGCGGCTGGTTCAGCAGCAGATCAAGCGGTTCCGGGCCGGCGACCGTCTCGACCGCGAGGAGTTGCACGGCCGTGCGGTTCGTTGACACGAACGTCCTGCTGTACGCGGTGTCGACCGATCCGCAGGAGCAGGCGAAGGCCACGGCTGCCGGCGAGCTGCTCGCATCGAGGGACATCACCCTTTCGGCACAGGTGTTGCAGGAGTTCTACGTCCAGGCCACCCGTTCCGGTCGATCCGATGCCCTCACCCACCGTCAGGCCTCGACCTTGGTCCGCTCCTTCACCCGTTTCCCCGTGCAGGAGACCACCACCGCGCTGGTGCTGGCCGCCATGGCAACCAGCGAACGGTTCCACATCTCCTACTGGGACGCCGCGATCATCGAAGCCGCTCGACTGGCCCGATGCGACGTCGTGTTGTCCGAGGATCTTCCAGACGGACAGGACTACGCCGGCGTGCGGGTGCACAACCCCTTCGCCCGCAACAGCCGGCCTCGCCGCAGCGGAACGCCTGAAACCAAAGGGCCGAACCCGCGGTAAGAGTTCGATCCGTCGCCGATGTCCCGCGAGCTCACCCGGTCGGGCCGGCGGTGCGATCAGCTTCACCGGCGTCCACGGCGACCACTGAACGACAACGCGAGGTGCGACCGCTGCGGGAACGGCGGGCACACCGTTCGTCACGGCCGGGCCGAAACGGGGACAGCGAGGTCATTTCCCGGTCGGTGGTGGCGTCGCCGGGATCGAGCTGGGGTTGGCGGGGACGACTGCGGTGTCCTCGTCGAGAGGGTAGATGAAACTGCGGACGTGCCAGTTGGTGAAGTCGGCGATTCTGGCTTTCCGCCCGAAATCCTGGGTGCCGCCGCCGCCGTCGCACTGATTGTTGGCATAGACGGTGCCGCCGTAGATGGTGTTGTCGATCAGGGACCCGAAGCGCAGGACGCGACAATGCCCGTCGTCCAACCATTGGCCTTTCGCGAAAGGACTCCTGGGCACGCCGAAAATCATCGGTTCGCCTTCGTAATGCGGTCCCGGGTAGATGCACAGCGCGTGCGCCGGACATTGCGCCGATGCCTGCGAGGACCCCGCGAGGGCCGGGGACAGTACGACGGCCCCACCGAATGCCGCCACGATCAGAAGCCGGTTCACCGTCACACGGCCTACCGACGTCAACACCAGACCCGTCATACCGGTTCCTCCTTCGCCCCCTGGTCGCGTCGGGGTCAACCCCGGCGACGCCGGTGACGAAACGCCGCCACCTGCCCCGGCCTTTGCGGACGGCCGTCACATCCATCGTGCGATATGACAAATCGAGCCGACAACCATCGCTTTATCCCCAGCCGGTCAAGATCATCTCCGCCGCGGTTTCCGTCATCGTAGGGTCCTGTATCTGACGGAGCGTCATTCGTCGGTGGCCTTGGTCCAGCCGCGATCGATCCAGTCGGGCAGGGTTGTTCACGCAGCGTTGGAAGTCCACGAGCCGGCGCGGTGTCCAAACCCGGACGCCGGCCGCAGGGCCTGAAGTGCGACACCCGACGCATCCGGGCCGGGGTGTCGCTGGGCCGGGCGGGTGAACCTGGTCGGTTCCCGGCCGGCCGCCGGAGCGCCATGGCCAGCATTGACACGCACGGGTCCGCGCCGACCCCGTCCGGGGACCGCCGGCGGCGGGAGCACCGAGCAACCGAGGAGGAGTCATGTCGAACCGGCTCGCACGGCGATGGTGCACGGCAGTGCTGCTGGTCGCGACCGCCACGACAGCAGGTGCAGGCACCGCCCACGCCGGCACCGCCGGGAACGCCTCGGCCGGGTACGTGGCACCACCGGCGGGCGACGACGGCTGGGACGACGACCACTATCACCACCGCCATCACCACCCCAACTGCAACAACGACCCGAACTCCGGGTTCGCCATGGACCCAGAGGTCTGCCCACCCAGCCGCAACTACCCCGGCTGGTGGGGACCCCACTACTGACGAGCCCGGAACAACACGCCGGCTGCACGACCACACCGACCCGGCCACCGCTCCGGCGACGCAGGTACGACAGTCCCGCCCGGCGCTGTTTCCCCGGCCAACACGCACTCCTCGACCGCGAGGGAGCACGACGGGTGCAGTTCGGCGACGTCCTGATCGCCCTACCGGCGGCCGACGCCTGAACCTGACCGCACGGAGTCCTGGGGACACCTCGCGGCGGGTGTGGCCTTGTAGCGTCAGCCTGACATGAGCGCCACGTTGTTCGCCAAAGGTCTCGCGGCCGCGCACGGGGACCGGACCCTCTTCTCCGGACTCGACCTGACGCTCGCCCCCGGCGACGTCGTCGGCGTGGTCGGGGCCAACGGAGCCGGCAAGTCGACGCTGTTCCGGATGCTCGCCGGGCTGATCCCGGCCGGATCGGGGCAGGACGCCCCACCCGCAGGCTCGGCGACGCAGGGCCAGATCACCCTGTCCCCGGCCACCGCGGTGGTCGGCTACCTGCCTCAGGAGCTCGTGGCCGTCCCCGGGGAGAGCGTCCTGGACCTCATCGCCCGCCGTACCGGCACGGCGGCCGCCCAGGCGGCGTTCGACGCCGCTGCCGACGCCCTCGCGGACGGTCGCCCGATCGGCGGGGAGTCCGCAGCGGACGCCTACGCCTTCGCGCTCGACCGCTGGCTGGCCCTCGGTGGGGCCGACCTCGAGGAGCGCGCCGAGGCGACGACCCACGAGCTCGGCCTCGCGATCGACCTCGCCACGCCGATGACAGCGCTCTCCCGCGGGCAGGCCACCCGGGCCGGCCTGGCCGCGCTGCTGCTGTCCCGCTACGACCTGTTCCTGCTCGACGAGCCCACCAACGATCTCGACCTCGAGGGCCTCGAGCGCCTGGAGCGGTTCCTCGTCGGGTTGCGCGCGGGCGTCGCGGTTGTCAGCCACGACCGGGAGTTCCTCGCGCGCACTGTCACTGAGGTCGTCGAGCTGGACCTGGTCCAGCAGAGCGTGTCGCTGTACGGCGGCGGCTACGCGGCCTACCTGCACGAGCGCGAGGTGGCGGCGCGCCGTAGCCGGGAGGACTACGACGAGTACGCCGAGCGCGTCGGCGCACTCACCGAGCGGGCCCGGTCGCAGCGCGCGTGGATGGAGAAGGGCGTCGCGAACGCCCGCCGCAAGGCCGGAGACAACGACAAGATCGGCCGCAAGTTCCGGGCAGAGGCGACGGAGAAGCAGGCCGCCAAGGCCCGGCAGACCGATCGTCTGATCGAGCGATTGGAGGTCGTCGAGGAGCCGCGCAAGGAGTGGAAGCTGCAGATGGAGATCGCCGTGGCGCCGCGCGCCGGGACGGTCGTCGCAACGGCCCGCGGGGCGTTGGCCCGCCGCGGCGGCTTCACACTCGGCCCGGTACATCTGCAGATCAACTGGGCGGACCGCGTGGCGATCACCGGCCCGAACGGATCGGGCAAGTCGACGCTGCTCGCCGTTCTGCTGGGCCGGCTGGAACCTGACGAGGGGTCAGCCGCGCTCGGGCCGGGCGTGATCGTCGGCGAGATCGACCAGGCACGGTCGGCGTTCGCCGACGGCACGACCCTGCTGCGGGCCTTCGGCGAACAGGTACCCGATCAGCCCGAGGCCGAGGTCCGCACACTGCTGGCCAAGTACGGGCTCAAGTCGCACCACGTGCTCCGGCCCGCCGACAGCCTGTCCCCCGGCGAGCGCACCCGCGCCGGTCTGGCCCTCCTCCAGGCCCGCGGGGTCAACCTGCTCGTTCTGGACGAGCCGACCAACCACCTTGACCTGCCCGCGATCGAACAGCTGGAGCAGGCCCTGGACTCCTACCCCGGCACCCTGCTCCTCGTCTCGCACGACCGACGCCTCCTGCAGACCGTGCGGGTCAACCGGCGGATCGCCGTCGACGCGGGTCAGGTCGACGAGCGACCGATCTGACGTCCGCATCCACCTCGGCGTCGAGGAGTCCCCCACCGCGCCGGAGGACCTGCTGCGGATACTTGACGGGTGAACCCTGAACCCCGCCCACAGGGCGAAAGCTCGCTGCCGCCGGTCCACGACCTGGTCGCGGCGCAACGGTCGTACCTGGCTGCCGGCGCCACCGACCCGGACCTGGTGTCCCGGACGATCGTCGAAGGCGACCCGGACGAGCTGATGGCCCTCGGTGTCGAGCTGCTCCGGCACACCGACGCGCAGCACCGGATCCTGGGCAGTCGACTCGTCCGTGCGGTGCGGGGCCGGGAGGCCGACGCAGTCGATGCGCTGCTGGCGGCCTTCGACCGGGAGACCGACCCGGACACGTTGTTCTGGTTGATATCCGCGCTCGGGTACACCGGCAGCGATCGCGCCACCGACCGACTCCTCCCCCTGGTCGACTCCACCGACGAGTCGATCCGCTACGCGGTCAGCGACGCGCTTTCCTCCGTCGAGGAACTCAGCGAACCCGCCCGCGAGGCGCTGGTCCGGATGGCCCGCGATGCGGATTCCGACGTGCGGTTCTCCGCCGTGTTCGAACTCGGGGCCTGGCTGCCACAGATCCCCGAGTTCCGGTCGGTCGTGCTCGCCGCGCTGGACGATCCTGCTCCGTTGGTCGCCCGGACGGCTCGCGAGGCCCTCGACGAGGCCGCCGCCGCGGTGCCCGAGCTGGGCTGACGCACCGTCAGACGTGCCGCCCGGCGGGTCCGCCGGGCTGGGTGAGGATCGGGGCTGGACGCAGCGCGACCCGACGCGGAAGGCTACCGATCCAAGGTGTCGGGCGCCAGGAGGGATTTCAACCGTGACCCAGCCAACAGATGCGTCGCGTTACCCGGAGTGGTCCGAGGCGGATCTGGACACGTACCGCGCAGGGACCATCGTGACCCACCGCGGCAAGACCTACCAGGCCAAGCCATGGCCCGCCGACGGCTGGGCAAGGCAGCCCGCCTACGAACCGGGCGGCTCCACCCCTTGGCGTTACGCATGGGACGAACTACCAGCCGGTCGCCAGACCGGCGCCGGGCACCGCAGGCCCAGCGGCGCCCACGCAGGCCCGGCCGCCCCCGAGTAGCTCCGGCCCCCGACACAGCGGACGAAGGTGGGTCGCCACGGCAGGATCAGCTCGGTGCGACAGGCCGTTCGAGCAGCCCCGCGCGCACAGCGCCCGCCCCACTCAGCCGCCCGTGGACCAGTACCCTTCCGCCCGGTCCGGCCACCCGAATCCCGTCTCGTCGAAAGGAGCGGTGCGGGCTTCGATCTGTGCCACCAGCCAATCAGCCGTTGCGCACGCACGCGCCACGACCTCGTGCGGATATCCGTACCTGACCCGGTGTTACTCGAACTCGTCCTCGTCATCGATCGTGACGCGACCGTCCCGCCAGTACAAGACATCCAGGTCAAGGTCGATGGCCCGAATTGCGTCGCGATCACGACGGGGCGCATCCGTCACGTCGACATAGATCATGACCTCGTGGGTCGCTCGCCAAGTAGCGATCCAGTCGCCGACGGCCGGCACCAGCTGCACAAACCCGTGGACTTCGACGATGGCCCGCTCGTCTCATCTGCATGCCCCTGACGATCCGGCCTTCGTGCGACGGATCTGGCGCTACCCGATCGACAGTCGGCCGCGACTGGACGACGCCCTGCGCCGTCATGCACACCTCGAGGTGATCGAGCTGAACTCACCCGGTCAGGTCAGGGAATTCCTCGTGCGCCCGACCCGGTGAAGTGCATCTCCTCCTGACCGGCGCGAAACGCGCGTCATCGGTCCGACGGCCGCGGCACCGTGGCACCGGTGGACGCCGGGTGCACGAGGTCGTGAAACTGGGTAGGACGCGTTCGGGTGCCGCGGGGTCCACCGGGCGACCACTGTGGGAACGTGCCGGGCGGCCGGGCACGATGGTCGGTGTGGGCAATCTGGCCGTGGGGCAGTTCGACGACGTGCGGCTGTGGGCACGCGGTGACGGGCTGGAGATTTTGGCCTGGCTGCTCGGGTCGGTGCTGGCCTCCCGGGCCTTGGCCGCCCTCGGCAACGGGTTCATCCGGCGCATCGGCAACGGCTCGGTGCACACCGACGGGCTGGTGGCGTCCGAACAGGAGAAGCATCGCCACTCGGTCGTCCAGATACTGGTGTGGTCCGGCCGGGTGCTGATCTTCAGTGTGACCGCCGTCCGCCTCGCCTCGTTGTTCGGCCTGGCTGTGACCGGGTTGGTGGCCCCGGCCACCGTCGCGGGTGTGGCTCTGGGTTTCGGGGCACAACGGATCGTGCAGGACCTGCTGGCGGGGTTCTTCATCATCGCCGAGCGCCAGTACGGGTTCGGGGACCTGGTGCGGATCTCCACCTTGGGTTCCACCAGCGGGGTCGTCGGAACGGTGGAGCAGATCTCGTTGCGGGTGACGCGGCTGCGTTCCGCCGACGGGGAGTTGATCATCGTCCCGAACGGGCAACTGGTGCAGGTGACCAACCTGTCCCGGGACTGGGCCCGCGCGGTGGTCGACGTACCGCTGGCGACCACCGAGGACTACACCGAGGCCCTGAAGATCCTCCGGGGGGTCTGCGAGCGGGCCTTCGCCGATCCACAGCTGCGCGAACTGCTGCTGGACGCGCCGACGGTCATCGGCGCGGAGTCCTTGGCCGTGGACCAGGTGACCGTTCGGGTCGTGGCTCGCTGCCTGCCGGGCAAACAGTTCGGGGTACGCCGGGACCTGCGTCAGCGCATCGTCACCGCGCTGCACGACCGGTCGATCGCATTCACCCCGCCCCCCGAACCCGACGAGTCCGCGGCGGGCACTGACGCGACCGGTGTGCCGACGGGGCAGTCGTGAGCGACCGGCCCCGGCGGGTGGCGGCGACCGTGTTCGGCGGGCGGATGCGCACCTCCACCCTGGCCCTGACACTGGCCTTCGCGGCGGTGATGACGTGCTGGTTGTACTTGCGCCCCACCCCTGACCCCGACCGGTACACCACCACCGTCACAACTACGACCGTCCGCGACCGCCCTCCGCGGGCCGCACCCGCCCGAACACCCCGCCCGGCAAGCAGCTCCCCGACAGGTGTGTCCGCCTCACCGGGCCCCGAGCTTGCGCCGCAGACTGCCACGCCGGCACCTACGCCGTCCCGGGCACCGGGAACCACGGGCGGACCTGCCGGATTGTCGACCGGCGTCCCAACCCCGGCCGGCACACCCCAACCCGCCTCTGGCCAGCCGAACACGTTGAGGTTGCCGATCCTGCAGCCGCCGCGCGCCCACCCCACCCCCAGCACGAACAACTGATCGGAGCTCACGCCCAGACACACGGCGGCTTGGGACTGTCCGATTAACGGTGTTTCCGGCCTGACGCGCCGAGCCTGATGGCCGGCGGGGAAGGTCACTCGATGAGCGTGACACTGAACGATGTGGCGAAGAAGAAGGAAACCGAGGCGTCCGCGGAGCAGTTGGCGGCGGT
>DATAUG010000169.1:0-1740 GCA_036268355.1 Sporichthyaceae bacterium
CCTCGACGCCGGCCGGCGGGCGCGGCAGCGCGGTCAGCTCCACGACGTGCCACGGATCCCCGACCGCCACGCCGCCCAATACCTGCACCCGCTCGGCAAGCGCGTCAATCAACTCCAGTTGTGCGCGGGCGTGCTCGTCCAACAGCAGGTGCAAGGAGGAGAAGGTGGGATCCCGCATCAACCAGTGGTGCTTCTTGTAGAGGCCGTAAAGAATCTGGCTGTCCGCCAGAATCGGGTTGAGCAGCGCCACCGACCGCAGCCGGACGTCGTGGCCGAGTGCGCTCGGCAGCAGTGGCAGATGCTTGTACTCCTGGGTCACCAGGCCCTGCTGGTGCAGGCGCGGCTGCGAGTCGGGTGGGCGCGAGGTCGAGTATCGGGCGTCCGTGCTCATCGGGATTGCCTCCTTCGCGGCGGGACGGTTGGAAGTCCTACTCTGCGGCGATCCACACCGCCGACACTCCAACCCGGCAGCGCGGAAACTCGCGCGGATTCCGGCCCGGTGGGGCTGTCTGCTCGCAGGAGGTGTGGTTCGCCGCGGACAGATTTACCCGGAGAAATGATTGACCTGTGGCAGCGCGGGGTACGCGAGGCCTTGGATGACGGGGAATATCACCTCGCGCGTCTGGACGGCGAAATGGAGCTCGTGTTGAGCGGGACATCGGCTTCGACGCGGTGGTGGACTACGAGGCCGAGCTGAGCCGGGTGATCCCGAATCTGGCTCCGGTGCACGGGCCGCCACTGCAGCGCAGCGTGGCGCGCGATCAACTGTCCAGCTTCCACGCCCTGCTCGTGCTCTCCATGGTGATGACCCGCAGCGGGGACGAGGAGGAGATCCTCCGTCTGGCCACAACCGCCGTACCGTCACTGGCGCCGGTGCGGCCCATCGCCCTGTGGCTGGACGCCGCGTGGCGCACGATCGGCGAGCTCGCCACGCCCGAGCATTCCGGCGCGATATCCGCCCAGCTGCCCACGTTGCCCGAGGGCGGCGGGGAGGTGGCGCTCGGCCAAGGCTGGGGTTGGTCCTATCAACTGACCACCTTGGGCGGGGCGCTCGGCTACCTGATCGTCGCGGCCCCGACGGCGCCGGGTGCGCATCAGCAGTTCCTGCTCGGAGCGTTGGCCCAACACACCGGGGTGGCCCTGGCCAACGCCCGCTCGCACGCCCGGGAGCGGGCGGTGACCGAAGATCTGCGGCTGGTCAACCAGGCCCTGCGGCGCAGTACCCAGATCCACGAACGGTTGACCGCGGTGGCCGCGGCCGGGGAGGGACAGGCCGGGATTGCTCGCGCGGTGCACGAGCTCACCGACCGGGCGGTGGCCATCGAGGACCGGCACGGAAACCTGATCACCTGGGCGGGACCCGCGACGCCCGACCCGTACCCCAAGGCTGCCCCGGCGGCGCGGGAGGCGCTGCTGCGCCGCGTCGGTGAGGCCGGGCACCCGCTGCGCGCGGACGGCCGGCTCGTCGCGCTCGCCGGACCCGGAGAGGAGATCCTCGGGGTGATCGCGCTGGTCGACCCGGGCGGCACTGCCCGGGAGTCGGACCTGGTTGCGCTCGAGCACGGGGCCACCGTGTTGGCCATGGAACTGGCTCATGTCCGGACCCGTGCCGAGACTGCCCTGCGTCTGCGCCGGGACTTGGTCGAGGAGCTGTTGGCCGGGATCGACGCCGAGCACTCGCGGACGAGGGCCCGGATCCTGGACTACGACCTGGACCGACCCCACCGGGTCCTGGTCGTG
>DATAUG010000170.1:0-10969 GCA_036268355.1 Sporichthyaceae bacterium
CAGCGCGGTGGCGAGTACGTCGGCGACCTCGGCGAAGTCGGCATCGGCGAAGCCCCTGGTGGCCAGGGCCGGGGTGCCGATCCGCAGGCCGGAGGTGATCATCGGCGGTCGCGGGTCGAACGGCACCGCGTTGCGGTTCACGGTGATCCCGATCCGGTGCAACCGGTCCTCGGCCTGCCGGCCGTCGAGCGCCGAGTCGACCAGGTCCACCAGCACGAGGTGCACATCGGTGCCGCCGGACACCACCCGGATGCCGGCCTCGGCACAGTCGGACGCCGCGAGCCGCCGCGCGATGATCCGGGCACCCGCGAGGGCGCGCCGCTGGCGGTCCCGGAACTCCTCGCCCGCGGCCAGCCGTAGGGCGACCGCCTTGGCCGCGATCACGTGCTGGAGCGGCCCACCCTGCTGACCGGGGAACACCGCCGAGTCCAGTGCCTTCGCCAGGGCCGACCGGCACAGCACGATGCCGCCGCGCGGGCCGCCGAGGGTCTTGTGTGTCGTCGTGGTGACCAGATCGGCGAACGGGACGGGGTTGCTGTGCAGGCCCGCGGCGACCAAACCGGCGAAGTGGGCCATGTCCACGAGTAGCAGGGCCCCCACCGAGTCGGCCACCTCGCGGAACGCGGCGAAGTCCAGTTCGCGCGGGTAGGCCGACCAGCCCGCGACGACCAGCTTCGGTCGCCGTTGCCGGGCGAGGTCGGCGACCTCGTCCATGTCGACCAGGCCGGTTTCCTTGCGCACGTGGTAGGCCGCCACGTCGTAGAGCTGCCCGGAGAAGTTCAGGCGCATCCCGTGTGTCAGGTGCCCGCCGTGGGCCAGATCGAGTCCGAGAATGGTGTCACCGGGGCTCAGCACGGCGGCCATCGCGGCCGCGTTCGCCTGCGCGCCGGAATGCGGCTGCACATTGGCGTGGTCGGCGCCGAACAGGGCCAGCGCCCGCTGGATCGCCAGCCGCTCGATGACGTCCACGTGCTCACAGCCGCCGTAGTAGCGCCTTCCCGGGTACCCCTCCGCGTACTTGTTGGTCAGCACGGAACCCTGGGCCTGGAGCACCGCCCGGGGCGCGAAGTTCTCGGAGGCGATCATCTCCAGGGTGTCGCGCTGGCGGTCCAGTTCGGCACCGACCGCTTCGGCCACCTCGGGGTCCACAATAGACAGATCGGCGTTCAGAACGGACGCGTCCGCGACGGTCATGGTCATCTCCTCGATGGCCGGAGGCCTTGGGTGATCAGCAACTGCCCGTATGCCGGCGCCTGCGAAATCGACCGGGGCGCCCGATCGTGGCGCGATCCGCAGCAGCAACCCCGAATCTCAAATATCTGACGTTAGCGTAACAAATATCGCGCCGGAATGTCTAGTGCGTCACGTCGACGGGAACATCGGGACGTCTGTCCGCAAGGCACTGCCACCCATGACATAACAGCCCGTCGACGTGCGGAGACCTCTCGTCCGGACCTGCCGGACGGCACCAGTTCTTCCTCACGCGCGGAGCGGATATCCGCTCCGCTGCCCATCCCACCTGGGGAGTCGTCGGCTGCGGCGAAATTTTGTTATCCTCACGTAAAGATTCGATTTTCGGGCGGGCACGCTGCCAGCAGGCCAAAACGTGTGCCACGCTGGTGTCGGGCGCCACCGCGCTCCGGCCAGGGACCAGAAAGGAACCAGCTCGTGGACCCGACAGAGGCGCGACGACTCGGCTACCAGTCGTCCGGGGAAGTCGCCGAAATGCTCGGGGTCACCCTGCGCACGCTGCGCTACTACGAGGAGCAGGGGCTGGTCACGCCCAGCCGCACGGACAAGGGCACCCGCTACTACTCCGACTTCGCCGTGCAGCGGCTCGAAGTGTGTGTCCGGCTGGCCGCGGTCGGCGTGCCGATCAAGACGCTCAGGCAACTCGCCACGATCCGCCCCTCATCGGCGACCGGTGAGGAGTCGAGCCACCAGCTCGCCGAGGTCTTCGCATCGATCCGCGCTGACCTCCGTGCCTCGCTGGCCAACCTGCGCTACCTGCTCAGCGACCTGGAGAAGACCGAGCGACTGGTGCGCACCTGCTGGGACTGTCCGCTGCGGCCCAATCGGACCGACTGCCCGGACTGTCCGTGCGAGCAGCAGATCGATTCGGCGTTCATCCTGCACCTGACCTGGGATGACAACCGGCCGGAGCCCGTCGAGCCGCATCTGTCCCAGGCGGCGCGAACATTGACCCCCCCGGACGCCCGGACACCGGAGCACTGACACCGGGCCTGCCGGCCGACCCGGCCCTCCCGCGAACGAACTCCGGTCCTCCCGCGAGGGCGGGACGATTCTGTGCCATCCTCCACAGTCAAGCCGGTGCGAAGCCGGCGCGGCCGAGAGCCGCTGTGACCGGTGACCTCGATCGCCGGGAGCCAGCCGAGTGGTCCGTCCACATGCAACGGAGGCTGTGCCGTTCATGGCTGCCAGTACACCGTTGCGGCTGCGGCTGGTCCGCCACGGCCAGTCGCGATGGAACGCGGCAGGCCTGCTCCAGGGGCAGACCGCGCACGTCGGCCTGACCGACCTCGGTCACCGGCAGGCGTGGGCCCTCGCCGAGCATCTCACCGGGCACGCCGTGGACGCGCTGGTGACCAGTGACCTCGCCCGTGCCGTGCAGACCGCCGACGCCGTCGCGGCGATGACGGGGCTGGCCGTGCGCCGCGACCACAGGCTGCGCGAACAGAGTCACGGGGTGTTCGAGGGCAGGCCGGTATCCGCGCTGGCCGATCCGACCGCCCCGGTAGCGGGCGGTGAGAGCCTCGCCGATGTCTGCGAGCGGACCGAATCGTTACTGCGGTCGTGCATGGGCGGCCAACCGCGCGATGTCGTCCTGGTGACGCACGGAGAGACGATCCGCGCCGTACTCACCGTCCTGTGTGGCCGGACACCCGAGGCGATCCCGCCCAACGGCTCGGTCACGACCGTCACCATCACCGATCACGTCGTCGCCGTACGGACCGTGGTGCCCGATCTTGACCGGTACCGCCTCGTTGACGGGCCGCCACGTCGTGTGGTGGGATCACGGCACGACGACAGTGGAGGAAGTCGGTGCGAATCCGACGCGGTCCCGCCACTGTGACCGGGGAGCGGTCCCGACACAGCCACGGCTTCGCGAGAAGCTGGCAGGCACGGGAAGCGGTGATCCGGGAGCCAGGATACTCGTGTCGTCGTGATCTTCTTCGGAGGCGAGGACACCTCTAAGGAGCTTCCCGGCATGGTCTTCCGCTGTGTTTCGCGCGCCCGACGGCCATCGGCATGACTCGGCGACTCCCGTCCGACACCCTCGCCCGACAAGCTCCGGTTGGTGCACCTGGCCGAGGTCTTCTCGACGGTGCGCCGCGCCTGCGCACGACCGAAAGGGGACGATGATGGCCAGGACAACCTCCCACGACAGGCTCACCGCCACATTGCCGGTCGCCGACCGGCTGGTGGTCGTCGCCGGTCACGGCGCGGACGCCGCCGCGCTGACCGCGGCCTTGCTCGACCGGGGCGCGCGCGTGCGGGTGATCGCGGGTGATCGGGCCGACCTGACCCCGTCACTGGCGGACCTCGCGGCCAGGGGACGCGTCGAACTGGCCGCCCGCTCGTGCACGGCAGGCGATCTCGCGGATGCCTGGCTGGTCTACCCGAGGACCGGTGACCCGGCCGAGGACGCCCGGATCGCCGAGGAATCTCGACGGGCGCACGTGTGGTCGGTCGCCGAGGACCGGGCCGAGGCCGGCGCGGGCCGCGCGCCCGGCACGGTGGGCGCGGTGACGATCGTGGGTGGCGGTCCCGGTGACCCCGGGCTGATCACGGTGCGTGGCCTGCGTGCTCTGGACGAGGCCGACGTCGTCGTGCACGACCGCCTCGCGCCGCTCGCGCTGTTGGCCGACCTGCCCGCCACGACGGTGCTGATCGACGCGGCGAAGCTGCCCGGCGGGACGGCGATGCCACAGGCCCGGATCAACCGTCATCTGATCGAGCACGCCCGTCAGGGCAAGCAGGTCGTCCGGCTCAAGGGCGGGGATCCGTTCGTGTTCGGACGGGGCATGGAGGAGGTCGAGGCGTGTCGGGCCGCCGGCGTGCCCGTGACCGTGGTGCCCGGCGTCACGAGCGCGATCGCCGTGCCGGGGTTGGCGGGGATCACCCTGACCCACCGGGGTCTCGCCCATGCCTTCACCGTGGTATCCGGTCACTTGGCGCCCACGTCCGACCGGTCCCGGCTCGACTGGGCCGCGATGGCCCGTTCCGGGGCCACGCTCGTGCTGCTCATGGCCGTGCAGACCCTGCCGACGATCACCGCCTCGCTGCTCGCCGCCGGCATGAATGCGGACACCCCCACCGCAACGGTGCAGGAAGGCGGCACGTCCCGCCAACAGGTGGTGCGTTCCGTACTCGGCCGCCTCGTCGAGGACGCCGCCGGCATTCGCCCGCCCGCGGTGACCGTGATCGGGCCGGCAGTGGCCCACCTGGCCGAATCTCCCTCGAGTGGCCAGAGCCGGGCCACAGCGGGGAGGCCGGCATGACGTGGGCGCGTCCGGTCCCGGTGATCGGCGACCGCACCTCGGCCGAACAGCGGGCCCAGGCTCCCTCCGCGTGGGCCTTCCCTGCTGAGGAACGGGACGCTCTGCACCGGGTCATCGCCGCGCGCCGTGACATCCGCCGCTTCCGACCAGACCCGGTGCCCGCCCCGGTCCTGACCAGGGTGCTGGCGGCGGCCCACGCCGCGCCGTCGGTGGGCCACTCGCAGCCGTGGCGGTTCATCGTGGTCACCGACGCGGCCAACCGCGAACGCGCGTCGGTGCTGGCCGACCGCGAGCGCCACGCGCAAGCCGCCCTGCTCGCGCCGGACTCCGCACGGCGACTACTGGACCTACAGCTCGACGGACTGCGTGAGGCACCGATCGGCGTGGTCGTCTGCTGCGACCGCAGGACACCGGCCACCGGAGTGCTCGGGCGGGCGACATTCCCCGACGCCGACCTGTGGTCCTGCGCGTGTGCGATCGAGAACCTGTGGCTGGCGGCGCGCGCAGAGGGACTGGGACTCGGCTGGGTCACTCTCTTCCAGCCACGCGACCTGGCCGAACTGCTCGGCCTGCCCGATGGCGTGGTCACCCTCGGCTGGCTGTGCCTTGGCTGGCCGGACGAACGGCCACCCGGTCCCGGCCTGGAACGCGCGGGCTGGTCGCGCCGCGCCCCGCTGGACGCCGTGGTGTTCCACGGCCGGTGGCCGGAGTCGGACGCGGCGCCGGCCGCGCCTCCTTCGCATCTGCGCGCACCCGATCAGAAAGCCGTGGTCGACGTGCGGGATGCGGCGGATCGGCTGCTCACCCCGCCCGGGTCGCTCGGAGTGCTCGACCGAGCCGTGGACCGGGTGCTGGCGCTGGCCGGGTCGGCCGCCACCGAGGGCGGGTGCCTGCTGCTGGTGGGTGCCGACCACCCGGTCCGCACGCACGGGGTGTCCGCCTACGAATCCTCGGTCACCGCCGAGGTACTGGCAGCCGCCGTGGCCGGTTCCGCGTGCGGGGTCGTCGCCGCGCAGACCGCCGGCCTGGGCACCATGGTCGTGGACGCGGGGGTCGGCTCCGCTCCGGTACCGGGCGCGGTGCCCGCCCGACCGGCCGGACCTCGGGGCGACCTGGTCTCCGGCGACGCGCTGACCGTCGAGGACACCGAATTCCTGTTGGCGCGCGGCCGGGACCTGGGTCGCGAGGCCGCCGGATCGGGGATGGTCGCGCTCGGTGAGGTCGGCGTCGCCAACACGACCGTGGCCGCCGCGCTGGTGGCCGCCCTGTTAGGACTGTCCGCACGCGACACGGTCGGGCTCGGCGCCGGGGCCGACTCGGCCATACTCGACCGCAAGACCACCGTCGTGGAAGCCGCCCTCACCCGGACGCGGTACGAACACGGCGCCGCACTCGCCGACCCGGCCGTACTGGTGCGCGCACTGGGCGGACCGGAGATCGCCGTGCTCACCGGTGCGGTGCTCGGCGCAGTCGCCCGGGGCGTGCCCGTGGTACTCGACGGCCTCGCCACCTCGGTCGCCGCCGCCCTGGCCGTACGGTTCGAACCGGCGGTGGCGGCACACCTGATCGCGGGACAGCGCAGCCGGGAGGCCGCGCACGCCGCCGTGCTCGAACACCTCGGCCTGGAACCGTTGCTGGACTTGCGTATCCGCGCGGGCGAGGGCGTCGGAGCATGCCTGGCCACCCGGCTCCTGCACGACGCGATCCGGGTCCGCAGCCTCACCGCCAGGACGAGCGGCCACGCCGAGGTCCGGCCGTGACGACCGAGGTCCCCGCTCCCCCGGTTGCCGCGCGACGACCGGTCCTCGACGGGACACCGCCAGAGGCGATCGTGCGCGGGCTCACCGCCACCGACGGCCTCGTCGTGCTCAGCGGCGCCTGGGCAGGCGGCGGCGTCATCGTGGCCCGGGACCCGATCCGGGTCAGCACATCCGTCGACGAGGTCTTCGGCAGCGAGATGACCGCCGAGCCCGGACCGGCCACGAGCCTGGGCGGTGGGTGGTTCGGCTGGCTGCCCTATCCGGGAGGTGGCCTCGCACCCTGGTTCGGGCTCTATCCGAACGTCGTGCGCTACAGCGCGACGGACGGCGGCTGGTTCGACGAAGCCCTGGCCGGGCACGTCGACGACACCGAACTCGCCCGGCGACGCAGGCGCGCCGTCGCACTGGCCGCCGCCGCGGCGAGTCGCCGCGGTCCGGCCGGATACCGCATGGGCCCCCTGCGCCCGGACACGTCAGCCGCTCGCTACACCTCGGCCGTCGAGCGGTGCGTCCAGCGCATCAGTGCCGGCGACATCTACCAGGCCAACATCTGCCTGCGGCTCGACGCCGAATTCACCGGCGACGTCTGCGGGCTGTTCGCCGACCTCGTCGCGGCACTCGAACCCGCCTACGCGGCCCTGGTGTGCGCGCGGGACATCGCGGTCGTCAGCGTGTCGCCGGAACTGTTCCTGCATCGCAGGGGCGTTGAGGTCGCGTCGGCCCCCATCAAGGGCACCCGCCCACGCACCCCTGGCCCGGACACCGCCGCGGACGACCCGGCCGCGGCACGGCTCGCACGCTCGGAGAAGGACCGCGCCGAGAACGTCATGATCGTCGACCTCGTGCGCAACGACCTCGCGAGGGTCGCCGCCACCGGTACCGTCCGCGTGCCGTCCTTGCTCCGCGTCGAACCACACTGCGGGGTATGGCATCTGGTCAGCCGTGTCACCGCGGAACTGCGCACCGGAACCGGCGACGACGAACTGTTGGCCGCCACGTTCCCGCCAGGTTCGGTGACCGGAACGCCCAAGCTGTCGGCGCTCGAGGTGATCGACGAGTTGGAGACAGCTCCCCGCGGTGTCTACACCGGTGCGGTCGGCTACCGCAGCCCGGCCGCGGGCCTGGAACTCAACGTCGCGATCCGCACCGTCACCGTCGACAGAGCCCTGGGCCGCTCCTCGTTGGGCGTCGGCGCCGGGATCACCGCCGAGTCGATCCCCTCCCAGGAATGGCGAGAGTGCCTCGACAAGGCCGCCCCGCTCGCGGCCGCCGCACACACCCGCCTCCGATCGGCTGAAGCCCTCCGGCCGCCGCGAACCAGTAACTCGATCCACGAGACGATGCTGGTGCTCACGGGTGGCGTCGTCGACATCGACGCCCACCTGCACCGCCTGCGCCGCTCGATCGGGCAACTGTGGGACGCCACCGTGCCAGGGGATGTGCGAGAGCGGGTGCTGGCGGTGGGCAGCACGGGATCGTCGGCGGCCGCGCTGCGGCTGCGGGCCTGCCGCACCCTGCAAGGCCCACCGCGGGTCGACCTTCGGCTCTCACCGACCCTGCGTCCGCTTCCGGCCGCATGCCAGCCGGGGCTGCGGATCCGCGTTGCGCGGGTCGACGACGGGGTCGGCGAGCACAAGACACCGAACCCCGAGCTCGACGCCCTGGCCGCCCGGATCGGCCGAGGGCACATACTGCTCGTCGATCGGCACGGTCGCTGCCTCCAGACCCAGAGGGGCAACCTCCTGGTCTTCCGTGGACGAACGCTGGTCACTCCCCCGCTGGATGGCCGGGTGGTGCCGGGCACAACCCGCCGGACGGTCCTCGAGCTCGCCGGCACGAACGGCTTCGACGTCCAGGTGCGCGAGGTCGAACTGGCCGAACTGGCCGAGGCCGATGGTGCCGCCGTCAGCGGCTCGCTGGCCGGAATCGAGTGGATCCGCCGGTGCCCCGGCCGGGCCTGGACAGCGCCTGCCCCCGCTGTCATCGAGCTCGCGGCCGCGCTGCTGGTCCGGTGGGGCGTGCACGGTGGGCCTGGTGCGTCACAGTGAGCCCTGCCCACGACGGCCACCCGAACAGCACACCCACCCAGACCTGGAACGTACCGAGGGTTGTCATCGCGGCGCCGCACAGCGGCGCCGGGAAGACCAGCGTCGCCGCGGGTCTGCTCGCCGCGTTCCGGCAACGCGGCGACACCGTATCCCCGCACAAGGTGGGCCCGGACTACATCGATCCCGGATACCACGCCGTCGCGGCGGGACGACCCGGCCGCAGCCTCGACCCGTGGCTGGTCGGGGAAGATCGCATCGTCCCACTGTTCCTGCGGGGCGCCCTGTTCCCGCGACGGGCCGACATCGCGATCGTCGAGGGTGCCATGGGCCTGTTCGACGGCGCGTCAGGACAGGAGGGCTTCGCCTCGACGGCGCACGTGGCGAGGCTGCTCGCGGCCCCGGTGGTGCTGGTGGTGAACGCGGCGGCGCAGGCGTGGTCCCTGGCCGCCCTGTTGCACGGCTTCAGCACCTTCGACCGCCGGATCACGGTCGCGGGTGTGATCCTCAACCGGGTCGGATCGGACCGCCACGAACGTGAGCTTCGTGCCGCGGCGGCAGTCGTGGCGCTGCCGGTGCTCGGCGCGATCCGCAGACACGACGAGCTCACCGTGCCCTCCCGGCACCTCGGCCTGATACCCGCGGCCGAGCGCTCCGCCGCCGCCCGGCACGCCGTCGCGGCGATGGCCGCGGCCATCGGCTCGTCGGTCGACCTGGACGCGGTCGCCGGAATCGCCCGAGGAGCCGGACCACTACGGGCCACGCCGTGGGACCCGAGCATGGAACTGGACAGCCACCGATCCGGTGCCGGCCGGGCCCTGGTCTGCGTGGCCGGCGGCGCCGCCTTCACCTTCGGCTACGAGGAGACCGCCGAGTTGCTCGATGCGGCGGGAGCGGACGTGGCCGTGGTGGATCCGCTGCGCACCGAGCGACTGCCCTCGGGCGCCGCCGGGCTGGTGGTCGGTGGCGGGTTCCCCGAACTGCACGCGGTCACACTGTCCACCAACGAGACGCTGCGTGCCGACGTCGTCGCCCTCGCCCGGTCCGGGGCGCCGGTCGCGGCCGAGTGCGCAGGCCTGCTCTACCTGGCCAGATCGCTGGACGGCGCACCGATGTGCGGAGTGATCCCGGCGGACGCGGCGATGACCGGCCGCCTCACCCTCGGCTACCGTGAGGCGATCGCGTCCACGCGGTCGGTTCTCGCCGAGCCCGGGACCGTGGTGCGCGGCCACGAGTTCCACCGCACGGTAATCACGCCGTCGGCCGGTCGACGACCGGCCTGGCGTTGGACGCCGAACACCGCGGAAGGCTTCGTGACCTCCGGCGTACACGCGTCCTACCTACACCTGAACTGGGCCGGTTCCCCGGAAATGGCCGGCCGGTTCGTGGCCGAGGCCCGCAGGGCGGCCGCGATGCCCGATCCCGGCATGGCGACCCGATGACCACGCGACCGGGTCGCCGGCCTTCGGTGTGCGGGACGCGCACTCGCCCTGGCCGTCGGTTTCGCTGCCGATCTCGTATTCGCCGACCCGGGGCGAGGCCACCCGGCCGGTCTTCTCGGTTCGGGAGCCGCCCGGCTCGAACGGCTCCGTCGACGCCTGGCCGGCGTGCGTATCCGGTCCGGCGTCGTGGCGCTGGCCGTCGCGACCTGGACCAGCCTCGGCGCTGCGTCCTCGGCCCGGAAGGGACTCGTGCCGTGCGCTTCGTCGCCGAGATGCCCGGCATCCTCACCTACCGGGCCGTGAACACCCTCCTCGCGCCGGTGGTCGGCGGCTCGACGGTCGCCGCCGTGTGTGCGGTCAGGCGCGACGGCAGGGCGCATCCGAGCCCGAACGCGGGCCGCTGTGAGGCGGCGTTCGCCGGCGCCCTGGGCATCCGGTTGGGCGGGGACAACCGCTACGGCGGCGAACCGGAGTGCCGACCCGGCATCGGTGCCGGCCCGCCACCATCGCGGGCCGACATCGATCGGGCGATCCGACTGTCCAGCGCCATCGGCCTCGCGTCCGTGCTGTCGGCCGCCGGCGCGTCCGCGGCCGGGGGACGTTCGGGGCTCGGTGGCCGGACATGAGCGGCCTGCGAGTCGCGCTGTCCCTGTTCACGGTCCTGCCAGCCGGACCGGTGACCGTCGACCGCTCGAACGCCCGGCGGGCAGTGCTGTGGTTGCCGGTGGTCGGGGTGATACTCGGCCTCCTCGCGAGCGCCGGCGCGCTGCTGGCGTGGCGCGGTCACACGCAGGGCTCGCCCTCCCTCGCCGCCGTACTGGCGGTGGTCATGCTGGCGGTACTCACCTGCGGCCTGCATCTGGACGGGCTCGCTGACCTTGCCGACGGCCTTGGCAGCGGGCAACCGGCGGACGGCGCGCTGCGGATCATGCGCCGGTCCGACATCGGGCCATTCGGCATCGCAGCGCTCGTGCTCATGCTGCTGGTGCAGGCGGTGTCCGCAGCGGCGATCCTCGCCACATCCACCCGTCAACTCGGTGTTGTCGACCTGACCGTCGCCGCCGTCACCGGGCGGGTCGCGGTCACGCTGGCCTCGGCGCGCGGCGTCCCGGCCGCCCGGCCCGACGGTTTCGGTGCGCTGGTCGCCGGTTCCGTCGGATGGTTCGGGCGCGGCTGCGCGGCCGTCGGGGCGTTCGTGG
>DATAUG010000171.1:0-26445 GCA_036268355.1 Sporichthyaceae bacterium
CTTCCGCGTCGCGGAAGGGCGCGCGACACGCCAGAAGATGAGTGGCCGGGGCGCTCGGCGGCTCGCAGGCTCGCTGCCGGCGCTCCGCACGCCTGCGTCCCTCGTAGGATTTCGGGGTGTCCGCCTACTCGTACGACCCGGTTGAGGTAGCCGCGCTCGCACCGGATCGGATCGTCGCGCTGCGCGACGCCGCGCTCGTGGCGATCGCGGGCGCCGGCGATCTCGCGGAACTCAAGGCGGTCCGCCTCGACGTGGCCGGCGACCGCTCGCCATTGGCCCTGGCCAACCGGGAGATCGGGGCGCTGCCGCCGGCCGCCAAGGCCGAGGCGGGCAAGCGGGTGGGCGAGGCCCGGAAGGCCGTCGCCGAGGCCATCGCCGCCCGCACCGTCGACCTGGAGGCGCAGCGCGATGGGCGGGCCCTGGTCGAGGAGGCCGTCGACGTCACACTGCCGACCGATCGCGCCCCGATCGGGGCGCGCCACCCGCTGTCGACCACCGCCGAGATGTTGGCCGACATCTTCCTCGCGATGGGCTACGAAATCGCCGAGGGCCCGGAGGTGGAGTCCGAGTGGTTCAACTTCGACGCGCTGAACATCGCCCAGGATCATCCCGCCCGGACCATGATGGACACCTTCTTCGTCGACCCGCCCGCGCACGGTCTGGTGCTGCGCACGCACACCTCGCCCACCCAGATCCGGGCGCTGATGGGGCGTCAGTTGCCGGTGTACGTGGTGCATCCGGGCCGGGTGTTCCGCACCGACGAACTGGACGCGACGCACACCCCGGTCTTCCACCAGATCGAGGGCCTGGCGGTGGACCGCGGCATCAGCATGGCGCACCTGCGCGGCACGCTGGACCATCTGGCTTCCACGCTGTTCGGTGAGGGCATCGGCACCCGGTGGCGGCCCTCATACTTCCCGTTCACCGAGCCGTCGGCCGAGTTCGACCTGCAGTGCTTCCGCTGCCGCGGCAAATCTGTCGGAGATCCCACGGCACCCGATTACTACGGCCCGTGCCGGACCTGTCGCTCCGAGGGCTGGATCGAGTGGGGCGGCGCCGGAATGGTCAACCCGCGGGTGCTGATCGCCTGCGGGGTGGATCCCGAGGTGTACACCGGGTTCGCGTTCGGCATGGGCATCGAGCGGACGCTGATGTTCCGGCACGGCATCGACGACATGCGAGACATGGTCGAGGGCGACGTCCGCTTCACGCTGCCCTTCGGGGTGGAGGTCTGATGCGGGCCCCGCTGTCCTGGATCCGGGAGTTCGTGCCCGGCCTTCCCGCCGATGTGACGGGCCGTCAGGTCGCCGAACGGATCATCGCCGCGGGCCTGGAGGTGGAGACCGTCGAGTCCGTCGGCGGCCAGGTCACCGGTCCGTTGGTGGTCGGCCGGGTGCTGTCCATCGAGGAATTGCGGGAGACGGAAAAGCTGAGGAAGGACATCCGGTACTGCCGGGTCGACGTCGGTCCGGAGCACAACGAAGTGGCATCAGAGGATGGCGGCGGCGCCGGCTCACGCGGAATCGTCTGCGGGGCCCGGAATTTCGCCGAAGGCGACGTGGTCGTCGTCGCGCTGCCCGGCGCGGTGCTGCCGGGGGACTTCGCCATCGCGGCGCGCAAGACCTACGGACACCTCTCCGACGGGATGATCTGCTCGGAGCGGGAGCTCGGCATTCCCGAGGGTGACCACGACGGCATCATCGTGCTGCCGCCGACCACCGCGATCGGGGCGGACGCCAAGGTTGTGCTGGGCCTGGGCGATGAGGTGCTGGACATAGCAGTCACCCCGGACCGGGGTTACGCGCTGTCGATCCGCGGGGTGGCCCGCGAGGTGGCGATCGCCTTCGACGTCGAGTTCGTCGATCCGGCCGGCGCGTCGGTCGAGGTAGCCGCGGGCGGGTACGCGATCCGCCTGGAGGACCTCTCGGCGTGCGACCGGTTCGTCGCCCGGTCGGTGAGCGGCGTCGACCCCGGCGTGGCTTCCCCGGAGTGGCTGCGCCGGCGGGTGCAGGCCTGCGGCATGCGGCCGATCTCGCTGGCCGTCGACGTCACCAACTACGTGATGCTCGAACTCGGCCAACCGTTGCACGGCTACGACGCCTCCCGGCTGCGGGGCTCGATCGTGGTCCGCCGGGCCCGGCCGGGGGAGAAGCTGGAGACCCTCGACGGGGCGATCCGCGACCTCGACGTCGAGGATCTGCTGATCACCGACGACTCGGGCCCGATCGGGCTGGCCGGGGTGATGGGCGGGGCGAGTACCGAGATGTCCGCGGCCACCACCGAGATCCTGATCGAGGCCGCGCACTTCGATCCGGTCGCCGTGGCGCGGGCGGCGCGCCGGCACAAGCTGCCCAGCGAGGCCTCGCGACGTTTCGAACGCGGCGTGGATCCGGCGCTTCCACCCGTGGCTGCGGCCCGTGCGGCGGCGCTGATCGCGGAGTTGACCGGTGGGCGGGTCGCCGCGACGGGCACCGACGTCGTCGAGCTTCCGGCGCCGACCACGATCGAGCTGGACATCGACTACCCGACGCGGTTGGCCGGGCGCGGCATCGATCAGCAGACGGTGTGCCGCCGACTGGGGCAGATCGGCGCGGGCGCGGCGGTGACCGGCAAACGGTTGCGCGTCACCACCCCCAGCTGGCGGCCCGATCTGCGGGACCCGGCCGACGTCGCCGAGGAGATCCTCCGGCTGGAGGGCTACGACTCCGTTCCGGCGCTGTTGCCGAGCGCCCCGGCCGGGCGTGGCTTGTCCATCACGCAGCACCGTCGCCGAAGTGTGGGCCGAGCGCTGGCCGCGGCGGGCTTCGTCGAGGTGCTCAACTACCCGTTCGGCTCCGCCCGGGAGTTCGACGCCCTGGGGTTGTCCGCCGATGATGTCCGGCGAGTGGCGTTGCGTTTGGCGAACCCGATCTCCGAGGCCGAACCGCTGCTGCGCACGACGCTGTTGCCGGGGTTGTTCGCGGCGGTGCGCCGCAACCTGGGCCGCGGCAACAACGACCTCGCCCTGTTCGAGGTGGGGCGGGTGTTCCGGCCGTCTACCTCCGGTGGCGCGGCGCCACGCCCGCGGGTCGACCGGCGGCCCGCCGCCGAGGAGTTGGCGGCGACCGAGGCAGCGCTGCCGTACCAGCCCCGCCATGTCGCGGTCGTGCTGTGCGGTGGACGTCTGCCGAACGGCTGGTGGGGCTCCGGGCGCCCCGCCGACTGGGCCGATGCGATAGCCGCGGCGCGAACCGTGGCGGCGGCTGCCGCGGTGGAGCTCGAGGTCGTGCAGGACAACTTGGCACCCTGGCATCCCGGTCGCTGCGCGGCGTTGACAGTCGCGACGCAGGACGGCGACCTCGTGCTGGGCCATGCCGGCGAGTTGCACCCCCGGGCGATCGGCGAGCTGGAGTTGCCGCCGCGAACCGTGGCGATGGAGTTGAACCTCGACGTGCTGCTGGAGCATGCGACCTCGGTGACCGCTGCGCCGCCCATCTCGACTTTCCCGCCGGCCACCCAGGACGTCGCCCTGGTCGTCGATCGGGATGTCGCCGCGGCGGAGGTGGCGCAGGCGCTCCGGGAGGGTGCGGGTGACCTGTTGGAGTCGATCCGCTTGTTCGACGTGTACACCGGCGAGCAACTCGGCGTCGACCGGAAGTCACTGGCCTTCGCGCTGCGATTCCGGGCCGGCGACCGCACGCTGACCGCCGAGGAGGCCGGCGCGGCCCGCGACGCGGCCGTGGCCCGGGCGACCGAGCTGACCGGGGCGAGGCTTCGCGGCTTCGGCGACGGAACTTTTGGCGGCGGATCCTTCGGTTGACCCTCCTGCGCCCGATCACGGCTACGTGGTGAGCCTTCCGCCGACCGCCTCCCGGACGGGTAAGGGTTTCCCATCGCGCGGCCCAACCGGATTGCCGGGGCGCCCCGGCGGGTCGCATCGTCGCGGGATGGGCAATCACGTGGCCTGGTGCCGCCGACCGGCACGCCGGGCCGCCCGCTTTGCCGCAGCGGCCACCGGCATTGCCGCGCTCGGACTGGTCTTGGTGCTCGGCACGATGGGCGCGGCCGCGGACGGCCGAACGTCGGCGACCGTTCATACGGGTCTGCCGATCCCCCCGATTCCGCCGATCCTGCCCGGGCTGGCGCCGGCCCCGGCACCCAGTCCGGCGAAATCGGCGGCGCCACAACCAGCCTGGGCGCCCGGATTGCCGGCTGACACCACCCAAGTCATTCGGACCACCTACAGCCATCAGTGGTGCACGCAGCTCTACTGCACCAAGACCGAGGCCTGGGAGAAGGTGGGCGGCGTCTGGCGTCTGGCAGCGGGCCCGGGCCTGGGCGGCAAGGCCGTTTTCCGATCGACGGTCGGACCGAGAGGCTTCGCGCCGCCCGGTAAACGCCGAACCGACGACGGGCGGACGCCGTCGGGGGAGTACTCGATCTTCCTGACGTTCTCCACGACCGGGACCGCGCCCGGCCCGATGCCCTGGCGCCGGCGCTGGTCGACCTCGGTGATCAGCTCGAATCCCGGTCCGACGTACAACACGTGGATGGAGAACGGATCCGGGGGCGACCGCCCGTCGATGCAGTACGGGTTCTGGGTGGACTACAACCACCCCAGGCTCACGGCGGGGGCCCAGCCCGCCCCCGATCCCGCGCTGGGCAGCGGGATTTTCTACCACACCTCATGGCCGAACACCCGCTGGTTGCCGACCTACGGTTGCACCAACGTCTCGCTGCCCGACCAGATGCGTTGGCTGGTCGCCTGGCTGCGGCCGAGCGCGGACCCGCGGGTGCTCAACAACATCTCGTAACCTCGGACCTGTGTGCGGACGGTACGGGGCGAGTTGGGGCGTGGACGACCTGGTCGCCGAGTTCGAGGTGGACTCGGTCGACGTCCCGGAGGGCGAACGGCTCGCTCCCGACTGGAACGTCGCCCCGACCAAGCCGGTTTACGCGATCCTGACGCGCCGTCAGAAGGAGGAACAGCCGACTCGCCGGCTGGCGGTGCTGCGCTGGGGCCTGGTGCCGTTCTGGGCCAAGGACCCCAAGATCGGCGCTCGGATGATCAACGCCCGGGTGGAGAGCGTCGCGGAGAAACCAGCGTTCCGCGAGGCCTTCGCCCGCCGCCGCTGCCTGCTGCCCGCCGACGGCTACTACGAATGGCACTCGACCGACGGCCCCGCGGGGCGGCCGGTGAAGCAACCGTTCTTCATCCGCGCCCAGGAGGGCACGACCCTGGCAATGGCCGGACTGTACGAGTTCTGGCGCGACCCCTCGGGTGACCGGGACGATCCGTCAGCTTGGTTGCGGACCTGCACGATCCTGACCACGACGGCCACCGACTCGATCGGGCACATTCACGACCGGCAGCCACTGTTCGTCGAACCGGCTTCCTGGTCGGCCTGGTTGGACCCGGCCCGGCAGAACGTCACCGGGCTCACCGACCTGCTGGTTCCCAATCCGGCCTGCGGACTGACGGCCCATCAGGTCTCGACGGCCGTCAACGACCATCGCAACAACGGCCCGGAGTTGGCCGAGCTGCAGGCGGCCGAGCCGGCCTACAGATTGTTCTGAGCCTCAACGGCCGACCGGACTGCCCGGGCCGGGCCTGCTGACCGGTGGCAGCAGGGGTGGGATGCCGGGCCGGGCAGGCGCCGGCGTCGGCCCGGCGGGACCGGCAGCACCGGGCGCGGGGGCCGGGGCGGAACCCGAGTGCGGGGGCCGGGGCGCAGCCGGCGCCGGCGGTCGCTGCACCGCTGCGGCGGGCGGTCGCGCCGCCGGGGTCGTGGGCTGCATCGCCTGCGCAACGGCCGGGGGCACCGGGTTCCCGCTCCGGGCGGCCCAGGCCGCCCAAGCTGCCGCCACGCCGGGCGGGAGACCGTCCGGCAGGCCGTGCTCGACGTCGACGTGGATGTGGTCCAGGTGCCGCATCGTCGGGTCGGTCATGTTGCCGCTCGGGTGCATGTACGGTCGCCAACCTTCCGCGGAGTGCAGGGCGCTCCACAGGTGGTCGTCGAAGATGATGGTCGCGACCTGCAGGTAGTCCGCCTGGGCGACCAACCAATTGGCCAGCAGCCAGCCGCGGCGGTTGTTGTCCGGGTCCTTGGTCGGGAACGAGATGTCGACCGCGCGGCCCTCGTAGTGCGCGGAGTGATCGATGTGCCCGGCGAAGACGCCGCCCGGGGCGAAGCCGCCGATCACCCGCCCGCCGTAGGCGGCCCACCAGGCGAACAACATCGTCTGCGCCCGCATGGTCAGTCCGTTGGTCAACATCTCCTCACGGGGGAGCTGCCGCACCGTGGTTGCACAGGTCAGCGTCCGAGGGTCGTAGAGCGCCAACACCGAGTCCAGCGCCCAGGTCGGCGGCAGGTGCCGGTATTTGTGCCGCAGCATCCGCTTGGCCCCCGATGGGGTGGGAACCCGCCGCAGGTGCTTCTGGTCCATCGCGCGTTCGAACGCCAGGGCCGCGGTGGCGACCGGGATGTTGTCCCGGTAGGCGCCGGCGGTGATCATCGTCAGCGCCCGGGCGGCGGTCACATCGAGGGCCCAGACCCCGCTCGGCAGGGCCAGCCGACATTCCGGCTTCTTACCGACCGCCGCGGGCACCACGTGCGGGCCGCTGCTGCGGATCGACGAGCGGGAGGCGCTCGGCACCGGCCGGTCGGGTTGCGCGGGCTCGGTCGCCGGCGTCGGAGCGCCCGCCGAGGCAGCCACGAAATGCGTCGTCGAGGCGTGCCCGCCGTCGCGGACGCCGACGAAGGCGGTCGTGATCGCCAACGCCACCGCCGCGGCGCCGGCGCACACCACACGCCGCCGCACCCGACGATCCGCTGCCCGCCGACTCACGACGTCGCCCCGCTGCCGGTGGTTTGCGGAGCCGCGAGCGAGGAGCACCAGCGAGCAAGAAGCAGGGCGTACCGGGGATGAAGTGCCTGCACCGTGGCATTGTCGCCCGATACGGCCGTAGGGCAATCCGGGAAACCGGACAATCGGTTAATTTCCGGATGAATCCCGTGGTTACGCAACCGTCGCCACCGGTCCCGGGGGCGATCCGGTGGGGGCCGGCGTCAGTTGACGACGATCTGCAGCTGAGCCGGATTGGGCGCCGGTGCTGCGGCCGCGGTTGCGGCTTTGTTCACCGGGCTTCCGCCGGCGATCGCGGCGGCGGTAGTGGGAGCGGCCGCAACCGCGTTCCAACCGGCCGTGGGCCGCCAGGTGTGGTCGTCGAAGCTGATCCCGCCGAGGCTGTAGGCCGAACCGCGGGCCACCAGCCAGTTCGCCAGCACCCAGCCGGTGGCGACCTTGGTCGCGTTGACAGGGGCCAGCGAGACGGTCAGCGCCGTCCCGGCCGGAGGCACCGCGGTGGCGCCGGCCACCTGGAGCTTGCCGAAGGCGTCGAGGACGCTGGACCGCACGGCGTCGGCCCGCGGGGTCAAGCCGTCGGTGCCCCGGCGCTGGGCCGCGACCTGCGTGGGGGCGAAGGTGCACGACAGGGCGCCGGGCTGACTGACGGCCGCTGTCTCCACCAGGCTGGTCGGGGTTGGCGGGACGGTGTCGTCCTTCGCCAGCAGGGTCAGGGCCGCATTCACCGTGGGCAGGTACTCGGTGCGATCGGACAGGGCGACGTCGAATGCGCGCGCGGTCTGCTGCGGGATCGCACCGATCTGGGTGCCGACCCCGGCGATCATGGTCAGTGTCCGGGCGCGGTCGACGTCCATCGTGTGGACCCGGTTGCCGACCTGGAGCTTGCAGATACCCGGGTCGACCGCCGGGATCGGGGACACGTCCGCGATCGGTTTCGGTTCGCCGCGTCCGCCGGCCCAGGTGATGCCAACGGTGGCGGCACCGACGCCGAGCAGCACAGCCATCCCCAACACGAAGACCCGGACGTGGCCGGACGCCACCGGCCACCGCCATCGGCCGCTGCCTGCGACTGCGTGTTCGGACATCGATCGCTCCCAGCCGTCGCGCAGCCCCTGCGCTGCGCCGTCCCGGAACCCAGGGTGCGTGTCCGGCGGCCAGATCTACCTGAGGTTTACGCAGTCATCAGCGATTCTCGTAACGCCATGTCCGGACATATCCGGACATGCAACCCCTCAGGTTGTGACGGTTGCACCCAGGTATGTGGCGATCACGACGGGGTCCGCCAGAACCTCGGCGGGCCTGCCGACGGCCACCACCCGCCCGGCGTCCAGTGCGACGATGCGATCGCAGGTTCGCCGCAGCAGACCCACGTCGTGCTCAACGATCACCATCGCGCTGTTGGTCGCCTCCCGGATGCGGCGCAACAGCGGGCCCATCAACTCGGCCTCGGCGCGGGCCAGTCCCGCGGCCGGTTCGTCCAGCAACAGCACGTCGGGTCCCTGCGCGAGCAGGCAGCCGAACTCCACCAGGCGTCGGGAGCCGGTGGACAACTGCAGGGCGAACCGGTCGCGGAACACCTGCAGGCCCAGCATCGCGATCACACTCTCGACCCGTTGCGCCACGTCCATCTCGGACAGCAACGAGGCGGGCAACCGCAGTGCCGCGGCCAGCGGTTCTCGCGAGGTCACCCAGCGTTCGCAGGAGACCGCGATGGTTTCCGCAACGGTGAGACCCGGGAACAGTCGGGCGTCCTGGAACGACCGGCCGAGCCCGAGGTGCGCGCGGGCGTGCGGTGCGAGTCCGGTCACGTCACGGCCGCGGAGCAGGACCCGTCCGGCGTCGGGGGAGAGGAAACCCGAGAGCGCATCCAGGATCGTGGTCTTGCCGGCCCCGTTGGGGCCCATCAGGCCGACGATCTCCCCGGGGGCGACGTCGAGGTCGACGCCGTCGATGGCCGCGAGGCCGCCGAACGTCTTGCGCAAGCCGCGGCACGAGATCGCCGGCTTCCCCTGTCCGGCCCCGCCCCGCGGCCCGCCAACCAAAAGACCGTTGCGTCCGGCAAACCCGACGCTAATGGCGTCGGGTTGGCCGGACGCAACCGAGGGGAACGCGGAGGAGGAGGAGGAGGCGTCGGTGGCGGCGTCGGCGTCGCCCAGGGCGGCGGAGAGGAAGACGGAGCGGACCAGGTCGCCGCGGGAGGCGATGTCCGCGGCGGGCCCGCTGAACCGGACCTCGCCCTTCTCCAGGAACATCGCGCGATCGCCGATCCGCAGGGCAAGTTCGGCCGACTGCTCGACCAGGACGATCCCCAGCCCGGTGTCGCGCAGATGTCCGACCACCTCGAGCAGTTCGGCCACGATCGCCGGGGCCAGGCCCAGGGACAACTCATCGATGAGCAGCACCCGGGTGCCCGGTTCGCCGTCGTGATCCGGGGGGCCTTGGACCAATGCCTGGGCCAGGGCGAGCATCTGCTGTTGGCCGCCGGACAACAGTCCCGCGCGATCCTCGAGCCGACCCCGCAGGGCCGGGAACAACGCCGTGGTCCGCTCGACAGCCTTCGTGCAGTGGACCGAGTCCCGCCGGCCGATCCAGGTGGCCATCCGAAGGTTCTCACCCACCGTCAGATCCGGGAAAATCCCACGCCCGCCGGGCATGTAGGCCAGGCCCGCGCGGGCCATCCGTATCGGATCGGCCCCGGTGACGTCTCGTCCGTCGAGCCGGATCCGGCCGCGCCGCGGTGGTGTCAGGCCGGAGATGGCCCGGAGCAGCGTCGACTTCCCGGCCCCGTTCGTGCCCAGCACCGCCAGCACCTCGCCGGCGGCCAACTTCAGATCAACGCCGTGCAGCACGTGGTTTCGCCCGTAGCTGACCTCCAGTCCGGCGCACTCGAGCAGCGTCATCGGTCGACCGTCGCGAGGGTCGCCAGGTCGACCTCGGTCGCCCCGGTCTGCCCGCCGGGCCCGGACAGGCTGATCCCACGCGCCCGTGCCACCGCCCGGAACGCTGCCATCCGGGCGATGTTCAGTACCCGGGCCAGGCCGCCGGGCAGTATCAACAGAACGATGAGTACACCCGCTCCGGTGACGACCAGTTGCAGGCCGCCGCTCAACCAGTACTGGGCGCTGCGCAGGAACGCCGCCCCGGCGAGCGCACCGGGCACCGACGTGGCACCGCCCAGCACGACCATGGAGAACGCCTCGAAGGCCATGTTCGGCGTGAAACTGCCGGCCCGCACCCCGTCGAGTGCGATCACGTCGATCGCTCCGGCCAACCCGGCGATCGCACCGCTCACCACGAAGCTGACCAGTTTGATGCGCGTCGGGGACAACCCGCGGGCCGCGGCGGCGCGTTCGTTGTCGCGCACCGCGACCATCGCGCGACCCGCCCGCGAGCGCCGGATTCCGGCCACCAGGACCACCGCAACGGCCAGCACCGCCAACGCGAACCAATACAGCGTCCGCTCCGAGTACAGGTCGAACCGTTCGACGACCAGCGGCCGGTCCACCGTGGTCGGCACCAGGGCGGGGAAGTTGGCGGGGTTGAGCAGGAACGTGGACAACGGAACTGCGAATGCGAGCGTGGTGACGCCGAGGAACAGCCCCCGAATACGCAACGCCGGCAGGCCCACCGCCAGCGCGGTGATCGCTCCGGTGGCGCTGCCCGCGAGCATCGCCAGAAAGAGGTCGGCGCCCGCGCGGGTCACCAGGTCGCCGGTGACCACCGCGCCCAACCCGGCGATCGCGAACTGCCCCAGGCTGATCTGTCCGGCCCAGCCGGTGAGCACCACCAGTGAGACCGCGACCATCCCGTAGATGATCGTCACCGTGCCGATCAGCGAAGTCTGACTGGGCGTCAGGAAAAGTGGCAGCACCACGACGCCGATGCCGACCAGGAGGAGCAGCACGCGGCGGCCCCAGACGATCTCGGGCAGGTGCGCGAGCTCCCACGGCACCGGAGGGGTTTCCTCGGCGCCGGACCAGCCACCGGTGTTGACGTCGGCGAGCCGCGTGAGCCGTTGCCGTTGGGCGAGCAGCGCGAGCAGGACGGCGATGAACAGGCCGACGTCTGTGTAGCTGGAGCGTGAGGTGTTCCAGAACACCGCCTGCTGAAAGATGCCGATCCCGACACCGGCGGCGACCGCACCGGGCAGGCTCTCCATCCGGGCGATCACCGCGGCGGCCAGCGCCGGCAGCAGCAGCGTGGGACCGGAGGTCAGGTCGCCGCCCTGGCCGACCAGCGGTGCGGCCAGGATCGCCGAGAGACCGGACAACAAACCGGCCAGCGCCCACACCAATGTGGACAGTCGACGGACCGGGATCCCCAGCAGCATGGCCCGTTCGGCATTGGACGCGGTCGCGCGGATGCCGACCCCGAGCGCGCTGGCCCGCAGGAAGAGCGCGAACACCGCAAGCGCCGCCGGAATCACGATCAGCACGACCACATGCGCGCCGGAGAACCGCAGCCCACCGAAGCCGAAGTCGAGATGCAACGGGGTCCGGAAGCCGCCCTGCAGACCTGCGGCCAGCCCGCTGCCCCCGCCCAGCATTTGTGGCACGGCCAACGTCGCCCCGGACAGCAGTTGCGCCAGTCCGATCGTGGCGACGGTGAGGATCAGCCGCGGCGCCCAGAACAGTCGCTGCACGACGATCCGCTCGCTGAGCGCGCCGACCGCGGCGGCCACGGCCACACCGGTGAGCACGGCCGCGTAGTAGTTCCAGTGCTTGGTGGAGAACAACTGCACAGACAATGCCGCCGCCGCCGAGCCGAGCGCGGCCTGCGCGAAGTTGACGACCCTCGAGGACCGGTAGACGAGCACCAGGCCGAGCGCCGAGCAACCGGTCAGCGATCCGAGAACCGCGCCCTGCAGGACCACACCGAGAGGCAAGCCGGACGGCAGCGTCGCGTCCAGCAATGCCCACGCCGCGGGCAGGGCGACCAGGAGCGCAAGAGCGCTTCGGACGTGCGGCCGAAGAAGGCTCGTGGTGCCGCTTGCTCGCTTGTGCGCCTCGCCCGTCGGTGCTTGTTGCTCGCTCGGGCTGTCGGGCTGCTCACGCACGCGAGCCGCCTCAGCGCGCGCGGAGTCGGTCGACGAGGGCCAGCATCAGCAGCAGAACCAACCCGATCCCGACCGCGGTGGCGGCGACGGCGCGGCTGGTTGCGTGTTGGACCGGGTACGACACGGCCCGGGTGGCGACCGTCGCCGGCGCGGCCGCAACGACGGTCGCCGGATCCGCGGCCGGCTCGACGACGGGCGGAGTCTGCACGGCGGCCGTGGCGGGAGCGCCACCCACCGGGGCCGGGAGGATCGGGGGTGCGGCGGGAACGGCCGGTGCGGCGGGTGCCGGCGCGGCGTCGTCGTCCGACGGCCCGGGCAACATCTCCTGAACGCTGACCCCACCCAGTTCCAGCCGCCCCCCGCTGCGTCCGCTCGAGGCGCCCAGCACCGCGTTGACCACGATCTGTGCGGCGGCCGCGTCCGGGTAGGCCGCGATCACCTGCTGGGTGAGCGCCTGGACGGCCGGTCGGGCGGCCGCGCCGGCCTGTGTCGACGGCGCGACCAGCGACTCCGGATTGCGGAACTGCAGGGTCAATGGCCCGAGGTCGCCCTGAGCGGGACCCGTGGTTGCCACCGGGGCCTGCAACGACAGGCCCAACGGGTCCAGGACCCGGTTCGCGGCCTCGATCGCCGCGGCCAGTTGCTCGGGCCCGCCGACCGGCAACGTTTGCCCGGCTACGGTCACCGAAGCCAGCGCGAATGTCGGAACGCCCGCCTTGCCTGCTGCCTCGGAGGCGGACCAGCGCAACCCGGACAGCACGACCTGCCCACCCGCCAATGTGATCTGACTGATCGTCACGTCTGCCACCGACCGGCCGTCGTGAACCTCCGACGTGCTCGAACCGCCGGTCACCCGGAGGATTCCGGGCAGGTTCAGGTCCGGTCCGGTCGCGGTGCCGACGGCGGCCAGCGGCTGCTGGGTGGCCGTGGCGGACTCGTGTGCACCGGCCACCGGTGAATTCGCCGGTGCGGCCGGCGCGCCGGGCAGGGCGAACGGGTCGTGGTCGACATGTTGAGTGCGTTGGCTGTCGGCGCTGATTGGTTCGGGCAGCGCGAGCTTCGGGGTCTGCCCGGAGGAGTCGCCCGCGTTGGCGTTCGCGATCGCCCCGATCAGGCCGAAGTCCGCCACGCCGGCGGAAGCCTGTGCCGTGCCGCCGGAGACCTGCGCGGTCGTGATGCCCAGGCTGGTGTCGACACCGGGGAGGCCGAGATACGGAACCAGGCGGGCGAATACCGCTTGGGCGTGGCCGTCGCCGACCGCGGGAGCGTCGGCCCGGGCCATCCCGACGGCGAGCACCGGTGCGGCCACGACGGCGACTCCGGCGAGGACTGGAATACACCTCATGGCGCCGCCGGTGGAGGAATGGGCGCCGGGGGCGCCTTGGTCGGCCAGACGCCGCGATACCGCTTGTCGCCGTCCGGCGCGATGTAGCGCCCGGGTTGGTTGTCGAACGGGCTGATCGCCTTGGGGTCGTAGTAGATCTCCCGGGCGTCGTCGACCGCGGTGAAGTCGTTGGGGCCCCAGCTCCAGTGCCCCAGCGGGCCCGCGGCCCCGGGGTAGTGGAACATCCCCTGCTCGAACGTCTGCGGGGTCAGGTTCGGCCCGGCCATCTGCAGGCCGATGAACAGCATCAGCATCGAGTAGTAGTCGAGGTCGCGGGTGACCGTGGGTTCGTCGCCGGGCCGGATCGCCTTGTACGCGCGGTAGGACTCCGAGGCCACGCCCTGCTTGATGTCGGAGATGAAGCTCTGCCCGTACGCGAATTTCCACTGATCCTGGTCGTAGAACTGCCCGGCCGCGTCGGCGTCTGTCAGAACTGTGCCGGTGAGGAACCACTCTGGCCAGAAGTCCTGCTGGGTCGCCGAGCCGGACAGGAAGAACGGGAGCACCGGGTCGCTCACCAGGATCACGGTGGTCACACCGGCGTTCTTCAACTGTGCCGCGATGTTCGGCGCTTCCTGCTGCATCGAGGAGAAGTCCAGCGAGTAACGGATCTCCTTGAAGTCGATGCCCGCGGCGGCGAACTTCGGCCGCGCCTCGTTCAGGCACTGCGCGTAGATGGCGTCGTCCGGGACGACCAGCCCATACTTGCGCGGCTGGGTACGTAGTTTCGCGCTGCCTGCCCGCACAGCGTTCTCGTTGGCCGGGAAACGCTTGGACAGCAGGTCGGCCGCCGACGCCAGCAACGTCGTGCAGTCGATCAGCTGGCCCCACGCGTAGGGGGCCCGGGCCTTGTAGTAGCTGCTCGGCATGTGCAGACCGCCGAAGGCCACCACCTTCTGTCGCACCAAGGCGTCGAGGTATGGCTGGCTGACGGCGGACAGGTCGGCGAAGGCCTTGATCTCCTGGCCGACCTTGAGGGCGTCGGCGTTGGCGGCCTCCTGGCCACTGCCGGACAGCTCGGCGAACGAGTCGCCGCGGCCTTTGTAGTAGACGATCTTCACCTTGCGGCCGTACAGCTGGAAGTGCGTGTTGAAATACTCGAGCAGCGCCGCCCGGGTGCGCGCCTGAGCCTCCGGTGAGGAGATGAGGCCCTTCTTCTCCGCGGTCTTCGCCAGCTCGCTGTTCTTGCTGATCGGAAGGCCGAGGTCGCGGGACGCCACCGTGATGGTGTCCTTGGTCACGCCGCGAGAGGTCACGCCGCCGTTGTCGCCGACGAAGTCCAGGCACGGCGGGGAGTACGCGGAGTTGCCGTCCTCCTTGGCCCCGCCGGAGCAGTCGCCGCCCAACCGCACGCCCGCCGGCAGGTAGCCCAGTGCGGCGGCAGCCGGGGCCGCCGCCGTGAGCGGTGCACCGGATGTGCCGCGTTGGACGACGGCCGGGCGTTGGCCGGCGGGGTGCGTCACGGTCGTGGTGGGTCGGCCTGGGCGCGCGGCGGTACCGGGGGTGGGGGTGGCCGCTCCGACGGTTGCACTGGTTTCGACGTCGGGGTTGGTCCCGACGCCGGCCAACTGTGCTGTCGAGTCCGTGGTCCGCGGTTTGCTGGGGACGATGATCATCACCAGCAGCAGCACGACCAGCAACGCGGCCAGGGGACCGTAACCGCGGAGGATCAACCGATCCGCTCCGCGACGCCGTGCCGGATCCGCACTCACCAGTCGCTCCTCAGCCGAGGTCCTCAGTTGTGAGGGTATGCGACGTGATGGCCGCCGGTTGCCGACTCGGGCGGATTGCCCGATAGGTCCGGCCGCCTTCACTCAACCGCCGAGGACCGGGCAAGCGTTGATGACCGAGGCGGGCGCCGGTTTCGGGTGTGACCCGCGCAGGCAGATGTTGGTCAGGTTCACGCCCGACAGGGCGCCCTGCAGGGCGTTTACCCCGAAGTCCTCGAGGCCGTAGGCAGCCACCTCCTGCAGGGAGCCCAGAATTTTGCACGGGTCCACGCCGCTCACAATCAGCAACGAAATGGAGCAAGACTGGACCGGCGTGCCGGGCGGGGGCTCGGTGGCCGGCGTGAGGCTGGCGGCGGAGGCGGGAGCCTGGGTGCCCGCGACACCGAGCGACACCGTCAGCAAGGCCAGCGTCAGCGACCTGCGAAGTTTGGCGGACATGTCGGATCCTTCCGGAGCTCTTCGACCTTCTGGCCGAAATGATCCAGCCGCGCGGAGCCGCCTGGTTATGTGTTGCTCTGACCGGGTGGTGCCGCACTTTCCGCTTGTTCTGCCGATGTCCGGAAATGTCGGACTTGGTGAAACCGGAGGGAGATGCCGCATTCCGGGCGCGTCCCGTCGGTGGCCCGGATGAAGTCGTCATGAAAAAAAGTCGTCATGGAAAAGATTCGCCCCGGCCGCGGGGCGGCCGGGGCGAACTCCGGTGCCCTACTTCACCAGCTGGTCCAGGTCGAGCAGGCCGTCCGGCCCGGTGAGCTTCTCGATGGCCTGGCCTACGGTGTTCTCCACGGCGCAGACCTGGGTCAGGACGTCCATCAGATGGAGCTTGACGAGAAGCTCCTTGAGGGTGGTTGCCGTGCCGATGTGGAACGGCAGGATCGGGTCGCCCGCGCACACCTCTCGGATGTCCTCCTTGAGGTCCAGTGCCGGGATGCCCAGCTCCGGGTGCTCCGGCGAGCCGGAGTGGACGATCTGGGACTGCGGGTCGACCGGCTTGGTGTCCGGGGCCGGGGCGGGCGCCTCCTGCACGGTCGGCGTCGCCTGAGCACTCGGTGCCGGCGCGGCCGGATTGGCGGGAGTGGCGGGAGCCGCCGCAGCGCTCGGTGCTGCCGGCGCGCTGGGCGCTGTGGGCGGGGCGTCGGTGGATGCGGCCGTAGCAGGCATTTGTCCCCCGACGAATGCAAGCGGTAACACGATTGTCAACGCTTGCAACAATTTCCTGAATTTGACCGACATGACACTACCTTTCGCGGTCTCCAACTGAACGAGATCGCCATGATCAAACGGATTCGTAAAAGGGGCGTCAAGGTTGGTTGGTCCGTATGGGAAGCGGCCGCTCGTAGCACCTGAAAAAAACATCCTCGCCTGCTCGTCGGACAGGTGGCTTCCGGCAATTCCGACACAAGTATTACTATTCGGAAGGCTCCGGCGAGTGCGGCCACCCGACATCGCCCGCCCCTGCCGCGAATCGGAGGAGAAGTGGCCAGTGACGTCGGGTTGTGCATGATCGTCAAGGACGAGGCGCATGTGATCGCGCGCTGCCTGGGGTCGGTACGGCCGTTCGTCAACCACTGGGTGGTGGTGGACACCGGGTCCACCGATGGCACCGGAGAATTGGTCCGGGAGCTGCTGGCCGGGATCCCTGGGATGGTGGTGGAACAGCCCTGGGTGGATTTCGGGACGAACCGGTCGCGGGCATTGGCTGCCGCCCGTCCGCACGCCGCCTACACGTTGATGATCGACGCCGACGAGACGTTCGACGTGTCCGGCGAATTTCGATGGCCGGATCTGACCACCGATTCGGTGCAACTGCGGCATCGCTCCGGAAATACGATTTATTGGCGGAAGACGATATTCGCGAATCGTCTGGCATGGGGATACGTGGGGGTGCTGCACGAGTACCCCGAGGCGGCCGGTGAGGAGTCGACCGCGCGACTGGCCGAACCGGAGGTGGTCGGCTTCTACGACGGTGGGCGCAGCCTGGGTCTGTCCACCACGGACAAGTACGCCCGTGACGCCCGCTTGCTGGCCGAGGCGGTACGGGTCGAGCCCGACAACACCCGGTACCAGTACTACCTGGCGCGCAGCTATCGGGACAGCAATCAGGACGAGTTTGCCGAGGCGGCGTTCCGGCGTCGGGCCGAGATGGGCGGTGGCTTCGTCGAGGAGATCGCCGATTCGTTGCTCGAGGTCGCCCGGTACACCGAACGCCGGACCGCGAGCTTTCACGCGATCCTTGCCGCTTACCTGACGGCATGGGAGTCGCGGCCGAGTCGGGCCGAGCCGTTGGCCGCGCTGGCCAGGTTCTGCAGGCAGGAGCAACGGTGGGCGTTGGGTCGCATGTTCGCGGCCCATGCGTTGGCGATACCGCTGCCGGACGACGACCTCTGGATCGACCAGGAGGTCTACGAATGGCGCCGGCTGGACGAGTTCGCGGTGTGCTCGTCGTGGACCGGCCACTGGGCCGAGACCGCGGCCGCCTGCGAACTGCTCCTGGCCGGCGATGCGCTGCCGGCGGATGAGCGCTCGCGGGTCGAGGCGAACCTGGGGCTTGCACGAGCGCACCTTGGGGATGCGGCGGCACCGAAGCCGGCACGCAAGCCGGCCAAGGGTCGCAAGCGGCGCTGAGCATGCCGGCCGGTCGGTTGCTAATGAACTTGTGGCATGCGGTATATTCATGCTGTCGAGTTACTCGGGGAGGGGTCACGTGGGCATGCGGGTGGCGGTTGCCGGAGCTAGCGGCTACGCCGGCGGTGAACTGCTGCGCCTGCTGGTCGGCCACCCGGAACTCGACGTCGTGGTCATGCAGGCCGACAGCCGAGCCGGTGAACTCCTCAGTGCGGTGCATCCGAACCTGGTCGGTCGGCCCGACCAGGTGCTGACCCCGGCGGACCCGGCCGAGTTGGCGAGCGCCGACGTGGTGTTCCTGGCCCTGCCGCACGGGGCGTCGGCGGCCGTCGCGGGCGCGCTGGGTCCGGGACAACTGGTGGTCGATCTCGGCGCCGACTTCCGGCTGGTCGACGGGGCCGCCTTCGAGCGCTACTACGGGCTGCCGCACGCCGGGACCTGGACCTACGGGTTGCCGGAACTCCCGGGTGCTCGGGACCGGATCGCGATCTGTCGGCGCATCGCCAATCCCGGCTGCTACCCGACCGCGATCACCTTGGGCCTGGCGCCATTGTTGGCCGCCGATCTGGTCGAGGCCGAGGACATCGTGGTGGTCGCGGCCTCCGGCACCTCCGGGGCCGGGCGCAAGGCCACGTCCGGGCTGCTCGGTTCGGAGGTCATGGGCGACGTGGCGGCGTACAAGATCGGCGGGGCGCATCAGCACACCCCGGAGATCATGCAGAGCCTTGCGGTCGCGGCGGGCCGGCCGGTCACGCTCAGCTTCACCCCGTTGTTGGCACCGATGCCGCGCGGGATCCTGGCCACCTCGACCGCGCGGTTGCGCCCGGGCGTCGGGACCGCGGCGTTGCGCGACTGCTTGGCCGCGGCCTACGCCGCGGAGCCGTTCGTACATCTGCTGACGGAGGGTCAGTTGCCACACACAGCGGCGACTTTCGGCAGCAACGCAGTGCATCTCGCGGCGGCCGCGGACCTCGCCGCGGGCCGCGCCGTGGTCGTCTCCGCGATCGACAACTTGGGCAAGGGGGCGGCCGGTCAGGCCCTGCAGAACGCCAACATCGCGCTTGGTCTGCCCGAGACGCTCGGCCTGACCACGCTCGGGGTGGCTCCGTGAGCGTCACGGCAGCGCGTGGATTCCGGGCCGCAGGCGTGGCCGCGGGACTTAAGTCCAGCGGCAAGCCCGACGTTGCGTTGGTCGTGAACGACGGCCCTTCGTACGCGGCGGCGGCGGTGTTCACCTCGAATCGGGTGCAGGCCGCGCCGGTGGTCTGGAGTCGTCAGGTGGTCGGCGACGGTCGGGCGGACGCGGTCGTGCTGAACGCGGGCGGTGCCAACGCGTGTACCGGGCCGGAGGGCTTCGCCGACACCCATCGCACCGCCGAGCTCTTGGCGGAACTGCTCGGCGTCTCGGCCGGCGACGTGGCGGTGTGCTCGACCGGACTGATCGGCGAACGCCTGCCGATGGCGGCATTGCTGGCCGGGGTCTCGGCCGCGGCGGCAGCGCTGTCCGACGAGGGCGGACCGGCCGCCGCGCGGGCGATCATGACCACCGACTCGGTGCCCAAGCAGACCCAGGCCGGCGGAGCCGGGTGGACGGTGGGCGGGATGGCCAAGGGCGCCGGGATGCTCGCCCCCGGCCTGGCCACCATGCTCGTCGTGCTCACCACAGACGCCGAGGTGCCCGCCGCGGAGTTGGACGCCGCGTTGCGAGAGGCGACCCGGGTCAGCTTCGACCGCCTGGACTCCGACGGCTGTATGTCGACGAACGACACCGTGCTGCTGCTGGCCTCCGGTGCCGCCGGCGTCCATCCGTCGGCGAGCGAGTTCGGCGCGGCCGTGCGCGCGGTCTGCCTGGACCTGGCCATGCAGTTGCTGCACGACGCCGAGGGCGCCTCCCACGACATCGCGATCGAGGTGGTCAACGCCGCCACCGAGGACGAGGCGGTCGAGGTCGCCCGTTCGGTGGCCCGCAGCAACCTGTTCAAGGCCGCGGTGTTCGGAAACGACCCCAACTGGGGCCGGATCCTGGCCGCGGTGGGCACCACCGCGGCTGACTTCGACCCGAACGACCTTGACGTGTCGTTCAACGGCGTCATGGTCTGCCGGGACGGTGGGCTGGGGGAGTCGCGCGACAAGGTAGATCTGACCCCACGTCAGGTCGATGTGCGGATCGACCTCAAGGCCGGTGCCGCACAGGCGACCGTGTGGGCCAACGACCTAACCCATGAGTACGTCCACGAGAACTCGGCGTACTCGACGTGACGCGCGACCGTGCGGCGGTGCAGGCGAAGGCGACGGTGCTGGTCGATGCGCTGCCCTGGTTGGGGCGGTTCCACGGGCGCACCGTCGTGGTCAAGTTCGGCGGCAACGCGATGACCGACGACGCGCTGATGGAGGCCTTCGCGCAGGACCTGGTTTTCCTGCGCTACGCGGGCATCCGCCCAGTGATCGTGCACGGCGGTGGCCCGCAGATCACGGCCGCGCTCGACAAGTTGGGCGTGCGGACCCAGTTCAAGGCCGGGTTGCGGGTCACCACCCCGGAGGTCATGGACGTGGTGCGCATGGTCCTGGTCGGCCAGGTGCAGCGTGAGATCGTGGGTCGCCTGAACACCCACGGTCCCTTCGCGGTCGGGCTTTCCGGGGAGGACGCACGTCTGTTCACCGCCACGAGGATGCAGGCGATGGTCGACGGCGAGGCCGTCGACATCGGCCTGGTCGGTGAGGTGACCAAGGTCGAACCAGGTGTGGTCGAAGGCCTTCTCTCCGACGGCCGCATCCCGGTGGTGTCCTCGGTCGCGCGCGGGGAGGACGGCGAGATCTACAACGTGAACGCCGACACCGCAGCGGCCGCGCTGGCGATCGCGTTGCGAGCCGAGAAGCTGATCATGCTCACCGACGTCGAGGGCCTGTATGCACAGTGGCCCATTGCCGGCTCGCGGGGCTCGCCCGGCGGGCCTGCCGACGACGAGGTGATCAGCCAACTGACGGCGGATCAGTTGGCCGCGATGCTGCCGGGGCTGTCGTCCGGGATGATCCCGAAGATGGAGGCCTGCCTGGCCGCCGTCCGCGGCGGCGTGCGTTCGGCGCACGTCCTCGACGGCCGTGTCGCGCACTCCGTGTTGCTCGAACTGGTCACCGACGAGGGGATCGGCACAATGGTGCTCCCGTGACGACACGGACCCAGGAGTTGCAGGCCCGTTGGGACGCGGCGTTGATGCCGAATTACGGCACCCCGCCGGTGGCGCTCTCGCACGGCCGGGGCGCCGAGATCTGGGACGTCGACGGCAAGCACTATTTGGACCTGTTGGGCGGCATCGCCGTCTCCGCGCTGGGCCACGGGCACCAGGCGATCCTCGAGGCGGTGTCCCGTCAGGTCGCCGTGCTGGCGCACACCTCGAATCTGTACCTGCACGAGCCCGGGGTGCGGCTGGCCGAGAAGCTGCTGGAACTGCTCGGCGCCGCCGGCCGGGTTTTTCTGTGCAACAGCGGCACGGAGGCCAACGAGGCGGCGTTCAAGATCGTCCGGCGGCGGCATCCGGCACGGCCACGGATCGTCGCGGCCGAGAACGGCTTCCACGGTCGGTCGATGGGCTCGCTGTCGGTGACCGGGAAGCCGGCGATCCGGCAGCCGTTCGAACCTTACGGCGCGCAGGTCACCTTCGTGCCCTACGGCGACGTCACCGCGCTGCGCAACGCCGTCGACGGCGACACCGCGGCGGTGTTCCTGGAGCCGGCCCTCGGCGAGGGCGGAGTGATCTTCCCACCGGCCGACTACCTGTGCAGCGCACGGGAGTTGTGTGACGCCACCGGTGCGGTGTTCGTGCTCGATGAGATCCAGAGCGGCATCGGCCGCACCGGCCACTGGTTCGCCCACCAGCGTGCCGGCGTGCGTCCCGACGTGATCACCCTGGCCAAGGGCCTCGGCGGCGGGTTGCCGATCGGCGCCTGCGTCGGCCTGGGGGAGTTCGGCGCGACGTTCCGGCGCGGCGACCACGGCAGCACCTTCGGCGGCAACCCGGTCTCCTGCGCCGCCGCGCTCGCGGTGATCGAGACCATCGCCACCGAGGGACTGCTGGAGAACGCGCTCAAGGTGGGCTCCGCGCTCGCGGTCGGGATCGGCGACGTCGAGCACGAACTGTTGACGTCAGCCTCCGGCGTCGGGTTGTGGCTCCGGATCGAACTGGCCCGCGAGGTCTCCGCGCCTGTCGAGGCCGCCGCCCGCGGCGCCGGCTTCCTGGTCAACGCGGTCCAGCCGAACGCGATCCGCCTGGCCCCGCCGCTGGTGCTCACCACGGCGCAGGCTCAGAAGTTCGTCCACGCACTTCCTTCGATCTTGGACGCCGCCTCATGATCGTTGGCTGTATCCATTGCGTACGGGGTGACACCCCGTACGCCGCTATTTCCCGGCGTTTCGCGGCGCGATTCCTGTCGATGGGGGTGTCACCCCGTGGCGCAGGGGGGCGGGCGTGACGGTGCGGCACTTCTGTCGGGACGACGACCTGACGCCGGCCGAACAGGTCGAGGTGCTCGACCTGGCCGATCGGATGAAGGCCGACCGATTCGGGTTCCGTCCGCTGTCCGGGCCGCGCACGGTCGCCGTGATGTTCGACAAGCAGTCCACCCGCACGCGGGTGTCGTTCAGCGTCGGCGTCGTGGAACTCGGCGGCTACCCCCTGGTGATCGAGGCCGCCGGTTCCCAACTGGATCGCGGCGAGCCCATCGCGGACACCGCCCGCGTCCTGGACCGGCAGTGCGCGGCGATCGTCTGGCGCACCTTCGGGCAGGACCGCATCGAGGCGATGGCCGCGGTCAGCCGCGTCCCGGTGGTCAACGCGTTGTCGGATTCCTTCCACCCCTGCCAGGTCCTGGCCGACCTGCAGACCGTGCGGGAACGGTTCGGCCGGCTGGCCGGGATCACCTTGACCTACCTGGGCGACGGCGCCAACAACATGGCCCACTCGTACCTGCTCGGTGGGGCCACCGCGGGTCTGCACGTGCGGATCGGCTGCCCGGCCGACTTCCGTCCGGAACCAGCGGTGCTCGCCCGGGCGGTCGAGATCGCCGCGGCCACCGGCGGATCCGTGAAGGTGACGACCAGTCAGAAGGACGCCTGTGCCGGGGCCCAGGTGTTGGCGACCGACACCTGGATCTCGATGGGCATGGAGGCCGAGGGCCGGGAGAAGGTGTTTGCGCCGTACGTGCTGGACGAGGCCGCCCTCGCGTTGGCCGACCCGGGCGTCATCGTGCTGCACTGCCTGCCCGCCTACCGGGGCAAGGAGATCACCGCGGCCGTGCTGGACGGTCCCGCCTCGGCCGTCTGGGACGAGGCCGAGAACCGCCTGCACGCCCAGAAAGCACTGCTCGCCTGGCTGATCGAACGGTCTCCGGTATGACGATGCCGATGACGAAGGCCGCCCGGCACCGACGCATCGTGGAGTTGCTGTCGCGGACCCGGGTGCACTCGCAGACCGAGTTGGCGGGCCTGCTCGGCAACGACGGGTTGGCCGTCACCCAGGCAACCCTGTCGCGTGATCTCGACGAGCTGGGGGCGGTCCGCATCCGCGCTGCCGACGGTGCGTTGGTCTATGCGGTGCCGGCCGAGGGTGGCGACCGCCGTCCGCGCGTCGCCTCCGAGCCGGCCGCCACCAACTCCCGCCTGGCTCGGGTGGCCGCCGAGCTGTTGGTCAGCGCCCAGTCGTCGGCGAACATCGTCGTGCTGCGCACCCCGCCGGGTGCCGCGCAGTTCTTCGCCTCGGCGGTCGATGCCGCCGAGTTGCCCGACGTCCTCGGCACGATCGGCGGCGACGACACCGTGCTGCTGATAACCCGTGAACCCACCGGCGGTGCGGCCTGCGTCCGCTGGTTCCTCTCCCTCGCCCAACGACAGCCGCAACACGAAGAAGGGGCACTACAGTGACCGAACGCGTTGTCCTCGCCTACTCCGGCGGCCTGGACACCTCCGTGTGCATCGGGTGGATCGCCGCCCAGACGGGCGCCGAGATCGTCGCGGTTGCCGCCGACGTCGGCCAGGGCGGCGAGGACATGGACGTCATCCGGCAGCGGGCGTTGGACTGCGGTGCCGTGGAGTCCATCGTCCTGGACCTCAAGGACGAGTTCGCCGAGGAGTACTGCCTGCCGGCGCTGCGGGCGAATGCCCTTTACATGCAGCGTTATCCGCTGGTCTCGGCGTTGTCCCGGCCCATCATCGTCAAGCATCTGGTGGATGCCGCGCGCTACCACGGCGCCACGATGGTCGGTCACGGCTGCACGGGCAAGGGCAACGACCAGGTCCGCTTCGAGGTCGGCATCGGCGCGCTGGCGCCGGAGATCAAGGTGCTCGCGCCGGTCCGCGACTCGGGCATGACGCGCGACAAGGCGATCGCCTTCGCCGAGGAGCGCAACATGCCGATCGACGTGAACAAGAAGTCGCCGTACTCGATCGACCAGAACGTCTGGGGTCGCGCGGTCGAGACCGGTTTTCTGGAGGACGTCTGGAACGCCCCGATCGAGGACATCTACACCTACACGAAGAACCCGGCCACGCCGCGCGACGCCGACGAGGTCCTGATCACCTTCGACTCGGGTCGTCCGATCGCGATCGACGGCCGCCCGGTCACGATGCTCGAGGCCATCGTCGAGATGAACCAGCGCGCGGGCGCCCAGGGCATCGGCCGCCTCGACATGGTCGAGGACCGCCTGGTCGGCATCAAGAGCCGGGAGGTCTACGAGGCCCCGGGCGCGATCGCGTTGATCACCGCCAAGCAGGAGTTGGAGAACCTCACCGTCGAACGTGAGCTGGCCAGGTACAAGCGCGGGGTCGAGCAGCGCTGGGCGGAGCTGGTCTACGACGGCCTGTGGTTCTCCCCGTTGCGCAATGCCCTGGAGGCCTTCCTGGTCGAGGCCAACGAGCCGGTGTCGGGCGAGATCCGGATGACCCTGCACGGTGGCCGCGCCGTGCCCACCGGGCGGCGCTCGGCCGGCTCGCTCTACGACTACAACCTGGCCACCTACGACGCCGAGGACACCTACGACCAGTCGTTGGCCAAGGGCTTCATCGAGATCTTCGGGATGTCCAGCCGCATCGCGGCCCAGCGCGACGCCCGCCTCCCACGCGGCGACACAGCCTCGTGACCGGCCGGCCACGTTTTGCCGGACGCAAGCGGTCAGGCTGATGCTCGAGGGGGTGGGCTGATGCGGTTGTGGGGCGGCCGGTTCGAGGTCGGGCCGGCCGACGCGCTGGCGGCGCTGTCGGTGTCGGTGCACTTCGACTGGCGGTTGGCCCCCTACGACATCGCGGGATCGCGGGCGCACGCCCGCGCGCTGCACCGTGCCAGGCTGCTCAGCGACGACGACCTGACCGGGATGCTGGCCGGCCTGGATGCCCTGGCCGCCGATGTGGCGAGCGGGGTGTTCACCCCCACCGTGGCGGACGAGGACGTGCACACCGCGTTGGAGCGCGGCCTGATCGAGCGGGTGGGTGCCGAACTCGGCGGCCGACTGCGGGCCGGCCGCTCGCGCAACGACCAGGTGGCCACCCTGTTGCGGATGTACCTGCGCGACGCCGCCCGCCGGGTGGCGGGGCTGCTCGTCGACCTTCAGGAGGCCCTGCTCGGCCAGGCGGAGCGGCACCGCGGTGTGGCGATGCCCGGCCGGACCCACCTGCAGCACGCGCAACCCGTCCTGCTGAGCCACCACCTGCTGGCCCATGTGCACGCCCTGTCCCGCGACGTCGACCGGCTGCGCGACTGGGACGCCCGAACGGCCGTCTCGCCCTACGGCTCCGGTGCCCTGGCGGGCTCGTCGCTTGGCCTGGACCCGGAGCTCGTCGCCGCGGAACTGGGATTCGCCGGCTCGGTCGCCAACTCGATCGACGGCACCGCGTCCCGGGACTTCGCCGCCGAGGCGGCGTTCGTACTCGCGATGATCGCGGTCGACCTGTCGCGGCTCGCCGAGGAAGTGATCTTGTGGGCGACGAAGGAGTTCTCGTTCGTCACGCTCGACGACGCCTACTCCACCGGTTCCTCGATCATGCCGCAGAAGAAGAACCCGGACGTCGCGGAGCTCGCGCGTGGCAAGGCCGGGCGCCTGATCGGCAACCTCGCCGGGTTGCTGGCGACTCTGAAGGGGCTGCCGCTGGCGTACAACCGCGACCTCCAGGAGGACAAGGAGCCGCTGTTCGACTCGGTCGACACCCTCGAGGTGCTGCTGCCCGCCTTCACCGGCATGATCGCGACCCTGCGGTTCGACGCCGAGCGACTGGAATCCCTTGCCTCCGCCGGCTTCTCACTGGCCACCGACGTCGCCGAGTGGCTGGTCCGTTCGGGTGTCCCGTTTCGCGAGGCCCACGAGATCGCCGGGGCGTGCGTGCGGCGTTGCGAGGCGCTCGGGGTGGAGTTGGACGAGCTTTCCGACGCGGATCTGGCGGCCGTCTCGCCGGCCTTGACGCCTGACGTGCGGCAGGTGCTGACGGTGGCCGGCTCGATTGCCTCGCGGGACTCCCGCGGCGGTACCGCGCAGAACCAGGTGGACGCCCAGTTGCTGCAGTTGTGGCACGAACTGGGGGCACGGCGCACCTGGGCAGGTGGCGGGTCGGCGAGCTAACCTTGGGGCATGAGTGATGCGTGCTGCGGCGGGGGTCCCGCGCCGAAGGCTGAGGGCACACCGGCCATGCGCCTCCTGCGCGACCTGTGGTCGGTGGACGGTCGGTCCGAGGCCGACATCGTCGGCGCGATGCCCGGCGGACGTACCAGCAAGGAAACCTCGGTGCTCGGGATCAAGGGGATGGAAGACGCCGGCATGGCCCACTC
>DATAUG010000172.1:0-19608 GCA_036268355.1 Sporichthyaceae bacterium
CTGGCAGGCGGCGTGCACCGCGGCGGGGTGTCCCGCCCGTACCCCTCCGGTCACCGTTGCGGTGACTGAGGCGGCGGGTCGGGTCACCGCCGAAGCCGTCTGGGCCCGCCGGTCCTCACCCGCCTTCGACTCCGCCGCAATGGACGGCATCGCAGTTCGGTCCGCCGATACCGTCGGCGCCACCGAGAGCACCCCCGTGTTGCTGCCGCCTGGGGGTTTTCAGGTCGTCGACACCGGCGATCCGCTGCCGGACGGCTACGACGCGGTCGTGATGCGTGAGGAGGTGCACCGGGCCGCGAACGGCGCGGCCGAGTTGCGGGCAGCCGTTCCGCCCTATCAGCACGTGCGCTCGATCGGCGAGGATCTCGCCGCGGGTGAGCTGTTGTTGCCCGCCGGCCATCGGCTGCGTCCGGTGGACCTGGCCGCGGTCGCCGCCGCGGGCACCCTGGAACTGACGGTCCATCAGGTACCGCTGGTGGTCGTCGTCCCCACCGGCGACGAGATCAAACCGTTGGGCGCCGACCTCGGTCGCGGCGACATCCCAGACACGAACTCACTCATGCTCGCCGCGCAGGCCCGCGAGGTCGGCTGTGTTGCCGAGGTGACGGCGATCGTGCCGGACGATCCGGAACTCATCGCCCACACCGTCCGGCATGCGGCCGCCCGGGCCGACCTGGTGATCCTGGTCGCCGGGTCCAGCGCCGGCCGGGACGACTGGACCGCCGACGTCGTCGCGGCGCTCGGATCGTTGGCCGTGCACGGGGTGGCGGTGCGCCCGGGGCACCCGGTGGTGCTGGGCACGGTGGCGGGCACGCCGGCGACGCCGATCCTCGGCGCCCCCGGCTACCCCGTCTCGGCAGCGCTCACCTTCGAGATCTTCGCCGCGCCACTGCTGGCCGCGTTGGAGGGCGCCGTCCCGGCCCGACGCCCGACCGTCGAGGCCCGGCTGGCCCGGAAGTTGGCCTCGGTGATCGGTGCCGACGACTGGATCCGCATGCGGCTGGGACGGGTCGCCGGACAGATCGTCGCGACCCCGCTCCCCCGGGGCGCGGGCGTGCTCACCTCGCTGGTGCGGGCCGACGGTCTGCTGGTCGTGCCGGCCGGCGTCGAGGGACACCACGCCGGCGACCGGGTTTCGGTGCAACTGCTGCGCGACGTCGACCGGATCGAGGAGACCATCGTCGCGATCGGTTCGCACGACATGGTGCTCGATGTCGCCGCGTCCGAGTTGCGCCGGATGGACCCGCACCTCACGCTTGCATCGTCGAACGTCGGTTCGCTCGGCGGCCTGATCGCCGTTCGCGACGGGCTGTGCCACCTGGCCGGCTCACACCTGCTGGACCCCGAATCGGGCGAGTACACGCTGCCTTACCTCGACCGGTTGTTCGGACCGGACGCCAAGATCGCGGTGGTCCGGATGCTGCATCGCGAACAAGGCCTGATCGTCGCGCCGGGCAACCCGCAGGGGCTGACCGGCATCGGCGACCTCACCCGGCCCGGCCTGCGATATGTCAACCGCCAACGCGGCGCCGGAACCCGCGTTCTGCTCGACGTGGAACTGGACAGGCTCGCGCTGACGCCGGGTCAGATATCCGGCTACGCGCGGGAGGAGCACACCCACCTGGGCGTCGCCGCCGCCGTCGCGGCAGGCCGGGCCGATGCCGGGTTGGGCATCCTGGCCGCGGCCCGGGCCTTCGGCCTGGACTTCGTCCCGGTGGCGCAGGAACCGTACGACCTCGTGCTCACCGCAGCGACCTTCGACGACCCGCTGCTCGGCCCGTTCTGGGAACTGCTTGCCGACAAGGAATTCCGCAACGAGGTCGAGGCCCTGGGCGGCTATTCGTGCGCCGAGACCGGGCGCCGGATCCGCTGATCCGCCCGCAGAGCGCGGATCTCAGGCCCGCAGGGAAGCCGGATCCATCCGGAGCCCCACCACGCCGGCCACCCTGGCCAGGTCCACGTCGTGGGCAAGCAACTCCAGATCTTCGCGTTTGGCGACCGCAGCGATCAGGCAGTCCACCAGCCCCCGTGGGGTGATGCCTGCCCGCCGGCACCGTCGGTAGATCCGGGCAGCGGCGTCGAAATCGAACTCCGGGCGCAACGGCCGTGCCTCGTACCGTGCCAGCAACTCCCGTAACTTCTGCTCGCGTTCATCGCTACAGGCTCCTGCGAGGACTTCCATCGCCACCGGTTCGGTGACGGCCAACTCGTCACCCTCCAAAATCAGCTCACGCAGACGCAGGTGCGCGGCGCTGCCCGTGCGCCGGTCGTATTCAACCCACGCCGAGGTGTCGGCGAGGATCACGAGCCGAAGTCGGGCGGGCCGGTGTCGGCCGGAATCTCACCGATCGCGTTTGCTCCCTCCATGGCCAGCGCCTCGTCGAGCGTCATCACGCGCCCGGCGAGGTGCCGCAGCGCCAGATCGACCGCCTCGGTCTTCGTCCGCAGCCGATACCGCTGCATGACGACCCGAAGCGGCTCCTCGTCGATCTCGATGTTCGTCCGGATCCGGCTCATACACCTAGGTTACACGTCAGGGTGTATCGCAGTGTATTCAGCCTTCCGTCAACGGAACTCGATCGGGACGTTCGGCCCCCGCTTATCGTGTTCTGCAGGGAAAACGAGGAACGCGAGGCAGGTCGTGGCCAAGGCAGTGCCCGAGACGACCGTTGGCACGGACTGGTTGCTCGACGTGCTGCACGAGGTCGTCCACGCCCACACCGGCCAGGGCGCGGCCTGCATGTTCCTGTCCGCCGAGGAGGGCTGCGCCGAGTCGGAGTTGGCCTGCCCCGCGATGACCGGCGAGCTGGCCGCGGCACTTGCCGCGGCGCTGGACGACCAGGGCCTGCGGCCGGCCGAGCAGCGCGAGGCTGCCCGCTTCCTGTTGCCGACCGTGCCCGGGCATGAGCAGGTCGTGGTGCTCCCCGTCGTCTGGCAGGGCCGCACCTCGGGCGTGCTGGTCGCAGCCGCGGACCGAGCGCCACTGGGTCGGGCCGGGTTGGCGCGAGTCATGGAGTTGGCCGGCCGTGGCCTGGGCCTGGTGAGCGAGGCCGCCGACACCGCCGAGGCACTGGAACTCGCCGGAGCCGAACGCCTGCGACTGGACGGCGAACTGCGGGCCACCCGGATGTTCTTGGAGCTGCAGGAGCGTTTGGTGGCGGCCCGGACGACCGGCGAGGTGGTGCACTCCCTGGCCGACTGGTTGGACGCCCCGGTCGCGGTCCAGCTGCCGAACCTCATCGTGATGGAGGCGCAGGGCGAGGCGAGCCGCGAACTGGGGTTGAGCGCCGACCGGTCACCCGCCGAGCACGAAGTGATCAACCGGGCAGGCAGCAACCGGATGACCCACGTGCTCGGCGCCACCGGCCGGATCCCGGCGCGCGTCGTCACGACGATCCCGGCCGCCGACGGCAGCTGCGCCGGCTTCCTGCTGGCCGCGGTGGGGGCGCGCGGCCGCGACGTGACCCGACGTGCCGTCGAGGTCTCCCGCGGCCTGATTGCCTATCAGATGTCGGTCCGTCAGGAGATCGAGGCATCGGTCGCGACGTTGCGGCAGCGCTTGCTCACCGACCTGCTGGACAACCCGGCCGAAGAACAATTGGCCAACCGCGCCGCGAAGCTCGGGCACGACCTGTCGGCGGACCACGTCAGCCTCGCTGTCGGGTTCCGTGCGCCGGGCCCGGGTGAGGGCGCGCGGGAGAAACTGCTGCGGCTGATGGACAACACCACGAAAGGCGCCTCCACGGCGGCCGGCGCCGGCCTCATCGGCCCGGTCGAGGACGTGGTGCTCGCGTTCGTCCCCGAGCCGCTGCCCGCCGGGGCGGCCGCGTTGGCGCACGTGATCCACGCCGACGCGGCGGCGGCGGGCATCGACGTGGTGGTCGGGATCGGGCCACGGGCCTGCGGGGCGCAACGCCTGGCTGAGTCCGGCGCCCGGGCCCGCTGGGCCGCCCGCGTACTCCGGGACGCGGAGGTGGGCGCCACCACGGCGATCGAACACATCGACGACCTGGGCGTCTACGGCCTGCTGTTCGACCACCACCGCGCGAGCGAGCTCAACGAGTTCGCGATGCGTTGGCTGGGCCCGTTGACCGAGTACGACCGACGGCACCGCAGCGATCTCGTCCCGACCTTGCGGGAGCTGTTCCGGCAACGCAGCCTCACCGACGCGGCCGGCACGCTGCACATCCACATCTCGACATTGAAGTATCGGATCGGCCGCATCGAGGCGATCCTCGGTCGATCGGTCGAGGACTGGGACAACATCTTCCACCTGGAACTGGCACTGCGGGTGCTCGACGTGAGCGAACTGCTGCACCGCCCCGTCGCGACGCCCGGACCGATCTGACCTGACGTCAGATGCCTTGATAGACTGCCCGAATGTCGGCGAACCAGCCTCCGGCCGGCCACGAGCGGCGTAGTTCGAAGTTGCCAATTCTCGCCGCCGCCGTCGTCACCGCGGCCGCGGTAGGAGGTGTGCTGGCCTGGTCGCTGACCGGTTCCGGCAAGCATCAGTCCGCACCGGTGGCCAGTCCCTCCGCCTCACCGACACCAACCGGCACCCCCGGCGACCAGTACGCCGCCGGCGTACTGACGGACTTCAGCAACATGAGCACGGTGCTGATCAGCTATCTGCAGACGTTGCAGAACTGGCGGAACGACAAGGTCGACGACGCCCAGGTGGGCGCCGTGGCGAAGAGCGTGCTCGACGACATCGCGCTGACCCAGCAGGCATTGGCGGCGCGACAACCGTTTCCCCCGGCACCGCGGGCCATCTACGACTACCGGGCGGCGGCCGATCTCTACGGGCAGGGAGCGCTGATGACGCAGGCCGCGACCGCGGTGCCGCACGGGGCCCTGCGCACCCAACTGCAACTCGCGGTCGCCCGGGTGCAGACCCTGGCCGACCGGGTCTTCGACCAAGGGGCGGCCGAGATGAAGCCGTTCGTCACCCCGGAGAACGAGTTCGACTCGGTGCAGGTCATGCGGGCCGACGAGATCCCCAGCTTCGGCGCCGGCAAGTTCGCGGCCGGTCCACCGTTGACCGACGTGGGCGATGCGCCGACCCCCTACCCGTATCAGACGACTCGCCCCGAGGAATCCTTGAGCGACTGGCTGAAAGTGGCGCAGAACGCGCGGATCCCCACGGCTTCGGAGATCCGGAGCGCCATCGACTCGGGCCGGATCGCCGCGCTGTCCGCAGACAGCGTCACCTTCACGCACGCCTGCGACCTGCTCCACAACACCCCGGATCCACAGGGCGAACGGATCGTCAGCACCCGCATCCAGTTGGCGCTGCTGGTCGAGGCCGAGGCCACCCAACTGGGCCAGGCTGCGACGCTGGTCCCGGCGGGCGAGCACGAGCCCGTCCTGCACATGGCCCAGGCACTGGAGCTGATCGGCGACAAGTTGTGGGACGACCGGCTGGGGAAACGGGATTCCGCGTACCCGGACTCGTTGCTGGTCATCAAGCAGTCGTGAAGTCTGACTTGGCGTCAGAGATGATGGGGCTCCCGGCGGAGTCGCCGGGAGCCCCATCATCTGCTTGTCGGATCAGTTCCGGCCACGACGGCTCAGGAGGCTGAACAGCGGCTGCACGGCCAGCACGCCGAGGCCGGCCAGGACCAGCATGACGTAGAGGCTCTGGTCGGAGGTGGCGGTCGGCCTGCGGACGGCCGGTTTGCCGACGGTCGTGCCGACGGCGGCCAGCTGTAGCCCGCTCAGCGGGGTAGGCGCGGCAGCGCCGTGTTGGACCACCGCGGCCGGCGCCCCGGCGTTCGGCACGGTGAAGGCCGACTTGACCGCAGCCGGCGCGGATGAGGCCGACTTGGCGACAGCCGCCTTGTCCGCGGCCGAGATGCCCCCGAGGGTCGCCGCGGACTTGCTGACCGTGGCCGCCACCGCCGCGCCCACCGGGACGTTGACCGAGGCCACCTCGACGCGGCCGAGGATGTAGCCGACGGTGTACTTGGCCCCGGTCGGCGAGGTGAAGGTGCTGGTGACCTTCAGCCCGCCGAGTACGTAGGTGGTGATGCCGCTGACCGGGTCGGCCCGCGTGGTCTCCGGCGCGATGTCGAGTTCGATGCCGGCCGCTTTGAGGGCGGCATTCGCCGCGTCCAGCGCGGCCTTCTTGTCCTGCGACTGGCCCAGGTAGGTGAACCCGGACTTGTTGTAGCCGAAGTTCTGCCCGCTGACCGAGAAGCGGCCGAAGACCGCACCGTCGATCTCCGGCGCGTCGCCAAGATCGCTGATCCTGGCCCTGGCGTCGGAGTAACCGACCTCGAGCGGGCCCTCGAGGAACCCGGCCGCGGAACCTTCGGCCGTGGTCAGCGTGGAGTTGTTGGCCAGCTTCTTGACCTCGGCCGTGGCCACCTGTTGCTGGTTCGGCGCCGGGATCGCGTCCGGGGCACCGTTGCTGCCCGCGGCCTTCGCGCCGTTCTCGTCGGCCTCGGCATGGACCTTGTAGTAGAACTCCGACTCCTCCGCCTTGGGCTGCGACGGGTGACTGGCCGTCACGTAGCCCGGGAACTGGGAGAACGGCAGTTGCAGTTGGCCGTAGCCGAACTGGTTCGGCACGCCGTTGACGGTCCCGGGCAGGGTCTGGGCGGTCTTGCCGTAGTACGGCGCGCCCGCGAAGGAGGTGGTCTGCCCGGTGCTGTCGGTTTGTGCCTGCGCGGTCAGGGAACCGGCGGCGTTCTTCGGCGAGGCCGGGATGTCCTGCCCGTCCAGTTGGTAGTACTGCGAGTCGCCCTGGGCGAACAACGAGTACCGGTTGTCGTCGGCAGCGGCGAGACCCGTGGACGCGACAAGGAGCGTCGTGCCGCCGAGGGCTCCGGCGGTCAGGGTTGCGAGCAGGCGGGTCGGCTTCTTCATGACGCCAACGACCCGAGGTAGGAATTCATGATTGTCTCCTCCGAGATTTCGCCGGGCTCGCCTGCGAAGCTGATGCGTCCACGGTCGAGGATGTACACGTAATCGGCGAGCTGCAGGGCTCGCGAGACGTACTGCTCGACGAGCAGTTGGGCGATGCCTTCCTTTGCCAGGTCGGCCAGGTATTCGAAGATCTCCTCGACGATCTTCGGTGCCAGTCCCATGGACACCTCGTCGAGCAGCACCACGCTCGGGTCACCGACGTAGGCGTGTGAGAGCGCCAGCATCTGCTGCTCGCCGCCGGACATCGTGCGGGCGATCTGGTTGCGGCGTTCGCCCAACCGTGGGAACAAGGTGGTGGCCTTGTTCAGCGAGGCCTTGAACGCGCCGGGTTTCGACTGCAGTTGGATGTTGTCGCTGACCGTCAACGAGGGGAAGATCCCGCGGCCCTCGGGGACGTGGATGATGCCCTTGCGGGCCAGGTGATACGGCTTACGGCCGGTGACATCCTCGCCGTCGACGAGGATCTGGCCGGAATAGGGCTTCAACAACCCCGAAGCCACGCGCAGCAGGGTGGTCTTCCCGGCACCGTTCGGGCCGAGCAGTGCGACGGTGGCATTGTCCGGCACGGTCAGGGTGACATCGCGCAGAACGGTTCCGGTGTCGTAGCCGGCGGTGATGTTGCGTAGCTCAAGCAACTGCGACCTCCCCGAGGTAGGCGGCCCTCACGGTGTCGCTGCTCAACGCCTCGGCGGTCGTGCCCTCATAGATGATCCTGCCGAAGTCGAGCACATAGATTCGGTGGCAGATCTCCGAGACCAGGGCCATGTCGTGCTCGACGATCAGAATTCCGCAGCCGGTTTCACCCACGTGGTCGGTCAGCACCCGGCCGAATTCCTTCGTCTCGGCGACGTCCAGGCCGGAGGAGGGCTCGTCGAGCAGCAGGAACTTGAACGGGGTGGCGATCGCCCGGGCCAACTCGACCAGTCGGCGTTGGCCGGTGGACAGCCCGCCGGTGGTCCTCGTGGCGAGCTTCTCGATGCCGCAGCGCTTCATCGCCGTCTCGGCGGCGCTGTTGATCTCTTTGGTTTCCTTGCGGGTCGAGTAGAGCTGACCGAGCAACGGATTCGGTATGCCGAACAACTTGCGGTGACTGGAGAAGTACGCGGCCGGCCCGGTGCGCACGTTCTCCTCGACGGTAAGGCTGTCGAACAGTTCCATTCGCTGGAACGTCCGGCCCAGGCCGCGGTGCGCCCGGTTGGCCGCGCCGTGGCCGTCGAGGTGTTCCCCGCCCAGCACGACGCTTCCGGATTCCGGGCGGTTCCGCCCGGAGCAGGCGTTGAAAAAGGTCGTTTTCCCCGCCCCGTTCGGGCCGATCAACCCGGTGATCTCACCGCCGCAAGCGAAAACGGTCGCGTCGTTCACGGCGACGATGCCACCGAAACGTACCGTCACGTTCTGCACGTCCAGGTCGATGGTCATGACCGACCTCCGGTACCGACGAGGGTGTTCTCCATCTCGGGCAACCGGATGGTGACCGGCTGCACCGGGGTCGGCGAAAGACGTTCCCGGATCGGTCCGGCGCCCTCCTGACGTTCTCGCCCGCGACGACCCACCAGGCCACCGAAGTTCAACGCCGGCCAGACCGCCACCAGGATCGCCAGGGCGCCGAAGATGACGCCCTCGTACTTGACGAAGCTCTCGTTGTCGAACGGCGGGTAGGCCTTCGAGACCTCGAAGACCACTGCGGCCAACAGCGGGGAGAGGATCGGACGACGACCGCAGAATCCGAGGACCGCAACGATGATCAACGAGAACGTGTAGTCGTAGATCCCGCCGGGGGTGCCGCTGGCCTGCTCCGGCACGCCGGACAGCATCGCGCCACCGATACCGGCCATGAACGCGGCCAGGCAGAAGATGAAGACCCGCATGATGGTGGCGTTCGCTCCGTGCGCCTCGACCGCGACCGGCGAATCAGCCAGTGCTCGAAGCAGCTGCCCCAGCCGGCTACGACGCACCAGCAGGACGGCCGCCGCCATCACAACCGTGACGATCAGACACAGGTAGTAGTACCGCTCGTCGGAAACGAAATCCATTCCGAAGATGCCTGGGTTGTGGCCCTTCTGACCGGTCCGGAAAAGCGTGAAGTCGTCGCCCGGGCGCGGAATCGGCACCAGCGGAGGGATTCCGAAGAACAGCCATATCGGGTAGACCAGGTACTGGAGCACGATGCCGAAGCCGAAAGTCGCGACCGCAACGTAGATACCTGCCAGTCGGATCGCCGGGATGGCCACGATCGCACCGAACGGCACAGCGGCCAGCCCGGCCAGCAACAGGCTGAGGATCCACGGCGGGTATGCCTGGCCCAGGTGGAGGTGCTGGGAGATGCCGGTGGTCATCAGATGACCCATGGTGCAGGCACCCAGCGCCGCGAAACCCATGTGGCACAGCGAAATCTGGCCCGACATCCAGATCAGCATCCCCAGCGAGAGGAAGATGATCATGTACCCCAGCCCGGCCGCGTACTGGCTGACCTTCGCCGAGTTCACCACGTGCGGGACTTCAATCGCGGCGAGCAGGAGCGCGCCGAGCCCAGCCGCGGTGACCAGCGGTGGGAATTGCCGCGGTGGCCTGAACTTCCGAGCGTTACGGACGCCGCGTTCGGTCAGTTTCCGTGCCGGGACGGTGAGGAAGACGATCAGCAGGACGATGAATGGGATGTTTCGCGGCAACTGCTCGAACGTCAGGTTCTGGCCGCCGAACAACGGCTGCTCGACCCGGTTGACGAGGGTCGGCAGGTAGTTGATCAGCACCCCGATCACGAATGCTCCGCCGACGGTGAGCGGCAAGTTCTCGAAGAGCCCGATCGCCGCCGCGCCGTATGCCGCGATGACGATCAACACCAGGGTGTTGACCGACACACCCAGCTTGGGGGCCAGCAGCATCCCGGCGATCGTCGCGAAGGAGGAACCGAGGATCCAGGACAGTCGCCGGACGGCGGTCGGGCTCATTTTCTGCAGCGAGAGCAGGTTCGGGTCGTCGACCACCGCGGTGGTCGCCTTGCCCAGTCGGGTACGGCCGAAGAACGCGAACAGTGCGAACGCCGAGACCAGGCAGAACACCGTGACCATGATGTCCCCGTAGGAAACCTTGATCTCCCCGAGCGTGAAGCCGCTTGTCGGCAGGTAGTCGCGGGTCCGCAGGTCGGCAGCGCCGTATATCGCGGTCATCAGGCTTTGAAGCATGACCAGCAGGCCGACGGTCGCCACGACGATCATCACCGTGGGCGCCGCCGACAGGAGCGCGGCCAGGCGTTCCAGGAGCAGGCCACCGAGCACGCCGACGATCAGCAGACCCAGCAGGAATGCCACCGGCCACGGGTAGGGGCCTTGCAGCGCGGACGGCAGGATGTGCTTCAGCCACGGCCGGGAGGGCAGGTCGTGGAACTCGTAGAACATGTATGCCCCGACCGCGGCCTGCGCGCCGTACGCGAAGTTGAAGACTCCGGAGGTCTTGTAGGTGAGCACCATGCCCAAGGCGCACAAGGCATAGACGGAGCCGTCCGAGATTCCCGGGACGAAGTAGTTGAAGAAAGTGTTCATGGCCGGCACACCCCGCAGGGCTTGCGCCCGTCCTGCTCGTGAGTCTGGCGGGAGGCGTCGGGCCAGTCGCGGCCCGTCGCCATCTGACAATTGGTGCGGTGGTAGTGGGTCAGCCCGGGACCACCGACCAGGAGTGCCCGGGCGCTCGGGTCGGCGCCGGAGCCGATCCGCCCGCGGGACAGCGCGGCCGGTACGTCGCGGAGCAGTTGCGTCCGGCGGTTCCCCACCGCTCGCCGGCCCGCGAGCAACAATGACCCACCGGCCAGGTTCACCACGACAACGGTGACGATCGCGAGGTTCATCGCGGTTTTCTGGCTGTCGAAGGTGTAATCACCGCCGGCCGAGTACCAGCACACGATCAGCACCGCCGCGGCGGTCAGCGCCAACGCGGCCCACCCGCGCACTGCCCGCGGCGTCCACGGGTCGCCGGCCCAGTGCTGCCTGGGCCGCAACGCCGCCCGATGACTACTGGACATCGCCGACCACCTGGGCCAGGCTGCGCGAGCCGTTCATCGCCGGCGTGCGGATTGCCTTCTCCACAACGAATTCCTGGTTCGGCAGGCTCGCCGGACGGTCGTCCCAGCGCAGGACACCGTCGGCCAGGGCCTTCTCGATCCGATCCAGCTTGCGCCACTCGTCGCGCAGGTCCGCCGAGATCCACAGCGTCGCGCCCACACCGAGCACGAAGATCCCGCCCAGTCCGCCGGACATCATGTAAGCGGCCTGGTTGGACAGGATGTTGGTGCCGCTGACCCCGACCCAGCCGGAGATCAACATGATTGCGCCGACGACGGTGAGGGACAACGCCGCCAAGCGGTCCCATTGTTTCGTGACGAGTTTGCGCATGTCCATGGACGACTCCGGGTCGATGGCGTGTCGGTAGGGCCTCGGTGTTCGTGCGCGGCGTTCCCCGCCGGCCGCGGGCCGTGGCCCAGCGGGGAACTCGCTGCGTGTGCAGGGTCAGCTGTGCTTGCGCGGGTCGTTCGAGGCGATGAGGTCCGTGCACTTGGGCTGCGAGTCCGCACTGGCCCAGTCGGTGTTGTCCTTGTTGGAGATTGCCGCATACAGGCAGTACGGGACACTGGGGATGCCGTTGCGGTTGAAGCTCAACGGAGCGGGGCTCAAGCCGCCGAGGGTGGTGAAGGACTGGCCCTTGAAGGAGTAGAGGTTGTTGAGCAACTCCTGCGTGCTCGGTGCGGCCGACAGGTCCGTGGCGGCCGCGACCAGCAGGGCTCCGGCGGTCCAGCCGAGGCTGGCCGCGTCACCGGTGATGAAGCCGGGGTTGTACTTCTTCACCGAGGCCAAATAGAACTTCTCAGCCGGGGTGTCGCCGGCCATCCACGGAAAGGTGTTCAGCGGGACGTAGGTGTTGCCCAGCGTGGGGTTGCCGAAGAACTGTTGCTGGTTGCCGACACCCAGTGGATAGGCGACCCAGTCGGGCTTGTAGCCGACCTGGTCGCAGGATTTGGCGATGCGGTTCTGTGAGGCCGCGTCGATGGTCATCGCGAGGACCTCGGCCCCCAGGCTCTTGAAGTCCAGGCATTGGGTGGTGTAGCTGGGCGAGGTGATCGAGACCTGGGTGGTCTTGACGACGTCGATGCCGACCTTCGGGCCGATCTCCTTGAGGCCCGCGTCGATCTGCGAACAGGCCTGCGGCACCTCCAGGCACCAGATGTCGGCCAGCTTCTTCTTGTGGAAGTACTGGTTGGCGGCAACGGTGTAGCCGTAGCTGATCGCCTCCGGCGGGGAGCCCTGCGGGAAGAGCAGCGGGTTGGCGAACCAGGTGTTGTTGGTCAGATCGCCCCCGATCACCGGCACCCCGGCTCGGTTGACCGTCGGAACTATTGCGTCGTCGGTGAGGACCTCGATGTTGCCGACGAAGGCCAGCACGTGGTCGTTCTTGATCTCATCGTTGTACTTGGTGACAGCGGTCGAGGGATCGCCCTGGTCGTCCTCGACGATCAACTTGATCGGGTGGCCGTTCAGCCCGCCGCAGGCGTTCTGCGCGGCCACGAAAGTCTTCAGCGCCGGCACCACCGGTGCGAACAGCTGGCCCAGCACGCCGGACAGAGTGCTCACGTTGCCGATGTTGACCGGGCTGCCCGTGGCAGGCTTGCACGGGGCCGTGCCACCGAAGATCTGCTGCGCCTTCACTGCCTGGGCAAGCGACGCGGCCGCGCCGGTCAGGGCCGCACCGGACGCGGCGGTCGAAGTGGCGCTCACGGTCGCCGGCTTGCTCACGGCCACAGGCTTGCTCGAGGTTGCGTCGTTGCTCGCTGCCGCCGCGGTGGATTTTCCGGCGGCCGGAGCGCTCTTTGTCTTCTTCGCGGCCTTGGCGCCGTTGTCGACGGCCGCGGCCTTGGCTACCGCGACCGGAGCGCTCGCGTTGGCTCCGGCGCTGGTCGCAACCGGGGCGCCGGCGGCCGTCGAGGTGCTCGCGCCGCCTGTCTTGGCGGCGGTGACCGTGGACGTCGATGTGTCGGCAGTGGTGCCGGCCGCGGATTTCGCTGTGGTGTCCGGAGCCGCGGCGGCTGCGGAGGAGTCCCCGGAAGTCCCCGCGGCACCGCCGGTCTGACTCGCGGTGTCGCTCGCGGTGACCCGGGACCCACCACAGCCGGCCAGCAGCGCCAACGCCGTGACGGAGGCCGCCACAGCTGACATCAGCCGTCGTGGCTTCGCTCTAGTTGACATGTATGCCCGCCTTCTCATCAGGCCCGCCTTCGGGGCCCGGTTCGCACGCCCCAAGCTGCCGCGTCGTCGGGGCTCACAACCCCCGAGGCCAGATGAGGACGTGGCCAGACGCTAATCGTGATAAACACTGATGTCAATGGAATCACCCGGTTTGGTCAGCACGGGCCGACTTGACGGATCGTTTGAAGATGCCATCAGTGCAGCTCACAAGCGTATTGATGAGATCGCATACAGCATGTCGGCAAGTCGTCGGTCGCAAGCCGGGCGAGCGCCGTGTTAGCTTGTTAGTCGCTAATCACCACAGGCTGTGATCGCTGGGAGTGCCTGATGACGAGTAAGCCCAGGGACGGCGCCCGCACGCCCAGGCAGCGCGAGCTGATGGTGGCGGCTGCCCGACTTTTCGCGCAGCGCGGCTACCACGCCGTGGGCATCAACGACATCAGCGGCGAACTCGGTCTGACCGGTCCGGCCTTCTACCGGCACTACCCGAGCAAGGAGGCCCTGCTGGTGGCCGTGCTGGACGAGGCGATCACCGCGCACCTGGAGAACGTCATCGAGTTGGTGCGCGCGATCCGCGACCCCTCCGTGGCGTTGCGCGCGATCGTGGACAACCACGTCGCGTTCGTGCTCAACCAGACGGCCAACATCTCAACCTGGCGTACCGAGTTCCGCAGTCTGCCCGACGCCGATCGCCATCGACTGCGCTACCTGCAACGGCTCTACACCGAGGAATGGGTACACACCCTGCGTCAGTTGCGCCCCACGCTGACCGCCGAGGAGGTGCGCACGCTGTGTCAGGGCGCGATCGCCCTGATCCAGTCGGCAACGGAGTTCCAGACCCGACTGGACCGGGCGGTGCTCGGGCAGATCTTGTCGGCAATGGCCTTGCACGTGCTGGTGGGCGCACCGGTCGAGGCGGGTGTCCCCCGCCCCGACCTGGCCGCCGAGGAGCACAAGCGAACAGCAAGCACCGTGAGCACTACATGAGCTTGCGGAGCACCTTCTTGGACAGGGCCGAGTACGGCGGGTAAACCATCTTCAGGTCCGGACGGGTGCGCATCACCAACGTGGCCTTGCGATGGCTGAACTGCTCGTAGCCCCACTTGCCGTGGTAAGCGCCCGTGCCGCTGGAGCCGACCCCGCCGAACGGCAGTTGTGGGGCCAACACGTGGACCGCGACATGATTGGCCACTGCTGCCCCGGCCGGGATCTCGGTGAACACCCGCTGCTGCTCGGCCTTGTCATTGCTGAAGATGTAGGCCGCCAACGGCTTCTCGCCGGCGTTGACCCGCTTGATCGCATCGTCCAGCGACTCGACGTCGATAACCGGGAGGATCGGGCCGAAAATCTCGTTCCGCATGAGATCTGACCCTGCGTCAGGATTCAGCACCACGGTGGGCTCCAGGGCGGTGGCGTCCCCGCTCTCAGTCCCGCCGCAGACCACCTGCTGGCCGTCGAGCAGTCCCTTCAGCCGCGCGAACTGCCGACCGTTGACAATCCGCTGTGTCGGCGGCTCGCCGGCCCGGAACTCGGCCATCGTCGCGGTCAGCAGGCGGACGAACTCCTCCCGTATCCCGCTCTCGACAAGCAGATAGTCCGGCGCCACGCAGGTCTGGCCGGAGTTGAGCAACTTGCCGAACGCGATCCGCCGGGCCGCCACCTCCAGGTCGGCGTTACTGGTGACGATCACCGGGCTCTTGCCGCCGAGTTCCAACGTGCACGGGGTCAACAGCGGCGCGCAGGCCTGCGCGATCTTGCGGCCGATCTCGGTGCCGCCGGTGAAGAACACGTGGTCCATCCGGGCCTCGATCAGCCGGGTCGTGGCGACCGCGTCGCCCTCGACCACCGCGATCACCTCGGTGTCGAGGTACTCCGGGATCAGCCGGGCCAGCGCCGCCGAGGCGGCCGGCGCATGCTCCGACGGCTTCACGACCATGGCGTTGCCCGCGGCGATGGCCCCGATCATCGGCCCGAGGGTCAGGTAGAACGGGTAGTTCCACGGCCCGATGATCAGCACCGTGCCCAGCGGCTCGTAGTGGTAGGCGGCCTTGCCCCCGAGCAGCGAGAGCGGGACCCCGGTCCGGGTGGGCCGCATCCACTTCTTCAGGTGCTTGATCGCGTACTCGGCCTCGCCGACCGTCGAGGCCACGTCGCCGAACCAGGCCTCGTGCGGCGTGCGGCCGAGGTCGGAGGCGAGCGCGGTGGCCAACTCGGACTCCCGCTCGGTGACCAGCCGGACGACGGCCTCGAGCTGCTGTCGACGCCATTCGTAGGACAACGTCCGCCCGGTGCCGTGCGCGGCCCGCAACCGGGCCACCAGGTCCTTCGCCTCCGGGGCGCCCAGCTCCGCCACGAACGTTCCCGGGTGTTCGACTACCGCGGTCATGGCTCCCCCTGAAGGTTTACCGGCCAGTAATCCGGTAATCCGGCGAGACTACGCCCAAAGGACCTCCGCCGCCGGCCCGGGCCCAGGTGCGATCAGGTTCTCCGGGGCGGTGTCGACCAGGCCGGGTGAGGCGTGGGTGCGGGCATTGGCGCCGACGACCTCCAGCCCGCCCAGCGCGATCACGCCGGCCATCCCCGCCGCGGCCCACCGGAAGGGCGCGACCAAGGAGAACCTCGGTCCGCCGCCGCGGAAGCGATCCTCGATCTGACGCTTGGTCAGGGCGGCCAGCGCCAGGGCCCCCACCACCACCGCGAGCTTCCATCGGTTGGTCAACGGCACACCGGTGACGGTCGGCACCAGCACGATCAGCGGCCAGTGCCAGAGGTAGACCGAGTACGAGATGTCGCCCAGATACTGCACCGGGGGCAGTCGAAGCAAGCTGTTCGGGGTCGGCCCCCGCCCGACGTCGGCGGCGATCACCGCCGCGGTGCCCAGCACCGGCAGCAGCGCCAGCGCGACCGGTACCCGCGCGGCGTGGAAGGTCGTCGCGGCCAACGCGATCATCGCGAACCCGAGCCAGACCGCGGCACCTCGCAGCACCGGCGCCCGTGCCGTGCGAACGGGACGGACGAGGGCAGCGCTCAGCCCACCGAGCGCGAGTTCCCACATCCGCGCCGGCGTCACGAAATAGGCAGACGCCGGATGCGCCTGGGTGAACCACATCGAGAAGACGATCGACCCGAGCGCCACCAGCCCCATCGCGACCCGCGCGACCGGGAGCAGCCCGCACCGCCGGTGCCGGGCGAGCAACACGCAGCTCAGCAGGAGTACCGGCCACAGCAGGTAGAACTGCTCCTCCACGGACAGCGACCAGTAGTGCTGCAACGCGGTCGGATGCGGATCCCCGGCTGCGGTGGAACTCGGCGCCAACTGCCAGTTCTGCAGGTACACCGCGGACGACACCGCCTGCAGGCCGGTCTTGCGCCACTGGCTGACCGGCCCGAACAGCCAGGTCACGAACAGCACGGCGGTGATCACGGTCAGCGCGGCCGGCAACAACCGCCGGATCCGGCGCGCCCAGAAAACCGCGAGATCGCGGCCGCCGGTCGGCTCGTCCCGCAACAAATGACCGGTGATCAGGAACCCGGAGACGACGAAGAAAACGTCGACACCGACGAATCCACCCGGCAGGCGTTCCGGCCAAAGGTGGAAGCCGACCACCAGGGCGATCGCCACGGCACGCAGGCCCTGGATGTCGGTTCGGTGCGCCCACCCCGCGGCGCGCGCCGACGGCTCAGCGCCGGCGGCGCGAATCATGCCTGAAGCATTCCATTCCGTCGTCCGGTGAAACTCCTGCCGGGGATGTGATGCTCAACTTTCGTCGGCGCTGCCGGTCTCGCTCATCCGGCCGCGGATCGCGTCGGTGACCGTCGGGTCCAGCAGGGTGGTCACGTCGCCGAGGTCACGGTTCTCCGCGATGTCGCGCAGCAGGCGCCGCATGATCTTGCCCGAGCGGGTCTTGGGCAGCTCCGGGGTCACGAGGATCTGCCGCGGCTTGGCGATCGGGCCGATCGCGGCGGCGACGTGGGCGCGCAACTCCTGGACGAAGGCGTCGCCGGCGGTCCGGTCGGCCGCCACGTTGCCGCGCGGGGTCACGAACGCCACGATCGCCTGCCCGGTCGTGGCGTCGACCGCGCCCACCACGGCGGCCTCGGCCACCGCCGGGTGGCCCACCAGCGCGTGCTCCACCTCGGTGGTCGAGATCCGGTGCCCGGACACGTTCATCACGTCGTCGACCCGGCCCAGCAGCCACAGATCGCCGTCGTCGTCGAGTTTCGCGCCGTCGCCGGCGAAATAGCAGCCCTCGAACCGGCACCAGTACGTGTCGCGGTAACGGACCGGGTCGCCCCAGATGCCGCGGAGCATCGCGGGCCACGGCTCGGTGAGCACCAGATAGCCGCCACCGCCGTTGCCGACCGGCTTGCCCTCATTGTCGACGACCTCCGCGCAGATGCCGGGCAGCGGCCGCATTGCCGCACCCGGCTTGGCCGACGTGATCCCGGGCAACGGCGAGATCATTATCGCGCCGGTCTCGGTCTGCCACCACGTGTCGACGACCGGAGCGGTGCCGCCACCGACGTTCGTGCGGTACCAGATCCAGGCCTCGGGGTTGATCGGCTCGCCGACCGAGCCGAGCACCCGCAACGACGACAGGTCGTAGGGCGCCAGCAGTTCCGCGCCCCACTTCATCAGCGTGCGGATAGTGGTGGGCGCCGTGTAGAGGATCGTCACGCCGAATTCCTGGATCAGCTTCCACCAGCGGTCCGGGTCCCCGGGGTGCGGCGTGCCCTCGTACATGATCGAGGTGGCCCCGTTGCACAGCGGGCCGTAGACGATGTACGAGTGGCCGGTGACCCAGCCGATGTCGGCCGCGCACCAGTAGACGTCGGTGTCGGGCTTGAGGTCGAACACCATGCGGTGGGTGAACGCGACCTGGGTCAGGTAGCCACCGGTGGTGTGCAGGATGCCCTTGGGCTTCGCGGTCGTGCCCGAGGTGTACATGATGTAAAGCGGCTGCTCCGCATCGAAGGCCGTAGCTGAGTGGGCGTCAGACTGACGGTCCACCAGATCGTGCCACCACACGTCGCGCCCGTCGGTCCAGTCCACCGCCGTCCCGGTGCGGCGCACCACCAACACCTTGGCGACGCCGGGGCAGTCGGCCAACGCCTCGTCGACCACCGACTTGACCGGCACCGGGGCGCCGCGGCGGAACTGCCCGTCGGTGGTGACGACCGCCCTGCAGTCGCAGTCCTGGATCCGGCCCTTCAACGACTCGGCGGAGAAGCCGCAGAACACCACCGTGTGCGCCGCCCCCAGCCGCGCACAGGCCAGCATCGTGGCGACGGTCTCCGGGATCATCGGCATGTAGATCGCCACCCGGTCGCCGGCCCGCACACCGAGTTCGGTCAACGCGTTCGCGGTCCGGCAGACCAGCTTGGTCAGCTCCGCGTAGGTGATGTCGCGGCGCTCGGTGTCGCCGTCGGCGATCCAGTGGAATGCGATCTGGTCGCCCCGACCGGCGGCGACGTGGCGGTCCAGGCAGTTCACCGCGGCATTCAGTCGCCCGCCGACGAACCAGCGGGCGAACGGGCTCTGCCAGTCCAGGACCGTGTCCCACCGGGTGTCCCAGGACAACGCCTCGGCGGCCCGCTCCCAGAAGGCGAGGCGATCCGTGGCCTCGGCGTAGATGCCGGGCTGGGCGTTGGCGGCGGCGGCCAGCGCCGCGGGCGGGTCGAACCGCCTGGACTCGTGCAGCAGGGCATCCAGCGCCGCGGTCGACTCGTCGCTCACGGTCAAACCTCCAAGGTCTCCGACTCCGACCGTGCCAACGTATCCCCGCTCGTTCCGGCCCGCGTGCAGGCGGCCAGCAGCGCGGCGCCGAAGCCGAACACCAACGAGCAGGTGTGGCCGAGGTCGGTGAAGGTCGGCTCGACGAGCACCGGCCCCGCGAAATACGCCACCAGGCCCAGCACGTAGGCCGGACGCAGGAGCCGGGGTACCCGGGAGACCACGAACGCGGCCAGGCACACCCCGGCGTAGCTCACGCCGACGTCCACCGCGTGCTGGGCACTGCGAGCCATCGGGCCGTCGGCCGCCACGTGGCTCAGCACGCCCGCGACGACCAGGGTCGAGCCGATGTGCCCCAGGAGCGCGACACCGACCGTGGCCAGGCGCCCGACCCAGCGCTGCGCGGCGCCGTAGGCCAGCACCAGGAACGGCATCTGGTACAGGCCCCAGGCGCTGGAGATCACGAAGGCACTGGAGACCAGCACGAACACCGGGCGGTGGTGCAGGTTGGTCAGATTCGTGCTGCAGCGCAGCAGGATCTCGCGGTGCAGGTGGTCCGGCAACACGGCCAGCACGATCGCCGTCGCACCGACCAGGCCCGTGTAGACGAAACCGACGTCCCGCCCTGACCACAGGCGACGCAATCGCCCCGCGATCATCCGCCTGCTCATGCCCCTCGACGTTACCGCCCGTCTTCTGGCGTGTCGCGGG
>DATAUG010000173.1:0-39774 GCA_036268355.1 Sporichthyaceae bacterium
TGGTTCTGGCGCACTTTCCGTGACGGTGCGACGGCTTTGTTGGTCAGGCGGCGTGCAGGACTCGGATGCGGAGCAGGTCGAGGTTGGCACGGCCGTACATCTGACGCTTGATCATCTTGATCTTGTTGACCGTTCCTTCCACCGGGCCGGAGTTGTGCGGCAGGGTCAGCCCGGCGGTGACGGCGTCCAGATCGGTGCGCAGCCCGTTCACGAATGAGCGCATCGCCGGTGCTCCGCCGGCTTGGACGTCGGCCATCCACGCACGCAGGCGTTGACCTTGGCGCTCGGTGAGGATCTGGGCGAACGCGCGGACCTGCCGCGCGGTTGTGGACAGGACGGGGCTGCGGTCCAGGACCGCTTTCAGGGCCAGGTGTTCGTCCTCGCCGAGGCGGTCGGGGTGGCGGGTCAGCCAGCCGGTGACCTCCCGCACCGTCGGTGGCTTCGGCGGTGTTGTCGGTGCGGGCAGCCCGGCGCGGAACGGGTGCAGCCAACTGCGCACGGTCTTGTCGCTGCCCCGGTAGCCCAGCGCGGTGATTTCCCGGGTCAGCGCGACCGCGTTGGCGTGGCCGGCGGTGAAGCGCTCGAGCAGGTAGGGCTTGAACGGGTCGAGCAGGCTGGGCATGCCAGCTCGGGGCCCGGTCAATTGGTCGGGGTCGCCGGCGCGGGCGAAGCGCCGTACCGTCCTGCGGTCCAGGCGCAGCGCCCGGCTGATGCCCGAGATGGATTCCCCGGCGCCGAGCCTGGCCTGCACCTGCTGGTGGCGCTCGCGCGTCCTTGTGGGCAGGGCACCCTCCGGCGTGGGGGACAGCGTGGGGGACGTCCCCAACTGCTCGTCTCGCACCTCTTCGTCCACCGCCGGCGGGACGTTGAGCGCAGCCCGATTGGCCGCGACTGATCAGGTTGTGCCGGGTGCCAACGGTCGGCGACCTGCACCGCATCCGGGGCGCCGAGGCGGGCGCCCTCGGCGTAGGAACCGGCCCGATCACGGCAGATGACCTGCACGCCTGGATGAGCGCTCAGCCAGGCCGCCAGCACCGTCGAAGTGCGCTCGGGCAGCAGATCCAGCGGGCGCCCGGTGCTCGTATCGATGACCACCGTGCCGTAATGGTGACCGCGACGAAGCGCGAAGTCGTCCACCCCGATCACGGTCGGGTTGTCCACCGCCGGGTCGGGCAGTGCCCGCAACAGGCGCAAGAGGCTGTCCCGGCCGGTAGTCATGCCGAGCACGTCGGCCAACCGGGCCCCGGCGCGCCCACCAAGCGCGATCGCGACCGCCGTCAGCATCCGGACGAGCGTGGAGGTTCGGCGGGCATGACGCTGCGTCAGATCCATTGGCTGCTCGACGAACGTGCGGCGCGGGCAAGCCGTGTTGTCGCAGAAGAACCGGCGCACCGACAATCGCAACGAGACCGGTCGGCCCGCGATCGGAGCATCGCCCAACGATCTTCGATACCGACTGTGCACCCGTGCCGATCGCATCGCGCAGGACGGGCAGGCACAGTCGCCGGACCGCAGGCTCGCGTCCAGGACCAACCCGGACCGCCGGTCCTCGACCGCGAGGATGGTCACCGAATTCAGGTGCGGGAGCAGCCCGCCGAGATCACATGACCGAAACTCAAGCCGGCCCCGACCCTGGAACGGCGCAGACACGCCGGCCCGCGATCACGGAAAGTGCGCCAGAACCGAAAAAGTCCCCACTGGTGGCCAGGTGTAGCTCCCCGCTGGTGGCCATCTGAAAGTCCCCGGTCCCCTCGCTCGTCGTGTCGAGCCCGGAGGGTCAGCCCTGCCCGGTGACAGTGACGGTGCCAACCAGTCATGCGCCACCGGGCAGGGGACCTCCATTGAAGAACGCGAGGGAACGGATGGACGTATTGGCCGCCTACCAACAGGTGGGCAGCTTCCGCGGGGCGGCGGTGATGTGCGGCACGACGCACAAGACCGTGGCCCGGATCGTGGCCGGCCAGCTGGCCGGTGAGCCGGCGGCGCGCAGTGCGCGGGGCCACAACTACGACGTGGTCGCCGAGGTGGTGGCGGACAAGGTCGCCAAGACGGCGGGGCGGATCTCGGCCAAACGGTTGCTGCCGATCGCCCGGGCCGCGGGCTATGGCGGTTCGGCGCGTAACTTCCGGCGCCTGGTCGCTGCGGCGAAGGCCGAGCGGCGCCGCGGGAACCACCGCGGCCGGCGCCCCGGGGTGTGGGCTGCCGGGGAGACGTTGATCATCGACTGGGGCGTGCAGGGCGGGTTGCACGTGTTCGCCGCGGTGCTGGCCTGGTCGCGGTTCCGGTTCGTGCGCTTCGCGACCGATGAGAAGGCCACCACGACGCTGGCGATGTTGGCCGAGTGTTTCGAGGTACTGGGCGGGGTCCCGAAGGTCGTGCTCGCCGACCGGATGGGGTGCCTGAAGGGTGGGGTCGTCGCCAATGTCGTGGTGCCGACGGCGGACTACGTGCGCTTCGCCACGCATTACGGGTTCCGGCCCGACTTCTGCAACGGCGCGGACCCGGAATCGAAAGGGATGGTGGAGAACCTGGTCGGCTATGCCAAGGCTGATCTGATGGTGCCTCAGATGCTCGTGGAACAACGCAGCGGTGAGCTGGATGCGGCCAACGCCGCCGCCGGGGCGTGGTGCGCCCAGGTCAACGCGGTGAGGCATTCGGAGATCGCTGCGGTTCCGGCCGATCGCCTGGCCCAGGAGCTGGCCCTGCTGGGGCCGTTGCCCTCGCTGCGCCTGTCGCTGGAGCGGGCGGTGTTCCGCAAGGTCGACAAGCTGTCCTGTGTGCGCTTCGGTTCGGCGCGCTACTCGGTGCCGACTTGCCTGATCGGCGCGCAGGTCCAGTTGCTGTCCGGCGCCGGGGCGATCCGGGTCCTCGAGCCGGTCACCGGTGAACTCCTCGCCGAACACGCCCTGGTCGCACCCGGGGAGGCCAGCATCCTCGATGAGCACTACGGATCGACCCGTCCGGACCGGCCGCGGCGCTCGGCGCGGGCCAGAACCGTTACGGAAAAGGAGTTCCTCGCCCTGGGCCCGGTCGCGGAGACGTTCCTGACCGGCGCCGCCGCGGCCGGGGTGAACCGCCTCGGCAGTGAGATCGCCTCGATCAACACCCTGGCCCGCAACCATGGCAGCGAAGCCGTGCTCGGTGCACTGACCCGGGCGGTGCGTTTCGGGCGCTGGCGTGCGGCGGACGTGCGCTCGATCCTGGCGGCGGGCACCGGGGTCCCGGTCCCGCAACCGCCCGGGCAGGCCCTGGTGCTGACCCTGCCGCAGGTCCCCACCCGGTCGCTGGCCGACTACGCGATCGAGGTGAGGTCCTCGTGAGCACGGCCCCGCCGCCACTGGCCGCGGACCTGACCGCCGGGCTCAAGCGACTCAAGCTGTCCTCGATGCGCGCCCTGGCCCCGGAACTGCTCGTGACCGCCAAGATCCAACGGTGGAACCCCGAGGACTTCCTGCGCACCCTGATCGAGGCCGAACTCGCCGCCCGGGACGAATCCAACGCCCGCAACCGGATGCGCTTGGCGGCCTTCCCGGTCACCAAGACCCTGGCCGAGTTCGACGTGTCCGCATCCTCCCTCCCGGCGGCCACCTTCGACTACCTCGCCTCCCTGGAATGGATCCGAGCCGCGGAGAACATCTGCCTGATCGGCCCGGCCGGCACCGGCAAGTCCCACGTGCTCGTCGCCCTCGGCGTCGCCGCCGTCCAAACCGGCCACCGGGTGCGCTACTTCACCGCCGCCGAACTGGTCGAAACCCTCTACCGCGGCCTGGCCGACAACTCCGTCGGACGGGTCATCGACATCATCCTGCGCAACGACCTGGTCCTGATCGACGAGCTGGGCTTCGCCCCGCTGGACGACACCGGCGCCCAACTGCTCTTCCGCCTGATCGCCGCAGCCTACGAACGCCGCTCCCTGGGCATCGGCTCGCACTGGCCATTCGAAGCCTGGGGCCGATTCCTGCCCGAACACACAACCGCCGTCTCGATGCTCGACCGGCTCCTGCACCACTGCCACGTCGTGGTCACCGACGGCGACTCATACCGGATGCGCGAAGCCCGAACCACCGGAAGGAGCCGCCCCAAAGCCAGCTGATCAACCGCGAGGGACGGGGACTTTCTCATGGCCACCAGCGGGGACCACGAACTGACCGTTGACACAGGACGCGATGACCAGGCACCGGGGCGTGCGATCAGCGAGAGTTGAAGCTTACTTCATAAGTCGAATTCATGTTACCAGCCGAGCCTGTAGAATTCGAGGTTTCCGATTGTCGTTATGACGTCGGGGAGTTCGTCGAGCAGGCCTCGATATCCTTTGGCGAGCATCTTCCAGTTCTTCAGGTGCGCTATGGCGCGTTCGACGGCCGAGCGCAGTCCGGAGATGACTGCGTTGTTCGCGGCCCGGTCCTCGGACAGCTCCATGCCTGGCCTGCGTTTGGTCGGGGTGATGGCGCTGGTTCCCTGGTAGGCCGGGTCGGCGATCCAGGTCGTGGCACCCAGCAGTTCCTCCCAACCGACCTCGCTGATCGCGCGCCGGTCGTGACAGGCACCGGGCACAGTCCCGGACACAGCCAGCAGCATGCCGCCCAGATCGGCGGCGATCTGCACGCCGAGGCCCTGACGGTGTCGCTTGCCGGCGTAGTTGCGGTCCTGACCTGCCCGGTTGCCGGTCGGGACATCGGTGCCGTCGACCAGGACCGTACGTCCGGTGAAGGCCTCAGTTACCGGCGGTCGATGGCGGACGGTCACCTGCTCCAGCACCGGACGCAGCCGCCGCCAGGTCCGCGAAACCGTGGCCTGCGAAACCCCGAACATCTCCCCGGCCACAGTCTGGGTCAGGTTCTGACGCATCAGGATCAGCACCAGCACGACCTGCCGGTACAGCCCGAGGACCGGGGTGCGGCCCATGGCCTTCGGATGGGCGCCGAGCGCGTCGTGGACACGCACCACCAACTCCGTGATCTGCTCGCAGTCCAGCCCGGTAGTAGACTGATAACGCATCGGCTTCCTTGGTCGCGGAAATTGTGGCGTGAGAACTTCAATTCTCCCGCGCAAGGAGCCGATGTCTCATGTCAACGCACCGTCAGATCCGACTTCTGCATAATGTTCTTGGACTTCGGGCGCTCGGCGGGCTTGCGCGCCGACGCCGTTGCTCGTGATCGTCGGACGGCGGTCCTGACATCTGGGCCCGGCACCTTACGGACCGTCAGACGATCATCCGCGTGCAGCTCCAGGTCGAATCCGACATTGCTGCGGAAGAATTCGACCGTGCTCAGTAGGATTTGGCGACGGTCGAGGGGTTGTCGTTGTTGCATTCCGGTGATGAGGGACAGCCACATCCAGGCCAGCAGGCGGCTGCGTTCGGGGTCGTCGAGGAAGCTGTTCAGCCAATCGGCGGCGGTCTGTTCCAGTTTCTGGTCGACCCGTCGCACGACGGTTGAAACCAGAGGGTTGCTCCTCCCCCAGGCCCGCAGCGCCGCCTCGGCCTCGTGCGGTCGCCTGAGGACCGTGGGCCAGATGGCCTCGAGCTGCCGGGCCGGGTCGCCGATCGCCATGCTGAGCTCCATGGCCTGGTAGAAGGTGCTCTCCCAAGCCGCCAGCAGTCCGGTGGTGAACTCAGCGGTGTTGGCGAAGTGGTGGTAGAACGACCCCTTCGCGACTCCGAGTTCGACGCACAGACTGTCGATCGTCAATTCCTCAGCCCCACGCTCGCCGAGGAGTTTGAAGCCGGCGTTGTAGAACGCCTCCGGCTCGAGCCGCTGCTTGGTCCTGGTGTTGGTGCGCATCCCCGACCTCCCGGCCTCCGGACGAGCATACTCCATACCCACAAGTATTTTCATTGCCAGGTATACCGCAGGCGCGTATCAACTTGGCCGTGAACCTCCGCCCGCTGTCCTCAGTGGTGTTCCTGGCCGTGCTGGCCGGGTCCGGCACGCGCGTGGACCACGCCGCGGTGCTCGCCGCCGCGGGCGGCGGTCAGGTGAGCCTCTCCCCCGAAACTTTGGCCGCACTCCGCGGCGATGCCTCACCTACGGCAACGGCCTCGCCTGGCGGCCACACGCAGCCGAAGAGATCGTCCAGGACACCGCAAACCCTTGCACCGCAAGGGGTTTCGGCACCGGATGCGGCGCACCCCGCCGCGGGTGCCAGCACTCCGAGACCCACCCGGGTCGCAGGCGGGCTCCCAGCGACTACCGCGGCGAGCCCTGCACCGCCGACAGCGCGGGCACCGGCGACGGCGATGCCCCCGAGCCCGCCTGTGCGGGGTTGCCCGCGGCAGCTGGACGCGGTGGCGATCGGACAGGTCGGCGCGTTCTCCGGCGTCACCGGCCCCATCTTCGGGGCCGCGCGTACAGCGTTGGCGGTCTGGGCCCAGGACATCAACGCTCATGGTGGTCTGGCTTGCCACCCGGTGAGCGTCTACTCCGCGGACGACGGCGGGGACCCGACCCGGTCGGCCTACCTTGTTCACCAACTGACCACCGAGCATCACGCCGTGGCCCTGGTCGGCAACCTCGTGGTCGCCGCCAACGGGTTCGTCCCCGCTGTCGAGGCCGCGAAATTTCCGGCTATCGGTGGCACCACCGGAACGCTGGCGGAGTTCAACAATCGGTGGTTCTTCCCGGCCGGCGCCTCTGTGGACGACCTGATCCTCGGCCTGCTGCGCGACGGAGTCGACCTGGGCCACAAACGCCTCGGCGTCGTGTATTGCGTCGAGGCCTCGCTGTGCACCGACGACTACAAAAAAATCCGCGACACCTACGCCAAGGCGTCCGGTGCCCAACTCGTCTACGACTCACCGGCCTCGATCACCCAACCCGACTACACCGCGGTCTGCCTCAACGCCCGGGACGCGAAAGTCGACCTGCTGGGACTCGCCCTCGACGGCGCCTCGATCGCCCGGCTCGCCCGCTCCTGCGACGCCGTCGGCTACCGGCCCCTGCTCGCCACGTCGGCGGCGGTGTTCAGCCCGGAGAATGCCGCCGACCCCACCGTCCGTGCCTTCGGCGTGGCCACAGTCACCGGGGAGGCGCCCTGGTTCCTCGACGACCAACCCGGCCTGGACGCCTATCGGCAGGCCATGGCCCGCTACGCGCCGAACACCCTGCTGACTGGGGCAGCGACGATCGGGTGGACTGCAGCGCAGCTGTTCCAGCATGCCGTGGAGAAGGTGGCCGACCAGGCCCGCAACGGGCCGATCACCACAGCGCTCGTAATGCAGGGACTGGGGAAGATCCACGACGACGGTCTCGGGGGCCTGGTCGCACCGCTCGGCTTCACCGCGGACGAGGACCACGCCACCAGCACCGGATGCGTCTACTACGAACTGCTCACCACAACCGGCTGGAGCGCACCCAGGGGCAGCCAACCCGTCTGCCTGCACCATTGAGCCCCTGCTCGCTCACGACCGGGTTGACTCAACGGCTTGACCACGATGAAGGTCACGACGACCCGAGTTGACCCCAGGACTCGAATGTGTGTTCGACGAAGGGCTGGGGTTGCGCGCCCGCGGTCGCGGGGGCCGCGGACCAAACTCGTCCACGAATAGTCCACACATACCCGTGAAGGGCCGTGCAGGCCCGCAGACGGCTGGACTCTCCAAGATCACGCCCCTGACCCGTTTGCGCAGGTCAGGGGCCGTTTCCCCAGGTGGTGGCAGGTCCAGGATTCGAACCTGGGTAGCTTTCGCGACGGATTTACAGTCCGCTCCCATTGGCCGCTCGGGCAACCTGCCAGGGCGCGAGGGCAGTGCCCCCGACGCGCTGGAAGGATAGCGCAGGGGCCCGACCGCCCGGCAAACCGGTTCTCGTCTGGCAGGAGCACATACAGTGGCCGACTCGTCGTTCGACGTCGTGAGCAAGGTCGACCGTCAGGAGGTCGACAACGCCTTGAACCAGGTCGACCGCGAGATCGCGCAGCGCTTCGACTTCAAGAACACCGGGGCGCAGATCGGGTGGTCCGGCGAGAAGATCGAGATGAAGGCCCAGTCCGAGGACCGGGTCAAGGCGATCCTGGACGTGTTGAAGGAGAAACTGATCAAGCGTCAGGTCTCGCTGAAGGCGCTCGACGCAGCCGAGCCGCAGCTTTCGGGCAAGGAGTACAAGATCTTCGCCACGATCAAGGAGGGGATCTCGGCCGACAACGCCAAGAAGGTTTCGAAGATCATCCGCGACGAGGGTCCCAAAGGCGTGCAGGCCCAGATCCAGGGCGACCAACTTCGGGTCACCTCCAAGAAGCGCGACGACCTCCAGACCGTGATCGCGCTGCTGAAGGAAGCCGACCTCGACTTCCCGCTCCAGTTCGTCAACTACCGCTGAGTTCGCCGACCCGTCTGCCCCGCGCAACCCGGACTGGCCGAGCCAGTGGGCCGGCCGAGGACCTAGGCTTGGCCGGTGCCCGCGGTCACGACAGTTGAGTCCAGGTTCGGCAACGAAGGCGGGTTCGGACTTGCGAACCTGCCTTACGGGGCATTCAGCGCCGACGGGCGGCCGCCCCGCATCGGGGTCGCGATCGGTGAGTTCGTTCTCGACCTCGCCCCCGCCCTGGGCGACGAGGTGTTCACCGCGCCGGTCCTGAACCCGTTCCTGGCGCAGGGTCGAGGCGCCTGGGCCGAGGCCCGCCGCCGGATCACCGAGCTGCTGAGCGACGACAGCGCGGACTTGGCGCCGTATCTGATACCCCGTCAGCAAGTGCTGATGTCGCTGCCGATCGAGGTCGCCGACTACGCGGACTTCTACTCCTCCGAGCATCACGCCAGGAACGTCGGCAACATGTTCCGACCCGGCGCCGACCCGTTGCCGGACAACTGGAAGCACCTGCCCGCGGGCTACCACGGGCGGGCCGGGACCGTGGTGGTGTCCGGAACACCGGTGGTCCGGCCCTGCGGACAGTTCCGGTCCGGTGAGGCCGTGGTGTTCGGGGCCGAGCCGCGGTTGGACGTCGAGGCCGAGGTGGGCTTCGTGGTCGGGATGCCCAGCCGCCCGGGGGAACCGGTGACCACGGCCGAGTTCCGGGATCACGTCTTCGGGATGGTGCTGCTCAACGACTGGTCGGCGCGGGCGATCCAGGCTTGGGAGTACGCCCCGCTGGGCCCATTCCTCGGGAAGTCGTTCGCCACCTCGATCTCGCCGTGGGTGGTGCCGTTCGAGGCGCTGGCAGCCGCCTGGGTACCCGCGCCGAAACAGGACCCCGTGCCGCTCGATTATCTGACTGGCCGTCATGGGGCCCTCGACCTCCGCCTGGAGATCGTGTGGAACACGACGGTGGTCTCCCGGCCGCCGTTCCGGCAGATGTACTGGACGCCTGCGCAGCAACTGGCCCATCTGACAGTGAACGGCGCGGCGCTGCGCACGGGCGACCTGTTCGCCTCCGGCACGGTGTCCGGGCCGGAGCGCGACCAGCGTGGCTCGTTCCTCGAGCTCAGCTGGAACGGCACCGAGCAGATCCACCTGGATGACGGCGGCACCCGCACGTTCCTCTCCGACGGCGACACCGTGAGCATCCGCGGCCGCGCTCGGGGCCCGGCCGGGTCGTGGATCGATCTCGGCGAGGTCGTCGGGACCGTCGTCCCGTCCATCACCAGCGAACGTTAGGCAGCGGCCGTCGCTTGTGCGCGGCCATGTACTTGCCGATGTTCGGCAGCGCGACGCCCTTGTAGGCCTCGTTCATCGGGAAGGTCGCCCGCACCTCCACGACCAGGGGCCGCGGCAGCCCGTAGCGCAGTTTGGTGAACGAGACGTCGATCCAGTCCGCCCGCCGCGCCGCCTCGACCATCGGGGCGAACGGTCCGGTGTACGAGCGCACCTTGTGATGGTTATTGATCATCAGGTGCAGCTCCTCGGTCCACTCCTCGCGGCCGATCTCCGTCAGGTGAGCCGTCGTCAGATCGCAGGCCTTGCCGAGATAGTCGAGGTCGTTGGTCAGAAAGAACGGCAGGTCGTGCAACACCGTCATGATCGCGAGCTTGTCCTCGCGGTACGGCTCGGGCTCGGTGAAGAACCGCGCCCAGTTCACCATCCGGTAGCAGTGCGCTCGATAGCCCCAGTAGCCGATGCCCAGGCCGGCCCGGTGTGGGGCCAGCAGCTCGTCGAGCATCGGCAGGTCGGTCAGGACGCCGGTGTCGGTGACGCTGAAATCAGCAGGAGCGCGCGTTTCTGTTCCCGCACCATGCCCGTGGGTGGTCGGGGTAGGTCTCTGCTCGGCCATGGCCCGATCCTGCCCCAGGACATCTACTCCCGTCGAGAGTAGATATGCTTGAATTCTGAAGTGTCGACCTCCCAGCAACGCCATACAACGGCTGGTTATCTGCTGCTCGGTCTGCTCTCAGTGCGATCTTGGACCGGCTACGAGCTGACCCAGCAGATCCGGCACTCGCTGGAGCACGTCTGGCCGTCCTCGGAGGCCAACATCTACCGCGAGCAGCACCGACTCGTTCGCGACGGGCTGGCCACGGTCGCCGCCGAGCCGGCCGGTGCGGCCCGCACCCGCAAGCGCTACCGCATCACCCCGGCGGGTCGACGGGCGCTGCGCGAGTGGCTGGCGAGTCCACCGGCCCCGCCCAGCCTGGAGGTCGAGGCGATGGTGCGAGCGTGGTTCGCCGACGCCGGGACGCCGCAGGACTTGGCCGCCGCACTGCGGCAGACGGCCGCCGACACCCGCGCCTCGCTGGATCGCGTCGTAGAGGTGTTCGGCCGATACCTGGCCGGCGCGGGCGCCTTCCCGGAACGCGCCCATCTCAACGCGCTGGTGGGCGAACTGGTCGCCGACCTGCTGGGCCTGATCGAGCTGCGCAGCCGGCAATTCGCGGACGAGGTCGAGGGCTGGACGACGACCAAGGGCATCGGCCTCGACCCGGTGGCCCGAGCCCGGATGCAACGCGTGATCAGCACCTACGGGCCGGCGTCGCGAACCACCTGACCGTCGCCTCGGTCGCGCCGTCCCCCCGGACATCTTCTGACGTGTCGGGCGCCCTTCGCGGTGCCCGAAGGGCGCGCGACACGTCAGAAGATGCAGAAAAGAGAGGCGGAGCGACGACGCTCAACGCTTGCGGGCCATCTCCTCCAGCCGAGCGATGCGCTGCGCCATCGGCGGGTGGGTGGAGAACAGCTTGGCGGCGCCGCCCGCGAACGGGTTGGCGATCATCAGAGCGCTCGTGGTCTGCAGCGCAGGCTGCGGCGGCAGCGGCTGGGCAGCGGTGCCCGCCTCCAGCTTGCGCAGCGCCGAGGCCAGGGCCAGCGGGTCGCCGGTCAGCGCAGCGCCGGAGGCATCGGCCTGATACTCCCGCGACCGGCTGATCGCCAGTTGCACGATGCTCGCAGCGATCGGGCCGAGGATCATGATCAGCAGTTCGACGAGGAAGTTGCCCTCCTCGTCGTCCTTGCCGCCCATCGGCAGGAAGAACGCGATGTTCGCCAGGAACATGATCACCGAGGCGCAGGTCGCGGCCACCGAGGAGATGAGGATGTCTCTGTTGTAGACGTGGGACAGCTCGTGCCCGAGCACGCCGCGCAGCTCACGCTCGTCGAGGATGCCCAGGATGCCCTCGGTGCAGCACACCGCGGCGTTGCTCGGGTTGCGCCCGGTGGCGAACGCGTTCGGCGCCGCGGTCGGCGACAGGTAGAGCGCCGGCATCGGCTGCTTGGCCGCGGTCGACAGCTCGCGGACGATCCGGTACAGCACCGGCGCCTGAGCCTCGCTGACCGGGTAGGCCCGCATCGAGCGCAGCGCGAGCGTGGCGCTGTTGAAGTACGCGTAGCCGTTCATTCCGACCGCGAGCACCAGGGCGATCGTCACGCCGGTTCGACCGAAGATCGAACCGACCCCCAGGATGATCGCCGACAGCAGCCCGAGCAGGGCCGCGGTCTTCAGCCCGTTCCAGTGCCGATGCATGTCCGCCGACTTCCCCTCAGACCGGTGAGCACACGTTCCGATTCATGAACGTTTTGGGACGCCGGGACGTTCCTTGAATCACCCTACGATCGGCACAGTGAGCCCGGCGCGAGGAGATCGGAGAGTCTAGGGGCGCGCCGGCGCCACCGGATCGGTACCGGGGCGGTCTTGACCCACCCTGCCCGCCCCCGCGGCGGGCGTTGCCAACTCCTGAAACAGCCGTGATTGCTCAACTTCACGAGTTGGAACAATGTGGACGAACCGGTTGACTCGACGCACTCCAACTGGGCACGCTCGCCGGGCGGACCTACGACGATCAGAAGCGGAGCACCGAGTGACCGCTGACCCACGCGGGGCCGACACCGTCGCGGCCACCGAGGGGGGGCCCGCAGTCGTCGCGCCGGAGGTCGGGGTCGTACTCCGTGGCGCGGACCCGGTCGAAGACACAGCGCTGGAGTTACCGCTGGCCGACCTGGAGTGGGAGGCACGACGAGCCCGTGAGGCGGCGGTGCGCGCCGAGATCCGAATGGGTCGGCTGCGCCTGGCGTCCTACTGCCTGACCCTGTCGTCCTGCGTGTTCGCGTTGATGACGTTCATGTACGTCGTACAGGGTGCGGGCGACTCCGACGTGACGTTCCTGGGGTTGGGAGTCATGTTCGCCGTCGTGACGGCCGCCCTGCTGTGGGCCGCGGTGTGGGTAACCCGGTCGGGCGAGGCGTACAGCTACCCCTGAGGCCCGATCGCACGCCCAGCGCCCCTCCCTCCCAACCGCCGGCCCTGCCTCCGAACACCGCCGACGGGCCGGACAACGACGCGACCAGGGTCGCTCGCGCAACCCGAGCTCGCCCCTGGACAAGGCACCCCTACTTAGACTGCCGTCATGCCACGGATTATCAGCAACCTGTCAGGAATTCTTAGGCACACGGCGGTTCTCACGGGACTGGGACTCGTGGCGGCCTGCGGCCAGTCCTCCGGCGGGGCATCGGCCGCGCCGACCACCTCCAACTGCTCCGCCACGGCGTGCACGGTCAGCTATCCGGCCAAGGCACGCAACGACCAGGCCTCGACCGGCGGGCCGGGCATTACCGTTCTCGGTGTGGAAACCAAACTGGAGACGATCGCCCAAGGCGCCGCGCTGATGAGGGTGGGGGCCGGGGCGGTGACCCTCACTCCGGGCGAGAGCGTCACCCAGGCCGGCGTGGTCGCCAAGCTCACCAGCATGTCCGAGACCCAGGCAGTCGTCTCCTTCACGAAAGCCTGACCACGGAGCCGGCGGAGGCGCAGCGCCTGGTCGAGGCCGACCGGGCGTTGCTGTGGCATCCGTACGACTCGGCGATCTCGCCGGCCCCTGTCCTGCCGGTGGTCGGCGCCCGCGGCGTGCGCCTCGAGTTGGCCGACGGGCGCCTGGTGATCGATGCCATGTCCTCGTGGTGGGCGGCGATCCACGGCTACCGGCACCCGGTGCTCGACGCTGCGGTCCGCGACCAACTCGACTCGATGGCCCACGTCATGTTCGGCGGGCTGACCCACCCGGCGGCGGTCGGGCTGGCCCGGCGCCTGGTCGATCTGACGCCGGATCAGTTGCGCCACGTGTTCCTCACCGACTCCGGCTCGGTGGCGGTCGAGGTTGCCGTCAAGATGGCCCTGCAGTACTGGCAGGCCATCGGCGATCCGCGGCACCGGTTGCTGACCGTCCGCGGCGGCTATCACGGCGACACGTTCGCGGCGATGTCGCTCTGCGACCCGGTCGGCGGGATGCACGAGTTGTTCGGCCGATTCCTGCCGAAGCACTACTTCGCGCCGCAGCCGCCGGACGGCTTCGACGCCGGGTTGGACCAAGCCTGGCTGTTCGAGGTCTGGCGGCTGATGCACCGTCACTCCTCCGACGTCGCCGCGATCGTTCTCGAACCGGTGGTGCAGGGCGCCGGCGGGATGCGCTTCCACTCCCCGGCGTGCGTACGAGCGCTGCGGGCGCTGTGCGACGAGTTCGGCACGTTGCTGATCCTGGACGAGATCGCAACCGGATTCGGACGTACGGGCGTCATGTTCGCGATGGAGCACGCGGGGATCGCGCCGGACATCCTCTGTGTCGGCAAGGCGATGACGGGCGGTTACCTGTCGATGGCCGCGACGCTTTGCACTGCCGAGGTGGCCCGTGGGGTCTGCTCCGGTGGGGCCGGGGCGTTGATGCACGGCCCCACCTACATGGGCAACCCGCTGGCCGCGGCAGTTGCTTGCGCAAGCATCGACTTGTTGCTCGCCTCGGACTGGAAGGCAACGGTGGCACGGATCTCCGGCGAGCTGCGCGACGGGTTGGGGCCGGCCCGGGACCTGTCCGGCGTTGCCGACGTCCGGGTCCTCGGCGCCATCGGGGTGATCGAGACCAGGCAACCGGTCGACGTCCCCGCCGCCACCGCCGCCGCACTGGAGCACGGAGTCTGGATCCGGCCGTTCCGCAACCTGATCTACACGATGCCGCCCTACATCTGCACACCCGACGACCTGGCCGCGATCACCGAGGCACTGCTCGCCGCGGCACGGGTTTCCGGTTGAGCCAAGCTGACGCACCGTCATGTATGTGACGGTGCGTCAGCTCCGTTGGGGGAGCGGTGTCAGCTGACCGTGACGTCCACCGCGTTCGAGGTGATCCCGGCCGCGGTCGCCCTCAGGTGGACGGTCTCGGCCTTGACGAACGACGCGGTCAGGCCGGTGGCGGTGCCGGTCGAGTCGAACGTGACCGAAGTGGCCGGATAGGTCGGGTTGGTCGAACCGTCGGATGCCGCGCCCGCCCAGGCAATGGTCTGGACGCCGGTCACCGCGTTGCCGAAGGCATCGGCCGCCTTGAGCGTGAACGCACTCGACGTGGTGCCCACCGTGGCCGTGGCAGGCCCGGACAGGGTGAGGCTGCTCAACGCGGCGGGGGTGACCGTGAATCCGCCGATCGACAACGTCACGCCGTTCACGCCGAGCGTCAGATCCCCGGTTGCGGCGTCGATCAGCGTGATGTCGAAGCTCGCCACGCCGTTGACGAACGTCACCGAGGAGGCGCTCGCAGTCGCGGTCGCGCCACTTGGGCTCGCCCCGCCTGGACTGCCCGCGGCGCTGATGTTCGAGATCGGCACCGTGCCGTTGAAGGTGGTGTCGGGCGAGCTGTTGCTCGTGGCGGTCAGGTTGACCGTGAGCTTGGTACCGGCAACCACCGAGCTCTTGTCGGTGGATGCGGCGAATCCGTCCGGCGTGGCCGGGACCGAGGTGCCCCCCGCGGTCGACCCACCGGATGAGCTGCCGGTGGTGCTCCCGGTCGAGCTACCGGTGGTGCTCCCGGTCGAGATGCTGGTGGATCCGGCGCCGGACCCCAAGGGGAGAAGGCCGGTGCTCGCGGCGGCCGCGGTCGCCGAAACCCAGTGGGAGCCCAGGTAGGAGTACACCGCGTAGGTGTCACCCAGGAGGTCGCCGGCGACCGTGCAGTGGCCCGGCACGGTCGTGATCGTGCAGACCTGGGTGTTCGAGTTCCCGGTGGTGCGGTAGACCACATAGCCCGCCGGCGTCGGACCCGAGGTCGGGGCAGCTGTCACGGTGATGGTGTCGGCAATCTTCGGCAGAAGCGGAAGGATCTGCAGCTCCCGGGAGACCGTGATCGAGGGCTTGCCGAGCAGATCGGCCTTGGCGGAGCCGTTCACCGACGTCGGGCCGACACTGAACCAGGCCCATGCCTGAGTCGGCGCGAGCACGACAACCGGCGTCGCCATCACGGCGGCGAGGAGGCGGCGGCGGTTCATGACAACTTCCCGGAGAGGCTCAGCGGAACGGTGAGGGTCGCGCCCTGGCAGTCGTTGCTCGCGTCACTCGCCATCGAGACCGCGTTGTGCAGGGTCTCGGTCGCGGTGGTGTTGGCGGCCACGCTGAAGGACAGGCCGGAGGCCAGCCTCAGATGAGGCGTGGTGCATCCGGTCACGGCGGAAGCAACGGATATCGCGGTGATCGTGACCGGGTCGGAGTTCGGGTTGGTGACCTTGAAGGTCAGGTCGGCGGAGCCACTCGGGTAGAGCTTGGTGGTGGTCGAGGCGGTGGCGGTCGCGCCGGACAGCGGCGAGACCACGCCGGTCGAAACCGAGCCGCCCCCGTGGCCCGATGAGTTCAGGTATGCCATCGCGACCCCGGCGGTGGCCACGACTGCGGCACCCGCGGCCAGCCCGGCCACGACACCGCTCGCCGTGCGTCCCACCGGACACATGCGCCGATGAGCTTGCCGGGGCCGGTGATCGTGTTTCATGACACTCCCCCGCTCGCCCTGCTCGTTCGTCCGTGTCATGACCGCGCCTGCTTCCGTCGCCGCACTGCGAGTACCAGGACGGCACCGGCGCCGGCCAGACCGAGGCCCGCCAGCGCGGTCGCGTCGTCGTGCCCGCCCGAACCGGTGCCCGGCAGCCCGGCGCCCGTCCCGGAAGTCGAGCCGTTGCCGGAATCCGAACCGTCACCGGAATCCGAACCGTCACCGGAATCCGAACTCCCGCCGTGACCCGGCACCGGGGAATGACCCACGGAGTCGGTCAGGTAGGCGGTGCCGGTGTACTGCAACGTGAGCGTCGCGCCCTGGCAGCCGTCCTGGTCGGCGGCGGTGTCCAGCATCTGGACCTGGGGTTGGCCGATGAGCGGCAGACCCAACACCGACAGCGTCTCGGAGACCAAGCCGGGCAGGATGGCCGGCAGGGTGATCAGCGGCTGCACGATCGTGAAGTCGGCCGCCGAGCAGATGCCGGCGCCCACCGGCTGGACCCCGGTGATCCGTACCGCGAGCCCGGTGAGTGTCAGAGCGTCCGGATTCGGGTTGGCCAGGCTCAGGTCGAGTGGGACCCCGGCGCCCGGGAAGAGCGGGCCGCTGAGCAAGCCGGAGATCGTGAACGGCTGCGGGTTGTCCGAGCCGACCGACGCCGCGGCGGCTGTTTCACCGGCCCCGGCGTACGTCGCCGTGCATATCGTCGCGAGGACGGCTGCACGCGCAAGGCGGGCCGTACTCGTGGTGTCGCCCATCGTCGATTCCCCCGTGATCTTCACCGATGCCCAACTGGTGGGCGGACCAGATCGGGCCGCCCACCAGCGGGGTACTACGAAAGGGTCAGGACCAGGTTGACGCTCGCGCCCTCGCAAGCCGACTGGTCCAGGCCGTTGTCGACCATCGAGATCGACCCGGCGCCTGCGGCGGGGGCAGCGACGGTGGTGGTGCCCGGCGGGATCGTCTCGCCCCCGGCGGGGAGCGTCGGCTGGACGAGCTGGAAGTCGCACAGAGAGTTGTTCAGCGCGCCACCGCCGCTGGCGGTGATGGTGCTGATCGCGAGGACGGCGCTGCTCACGTGCTGCGCGGCCGAGGAGGAGTTGGTCACCGAGCCGCCGAGACCGTGCGCGACACCGTCCGGAAGGAGGGCGGGGCCGGCAACGGTGACGGTGGCGGTGAGCGGAGTGCTGCTGCCGACGGCGGCCGAACCAGTACCGGAGCCGGTGGTGGTGAAGTAGGCGTAGGCGGTGGTCGAGCCGAGGGCGACGATGGCGGCGGACGCGGCCGCAACAGCGACCTTGGTCTTGGTGATGCGCATGACTTGTTTCCCCCCATGGGAAATCGCAGGTGACTTGCTGGTCCGAAGCGGCGAGATCGGCGGATCCCCACCGTCGACACGCTTTCCGGGGCACTTCGGTCGGCCCCGTCACGAACAAGACTGTCCGGGTTCTAAGCCGCTTCCAATCGGGAGGAGGTGCCAAAAAAGTTGGCCGCACGGCCGCGCGAGATGACCAACCAGATGATCTTCGGATCGGACGGAACCGATCTTCGTCGAGCGCCGTCCGCGCCCGCGTCGGACCATTTCTGACGTAACGTCAGACCGGTTTGGATCCCGCGGCGAGTGCGGACACCCGCACCTGGTCGACCAGCATCGAGGCGCCGGGTTTGGTGGCCGCATTCGGGTAGCCCGGCCACGTGCCGCCGATAGCCAGGTCGAGGATCAGGAAGTAGCCGTGGCCGAGCGTGGCCTGCCAGACCTTTTCGCCCACGTCGGCCGGGGTGGCGGTTGCGTAGGTGTGCCCGTCGACCTGCCAGATCAGTTCTTGTGGCGTGGTGTTCCAGATCAACGTGTAGGTGTGGGTCCCGGCCGAACCGGCCGACTGCGGCAGCCGATGCACCGCGCTCAACCCATGGGGCTCGTCGCACTCCCCGCCGGTCAACTGACCGCAGTGCAGGGTGCCGTGGATCGACGAGGAGTTGTTGATGTTCTCCATCACGTCGAGCTCCCCGGTCCGCGGCCAGACCTGCTCGTGGCTGCGGAAGGTGTTGCCCAGCGCCCAGAACGCGGGCCAGTAGCCCTTTCCGCCGGCGGGCAGTTGGATCCGGGCCTCGATCTTCAGGCTTCCGCCGGGCGGTGGCGCGAAATCGGAACGCCGGGTCTCGATCCGGGCCGACCGCCAGACGCCGTCCTGGAGCGTGGGCGTGATTCGCAACCCGCCGTGCCCGGTGACGGAGACATTCGCCGGATCGGCCGTGTACTCCTCCAGTTCGTGGTTGCCCCAACCGGTGGGGCCGGTCGGGTAACCGTGGCCGAGGTCGAACCGCCACTGCGTCTGGTCGGGCAAGGATCCGGCCGGGCCGTCGAAGTTGTCCTGCCAGACGACCTGCCATGGCGAGACCGCCGCGACCCGCGGCCCCGAGGTCGTCCCGGCGGACAACAACAGCCCGTCACCGGAATCGTGGGGCGGCAGCACAACCAGGCCGACCGTGACGCCGATCACCGCAAACCCCGCCACCAGCGACCGACGCCGGGCACGCGCGCGAGCCGGCGCCGGACCCCCGGGGGTCCGGATCGCCGGTTCGTCGCCGGATTGCGGCCGACCGACCGATTCGTTCGAGATGAGCGCACCGTAGCCGGCCCACCTGTGGCCTGACCTGCCTTGAGCGGGAATTTGGTGAAAGCGAACGGGATCGCGTCAGAGGGCGGTGACCTCGACCGGTTCGGCGGCCTCGACCCGACGCTGGGCCGGGATCCGGACCGGCCGGGCCTGGGCCGGCAGCGGCGGCAGGCCCTGACCGGGCTGCGCGACGGCAGCCCACACCCAGAACGACAGCGCATTCACCGAGGCGATCAGCCAGTAGCGGCCGATCCCGTAGTCGAGGATGCCGCGCGAGATGCCCAGCCACGTCACCGCCTGCACGGCACCGCCCCACCAGAGGATCTTCCGCCGGACCTTGTCTGCCGTCGGCGAGCTGATCGCAACCCCACTGGGCACCCAGCCGGCCGAACGCCCCCGGACGAAGTCGGTGACCGCCTGCAGGAAGCAGTACGCGTAAACGATGCGCAGCTTCAGCAGATCCATGACGCGACTGGTGCCCAGCAGCGCGGGGATCACGAACAGCGCGCCGCACATCGACGGGACCAGCGACAGCGAGTTCAACGGGTGCACGTGGGTCGGGTAGAACCACACCACGATCATCGCGGGCAGGCCACCCAGGGCCACGGTCAACGCGGTCATCACGTAGAAGAGGAAACCCGACCAGTAGCACGCCCGCTGCGCCTTCCGCATCGGCGTGGCATGGAACCTCGGGTCGGCGAGCAGGCTCAACGAACCGGTGCACCAGCGGTACATCATGTTCACGTAGCCGCTGAACGTGTCCGGGCACAGGCCCTTCGCCAGCACCACCGGCAGGTAGCGCACCTTGTAGCCGGCCCGGATCATGTTGACGCCGGTGTGCACGTCCTCGCTGTGGCCGATCTGCGCGAAGCCCTCCGAGCGTTCCAAGGCCTCCCGGCGGTAGATCGCGCAGGTGCCGACGCAGATCGCGCCGTCCACGGTGTCGCGCGAGGTCTGGATCAGCCGGTAGAACATGCGCTGCTCGACACCCGAGGCCCGCTGGATCCACGGCATGTCCGGATGGGCGTCGAAGTACTGCGGGCTCTGCAGGATGCCGACGCAGGCGTCGTCGAAGTACGGCACCATCTCGGTGAGCATGTCCGCCCGCGGCGCGAAGTCCGCGTCGAGCACCAGGATCAGGTCGCCGGCCGACTGCCCGTAGCCGAAGATCAGGTTCCCGGCCTTCTTCATGTAGCCGCGGTTGGGCCGGGTCCGGTAGTGGAACCCGAACTCCGCCGCCAGTTGCACGACCTCGGGCCGGGCCGAGTCGTCGAGCACGTAGACGTTCAGGTCTCCGGCCCACTCCAGCGAACCGACGGACCGGTAGGTGTTGCGCAGCACCGTCATCGGCTCGCCGCACGAGGGCAGGAACACGTCGACCGAGGGGTACTCGCCGGAGGGCGTCCAACCGGTCACCCGAGCCAGGTGGTCGGGCAGGTTCATCCGCCGCCCACGCGCCATGGACACGAAGCTGACCAGCGCCCAGGCGAACATCAGCACTGCCAGCGGCCACAGCAGGCGGGCCGGCCCGGACAACAGCGAGAGGCGGACGATCGCCGCGGCGGTCACGACGAGCGCCGTGAAGGTGTAGAACGCGAACCAACGATGCCGACGCCCGAGGTAGCCGTATTTCTCCGCATCCGTCGGCGGAGCCGGCAACAGCTCGTCGGACTCGGCCGCGACGGCCTCGGTCCCGGAGCGCCACATCGGCGGATTCCTAACTGTGCGGAACGTTCGGCCGCAGCCCGGACATGCTTTTGGATGACGGCCGGACAGTCCGCGTTCCGGCGAAGCGGCAGAATCGGACATTCGTCGGCGTTCGGATGCACCGGACAGCGCCGTCAAGTGGGCTGAACGGTTGAGGCGTCCTGGCCGGCGTCTTTTGTCCCTGGCAAGCACCTTGGTGTGATCTACGACGTCTCGCCGGACCAGGCCGTCAAATCCCGTGCATCAGGCGTAACCTCGGAAGTCGTCGGCGGGCAGGTCAGCCGCACCGCGTAGCAACACTTCGTCGGTCACCACCGAGGTCCGACGGACCAGTTGGGGAGACTCGGTACGTGAACGAGCGAAGCGAGAGAGCCAATAAGCACAGCAACAATGTGACCGGCGGGACCGAGCGAAGCGAGGCCACGCCGTGAGCATCCTGCCGCACCGCCGGCCGCCCCAACGGTTGCGGTTCGTGGGTGGTTGCCCGACCGACGAACTTGTCACCTGGGCCGTCGCTGCCAACGCAGGGATGGGGCGCCGATGAGCAAGGCAGTTCAACAGCTCGATCGGGTGGTAATCCGCTTCGCCGGCGACTCGGGCGACGGCATGCAGCTCACCGGCGACCGCTTCACCGCCGAGACGGCGTCATTCGGCAACGACCTGTCGACGTTGCCGAACTTCCCTGCCGAGATCCGCGCGCCGGCCGGCACCCTGCCCGGCGTCTCCAGCTTCCAGCTGCACTTCGCCGACCACGACATCCTCACGCCGGGCGACGCCCCGAACGTGCTGGTCGCCATGAACCCCGCGGCGCTGAAGGCGAACCTGGCCGACCTGCCGCGCGGCGCCACGATCATCGCCGACACCGACGAGTTCACCACCCGCAACCTGACCAAGGTCGGCTACCGGGTCGACCCGCTGACCGACCACTCGCTGCAGGCCTACCATGTGCACGGCCTGGCACTGACCGCGCTGACCGTGGAGGCGCTGAAGGACTTCGGGCTCACCCGCAAGGAGGCCGAGCGGTCGAAGAACATGTTCGCGCTCGGCCTGCTGTCCTGGCTCTACGGCCGCGGCTGCGAGGGCACCGAGAGGTTCCTCAAGGACAAGTTCGCCGCCAGGCCGACGATCCGCGACGCGAACATCGCGGCGTTCCGCGCCGGGTGGAACTACGGGGAGACCACGGAGGACTTCACCGTCTCCTACCAGGTCAAACCCGCGCCGCTGGCGCCCGGCGAGTACCGCAACATCACCGGCAACCTCGCGCTGGCCTACGGCCTGATCGCGGGTGCGCAGCAGGCCCGGCTGCCGTTGTTCCTCGGCGCCTACCCGATCACCCCGGCCAGCGACATCCTCCACGAGCTGTCCCGCCACAAAGGCATGGGCGTGCGCACCTTCCAGGCCGAGGACGAGATCGCCGGCGTCGGCGCGGCACTCGGGGCCGCGTTCGGCGGCGCGCTCGGGGTCACCTCGACGTCCGGTCCGGGGGTCGTGCTGAAGTCGGAGACGATCGGGCTGGCGGTCAGCCTCGAGCTGCCGCTGGTCATCATCGACGTGCAGCGCGCCGGCCCGGCGACCGGCCTGCCCACCAAGACCGAGCAGTCCGACCTGTTGCTGGCGATGTTCGGCCGCAACGGGGAATGCCCGGTCGCGATCGTCGCCGCCGCCTCACCGGCGGACTGCTTCGACGCCGCCGTCGAGTCGATCCGCCTGGCCACCAAGTACCGGACCCCGACGATCCTGCTGTCCGACGGCTACCTGGCCAACGGCGCCGAACCCTGGCGCATCCCGGACGTCGAGGAACTGCCCGACCTCTACCAGCCGTTCGCCACCGAGACCAACCACGAGACCGAGTCCGGTGACCGGACCTTCTGGCCGTACAAGCGCGACCCGAAGACACTCGCCCGGCCCTGGGCGATCCCCGGCACGCCGGGTCTGGAGCACCGGGTGGGCGGCATCGAGAAGTCCGACGGACACGGCGGCATCTCCTACGACCCGGCCAACCACGACCTGATGGTCCGCACCCGCCAGGCGAAGATCGACGGCATCGCCTCCGACATCCCGCGGTTGGCCGTCGACGACCCCTCGGGTACCGCCAAGGTGCTCGTTCTCGGCTGGGGCTCGACCTACGGACCGATCGCCGCCGCCTGCCGCCGGGTGCGCCAGGCCGGCGGCCAAGTGGCCGCCGCCCACCTGCGGCATCTCAACCCGTTCCCGGCGAACACCGGCGACGTCCTGCAGTCCTATGAGCGGGTCATCGTGCCGGAGATGAACCTCGGCCAGCTGTCCCTGCTGCTGCGCGCGAAATACCTAGTCGACGTGGTCGGCTTCAACAAGGTCCGTGGCCTGCCGTTCACCGTCGGCGAACTGTCCGACGTGATCACGGACATGAACGAGGTGCTGGCCGAGGCCGAACGCGCCGAGCGCGCCAAGCGCCGCCGGCCGTGGCAGAACCCAGGAGTGTGAGCATGCCCCGCACCGAAGGACACTCCGGCTCACCCAAGGGCTCACCGGCCGTGCCGCCACCCGGTCTGGGCTACCGGAGCCTGACCCTGGTGCCCAAGACCGACCTGCCACAGCACGCCAAGGACTTCAAGTCCGACCAGGAGGTGCGCTGGTGCCCGGGGTGTGGTGACTACGCGATCCTCGCGGCGGTCCAGGGCTTCCTGCCGGAACTCGGCCTGCGCCGGGAGAACATCGTGTTCATCTCCGGCATCGGCTGCTCCTCGCGGTTCCCGTACTACCTGAACACCTACGGCATGCACTCCATCCACGGCCGGGCGCCCGCGATCGCGACCGGCCTGTGCGCGACCCGCCCGGACCTGTCGGTGTGGGTCGTCACCGGCGACGGCGATGCACTGAGCATCGGCGGCAACCACCTGATCCACGCGCTGCGCCGCAACATCAACCTGAAGATCCTGCTGTTCAACAACCGGATCTACGGTCTGACGAAGGGTCAGTACTCGCCCACCTCCGAGGTCGGCAAACTCACCAAGTCTTCGCCGGTGGGCTCGCTGGACCACCCGTTCAACCCGGTGTCGCTGGCGCTGGGCGCCGAGGCGACGTTCGTGGCCCGGACCATCGACTCCGACCGCAAGCACCTGACCGGCGTGCTGCGGGCAGCGGCGCAACACTCCGGGACCGCGCTGATCGAGATCTACCAGAACTGCAACATCTTCAACGACGGCGCCTTCGAGCCGCTGAAGGACGCGGTCGCTGCCGACAAGCACCTGATCCGTCTGGAGCACGGCGCTCCGATCCGTTTCGGGGCCGACAACGAACGCGGCGTGGTGCGCGGCCCGAACGGCACGATCGAGGTCGTGACCGTCACCCCGGAACACGAGTCGGAGGTGCTGATCCACGACAGCCACGCCGACGACCCGGGGCTGGCGTTCGCGCTGTCCCGGCTGCCGGACCTCAGCCTCGACCGCACGCCGATCGGCGTCTTCCGCGACGTCTCGCGGCCGACCTACGACGCGATGATGACCGCGCAGTTGCGCACCGGGGCCTCAAAAGCGGGCGATCTGCAGCGCATGCTGCGTGGGACCGACACCTGGACGATCCCCGGCTGAAGCCTGGCCCCCTCCGTCCCGCACTTCTGCCGCCTGTCGCACCGTTCAGCCGCCTCGACAGGTGCGACACGCAGCAGAAGTCGGTTGTTCAGGGGCGTCTGTCGGACCGAAAAGCGGGCTAAAGATTCGGCAAATCGCTCATACTTCCGGCCGATCGCCGGCCGTCGAACGAACGGTTCTCCAAGCGACCCGGAACCGTGCTGCCGGGGTATTCATCGAAACCCTTGCACGCCCTCGATCCGTCGTTCCGCAGGCCGCCCGCCTGCCTCGACGGGCCCGCCCGAGGGCGCGTCGGCGCACCTGATGTGCCCGACTCGGACGAGACGACCTCACGGGAGCGTGGCGCACATGAACAAGACCGGTATCGGCTGGGCCGCGGGCGTCATCACCGGCGCGTTGGTGATCGGCGGCATCACAACCGCGGCCGTGACCGTGAACCACTCCAAGCCGTCGGCCGCTGCCGTCCCGAGTTCGGTGTCCGGCAAGGCGAACGTGGTCTACAGCGAGAGCGGCATGCTCAACACGCTGCACGACAGCCTGAGCGCCACCCGCGGCAGCCTCGACAGCGCCGGCGATACCGCCCTCAACGGCCTCAAGACCGCGCAGGGCAAGCTCAAGAGCGCTTCGGGCGGCGCCTCGGCCGCGGTCTCCGCCCCGGACCAGACCCTCGCCACCGCCCTGAGCAGCGCGCTGGCCGAGGCCAACGCCGCGCTGAACCTGGCCCAGTCCACCGCGGGCAGCGCGCTGAGCACAGTCGCCAACGCCTCCAACGTGGTCAGCGACCCGGCGGGGACACTGGCGGCAAAGCTGACCGGCGCCAAGTCGACGGTGGATGCGGCGATCGCCATCGCGCAGAACGCCGTCAACCTGGCCAAGGGCAAGACCGACGGCGTCGGCGACACCGCGCTGGCGCAGTACAGCAGCGCGCTGACCACCGTGAAGGCGCAGCTCGACTCCGCCCTCACCACCGCCTCGAGCGCGTCCAAGACCGCATTCACCACGGCGCACACCGCGCTGAACACCGCTTCCGGCGCAGCGGGTGCCACCGGCAACGTGGGCGGAACCGTCAGCAGCGTCACCGGCACGGTCGGCGGTGTCACCAGCGGCCTGCCCGGTGGCAGCACCGTCAGCGGCGTGGTCGGCAGCGTCACCGGCACCGTCGGTGGCCTGACCAGCAACCCGACCGGAGCCGTCGGCGGTGTGCTGAGCAACCCGACCGGAGCCGTGGGCGGTCTGGTCAGCGGCGTGACCGGCACGGTCGGCAGCACCCTCAACAACCTGACCGGCTCCGGGGGCAGTCTGCTCGGCTCCTCCGGCCTGCCGACCAACAACCCGCTCAACGCGGTGAACGGCCTGCTCGGCAGCACCACCTCGGTCAACGGTTCGGCCAACGCGAACAGCAGCGGCGCGGGCCTGAACCTGGGCGGCATTCTCTAGGCGTGCCGTGGCAGCAGCCGAAGCCCGCGCGGTCGGGGGGGAAACGTTCGCCGCGCGCGGACGGCTTGACGCACGGTGAACGCGACGAGGGGGGCAGAATTCCTGCCCCCCTTCTCGCGTTCCGGCGGAGGCCCGTTTTCCACAGCCTCCCGATCGTCCACAAGCGGCTGCATTCGGGATGTAATCACCAACACCGCCTATACCCTGCTTGTCAGCGCGGTGAAGTCCGCGGACGCCGACAAGGGGTCGGCCCGGGCCGGGGGTTGGGGATCCATGAGACGTGGCAGGACCAGTGGAATGGCGGCACTCGGTGTCGCGGCGCTGGGTCTGAGCTGTCTGACCGCAGCGGTCGGCGGGCCCCCCGCGACAGCGGCGGATCACCCCCTGATCGACGATTCCCCGTTGACCTGGGGTCCCTGCCAGAGCATGACGTTGGTACAGGCGGGCGCCGAGTGCAGCCTGCTCTCGGTACCGCTGGACTGGGACAAGCCCGCCGGCGAGAAGATCCGCATCGCACTGTCCCGGGTCAAGGCCACCCACGACCGCCAGGGCGTCATCCTGGTCGACCCGGGCGGCCCAGGGGCCCCCGGGCTGGAGCTGCCCGCGTACCTTCCTGCGGCGGTGCCCCGCGACGTCGGCCACACCTACGACTGGGTGGGGTTCGACCCACGCGGGGTCGGCGCCAGCCAACCGGCGCTGTCGTGCGAGGTCGACTACCTGAACGGCCCGCGGCCTGCCTACCGACCGGCGGATCCCCACACCGAGGCGCCGAATGAGAAGGCCTGGATCGCCCGGACCGAGCGGTACACCAAGGACTGCGCGCAGCACAACGCCACGCTCCTGGACCACGTGCGGACCGTCGACACCGTCCGCGACATGGACGCGATCCGGGCCGCTTTGGGCGAGAGCCGGCTGAACTACTACGGGTTCTCGTACGGCACGTTCCTCGGCCAGGCCTACGCCACCAAGTACCCGGAGCATGTCGCCCGGATGGTCCTCGACGGCAACGTGCCGCCCACCTACCCCGGCTACGGCGACGGCGGTCGGGCTCAGATGACCGCGTTCCAGTACGTGATTGCGAAGTTCTTCGACTGGATCGCCCAACACGACTCGACCTATCACCTGGGGTCGACTGCCACCGCGGTGACGGCCGCCTACACCAAGGTCGAGAACGACCTCACGGCCAAGCCGGTGGACTCGATCGGTTCGGCCGAATGGGACGACGTGTTCCTCGTCGCCGGCTACGCCGAGTCGCGCTGGACGTCGATCGCCGGGGCCTTCTCCGACTGGGTCGCCGGACGCACCGCCGCCATCGAGTCCCAGTACCGGGAGACCGACCACCCCGGCGACGACAACGCGTTCGCGGCATTCAACGCGACCTACTGCACCGACGGGCCATTCCCGACCGACTACGGGAAGGTTCGCGCGGACGGGTTCTCGATCGCCACCGAGGCACCGCTGGCCGCGTGGGGCGGCTTCTGGTTCTCCGCGCCGTGCACCTGGTGGCCGGTCGCGGCCGGGGCACCGTTCCGGATCGACGGCCAGAAGTTGGCCCTGTTGGCGACTCCGGTCCTGCTGATCAACGCCACCAAGGACGGCGCCACACCGTTCGAGGGCGCGCTGGCGGTGCGTCGGGCGTTCCCCAGTTCGGCGCTGGTGGCCGAAGTCGACGCGACCACGCACGCCGGATCGCTACAGGGCAACCCCTGCATCGACGACCACATCGCGGACTACCTGGCGACCGGCCAACTCCCGCCACGGCTGCCCGGGGATCGGGCCGATGCCGAGTGCGCCCGAATGCCGTGGCCCGAGCCCTCGGCGCTGGACCGCGGTGTCCAGTCCAGCGCCACATCCCTGTCCCTGCCCACCGGAGGTCGCAGATCTTGAGAACGTTCGCGGCTACCACGGCCGGAGCACTGGGCCTTGCAGCCCTGGGCTTCGCCGCGTTGGCTCCCGGGGCGCACGCCAGTGCGGCCGATCCTGAACCGGCGAAGATCGTCTGGGGCTCGTGCGCCGGCACCGGTCCGGCGGGGGCGGACGCCCAGTGCGGGTTCCTGTCCGTACCGCTGGACTGGGACCACCCGCAGGGTCAACAGATCCAGATCGCGGTGTCGCGGGAGAAGGCCACCGCCAAACGGCGCGGCATCATGCTCGCCAACCCGGGCGGGCCCGGTGGCTCCGGCCTCGCTCTGGCCGGGCTGCGCGACACGATCCCGAACGGTGCCGGCAAGGCGTACGACTGGATCGGCTTCGACCCGCGCGGCGTCGGGCAGAGCAAGCCCGCCATCTCCTGTGACCCCAACTACGAGAAGGGGCCGCGGCCGGACTACTACCCCGAGTCCCACGGCGCCCAGCGCAGTCACGACGAGGACGTCTGGCTGGGCCTGTCCAAGAAGTACGCCGAGGCATGCCAGCAGAAGTACCCCGATCTGCTGGCGCACATGAAGACCGTCGACACGGTCCGCGACATGGATGCCATCCGCCGGTCACTCGGCGAGAAGAAGATCAGCTACTACGGCTTCTCCTACGGCACCTACCTCGGTCAGGTCTACGCGACCATGTTCGGCAAGAACGTCGACCGCATGGTGCTGGACGGAAATGTGAACCCCCTGGGGGTCTGGTACGACGCGCAGCTGTCCCAGGACCACGCGTTCGAGGGCGTGGCCGAACACTTCTTCGCCTGGGTGGCCGCGCACAATTCGACCTACTACCTCGGGACCACGCAGGCCGCGGTCCAGGACAAGTACTACGCCGCCCTCAAGCAACTGGCGGCCAAGCCGTTGGACGGGATCGGCTCCAGCGAGTGGGTCGACATGTTCTCCCACACGATGTACGCCGAGTTTCTCTGGCCGGACGGGGCCGACGCGTTCGCGTCGTTCGTGAACAAGCACGACATCACGGCGGCCAAGGTGGCTTACCAAGCCGCGCAGGACCCGGACGACAACGGCTTCGCGGTGTACAACGCGGTGCAGTGCACCGACGCATCGTGGCCGAGCTCATACGACAACACGTGGCGCCCGGACGGCTTCAAGACCGCCTCGCAGGCACCGTTCGAGACCTGGGCCAACGTCTGGTACAACACCGCCTGCATCTACTGGGGCGCCAAGCCGGGGACCCCGGTGAAGGTCGACGGGTCCAAAGCCCCGCCGATATTGCTGATCAACGCGACCCTCGACGGCGCGACGCCCTTCGCCGACGCACTCGAGGTCCGCAAGCTGTTCCCGGGCGCCCGACTGGTCGCCGAGAAGGACGCCACCAGCCACGCCAACTCACTCGGCGGCAACCCCTGCATCGAGGACCGCATCTCGAAGTACCTGTCCACCGGCGAGATGCCGGCTCGCAAGCCGGGCGACGAACCCGACGTGGTGTGCAACCGGATGCCCGAGCCGACACCCGGCTTCACCTCCTACGCGCCGACGCCGGCCTCGCCGACGGCGCCACCGGCATCGCTGGTGCTGCCGATCCTCCGGAGCGTCCCGCTGCCGACGCCGATTCCGCCGGCCGACCGTTCCGCGCTCGACCGCGCGCTGCGCCTGGCCGAGTAAGAGGGTGTCTCGCGTGGCCGGCCGTAGCGAGGCGCAGCACCGGCGCCGATCCGGCAAGGCGGAGGAGGAGCCGATACCGGGGTTGTATCGGCGACGACGACGCCCCCTGTCCGTGCGTGGTTGAGGAGGTAGCGCTTCGCGTCGCAGCCGGGCGGCGTCGGGGCCGCGCCGCAGTAGGCCGGCTCGCCACGCGAGGCACCCTCGCAGAGCGGGCCACGCCGGGTAGCGTCTGTGCCGTGTACGACGGCGACTTCGCGGCCGCGACCGGGTCGACCCGGCGGAGCTGCGTCGGCGGCGGAGCATGAACAGCCTCGCCGGCACGGAGCCCGCCGAGTTCGCATTCGATCAGGTCGACCTCGGACATTTGCGGCGCCGACACAGCATGAAGTGGCGCGCCTACCCGGCCGATGTGCTGCCGGCTTGGGTCGCCGAGATGGACTTCGCGGTCGCGCCGCCGATCGCCGAGGCGGTCCGCGAGTCGCTGGCCCGGGGTGGCGACTTCGGTTACGCCGTCGACCTGGTGGCCCCGGAGCTGTCCGAGGCGTTCAGCGGTTTCGCTGCACGGCGCTGGGGGTGGGCCGTCGACCCCGATCGGGTGATCCTGCTGCGCGACGTGATGCGGGGCGTCGAGCTGTGGATCGAGGGGTTCACCCGCCCGGGCGACGGCGTGGTGGTCACCTCGCCGGTGTACTACCCGTTCCTGGACGCAACCCGGACAACCGGGCGGCGCCTGGTCGAGGTTCCGATGGTCCGCGGCACCGGCCGCTGGGAGTTGGACCTCGCCGGCCTCGACGCTGCCTTCGCCGCGGGCAACAAGCTCCTGCTGCTGTGCAACCCGCACAACCCGGTCGGTCGGGTGTACACCGAGGCAGAACTGCGCGCGGTCGCGGAACTGACGCAGCGTCACAACGTCCGGGTCGTGTCCGACGAGATCCACGCCCCGTTGGTGCTACCGCCGGCCCGGCACGTCCCGTTCGCCTCGTTAGGCCCGGAGATCGAGGCCCGCACGCTGACCCTGCACTCGGCTACCAAGGCCTGGGGAATGGCCGGCCTGCACACCGCGGTCGCGTTGGTCGGCGACCCGGCCGACGACGCGTGGCTGCGCAGCCTGACCTACCGGCACCGGGGGGCGGCGGGCATCCTCGGCATCGACACCTCGGTCGCCGCGTTCAACCAGGGCGAACCTTGGCTGGACGCGCTGCTGGCACACCTCGGCCAGGTGCTGGACCATCTCGGCAAACAGCTCAGCGAACGACTGCCGGACGTCGAGTGGATCCCGCCGGAGGGCACCTACCTGGCCTGGCTGGACTGCCGCGCGCTGGGCCTGGAGCCCTCCCCGCAACAGGTGTTCCTGCGGCGCGGAAAGGTCGCGCTGAACGACGGAGCGACCTTCGGCCGGACCGGCGCCGGCTTCGTCCGGCTGAACTTCGGCACCTCGCGGGCCGTGGTCACCGAGACCGTGAGCCGCATGGCGATGTGTGTACAATAGGCGTATGCCCAGGGTTCAGGTGTACCTCCCGGACGACCTCTACGAGTCGATGAAGCGGCGCGGCTTCTCGCCGTCCGAGTTGTTGCAGGTAGCCATCCGCGAGCGCGCGGAACTTGCCGATCTCCGAGCCGACGGTGAGGCCTATCTTGCCGAGCTGATCGCCGAGGTCGGAGAGCCCGGTCCGGAGGCCACGGCTTGGGCGCGCGAAGTGCTCGCAGGGTTGGGCGACGAGGAAGACAGGCAGGCTGGTTGAAGCTTGTCCTCGATTCGGGCGCGGTGACTCTCCTCGCCAAAGGCGATAAGCGTGCCGCTGCAATGATCCGAAGGCTGCTGAGGATCGAGGCCTGGCCCCCGGTGATCCCGTCGGCGGTGCTGGTCGAGTGCTTGACCGGCCGCGCGGATCGAGACGCGAGGACCAACCAGTTCCTCAAGCGCTGTCAGGTGAACGAGAACCTTTCAACGCCGTTGGCCCGGCGCGCCGCTACGTTGCGGCGCGCCGCCGGGCGAGGTAGCGCCGTCGACGCGATCGTGGTCGCGATCGCCGAACCGGCGGCGCTGGTACTGACCTCCAATCTCGATGACCTGACAGCACTGGCCGAGGGCACGAACGTGATCGTTCGGGGCATCTGAGGCGCCGCTCGAGGCCCGGATCAATTGCTGCGATCGACCACCACGTCGCAGACGAACTCCAGCAACACCCGGGCCGGGATGTCCGGCAGGCCGGCCAGCACCTGCCGCGCGTCGTCGGCCCAGGCCCGCACGTCGGCCCGGGCCAGCTCCATGGCCGGATGGGCGCGCAGCAGTTCCAGCGCCTCCGCGTGCCGCGCGTCGTCGTCGAGGTCGGATCGCAGCAGCTCACGCAGCCGCTCGTCCGCCGGGTCGTCGGAGGCCAGCGCGTGCAGCACCGGAAGGGTCGGGACCCCTTCCCGCAGGTCCGTGCCCGGGGTCTTGCCCGACTCCTCGGAGGTGCTGGCGATGTCCAGCAGGTCGTCGGAGAGCTGGAAGGCAATGCCGATCCGCTCCCCGAATCGGCTCAGCTGCTCGACCAATCCCTGCTCGGCGCCGGAGAGCATTCCGCCGAACCGGGCGCAGGTTGCGATCAGCGAACCCGTCTTGTCGGCGACCACGGACAGGTAGTGCGCCAGCGCGTCGTCGTGCTCGCCCGGGCCGACGGTCTCCTTGATCTGTCCGGTGCACAGCTGTTCGAACGTCCGGGCCTGGATCCGGACGCACTCCGGGCCCAGGTCGGCCAGCAGGTCCGAGGCGCGGGCGAACAGGAAGTCGCCGGTCAGGATGGCGATCGTGTTGCCCCACCGCGAGTTGGCGCTGACCGCCCCACGGCGCATCGTGGCCTCGTCCATCACGTCGTCGTGGTAGAGCGTGCCGAGGTGGGTCATCTCGCAGACGACCGCCGCCGGGACGACCCCGGTGGCCTGCGGGTTCGGCCCGAATTGCGCGGCCAGCAGCACCAGGAGCGGACGGAACCGCTTGCCGCCGGCATCCACCAGGTGCCGGGAGGTCTCGGTGACGAACGGGTACTCGGACTTCAGCGAGTCGCGCAGCAGTACCTCGACGGCGTCCAGGCCGACGCGCAGTTCCTCGGTCAGCCCGGGATCGAGCAGCCCAGGCCCGGGCTCGAACCCAAGCGTGCTCATGGGTGCACCATCCATACCTCGGCAGCAACGGCCCATGGGACAAGTTCGCCGGTCGAGCAACCACCCAGGAACCGCAACCGTCGGGGCGGGTGCCGGTGCCGCAGGATGCTCACCTCGCTGCGCTCGCTCATGCGGGCTCCTGAGGCGCTAGTGAACCAAGTAAGCGGCGCTGTGTGCCAGGTCCAGCACCGGTTGGGGTGCCACTCCCAGGACAACGGTAACCGCAACCCCCAGGGTCACCGAAACCGTGGTGAGCGCGCTGGGAACAACCACCCGGGGTCCGTCCACCACCGGGGCGGAGAAGAACATCAACACGATCACCCGGGCGTAGAAGAACGCCGCAATCGCGCTCGAGATCACGCCGACCACCACCAGTGGGGTCGCGCCGGCCGAAACGGCCGCGGAGAACACCGCGAACTTGCCGGCGAAGCCTGAGGTCAGCGGGATTCCGGCGAACGCCAGCAGCAGCAGCGCGAACGCCCCACCCACCACCGGGGAACGGCGGCCCAGGCCCGCCCACTGCGAGAGGTGGGTCGCCTCCTGCCCGCCGTCGCGCACCAACCCGACGATCGCGAACGCCGCCAGCGTCGAGAAGCCGTAGGTGGCCAGGTAGAACATCGTGGCCGACAGGCCCCTGGCGTTGGTCGCGGCCACCCCGACCAGGATGAAACCGGCGTGCGCGATCGAGGAGTACGCGAGCATCCGCTTGACGTCGGTCTGCACGATCGCCACCAACGACCCGAACAGCATCGTCACGATCGCGACGGCCCAGATCATCGGGTGCCAGTCCCACTTCTCCGCGCCGAGCGCCACGTAGTAAACCCGCAGCAGCGCGCCGAAGGCGGCGACCTTGGTGGCGGCGGCCATGAACGCCGTCACCGGGGTGGGCGCGCCCTGGTAGACGTCCGGGGTCCAGGCGTGGAACGGGACGGCGCCGACCTTGAACAGCAGGCCGACGCCGACCAGGGCCATCCCGATCAGCAGCAGCGCGTCGTTGTTCGACGAGCCGGACACCGCTTCGGCGATCTTCGACAGGTCGACGCTGCCCGCGTAGCCGTACAGCATCGCGATGCCGTAGAGGAAGAACGCCGAGGAGAAGGCGCCGAGCAGGAAGTACTTCATCGCGGCTTCCTGCGAGAGCAACCGGCGGCGGCGCGCCATGCCGCACATCAGGTACAGCGGCAGCGACAGGATCTCCAGTGCCACGAACATCAGCAGCAGGTCGTTGGCCGCGGGGAACACCAACATCCCGCCGATGGAGAACATGATCAGCGGAAAGATCTCGGTGTGGATCCAACCGGTGGAGTCAGCCGCGCGTTCGGCGGAGGACCCGGGCACGGTGGCCGCCTGCGACGCGAACGCCCCGCCCGGTTCCAGGCCGCGTTCGGCCAGCAGCAGTACCGCGAGGATGCCGAGCAGCAGGATCGTGCCCTGCAGGAACAACGTCATGCCGTCGATGGCCAGGGCGCCCTCGGCGGCGGTCATCGCGCGGTCGTGCAACGTGCAGACGAACACGAAGGCGGCGATCAGCCCGCCGATCGCCAGGGCCGCCTGGGTCACCCGCCGGAAGACCCGCGGAACGAACGCCTCGACGAGCACGCCCACGGTGGCGACCCCGAACACCATCAGGATCGGGGAGATCTCGTAGTACTCGATGTGCGGTCCCGGGATGTGGATCCCGGGATTCTGCGCGAGTACCCAGACCGGTCTCATCACTGCGGGTGTAATCAATTGGTCCCCCCTGCGGCGGCCGCGGCGGGGTGCACCGGCACGGGATCGGTCTGCTGGACGGTCGACAAGGTCCGGTCGACGCTCGGATTGATGTAATCCAGCAGCGGCTTCGGGAAGAACCCGAGCGCCAGGATCACCGCCATCACCGGCGCGACGACCAGAATCTCACGGGGAGTCAGATCCGCGGTGTTCTCTGTCGCCGGGGTGAGTTCCCCGGTCATGGTGCGTTGGTAGTAGATGAGCACGTACAACGCCGCCAGCAGAACACCGGCGACCGCGATCAGCCCGGCGACCGGGTAGCGCGTGAATGTGCCGACCAGCACCAGGAACTCGCTGATGAACGTCGACATGCCGGGCAACGAGAGGTTCGCCAACCCCGCGAACATCAACGACCCGGCCAGCACCGGCGCCACCTTCTGCACGCCGCCGTAGGCCGAGATCAGCCGCGAACCCCGCCTGCTCATCATGAACGACGCCGCGAAGAAGATCCCGGCGGTGGCGAACGCGTGGTTGACCATGTAGAGCGTGGAGCCGCTCTGGCCCGCACTGGTCATCACGAAGATGCCCAGCACGATGAAGCCGAAGTGCGACACCGACATGTAGGCGATCAGCCGCTTCATGTCGGCCTGGCCGATCGCCAGCAGCGCCCCGTAGACGATGCTGATCACCGCGAGCACCACGATCGTCGGCGCGAACCACCGAGCCGCCTCCGGGAACAGCGGCAGGCACAGGTGCAGCATCCCGAACACGCCGACCTTGTCGAGGACGCCGGACAGCAGTACCGCATTGCTCGGCGTCGCCTCCGCCGCGGCGTCCGGCAGCCAGGTGTGGAACGGCCAGAGCGGGGCCTTGATCGCGAACGCGACGAACAACGACAAGAACATCCAGCGCGCCGTGTTCACCCCGAAGTGGAACCCGATCAGGTTCGGCAGCAGATAGGCCTGGTCCCCGCCCGGGCCGGCGAAGTAGATCCAGATGACGCCGACCAGCATCAGCAGTCCGCCGAGCAGGTTGTAGAGCAGGAACTTCACGGCCGCGTACTGCCGCTTCGGCCCGCCGTAGCGCCCGATCAGGATGTACATCGGGATCAGCATCGCCTCGAACAACACGTAGAACAGGAACACGTCGAGGGCGGCGAACTGCCCGATCGCCATCGCCTCGAGCACCAGCAGCATCGCGACGAACGTCCCGGTGGAGCCACCGCCCCGGGTGGCCTGGGCATTCTCCCCGGAGTCCAACTCCGACCAGGCGCCGAGCAGCACGATCGGCATCAGCGCCGCGGTCAGCAGCACCATGACCATGCCGATGCCGTCGACGCCGAGGGCGTAGCTGACCCCGAACTGCCGGATCCACTCGTGCTGCTCGACCAGTTGGAAGCGCGGGCCGCCCTTGTCGAAAACAACCGCGCAGCGGATCGCCATGGCCAGGGTGACCAACGAGGTGAGCAGGCCGATCAGCTTGGCCGCCCTGCGCTCGCTGCGCGGGGTCAGCAGCGCGGCGACCGCGCCGACCAGCGGCACCGCCGCGGTGACGGTCAGAAGTGGGAAATCGGACACGTCGTTCCCCCTACAACCTGACCAGAAGCACGGCAATGATCAAGACCGCGGCGCCGCCGAACATCGTCAGGGCGTAGGACCGCACGAACCCGGCCTGGACCCGCCGGATTCGGCCGGCCGAGCCGCCCAGGACAGCCGCCAGACCGTTGACGATCCCGTCCAGGCCACGGTTCTCCGCCCAGACCAGGAACCGGGTGGTCCACTGACCGGGACGCATGAACAGCGTCTCGTTGATCGCGTCCTGGTACATGTCGTGCCGCACGGCCGTGACGACGATGCCCCCGATCGGGGCCGTCCGAGGGACCGGACGCTGCATGTACATCACGAACGCGAGGGTCAGGCCGACCGCGACCACGCCGAGGGTCGCCGCCAGGCTCATCCAGGTCGGCATGAACTCGGACTTCTCCTGGTGCCCGACGACCGGCTCCAGCCACTTCACGATGCCGTTGTTGATCAGCAGCACGCCACCGCCTGCCGCACCGGCGGCCAGCACCATGATCGGCCCGGTCATCACGAACGGCGACTCGTGCGGATGCACGCCGTCGTCCCAGCGCTTCTCGCCGAAGAAGGTCATGAACATGACCCGGCTCATGTAGAACGCGGTGATCCCGGCGCCGAGCAGCGCGCACACGCCCAGTCCGACGTTGTCGTTGAACGCGGCCTCGACGATCTTGTCCTTGGACCAGAAACCGGCAAACGGGGGGACGCCGATGATCGCCAGGTAGCCCAACCCGAAACAGGCGTACGTGATCGGCATGTACTTGCGCAGCTGGCCGTACCGCCGCATGTCCGTGCTGTCGCCCATGCCGTGCATCACCGACCCGGCGGACAGGAACAGCCCGGCCTTGAAGAAGCCGTGGGTCAGCAGGTGGAAGATCGCGAAGGCGTAGCCGGCCGGGCCGAGGCCGGCGGCGAGCACCATGTAGCCGATCTGGCTCATGGTCGACGCGGCCAGCGCCTTCTTGATGTCGTCCTTGGCGGTGCCGATCAGCGCGCCGAGCAGCAGGGTCACCGCGCCGACGATCGCGACGACCAACCGGGCCGGGTCGGACAGGTTGTAGACCGGCGCCGAGCGCACGATCAGGTAGACGCCGGCGGTGACCATCGTGGCCGCGTGGATCAGCGCGGACACCGGGGTGGGACCGGCCATCGCGTCGAGCAACCAGGCCTGCAGCGGGAACTGCGCCGACTTGCCGACCGCCCCGAGCAGCAGCATCAGGCCGATCGCCGCGAGCACGCCCTTGCTGGACGCCGGCACCGCGGCGAAGACCCCGGTGAAGGAGAACGAGCCGTAGTTGTCGAACATCAGGAACATCGCGACCAGCAACCCGATGTCACCGACGCGGTTCATCACGAACGCCTTCTTGGCCGCCGTCGCGTACTCCGGGACGTGCTGCCAGAACCCGATCAACAGGTAGGACGCCAGACCGACGCCTTCCCAGCCGACGAACAGCAGCAGGTACGAGTCGGCCAGCACCAGCAGCAGCATCGCGGCGACGAACAGGTTCAGGTAACCGAAGAAGCGCCGCCGGCGGGCGTCGTGCGCCATGTACCCGACCGAGTAGACGTGGATCAGGAAGCCGACGAACGTGATCAGCAGCACGAACGCGATCGACAGCTGGTCGACCTGGAACCCGACGTCGACCTTCAGGCGGCCCACGCTGAGCCAGTCGTAGAGATGTTGCTGCACCAGCCGGGAGTGCGTTTCGCGATCGCGCAGCTGCAGAAACTCGAGCACGCCGATCACGCACGAGGCGCCGACGCTTGCGCAGCCGAGCAGGTGGCCCCACTTGTCCGTACGGCGCCCGCCGCACAGCAGGATCGCCGCGCTGAACAGCGGGATCGCGATCAGCAACCAGGTGGCCGAGAAGATCCCGGTCGCCTGGGTCACGAACTGGCTGCCCTGCTGTGGGCTCATCGGCAAGATGGGCATGATCGGCATCATCGGCGCAGACATCGAGGCGGCCTCAGTACTTCAGCAGGTTGGCATCGTCGATGGAGGCCGAACGTCTGGTCCGGAACATCGTCACGATGATCGCCAGGCCGACCACGACCTCCGCGGCGGCGACCACCATCACGAAGAAGGCGATGATCTGACCGTCGAGGTTCCCGTACTTGCGGGAGAAGGTCACGAACGCGAGGTTCGTGGCGTTGAGCATCAGCTCCACGCACATGAACACGATGATCGCGTTGCGCCGGATCAGCACCCCGGCCGCTCCGACGGTGAACAGCAGCGCCGACAGGTAGAGGTAGTTGGCCGGGTTCACCCGGGGACTCCGTTCGATTCCTCGGGGCCGGGCTCCGGGCCGATCGCCGGCACCGCCTCGACCTCGGCCAGCGAGGTCCGGGCGCCGCGTTGCGCCGACTCGATCGTGCGGACATCCCCGCGAGCGCGCAGCGTGGGCGAGACCGACAGCTCCGACGGGGTGCCGTCGGGCAGCAGCGCGGGGGTGTCCACCGCGTTGTGCCGGGCGTACACCCCGGGCGGCGGCAGCGGGGTGACCAGCCCGCCGGACTTGAACCGCTCGACCGAGCGCTCCTGCTGGGTGCGCCGCGGGCCGATGCGCTCCCGGTGGGTCAGCACCATCGCGCCCAGCGCGGCGGTGATCAGCAGACCGCTGGTCACCTCGAAGGCGAACACGTATCGGGTGAACAGCAGCGCCGCGATGCCCTGGACGTTCCCGGCGGCATTCGCGGCGCCCGTGCCCTGGAACCCGGACACCGCCGCGTTGCCGAAGCCGGCCAGCACCAGGATGCCGAACCCGAGCCCGGCGGCCACCGCGGCGAACCGTTGTCCCCGCAACGTCTCGACCAGCGAGTCGGCGGAGTCCACGCCGACGACCATGAGTACGAACAGGAACAGCATCATCACCGCGCCGGTGTAGACCACCACCTGCACGACGGCCAGGAACGGTGCCGACTGGACCGCGAAGAACATCGCCAGGCACACCATGACCGTCGCCAGCATCAGTGCCGAGTGCACGGCCTTCTTCGCCCCGACCATGCCGAGCGCCGCGAGCACGCAGATGGGTCCGAGGATCCAGAACAGGACGGCTTCACCGGTCGGGGTATGCGTCATACGGCTTCACCGGAGCGCTTCAAGGCCGGGTCGGCCTTGATGACCTTGCCCAGGTAGTAGTCCTGCTCGGTCATGTCGGGGTACATCGGGTGCGGGGCCTCGACCATCCCGGGCAGCAGCGGTGCGAGCAGCTCCTCCTTGGTGTAGATCAGGGCGCCACGGCTGCTGTTGGCCAGTTCGAACTCGTGCGTCATCGTCAGCGCCCGGGTCGGGCAGGCCTCGATGCACAGGCCGCAGAAGATGCACCGCAGGTAGTTGATCTGGTAGACGCGGCCGTAGCGCTCGCCCGGGGAGAAGCGTTCGCCGGCGGCGTCGTCGTTGTTGGCGCCCTCGACGTAGATCGCGTCGGCCGGGCAGGCCCAGGCGCAGAGCTCGCAGCCGATGCACTTCTCCAGGCCGTCCGGGTGCCGGTTGAGCTGGTGGCGGCCATGAAAGCGCGGCGCGATCGGCGGACCACCGGGCTTGCCCTTCACCTGCTCCGGATAGAACTCGGTGTTCGCCTTCTTGAACATGGTCGCGAAGGTCACCCAGAACCCGACCAGTGAGTCGGAGAGCTTAGGCATCGTCAGCCTCCTGAGTGAGCGTCAGCGAGCGACCGCCACGTATCGCCTGTGCAGGCACCTGGCCGGGCATCGGCGGGACCGGATATCCGCCCGCGAACGGGTCGAAAACCGCCTCGACCGGCTCCGCCGCCGGTTGACGTCGGCTCAGTTCCCACAGCCAGGTCACCAGCAGCGCGACCACGATCACCCCGGCGGCGACGAACACCACGTTGCGCACCTCGTAGCCCTCGTTGCGCACGCCCTGGATGGTCGCGACCAGCAGGATCCACCCCACCGAGGCCGGGATCAGCACCTTCCAGCCGAAGTGCATGAACTGGTCGTACCGCAACCGCGGCAGCGTGCCCCGCAGCCAGATGAAGAAGAAGATCAGGCAGAGCAGCTTGCCGAGGAACCACAGCAGCGGCCAATAACCCTCGTTGGCCCCGGCCCAGATCGGCCCGCCGATCGGCCAGGGCGCCATCCAACCGCCGAGGAACATCGTGACGGCCAACGCGGACACGGTGGTCAGCGAGATGTACTCGCCGAGGAAGAACAGCGCGAACTTGATCGAGGAGTACTCGGTGTGGAAGCCGCCGACCAGCTCGCCCTCGGCCTCCGGGAGGTCGAACGGCGCGCGATTGGTCTCGCCGACCATCGAGATGATGTAGATGACGAACGACGGCAGCA
>DATAUG010000174.1:0-3401 GCA_036268355.1 Sporichthyaceae bacterium
AGGCTGTGGAGACGCCGCAACTCCCGTTAGCGGCACCGGTGGGACCCCACCAAGCTCAGCCAACATGGTCGGTTGGTGCCCCCAACGGGATTCGAACCCGTGCTACCGCCTTGAAAGGGCGGCGTCCTAGGCCCCTAGACGATGAGGGCGGGCCTGACCCGGCGAGCCGAGGTCCGGGCAAGCATAGGCGAGTCGGTCGCCGGGCCGGACTCGGCCGTCCAGAATGGGGCCGTGCTGCAGATCTCCGATGCAGAGTTCGACGACCTGGTTGCCGACGCTCTTGACCTGCTGCCCGACAAGTTGGCCGAGGTGCTGAACAACGTGGTGGTCGTGGTCGAGGCCGACCCGCCGCCCGGCGAGGAGCACCTGCTCGGGGTGTACGACGGGATCCCGCTCACCGAACGCGACCGCTGGTACACCGGGGTGTTGCCGGACCGAATTTCGATCTTCCGCCAACCTTTGCTGCGGATGTGCTCGTCGGCCGAGGAGGTCGTCGAGCAGGTACGGATCACCGTGCTGCACGAGATCGCCCACCACTTCGGGATCTCCGACGAGCGCCTCGAAGAACTCGGATATGACTAGGGCGCGAGAACCGTCCTATGCGACATGGCGTTCACCGAACTGTGGGCCTGCCGGCGAGCCGAGGTCACCGGTAGCTGACCGGCTACCGCCGTCTCGCGCAGCAGGCCCGACTCACACCCCGACGGGCTCGTCACTGCCAACCCTGCCGAGCTCGGGCACCCCCGAAGTGTCCGGGTCGCGGTTCCCGGTGCGGTCCACCTCGGCCGCGGGCGTGGCGGACCGCGGCCGCTGGTGATAATGCTGGCAGAGGTACCAATCGGGGTCCTGTTTGCAGTAGTCGGGTGGCGGGTCGTCGCCTGCTCGTACGACGGCGATCAGGGCGACCGCCAGGGTTAGGGCCAACGGGTTCAATTTCTGGTGCCTCCTGCCCAGCGGGGCCTCGCGGAGTGACCGACGGATTCGACGAACCTGCTGCAGCACGCGAATTCCCGGTTGCTGCGGAGAAAGGGGAAGTTGGGCGGTCAGTAACACCCGTCGTCGTCCCAGTAGTAGTCGTCGCAGCCGTCGTAGAAATCGCCACGGTCGAAGCCCCGGCCGAAATGACCGCCACGGAAGCCCCCGCGGTGGCCGAAGCCACGGCCACGGCCGAAGCCGCCGTGACCCCCACCTCCGTGGTGGGCGGGTGCAACCGCAGGGGTGGTCGTCGGTGCGGTGGCCGCGCCCGCGGTCGTGGCACCCGCGCCCAACAGTCCACCGGTCAGCAAGCAAGCCGTCGCGACTCTGCGGGTCCTGAACCAGATTGAATGCATGTCCATCTTGAATTCCAATCCTTCCAACAATGGAACGGCGATTCGTCCGGAAGCCCCGTTCGGGGTAAGCACGGTGGGGCTCTCACACCGTTGGATATGTGCTCCGGTTACGGACCCAGGACACGGCATTTGCGACGTGGGCCCACCAGCCACCAGAGAATCAGGCGTACATGATTTTCCCGGCCGTAACATTCGCCCGCCACCATGGTGCCGGGGCGCTGGGCCCCAACGATCCGGTCCCGGCGGGAGGCATCGTGTTCGGCTCCGACGTTGGCATGTCGCTGCCCTTCTGGGATCTGGCCGACATCGTCGAGGAACTGCGCCGCCGTGGCCTGAGCACCGAGCGGATCGCCGCGCAGGTCGCCCGGAGCCCGGCGCAGGTGGTCGGCGTGGAAATCATTGCCGGCAAGGTGCGCGATGAACTCGAGCGCTTGGTCCGGTGCTGAGCCTCGGGGCCGAACCGGCACCCGGCGGTCCGATCGCGGGACCTCAGTGAGTAAACCCACCGGCCCCGTCGACGGCGGGGTCGACTGGGCTGTGGCGCGGGCCGCTCTGCAGTCCGAGACCGCCCGGCTGACCACGATGCTGCGCACCGTGCGTCGTCCCACCGCCCCGGCGCTGGGGGCGTGGAACCTCAGCGAGGTGGCCGTGCACGTCGCAACCGCTTGGGCGGTGATACCCGCGTTGGCCGCAGGCGACCTGGATGCCGTGCGGGCCGCGTTGCCGGGTCTGCTCCCGCCGGGTGCGATTGCGATGATCCAGACCCCGCAGGAGCTCGCGCATTTCACGGTGGCAGCGGTCAAGGCCTGCTGGGACCCCGACCTCGCCGCCGTCGCCGACCGGATCGACCGCGCCGCCGCGGCCTACCTGAACGCCTGTGCCGACCGGCACCCGGAACAGGCCCACCAGTGGATGATCCATGGCGTCCGGTTCACCCAGCCCACGTTCACCTGCCACCTGCTCAACGAGACCATCACCCACTCCTACGACATCGCCCGCGCCGAACGCCGCCCCTGGCGCGTCGACCCCGACCACGCCCGCCACGTCGTCGAAGGTTTCGTACTGCCAGTGCTGGCCCGCCGAGCCGCTGACGACAGCCCGGGAGTCGGGCACCTGCAACTGCGCATCCGTGGCGGGCGGAACTACCTCGTCGAGTTCACCGCCGCCGGCGGCGCCCGGATCGCCGCCGGACACAGCACCGGCAAGGCGGATGCCTACCTGTCCGCCGACCCTGCCGCCCTGCTGCTGGCGCGCTGGCGGCGGGTGCCGACGTGGCGCTCGCTCCCCACCGGTGGACTGCTGGCCTGGGGACGCAAACCCTGGTTGGCCACTCGACTGGCGACCCTCGCCCCCGCGATCTGAGCCTGGGCCGGATTCCAGCCCAGTAGGACGATTTGGACCGACTCCCCCGGCGGCCGATGCAGCGTCCGGCCGTCGGGGAGTGTCGGCGCCACGATCCTCGCGAGGCGTTGTTTCAGGCCCGGTACGTGGATGTGAACACCGTTCGCGGGCCACGGATCCAGCCCCGGATTGACCGTCCCGGCTCGGCGTGGCGACACGCGGTCTGCAACAAGCCGGAAACCTGCCACGATTAGCTTCCGACGATGGAAACGGCGCCAGTGTCGCCGGGTCTGCCCGGCTCACCCCCACCCAGTTTCGAGTACGCGACCGCGATCGACCTGCTGGGGCACGTGATCGCCCTGCAAGGTGCCCGGATCGCCGCAGAGCGATCACGTTGCCACCACGATCCGGCCCTGATCGCAGCACTGCAGGCCGAGCGCGCGGCGGCCGTGCGAGCCGCCGTCGACTTGACGTCGAGCGACCCGCAACGGCTGCGCGAGACCGTCGAACGCTACCGGCGGGTCGAGGACAGGCTGCCTGCCCACAACGCCGGCGTCGGCTGGGCAAGCGGCGCCAGAGGCCGGTAACCCGATTCCCCGGTCGGGTCATCGGACCCGCAGGGGCCGCATCATCTCGTTGTCCTCGTGGGGCAGGTTGTGGCAGTGCCACACGTAGTCGCCGGGCCGGTCGAAGCGGACCCGGATGCGGGTCACCTCGCCGGGGTAGGCC
>DATAUG010000175.1:0-5478 GCA_036268355.1 Sporichthyaceae bacterium
CCGACCTCGAACAGTGCCCGGATCCGCAGCAGCTCCAACCCGTGCAGCGCAGCCACGCTGCCCGCCTCCAGGTACGCCTGCTCGGCACGGTCGACGTCGGTCGTACGTGCGCAATGACCGATCAGCAGCAGGGCTTCACAGGCGAGCTCGGGCAGACCGAGCCGGTCGGCGTCGGAGCGCACGGACTGTGCCAGCGCACCGGCCTCTTCCAGATCGCCGCGGCCGTAGGCGATCTGAGCGGCAGTCACATCCACCGCGGCAGACAGGCCCGGATCTGCGGCTCTCGCAGCGAAGTTGCGCGCAAGGGTGAGGTGACGTTCGGCCACGGCCCAGCGGGTGGCCGCCGCGGCGACCCCGGCCAGACGCGCGTGGACGGCTCCCACCCGGCGCGCCGGCGCACCGAGGGCAGCCAACGAGTCGATCAGGACATCTCCGAGCTCGAGGGCCGGATCGACCTTGCCTGCCCCGGCGAGTGCCTCGCACAACGCGTCCATCGCGTTCGCCTCGGACGCGGGATCATCGGCGACCCGTCGGGCGTGGGCGAAGGCGTCCTCGGCGCTGGTGAGCGCACCGCGGGCCAGCGATCTGCGACCGGAGGAGATGAGCAGCTCGGTCGCCCGGCCGTCGCCCGCGCGCTCAGCGAGGCGAGCAGCCAGGTCGCACCACTCTCCCGGCAAATCGGGATGTGCGGAGAGGATCGCGTCCAGCGCGCGCCGGGCGAGTTCGGACCACTGCGCCGGCAACAGCCGCTCCAGGACGGCGTCGCGAGTCAGCGCGTGCCGGAATTGCACCGCCCCCAATCGCGTCGGGTCGGCGACCAGCAGTTGCGCGTCGACCCCGGCACGCAGGGCGTCCAGCACGACCTCGGCCGATTCACCGGTCACATCGCACAGCAGCGCCCAGTCGAAGCGTCGCCCGAGCACGGCGGCCGTGACGAGAATGCGCGCGGCGTTGCCCAGCGACGCGAGCCGGTGCTCGACGCTGTCGGACACGGTGCGGGGCACCTGCGGCTCGAGGTGCCCGGCCACGGACCAGCCGGCGCCGTCGTCCACGAGCGCGCCCGCCTGGACGGCCCCGGCAAGCAGCTCCTCGACGAAGAAGGGCACGCCGTCGGCGCTCGCCGCGAGCAACGCCTGCACCGACTCCGGGACATCGGCGCTCGCCAGGCAGGCGCGCGCCATCTCGTCGGTGTCGGCAGGGGTCAACCGCCGTAGCCGCGCCACCGACACCGCCCGGCGCGCAGCCAGCACGTTGACCAGGTCGATGGCAGGGCCCGCCGGCTCCGAGCGCACGGTGCACACCAGCATCACCGGTTCGGACGCGAGGTTCTCGCAGAGGTACTCGACGATGGTCAACGTCTCGGGATCGGCCCACTGCAGGTCCTCGAGAATGAGCAGGCAGACGCGTCCGCGCCCGAGCGCCCGCAGCAGCCGCACGATTGCTTCGGCGAGCACGACGACGGACTCGTCGATCGCGGAGAATTCCCCTTGGCGCCACTGCGGCAGCAGCCGTGCCAGCGAGCTGCGGAACGGCGTCAGCTCGGCCGGCTCGGGCAGGTCCTGGTCGCGGAAATAGGACAACAGCGCCTCGGACAGCGGGCGGAAGGCCACCGTGCCGGACGGCTGGGTGGCCCGTCCCAGCAGCACCGGCAGCCCGAGGCCGCGGGCTGCGACGTTCGCCTCCCGGACGAGCCTTGACTTTCCGATCCCAGCCTCACCCAGCACGAAGGTCGCCGAGCCGCGTGCTGACATCGCGTCGCGGATCGCGCCGTTCAGTTCGCGCAGCTCGCGGTCGCGTCCGACGACCGTCGGGCAGAGCAGACCGCGCACGGGACGAGTATCGCGCGAGAACACCAGGCGTTGGCCGACGCTGCCCGGCAGCGTCCCGCCCACGTATCGGCCCGGTTGAGTCCCCGGTCTCCGTGAAGGGTTGACTCCAAGATCAACTGTTCCCCGTGGGGAACAACGAAATCAAGGGCGCTCGTGCTTCGGTGTCGACGACTGGTCGGACCCATCTTCCCCGGTGTGCGTTTCTTGGGTCCCACGGAGCATGCGGGCAAGGGTCTGCAGCAACGTCCACGCGATGGCCGCGTTGCTCTGCACCAGCGGTCGGAAGTCCCACAGGGTGATCCCTCGGCAGACCAGCTCGCCGTCGGCAGTGACGGTGGCCGATCGGACACCCTGATCCAGCAGTGCGATCTCGCCGAAGTAGTCACCGGGACCCAAGGTCCGTCGAAACTCACCGCGCACGGTCACCGCGGCGGTGCCCGAGTCGATGAGGTAGAACGCCGCGGCCTCGGCCCCCTCCTTGGCGACGGTCTCGCCGGGCGCGAACACCCGCTGCGTGAACAGTCGCGCGATGGCGTCGCGATCGGGTGCGGCGAGGTTGGAGAACAGCGGCACGTGCCCGATGGATTCGCCCTCGGAGGTCGGTTGTGCCGGTGGCGCCGCCGGGACCGAACCGGCCGAGCGGGTGATCGCCCGGCACTGCAGCAGGTAGAGCGCTCCGCCCGCGAAGGCCCACTCGATGTCCCGCCCCGGCCCGTACGCGTGCTCGCAGGCCTCGGCCAGCGCCGACAGGGCCCGCAGTTGCTCGTCGTTCAAGCACAGCGTCTCGCGCAACTCGACGGGGATCTTCTCGTCGAGAGTGCCACCGTCCGGGGCGGGGCGGATCGCGAACTTCTTGAAGCCCGCCGTACGTTCCAGCACCTCGCCGCCGCGGGCCACCCGGAAGGAATCGGGGATGACCCGGCCCGAGACGACCGCCTCGCCCAGGCCCCAGTTCGCCTCGATCAGGCGTTCGTCCGCACCGGTGATCGGGTTCTGCGTGAACATCACACCGGCCGTGTCCGGCGCCAGCAGCGACTGCACGACGACGCCGACACTCGGCCGTTCGAACACGCCGAGCCGCTTGCGGTAGGTGATTGCCGAGTCGGAGTTGGCCGACCACCAGACCTCACGCACCGCCTGCTCCACGTCGCCGACCGACCGCACGTTGAGGACGGTCAGGTGCTGACCGGCGAAGCTGGCCCCGGCGGAGTCCTCGCCGACGGCCGACGAGCGCACGGCGAGCGGCGTGGGCAGGGATCGGACCGCATCACGTAGGGCAGCCGTGGCCCCCGGCTCGCCGGCCGCGATCGCGTCGACCTCGGGTCCGGGCAGGGCGACGCCCGGCGGGACCGGCAGTCCGGCCCGCAGGGCTTCGCCCAGCCCGACGGCCTTGGCGCCGTAGACCGCTTCTTCCTCGGCGCCGACCAGCGGCACGATGCCGGTCACCGCCGCGCCTTTGTTCGCCCGTGCGGGCCGGTTGTGCCGGGCACTGTGACGTTGATTCGCTCGCTCAACCGAGCACCGTGACTTCGCCCTTGTCACCGTCGACCCGCACCCTGGCACCGTCGGCGATCCGCTCGGTCGCGTCGCGGGTGCCGACGACACCGGGGATGCCGTACTCCCGGGAGACCAGTGCGGCGTGCGACAGCGCGCCACCGCTGTCGGTGATGATCGCGGTCAGCAAGGGCAGCAGGATGTTGAACGCCTCGGTGGTCGCCTCGGTGAGCAGAATGTCGCCCCGCTGGATGCGCCCGAAATCCGCCGGGCCGGCGACGCGCCGGACGTTGCCCTCCGCGACGCCGGAACTGGCCGCCAGGCCACGGATCACCGTCCCCTCGTGCTCCTCCTGCGAGCTGCCGAACATCTCGCTCATCGCGATCCCCACCGCGGCCATCAGGCGCTGCATCGGCGGCGGGAGCGTCGAGGAGTCCGGCGGCGGAGTCGGATCGTCGCCGATGTGCGCCGGGGCGTCCTTGGCGGTGTAGGTCCGGTGGTAGGTGAGGCGGGCGGCCAGCTCGTCGGCGCTCGGCGTCGGCGATCCGTCGAGCATTGCGCACATCTCGTCGATGTCCGCGAAAACGAAGTGCTCGGCATCGTGCAGTCGCCCGCGTTCGACGAGGCGCCGGCCGGCGGCCATGGCGGCGCGGCGCATCAGCCCGGACGCCCAGATGTCGCTGTAGACACCGCGCTCGTCGCGCACCGCGTAGCCGATGCGCGCCTCCGCCAGCAGGGAGTCGTACTCCTCGCGGTGCGGTTCCGGAACGTGGCCGCGGACTTCGGCGACCTCCGCCTCGAGGTCCCCTTCCGTGCCCGACCCGTCGATGGCGGTGGTGATCGAGCGCAGGAGTACGTCCGGCATCTCCAGCGCGTAGCGACCCGAGATGTCGAATCCGTCGAGCAATCGGTAGCCGACGAAGTCGAGGTAGTCGTTCAACGCCCGGCCGGTCGTGGTGTCCGCCCGCCGGAGGCTTTCGAGCAACTCCCCCGGGTCGTCGTCCGTGTCGAGGGCCTTTCGCGCGTCCGGGTCGGCGCGGTAGGCGGTGACCAGGGCGGTGTGCTGCGCGGAGCCGCCGCCGGAGATCAGTGACGCGCCCCGCATCAGTCCGAGCAACTTCACCGTGGGCAGGCCGGTCCACCCCTGCGTCTGGACGAGGAAGTCACCCGCCGGAATGACCGCGGTGCCGGTGAACGCCATGTGCTGGCGGATCATCACGGCATGGTGGTCGCGGCAGCGGCGTAGATGGGTCACCAGCGCCTGGTCGGCGAGTTGCCCGGGGTCGATCGCCTGGATCTCGCGGTGGGCCTGCACGGCGGCCGGCTTGCGGACCTCTTCCCACTCCTTCGCCTGGTCCCGCCACCCCTTTTGCTCGAACACCTCCGCGGCGCGCGCCAGGCGCACCGGGAACTCCTCGGGCGCCACCGGCTGCATCTGTGAATAACAGAAGCCGCTGGGGTAAGCGGTCAGCCTGGTCCGCAGCGGGATGCCGTAGAACGCCATGAAGTCGCCGAACCCGAGGCTGAACGGGGTGGGATGCATCTGCGCCCAATAGGCCGTGACCGGCCGAGGGAAGTGCACCGGATCGAGCTCCCAGGCCCCGGGGCCGGGCGGCGCGAACGTCAGCTGCTGCTTGGTCGCACTGGTCATGGGGTTCCTCCCGAGGTGAGGCCGCCAGTCTGGTGGTGCCCGAAAGACCGAGGCAAGACGAGGGCCGAGGTGTGGTGCGATGACCGGAACGGCACCCGGGCCGCGCCCGGGGCGGCCCTGGGTGCCGGCCCGGACGACGCCATAATCGACCCAGCCATAGCGTGCGCGTCGGTCACCGTCGTCGAGGATTGAGAGCTGTCATGACCACCCAGCCGGATCCGGGCCACATCCTGCAGATCGGTTTCGGGTTCTGGCCCGCGAAGACGCTGTTGTCCGCGGTCGAACTCGGCCTGTTCACGGTTCTGGCGGAGGGGCCCCTGACGGGCCCTCAGATAGGCGCCAGGTTGGGTTTCGGCTCGCGGGCCACCTACGACTTCCTCGACGGGCTGGTAGCTCTACGACTGCTGGATCGGGACGGATCCGGGGAGTCGGCGCAGTACCGCAACACCGTCGACACCGCAACGTTCCTCGATGCCAACGCGCCGGCCTACGTGGGCGGGGTCC
>DATAUG010000176.1:0-32440 GCA_036268355.1 Sporichthyaceae bacterium
CCGATCGACTGGTGGGCGGACAGCAACGTGCTCAGCGAGGAGTGCCAGGTGCCGGCCAGGGCGAGCGCCCGGTTGTAGTAGACCTGGTTGAGCCCGACGCCGCCGTACTCCTCGGGGATCTTCAGGCCGAGGGTGCCGAGCTGCTTGAGGCCCTCGATCACGTCGTCGGGGATCTTGGCGTCCCGCTCGATCTGCAGCGGGTCGACCCGCTCCTCCAGGAAGGCGCGCAGCTTCGCCAAAAAGGCGTCGCCCTTCTTCACCATCTCCGGGTCCGGCTCCGGCTGCGGGTACAGCAGGTCGAGCCGGAACCGACCGAGGAAAAGCTCCTTGCCGAACGACGGCAGCTGCCACTCGGTCTCCCGGGCGGCCTCGGCCACCTTGCGGGCTTCCTTTTCCGTCACATGGGTAGTGGCCACGGTCCCGTACCTCCGTACTCGACGACTACCCCCCAGTAGATCGCCGGGGAGCGGTCTTGTGAAGATTCAGCCGGCGGCTGCGCCGGCTCCCTTGGCCCGGCCCCCGGTGTGCGGGTGCAGGAGCTGGCGGGCGATCACCACGCGTTGCACCTGGTTGGTGCCCTCGTAGATCTGGGTGATCTTGGCATCGCGCATCATCCGCTCGACCGGGTAGTCCTTCACGTAGCCGTAGCCGCCGAGCAATTGCACAGCGTCGGTGGTGACCTTCATGGCGACGTCGGAGGCGTAGGCCTTGGCCGCGGCGCCGAAGTAGGTCAGGTCCTTGTCCTCGCGCTCGGACTTCCCAGCGGCGGCGTAGACGAGCTGGCGGGCGGCCTCGACCTGCATCGCCATGTCGGCGACCATGAACTGCAGGCCCTGGAACTCCGAGATCGCCTTGCCGAACTGGCGGCGCTCCTGCATGTAGCCGACCGCGTAGTCCAGGGCACCCTGGGCCACCCCGAGGGCCTGCGCGCCGATGGTGATCCGGGTGTGGTCCAGCGTCCGCATCGCGGTGGTGAAGCCGGTGCCGACGTTGCCGATCAGCCGGTCGCCGGGGATCCGCACGTCGTCGAAGATCACGTTGCGGGTGGGCGAGCCCTTGATGCCGAGCTTGCGCTCCGGTGCGCCGAAGGAGACCCCGTTGTCGTTCTTCTCGACCACGAATGCACTGATCCCACCGCGGGAGCCCTTATCCGGGTCGGTGACCGCGAAGACCGTGTAGAACTCCGACTCACCGGCGTTGGTGATCCAGCACTTGGCGCCGTTGAGGATCCAGTCGTCGCCGTCGGCCACCCCGCGGGTCTTCATGCTGCCCGCGTCCGAACCCGCCTCCGGCTCGGACAGACAGTAGGAGAACATCCCCTCGCCGGCCGCGAGCTTGGTCAGGTACTTCTCCTTGAGGTCCTTCGAGCCCGACAGCATCAACGGCAGCGAGCCGAGCTTGTTCACGCCGGGGATCAGCGAGGAGGACATGCAGACCCGCGCGATCTCCTCGACCACGATCACCGTCGCGAGCGCGTCGGCGCCTTGGCCGCCGTACTCCTCGGGTACGTGCGGGGCGTCGAAGCCGACGGCGCGCAGGGCGTCGAGCGCCTCCTTGGGGAAGCGGCCCTGGTCGTCGACGTCGTGCGCGTGCGGGGCGATCTGCTCCTCCGCGAGCGCGCGGACCGACGCCCGCAGGTCCTCGTAATCCTGCGGCAGCGTGCAGGCGGCGAAGTCCTTGTTGCCCTTGTATCCGGCCATGGTGTGCCACGTCCTCGGGTCAGTACTAGTAGGAATGCGCCCGGTTAGTAACTGTGGAAACCGCGACCGCTCTTCTTCCCGAGCAGGCCGGCGTCGACCATGCGCAGCAACAACGGCGGCGCGAAGTACAGGGGCTCCTTGAACTCCTCGTACATCGACTCGGCGATCGCCTTGATCGTGTCCAGGCCGATCAGGTCGGCCAGTGCCAGCGGACCCATGGGGTGGGCGCACCCGAGCACCATGCCGTGGTCGATGTCGTCGGCCGAGGCGAACCCGGAGTCCATCATGCGGATCGCCGACAGGATGTACGGGATCAGCAGCGCGTTGACGATGAACCCGGCGCGGTCCTGGCTGCGGACGCACTGCTTGCCCAGGGTCGCGGTGGCGAAATCGGCGGCCCGGGCCGCGGTCTCCGGACCGGTCAGCAGCGAGGACACGAGTTCGACGAGCTTGAGCACCGGCACGGGGTTGAAGAAGTGGATCCCGATGACCATCTCCGGGCGGCCGGTGGCCATGCCCAGCTTCATGATCGGGATCGAGGAGGTGTTCGACGCCAGGATCGCCCGCGGGTTCACGATGGTCTTGTCCAGCGCGCGAAAGATGTCGACCTTGATCTGCTCGACCTCGGCGACGGCCTCGATCGCGATGTCGACGTCGGCGAAATCGCCGATGTCGCCGGTGAAGCGCAGCCGGCCCAACGTGGCCGCGTGCGCGTCGGCGTCAAGCTTGCCCTTCGCCAGGGCCCGGTCCAACGACTTCGTGATCCGCCCGCGACCCGCGGCCAGGGCGTCCTCGTTGACCTCGGTGATGGTCACGTCGAGGCCCGACCGCGCGCACACCTCGGCGATGCCGGAGCCCATCAGGCCGCACCCGACCACGCCGACCCTGCGGATTTCACTCATGGGCGAACCTCAATCATGCAAGCCTCCGTACTGGCCGGTAGGGTGCAGTCAAGCACGTCCCCGGGCGAATTGTCCTGTGGTGATCGCACAACCTCCGGCCGCCGATCAGTTGCATCAGACGTTGCGGCGGTACTGCCCACCGACCTCGAAGAATGCCTCGGTTATCTGACCGAGTGAGCACACCCGCGCGGCCTCCATGAGCACGGCGAAGACATTCTCGCCGGCCATCGCCGCCTGCTGCAATCGGTGCAGGGCCTGATCGGCCGGGGCTGCGTTGCGGGATTGGAAATCGTGCAGTCGGGACAGCTGCGACTGCTTCTCCGACTCGGTGCCGCGGGCCAGTTCCAGGTCGGCGACAGCACCGTGGGCGTCCGGGTTCAGGAACGTGTTGACCCCGACGATCGGCAGTGAGCCGTCGTGCTTGCGGTGCTCGTAGAGCATCGACTCGTCCTGGATGCGCCCGCGCTGATAACCGGTCTCCATCGCGCCGAGCACGCCGCCGCGTTCGGTGAGCCGGTCGAACTCGGTGAGCACGGCCTGCTCCACCAGGTCGGTCAGGTCGTCGATGATGTAGGCGCCCTGGAGTGGGTTCTCGTTCTTCGACAACCCCCATTCCTGATTGATGATCAGCTGGATCGCCAGGGCGCGGCGCACCGACTCCGCCGACGGGGTGGTCACCGCCTCGTCGTAGGCGTTGGTGTGCAACGAGTTGCAGTTGTCGTACAGCGCGATCAGCGCCTGCAGCGTGGTGCGTATGTCGTTGAAGTCCATCTCCTGCGCGTGCAGCGAACGCCCCGAGGTCTGCACGTGGTACTTGAGTTTCTGCGACCGCTCGTTGGCGCCGTACCGCTCGCGCATCGCGATCGCCCAGATCCGGCGGGCCACCCGACCCAGCACGGTGTACTCCGGGTCCATCCCGTTGGAGAAGAAGAACGACAGGTTCGGCGCGAACGCGTCGATGTCCATTCCGCGGGCCAGGTAGCTCTCGACGTATGTCAGCCCGTTGGCGAGGGTGAACGCCAACTGCGAGATCGGGTTCGCCCCGGCCTCGGCGATGTGGTACCCGGAGATCGAGACCGAGTAGAAGTTGCGGACGCCGTTCGCGATGAACCACTCCTGGACGTCGCCCATCATCTTCAGGCTGAACTCGGTGGAGAACAGGCAGGTGTTCTGGCCCTGGTCCTCCTTGAGGATGTCGGCCTGGACGGTGCCGCGGACTCCTCCCAGCACCCAGGCTCGCTTGGCCGCGGCCTCCGGTTCGGTCGGCTGCCGGCCGAGTTCGCCGGCGAGCTTCTCCAGTTCGGTGTCGATGGCGGTGTTGAGGAAGAACGCCAGGATCGTCGGGGCCGGGCCATTGATCGTCATCGACACCGACGTGCTCGGCGAGCACAGTTCGAAGCCCGCGTAGAGCGCTTTCATGTCCTCCAGCGTCGCGATCGAGACCCCGGAGGTGCCGACCTTGCCGTAGATGTCCGGCCGCAGGTCCGGGTCGCGGCCGTAGAGCGTCACCGAGTCGAACGCGGTGGACAGCCGGGTGGCCGGCTGACCCTTGGAGAGGAGGTGGAAGCGCCGGTTCGTCCGGAACGGGTCGCCCTCGCCGGCGAACATTCGGGCCGGGTCCTCGCCGTCGCGCTTGAAGGGGAAAACCCCTGCGGTGTAGGGGAAATGACCGGGCAGGTTTTCCGCGCGCAGGAACCTCAGGAGTTCGCCCTCGTCGGCGTAGCGGGGCAGCGAGACCCGCGGGATCCGGCTGCCCGACAGCGATTCCCGCCACAGCTTGGTGCGGACCTCGGTGTCGCGGATCTTCACGACGTGCTCGTCGCCGGAGTAAGCGGCGACGGTGTTCGGCCAATCGGCCAACGCCTTGCGCGCGCTGTCGGGCAGCGCGGCCGCCGCCTCGGCGGCCAGCTCGTCGAGCGTGGTGGTGTCGGCACCGCGTTCGGCGACCAGCTCGCGAGCGACCCGCAACTGCTGGGCCCGCCGGGCGGTCGTGACCTGCGCGGTGGTGTCACGGTGGTAGCTGCGGACGGTGTCGGCCACCTCGGACAGATAGCGCACCCGGGCCGGCGGCAGCACCGTGGCCAGCGAGCTGGATGCCCTCACATCGGTGTGGGCCAGCCGACCCGGTGCGAATCCGGCGCCGTGTTCGGCGAGCAGTTCCCGGATCCGCTGGTACAGGGCGGTCACGCCGTCGTCGTTGAACCGGGCGGCCGAGGTGCCGTAGACGGGCATGGACTCCCAGGCCCCGCTGCTGCCCGAGCGGTTGCGGGCCAACTGCCGGCCGACGTCGCGACGGGCATCCTCAGCCCCCCGCCGCTCGAACTTGTTGATCGCGACGACGTCGGCGAAGTCGAGCATGTCGATCTTCTCCAACTGGCTGGCCGCGCCGAACTCCGGTGTCATCACGTAGAGGGAGACGTCGACGAACGGCACGACCGCCGCGTCGCCCTGACCGATGCCGGGGGTCTCGATGATCACCACGTCGTAGCCCGCGGCGCGCACCGCGGTGATCGCCTGGGTCAGGTACTCGGGCAGTTCGCGGGCGCCGCGGGTGGCCATCGAGCGGAAGAACACCGGGGTGCCGTTCGCGGCGGCCTCGATCCCGTTCATCCGGATGCGGTCGCCGAGCAGCGCGCCGCCACCGCGGCGTCGGGTCGGGTCGACCGCGATCACCGCGATGCGCAGCTTGTCCTGCTGGTCCAGGCGGATGCGCCGCACCAGCTCATCGGTCAACGATGACTTGCCCGACCCGCCGGTGCCGGTGATGCCGAGCACGGGCACGGTCCGGCCCGCGGCGGCCGCGCTCATCGCGGCGCGAACGGGCTCCGGCAGTCGGCCCGCCTCGATGAGGCTGATCGTGCGCGCCAGCGCGCCGACCTCGCCGGCCAGCAGGGCGTCGGGGTCCACCGCGGTCGGACGGTCGACGTCGCAGGCCTCGATCATCAGGTTGACCATGCGCTCCAGGCCGTACCGCTGGCCGTCCTCGGGGGAGAAGATCCGCACGCCGCGCTGCGCGAGCAGGGCGATCTCGTCGGGCACGATCACCCCGCCGCCGCCGCCGAAGACCTTGATCTGCCCGGCGCCGCGGTCGCCGAGTGAGTCGACCAGATAGGAGAAGTACTCGACGTGGCCGCCCTGGTAGGAGCTGATCGCGATCCCGTCGACGTCCTCCTGGATCGCCGCGGTGGCCACCTCGTCGACCGACCGGTTGTGCCCGAGGTGGATGACCTCGGCGCCTTGGGCCTGCAGGATTCGCCGCATGATGTTGATCGACGCGTCGTGTCCGTCGAACAGCCCGGCTGCGGTGACGAAGCGGATGGGCCGCAGGGGAACATGCAGGTCAAACGGTTGCGACATCTGACCACTCCTCGGCGCAGGGCGTTCCCGGCGACTTGACACCGATACGGTTGCGGGCGTGCCACGCCTGCCGTTCGACCCGATCGCGGAGGCGCACCGCCGCTGGCGGGAGAGCTGGCCGGAGCAGGCCGACCGGATGGCTGCGGTCACCTCGGTGATGCGGGTGCAGCAGATGCTGCTGACCGAGATCGAGCGGGTGCTGCGCCCCTACGGCCTGACCTTCGCCAGCTTCGAGGCCTTGCGCCTGCTCGCCTTCACCCAACACGGCGAGCTGCCGATGGGCAAGATCGGCGAGCGGCTGATGGTGCACCCGGCCTCCGTGACCAACACGGTAGACCGCCTGCAGGCCCGCGGCTTGGTCCGACGCCGCCCCGCGGCGGACGATCGCAGGCGCATTCTGGCCGAACTCACCGCCGAGGGCCGCGAGCTCGTGGAGTCGGCCACCACTGCGTTGAACAAGGCGGAGTTCGCCCTTGGCGCCATGGACCCGCAAGCGGCGGCAACGATCACCGCGTTGCTGCGCGGGATTCGCCTGGCAGGCGGCGACTTCGAACCGGCGGCTCATGATCCTTGGGCTCCTGACGGATGACCAGGACAGGAACTTTGACTGACAATAGTTGGCCGTCCAAATAATATCCGACCGCTCTTGCCCGGTCAACCGCCTCGCCTCACTCGCTGGTCCGGAACTGGATGCTGATCCGGGGGCCGGCCGCTCGCGCCGACTTCGGCACGCAGTGCTGCCAGGTCCGCTGGCAGCTGCCGCCCATCACGATCAGGTCGCCGTGCCCGAGTTCGTGGTGCCGGGTCGGGCCCGGTGGGCCGTGGCCGGCCCGCGGGCGCAGCAGGAACGGGCGCGGCGGGCCCAGCACGACGATCGCCACCATCGTGTCGGTGTCGCGCTCGCGGCCGAAGACGTCGCCGTGCCAGGCCACGCTGTCCTGCCCGTCGCGGTACAGGGCGAGCCCAGCAGTCCCGAAGCCCTCCCCGAACTCGGCGGTGTAGTGCCGGTCCAGGTCGTCCTTGATCCGTTGCACCACCGGGTGCGGCAGCGGGGCGCCCGGCTCGTAGCGGGCGGCCAGGCGCGGGACGTCGACCACCCGGTCGTACATGCGCCGTCGCTCGGCCTCCCAGGGCACGCTCCGGAGCAGTTCGGCGAACAGTACGTCGGCGCCCTCGATCCATCCGGGACGCAGGTCGACCCAGGCGCCGGTGCCCAGATCGGTACGTCGCAGGCCGTCGGCCAGGACCCAGGGGCCGACGCGACCGCGCTCGGCGCTGTCGCCGAACAGGGACGCCTGGAAGGAGTTCGTCACGGGTCGACACTAACACGTGGGTCGAACATATGTTCTAATGAACTGCGGCCACCGGAGGGCCGCCGTATCGCGACGACACAGTCAGAAGGCGGGCGCCGGCGGGGGCGACAAGCGCCGAGTACGTCGGCCCCGCCGGGCCTTGGTCTTCGACACGAAGGGTCCGGTGGAGAAGAAATTTCCGTTACGCCTGCGCAGGCAGGGCGACGCGCAAGCGGTCGAGCGCGGCGTCGATCACCTCGGGGCGTTTGCAGAAGGCCCAGCGGACCAGTGGGGCGCCTGCTGCCAGATCGTCGTAGAACACCTGGTGCGGGATGGCCACCACACCTGCCCGACGGGGGAGTCGGCGGCAGAAGTCCATGCCGTCGGGGCTGTCGAAGGGGCCGGTGTCCGTGGTCAGGAAGTAGGTGCCCTGTGGGCGATAGACGCGGAACCCGAGGTCCGCCAGGCCGTCGGCGAGTTGATCGCGGCGCTTGAGCAGGTTGTCGCGAAGCTCCGCGAAGTAGTCGTCGGGCAGCGCCAGTGCCTGGGCCACAGCCGGCTGGAAGGGTGCGCCGGACACGTAGGTCAGGAACTGTTTTGCGGTGCGCACCGCGCCGAGCAGATCCGGTGGGGCCATCGCCCAGCCGATTTTCCAGCCGGTGAACGAGAAGGTCTTGCCGGCCGAGGAGATGCGGACGGTTCGTTCACGCATCCCTGGCAGGCGCGCGATCGGGATGTGCCGGCCGTCGAACACCAGGTGCTCGTAGACCTCGTCGGCGATCACCACCAGGTCGTGCTCGACGGCCAGTTCGGCAACCGCGGCGGTCTCGGCGGCGTCGAGCACGATGCCCGTCGGGTTGTGCGGGGTGTTGAGCAGGATCGCCTTGGTGCGCCGGGTCACGGCGTGCCGCAACGCGTCGGTGTCCAACCGGAAGTCCGGGGGCCGCAACGTCACCGGTACCCGGATGCCGCCCGCCATCGCGACGTTCGCGGCGTAGGAGTCGTAGTACGGCTCGAGTGCGATCACCTCGTCGCCGGGTTCCACCAGGCCGAGGACCGCGGCGGCGATCGCCTCGGTGGCCCCGGTCGTGACCAGGACCTCGGTGTCCGGGTCGTACGTCAGACCGTGGAAGCGTGCGGCATGTGCCGCGATCGCCGCACGCAGGGCTGGGATCCCCGGCCCTGGCGGGTACTGGTTCTGGCCGGTGCGCAGCGCCGTCACGGCGGCCTCGACGATCTCCGGCGGACCGTCGGTGTCCGGGAAGCCCTGTCCCAGGTTGATCGATCGGGTCGCCACCGCCAGCGCGGACATCTCCGCGAAGATCGTCGTCCCGAGCCCGTCGAGCCGGGCGGCCATACGCCTGCGTGGCATGACCTCGGACCTTATGACACCCAGAGCTGACTTCAGTCGCTGTACGGAGTTCGTCGGTTTCCTGGCAGTGATGCGGCAAGCCCTCGCTCAGCTCACCTCAGCCGCTGTGCCCATTTGTCGGCTTCGTGGCTGGGCTCGGGCAAGCCCTCGCTCAGCTCACCTCAGCCGCTGTGCGCATTTGTCGGCTTCGTGGCTGGGCTCGGGCAAGCCCTCGCTCAGCTCACCTCAGCCGAACGTACGACCCAAATGTCCACTTGTGACCGATGCCGCGGATGGTTTCCGGACCTAGTTTCAACGAGGGGAGTTACGGAACAAACGGGGGAGCTGAGCAAGTGATCGAGGTACATGGGCTTACGAAGCGGTACGGCGAGACCTTGGCGGTCGAGGACCTGACCTTCACGGTGCCGGCAGGCACGGTGACCGGGTTCCTGGGCCCGAACGGTGCCGGCAAGTCGACCACGATGCGCATGATCGCCGGGTTGGACCGGCCGGATTCCGGCTCGGTCACCGTAAACGGCAAGGACTACCGCAAGGCGGTGGCGCCGATGACGGAGCTGGGCATCCTGCTGGAGGCCAAGGCGGTGCACACGTCCCGCTCGGCGTACCACCATCTGCTCGCGCTGGCGCAGACCAACGGGATCCCGCGGAGTCGGGTCGAGGAGGTCATCGAGCTGGTCGGCCTGCGAGAGGTGGCGCGCAAGCGGGCGGGTGGTTTCTCCCTCGGCATGGGGCAGCGGCTGGGAATCGCGGCCGCGTTGCTGGGCGACCCGGAGACCATCGTGCTCGATGAGCCGGTCAACGGCCTGGACCCGGAGGGCATCCGGTGGGTCCGGAACCTGCTGCAGAGCCTGGCCGCCGAGGGCCGGACGGTGTTCATCTCCTCGCACCTGATGAGCGAGATGGCCCTGACCGCTCAGCGCCTGATCGTGGTCGGCCGCGGCCGGCTGATCGCCGACACCACCGTGGCGGAGTTCACCGCCCGGGCGTCGGGCAACGTCGTGGCGGTCCGCTCGCCGGAAGCCGGTCGACTGGCCGAGCTGCTGCGCAGCTCCGAGGTGTCGGTGACCGAGACCGGGCCCGGTGCCCTCGAGGTGCAGGGGCTCACGGTGGAACAGGTCGGCGACATGGCGTGGACCTACCACCTGCGGATCCACGAGCTGGCGGTGCGGGAGGCCTCGCTCGAGGAGGCGTTCATGGAACTCACCCACGACGCCGTGCAGTTCCAGGCGAGCGCCCCGGCGCCGCGAATCATCCAGCAGGTCAGGCGTGTCGAGGAGGGGCAGCGATGAGTACGGCAGTTCTCGAGCGTCCGGCGGTCAAGGCGTCGGTCAAGGTCACCCAGGCGCGGGTGATCCGCTCGGAGTGGACGAAGTTCCACTCGTTGCGTTCCTCCAAGGTCATCGTCGGGCTGACGGCGCTGCTGACCATCGGCCTGGGCGCGATCATCACGGCTGTCATCGCCGCCCAATGGGCGACGCACATGAGCCCGGCCGACAAGGCACGCATCGACCCGGCGCTGGCGCCGTTGCAGGGCGTTCACCTGTCGCAGTTGGCGGTCGGTGTGCTCGGGGTGCTGCTGATCTCCGGCGAGTATGCGACCGGCATGATCCGTTCGTCGTTGACGGTGGTCCCGTCGCGGCTGCCGGTGCTGCGGGCCAAGCTGGCGGTGTTCACCGCGGTCGTCGGCGTCACCTCGCTGGTCAGCTGCGTCGCGGCCTTCCTCGTCGGCGAGCAGATTCTGGGTGGCCGGGGGCTGGGCGTCTCGATTGCCTCGGCGCACGCGCTGCACGGGATCTTCGGCGCCGCGATCTACATGCTGCTGGTGGGCGTGATCGGGATGGGCCTCGGCGCACTGCTGCGGAACACTGCGGCGGCGATCTCGGCGCTGGCCGGGTTGTTCTTCGTGATCCCGATCATCTTCAACTTCCTGCCGGCGAGCTGGTCGAACAACATCGCCCCGTACCTGCCGGCCCAGGCCGGGGAGGCGTTCTGGAACAAGCCCGACGGCATGGCGATCAGCTCCCCGTGGGTGGCGCTGCTGGTGCTCCTCGCCTGGACCGCGGCGATCCTGATCCCGGCGTTCGCGCGGTTGGGACGTAGCGACGCCTGAGTGAAGGGGTTGCGAAAGCTGCGGAGGGTGGACTCGGGGGGGTCCGCCCTCCGCCATTTAACGGTCAGGTCGTCCCCGGACCGCTGTTTCCATTGCGGCGCCAGGTGGTCCAACCGGTCACCGGTGCGGCCCCGGAACGGCGGTAGAACTCGATCGCGTCCACGTTCCAGTCCAGCACCGCCCACTCGACGCGGCCGTTCGGGTCCAGCTGGAACAGGTGCTCCAGCAGGGCGCGCCCGACGCCGCGGCCACGGTGGGCGGGTTCCACGAACAAGTCCTCCAACCAGATCCCGGGCCTGCCCAGGAACGTGGAGAACGACCGGAACCAGACGGCGATCCCGGCCACCCGGCCGTCAAGTTCGGCGATCAGCACCCGGGGAACGGTTCCCGGGCCGAACAGCGCCTCGGCCAGCTCGGGCTCGGTCCAGGTGACCGAGTCGGCCAGGCGTTCGTATGTCGCAAGCGCACGGATCAATCGGGCCACCTCAGCGAGGTCCGGGGGCGTCGCCTCGCGGATGCCGATCATGCGGACCCTCCTATGTGGCCGGCCCGGCGGCCCGGGCCCGCTGAACGGCGACCAGGGCGCCGCGCAGATCCTCGATCCACTCGGCCTGGTGCTTGCCGACCAGACGGACGCACCACGAAAGTGCGTCGGCCCGCGACCGGGCGATCCCGGCCTCGACCAACGTGTCGAGCACCGAGCGCTCGGGCTGCCGCAGGCGCGTCATCACCGGGACGGCCAACGAGGTGAACAGCACTCGCGTCTGCCCGCACACCGCGCCCCAGGCGACCTTGCGCCCGAACCGCAGCTCCGCCTCCTCCGCGATGTGCATCCGCACGCCCCGGGTCTCCTCCCGGAATCGGCTGATCCGGCCGGCCTCGGCGGCACGTGCGTCGGCCTCGTCGACCTCGAAGTCGGGCCCGCCGACGTCGCCGACGACGAGTATCTCCTCGCGGTCGGCGGTGATCTTCGGAAGTGTTACGAACCAGTCCGACGGCATCCGACCGGGAAACCACGCTGAGATATCATCCATGTGTTGATTACAACATTACTTTGTATCGTCGTCAACTTACTCCAACGTTGCAGTGTCGTCGGCGAGTGAACGTTGCGGTGCGGGCGGCGAATGTGGCGTGCGCTGTGCCATCGGTTCGCTCGCTGCGCTCGCTCACGGGGTCGACGAGGCCTGGGGGCCCCCACGCGTCGTGGGTTTGATCTTGTTCCGGCGGGAAAGAAAAGCCGTTGTGTCCGTCCTGCGGGGCGGACATGCCCATGCCGAAGGAGTGACCGGGCGGCTGATCCGCGGGTCGCCTCCTCCGGCGATTTGCGGCTTGCGGGTCCCGCGCGTGCCTGGTTCGTGGAGGGGAATCCAGGGACGTCGCCGGCGTCAGATGTGGCGACCCGTCAGCTGACGGGTCGCCACATCGTGCGACCGGCTCAGTCGGATTTCTCCGGAGATTCCCGGGCTCAGCCCTGGGGGATCATCAGGTCGAGCTCGATGTTGTCGCCCTTGTTGACGAACGTGGTGATGTTGCCCTCGTTGTTGAAGACCTTGTAGTAGACGTGGTTGTTGCGGCGGAACCGGGCCTGGATGATCACGGCGCCCTCGCCGCCGCCCGAGGTGGTACGCAGGCCGAAGCCGATCTGGTAGGCACCCACCAGGACCGGGTCCCACGCGCTGCACTCGCCGGACTTGGACAGCCCGGCCAGGTCGTCCTCACGCAGCGACGGTCCGTCGACGTACACGTTGAACATGTAACCGCTGCGGTTGCATGCCTGGATGATGCCGGTCGGGGGCTTCGGAGGGGCGCCGTTCTTCGCGACGGTCGTGGCGTCGGCCATGGCCGTGGGCAGCAACACCAAGCCCGCAGCGGCGGCGCAACCTGCTGCGCCGAATCGGGTCATCTTGTTCATTTCACACCTATTCTTCTCCGGGGATCCGGACGGTCAGCCAGTCAGGGATCCCGCCGCCCGATCAGGATCAGCACTAATTGGTCACTACCGACACGTCTGGACAAAAGTGGATTCGGCCGACCGGGGGACGGCGACCACGTCGGAAATGTCGGGACAGAACGGCACCGCTCCAGGGTTCCGGATTCGAGGCCGATCATCCGTGCGGCGCACCGGAGTGACCCCTGCGATTTAAGTAACGGATGGGATCGAGGCGAACCAGCTGCCTCGGGTGCTCCGCACCGCGCCGATCTCCGCGGGGGCGCAACCGGGCAGACTCTGCCGCGTGGGCGAGCCGCAAGCCGTGCTGGACCAGGTCGTGCCGTCCCGGGTCGTGGCCGCTGCGGCGAGCACCGGCCCCGATCTCCCGCGGACGGCCTCGCAGAAGGTGCAGACCGGCTGTTGGCCGCCGCGCTGGAGGAACCAAAGCGCCCGGGTTGCCCGCCGGTCGGCGGGGTTGACGCGCGGGAGAAGGTGAAGTCATGACGGATGTGGTGGTGGCCGGGGCGGCGATGACCGCGTTCGGCAAGTTCCCGGCGGCCACGGCCCGCAGCCTGGCCGAGGAGGCGGTCCGCGACGCCCTGGCCGATGCCGAGTTGGCGCCCGCCGACGTCGCGATGGTGTTCTTCGCCAACGCCGCCGCCGGATTGATCACCGGGCAGGAGATGATCCGCGGGCAGGTGGCGCTGCGACACACCGGTCTGCTGGGCGCCCCGATCGTCAACGTGGAGAACGCCTGCGCGTCGGCCTCGACCGCGCTGTACCTGGCGGTGAACGCGGTCCGCTCCGGACAGGTCGAGGTCGCGCTGGCGATCGGCGCGGAGAAGATGGCGATCCCGGACAAGGCCCGGGCCTTCGCCGCGATCGGTGCTGCCGTCGACCTGGACCAGCTCGACGAACTGCGCGCCTGGGCGGCGGCCGATGGCGCGGCGGACGTCGTCGGCGACCGATCGATGTTCATGGACGTCTACGCCGCGCTGACCCGCGCGTACATGGCCCGCAGTGGGGCGACGGCGACGGACTTCGCCGAGGTCGCGGTGAAGAGCCACGAGGCGGCGAAGCGCAACCCCAAGGCGCAGTACCGCAATCCGGTGACCGTCGCGGAGGTCCTCGCGTCGCGGCCCGTCTCCCCGCCGTTGACCTTGCTCATGTGTTCGCCGATCGGCGACGGTGCGGCCGCGGTGGTCGTGTGCGCGCCGCACCGGCGGCGCGGGTCGGGGCCGGTGGTCAAGGTGGCCGCCTCGGTGCTGGTGTCGGGTATGGACCGTGGTCCCGACGAGCCGTCGGCGGTCGAGCGTGCCGCGCACCTGGCCTACGAGGCGGCCGGGGTCGGCCCGGCCGACATGGACGTGATCGAGGTGCACGACGCCGCAGCGCCCGCGGAACTGATGGCCTACGAGGAACTCGGGCTGTGCGCCCCGGGCGACGGGCCGAAGCTGTTGCAGTCGGGGCACACCCGATTCGGTGGGCCGCAGGTCGTCAACCCCAGCGGCGGCCTGTTGTCCAAGGGCCATCCGATCGGGGCGACCGGCTGCGCTCAGGTCGTCGAGCTGGTGGACCAACTCCGTGGGCGCTGCGGGCACCGGCAGGTCCCCGGGGCCCGGCTGGCGTTGGCGGAGAACGGCGGCGGGTTCCTCGGTGCCGACAACGCCGCACTCGTCGTCACCGTTCTCGCTGTCTGACCGTCACCTGACGCATCGTCAGGAATTCCGGAGGACGAGCAGGGACTTCAAACAGGTCATCGGCGACCGTCGGACCATCCGTTTCTTCGACCCGAGCCGCGCGGTCGAGCCGGCGAAGATCCAGATCATGGTCGAGGCGAGGTGGGCCAGAGATCAGCCAGGCGATGCCGGCCGGGGGCGACGCAGTGATCCAGGGCGGGGCCTGGCGCGGCTGACGCCCGGTCAGGCGCTGCCCTGACGCCCCGTCAGGTACAGCCCCCCACGCTGGGGGCAGACGCACGGATGGCCCGTGCCGATCGCTCGGCACGGGCCATCCGTCCTGCATCTGAGCTGGTGTTGCGGGTCAGTCCGTCCGGCGGTGCCGTCCGCGGGCCATCGCGACGCCGGCCAGGATCAGCAGGGCACCCACCCCGGCCATGCCGTCGGTGGCGTCGCTGTCGGCGCCGGTCTTCGGCAGCTTCGGCGGCGGGGCGTGAGCCGGGCTGACCGCAGGCGCGGGCGGCGGGGCCGCCGGCGGCACGCCGTCAGCGTCGGCGCCGTTCCCGAGGTCCACGCCACCACCGTTGCCGGCGTCCGACGGGCCCTTCTGGTAGCCGTTGCCACCGTTTCCGACCGACGCCACGCCGGTGGAGCCGCCACTGCCGCCCTGGTCGGGCTGGGTGCCGTTTCCGCCGTCGCCGCCGTTGAAGACGGAGCCGAGCCCGCCGGTCCCGCCGGGCCCGCCGCTGCCGCCCGTGTCTCCGGGGCCGTTCCCGGGGGGCGCGCCGTTGCCGCCGTCGCCGCCGTCGGCGAGGGTCAGGATCGTGCCGCCGCCGCCGTCGGTGCCGTTGCTTCCACCACCGTTGCCGCCATTGCCGCCGTTCCCGACGCTGACCCCGGAAGCGCTGCCGCCGTTCCCGGTGCCGCCCGGGCCACCGCCCGGACCGCCCGGACCGGACGGACCGCCGCCGTTCGGCACCGGGCCGGAGCCCGCGTGGCCGCCGTCGCCGCCCTTGACACCGGTCGCGTTTCCGCCGTCGCCTTTGTCGCCGCCACCCTGGCCGCCGTCCAGGACCTGGACGAGCGTCGGCGGATGGCCGTTGTCGCCGCCACCGTGGCCGCCGGTGCCGCCGCTGTCGCCGCCGTTGGCGACGTCGACCACACCCGGATTGCGGGCACCGGGGCCTTTGTCGCCGCCGCCGCCGTTCTCGCGACGGTCGCCGGCGCCCGCGCCGTCGCCGCCGTTGGCGACCGACACCAGGGGCGAGGTCTTGTCGTGCCGGTGTGCGCCGGACGCGTCCTCACCGTTGAACGCCTCGACCAGTTGGCCCGGGGCGTAGGTCCCCCTGTCGCCGTGGTGCTGGTGGTCGGCGGCCGGAGCGCCGGCGTCCGTACCGTCGCCCCCGTTGCCGACCTTCAGGCCGGGTGCGTCGTTGGCGTGGCTGGTGTCGCCGCCGCCGTTGGCGCCGTTGGCCAGGTTGATGACCGGAGCGGATCCGTTCCCGAGCTCGATCAGGTGCTTCTTGCCGTTGTCGCCACCGTTGAACAGCGAGATCAACCCGCCGTCGGGGCCGCCGCCGCCGCCGCCGTAGCCACCCTCGTCGCCACCACCACCGCCGGCGGGGGGCTCGTGGTGCGGGCCCGCCGGTCCGCCGGCCGTGTGCTTGCCGTCGCCCGCGTTGCCTGCCGAGACCGGTGCGCCGCGGCCGCCGTCGCCGTCGCCGTTGGAGTTGCCGCCGTTGCCGGTGCTGACCAACCCGCCGTCGGTCGGGGCGGCCGGGCTGCCGCCTTCTGGGCCCTTGCCTCCGTTGTCGGGGTGATGCGTGTCGTTCTCGCCATGGCCGCCGTCGCCGGCCCGAGCCACGTTGCCGGCCCCACCGCTTCCGGAGCCGTCGCTTCGGGCATCCCCACCGTTGCCGGCGTTGACCAACCCACCGCGCTTGTCGCCCGCGCCGCCGCCTGTGCCGCGCGCGCCGGCCCCGTGACCGGTGTCGTCCCCGCCGTTGCCCAGGGCCGCCAGCTCACCGCTGCCGTCGCGCCCGGCCGAAGGACCGGAGTCGCCACCGTTGCCGGCGTCGAGGATGCTGCCCATGCCGCCGTCGCCGCTGCCGCCGCCGGTCGTGCGCCCACCGTCGCCGAGGTCGGCGATGGCGCCGGCCGGGTCGTGCTTGAGGTCGCCACCGGTGTCGGGGCCGCCCTGTGGGGCCCCGTCGCGGTCGTGCTGCGAGCCCGGGCCGCCGTGCCCGGCGTCGGCGACGCCGCCGTCGCCGCCGGTGTTCTTGCCCCGGTCGGTGTTGCCGCCGGAGCTGCCGCCGACCACATGGCCGGACCCGCCGTTGCCGGACTCGTCGCCGCGGCGCGCGCCGCCGTTGCCGGCGTCGACCGCGGTTCCGTTGCCCCCGTTGCCGCTGGCGTTGTCGCGCTCGTCGCCACCGTCGCCGACGCCGGCCACCTTGCCGTTGCCGCCGTTGCCATCCGCGTCGCCGCGGGCGTTCCCACCGTTGCCGACGTTGGCGACCGCTCCCGCGCCGCCGGAGCCACCCTGCGGTCCGTCACCCCTGTGGGTCTCGGCCGGGCCGGGGTCCGGAGCGGGCGCCGGGGGGACCTTGTCCGACGTGGTGACCGTGGGGTGGCCGCCGCCCAGGTCGTTGAGCAGGTTGAGGATGCCGCCGTCGCCGCCGGAGCCCGGGGACTTGTGCGGCCTGGGCTCGCGGTTGAGCAGGTTGCCCAGGCCGCCGTTGCCGCCGGAGCCGTGGCCCTTCTCCGGGCCCGGGCTGCCCTCGAGCACGGTGAGCAGGTTGCCGGCGCCACCGGACGGGGGCGGGCCGGGGGGAACCTCGTCGGTGGTCATGCTGTGCCTGCCGGTCAGCAGGGTGACCAGGGTGCCGTTGCCGCCGGAGCCCCCCGGCCGCGAAGGCAGGAGGTCGTCGAGGATCGAGATGAGGTTGCCGTTGCCGCCGCTGGTCGACATGGCCGGCGGCTTGCGGTACGGACCGTTCAGCAGGTCGATCAGGTGGCCGTCGCCGCCGGTGCCCCGGCCCTGGGCGCCGCCGTCGCCGCCGTCGCCGAGCTTGAGCACTTGGCCGTCGCCGCCGGGGCCGGGGCGGCGGTCGGTGTCCGGCGGAGCGCCGGGTGCGCCGTTGCCCAGTGAGAGCAGGCCGTGGGCGAGCAGTCCGGTGCCGAGAAGGCCACCCTGTCCGTCGGCGGTGCGGGCGTGGGTGCGGGCGTGTCCGCCGGGACCGGTGTCGCCCAGGGAGAGCAGTTGGCCGTCGCGCTTGCTCGGACCGTTCGCGTTGAGCAGGGAGACCAGGCCGCCGTTGCCGCCGTTGGAGTCCTCGCCCCTGTTGCCGTCCGCGCCGTTGCCGGTGGCCAGCAGGGCGCCGTCGCCGCCCTTGTTCCTGTCGCCGCCGGCCGGGGCGCCGTTCCCGAGCGCGATGAGGGCCCCGTTGTTGGACCCGCCCGGGGCGGGCGGTCCGTCGACCGCGATGCGGTCCGGGCTCACGGCGTGGCCGCCGCCGTCGCCGCCGTTGCCGATGGCCACCACGCTGCCGGACGAGTGGTCGTGTCCGCCGTGGCCCAACTGCAGCGGGTCGCCGCCGCGGCCGTCGCCGATCTCGACCAGGCCGAGGAGGTTGATGCCGTGGGCGGGCCTGGCGATGTCGGGTGTGGCGATGCTGTCGGACGTTGTCATCTGCGAACCGCCGCCGACCTGGATCGGGGTGGCGTTGCCGCCCGATCCGGGGCCTTGTGCATGCAGACCCTGCAAGACGTACGCCAAGGCACCGTCGCCGCCGGAGCCCGCCCCGTCGGAGGTGGCCGCGCCGAAGAGGCCGAGCACGGAGCCGTGGCCCGCCGGTTGACCCTTGCCGCCCTGCGCGAGCTTGATCAGCTCCGGGGGACCTTGCTCGATCACCTGGCTGAGCTGGCCTGCGGCGGGCGGTGTCGGCAGCACCGCGGCGTGCGACACGCCGGCGGCTTGCACCATCACCAGCCCGGCGCCTGCGGCGCACGCCAGGGTCTGCCGACGGATAGCTGTGGCGGTCCCTCGCGAAGCTCGGTGCCGCCCTGTCGGCTTCAAGATCGATCTAACACGCATTGACTCTCCCCGTCTCCGTTCACGTCGTAACCGTTCTGCAATCTAGCGAGCCTTAAGCAAATGTCAGTATTTTTTGCTAATTGTTCCGGTCATGGACAGCGGTTCTACAGGGGGGCCGGTAAAGCCCGGAAACATGATCGTGTCGAGTTGGCAACGCGCCCGTACCGTGGTGCAAGCATCGGGCGGAAAGGGTTGATCACTGGGCCAAAAGGGGCGATCGGGACAGGGACCGCTTCCTGCGCCGGCCTGCGGCGGGCACGAACAAGATCGCCGAGCGGAAAGCTCTACTGGGCGTGGTCGCTCCTCCGTGATTGCGACGTGCATATCGGGCGCGGGCGCCGGGGTATTTTGTGACGGAAATCACCGCGGGGGCAGCTGCGGGCCCTCGGTGGCTTTAGGGAAGGCACCAGCTGGCTGCTTGCGGCTGCCTCGCCGGTGCGCGCCGCGCGGCTCTTGACAGTTCTGTATGCACGCATAGAAAGTCGATGCCGACGCAGTCGGCCGAACCGGTCAACGAACTCGTCACCGGTTGGGACAACCGGCGGGGCAGCGTTGGAGAGGTGGGGCAATGACCCCGGAACGCGTGGACTACCACTTCGACGTGATGTGTCCGTTCGCCTTCCATGCCTCACGGTGGATCCGGGAGGTCCGGGCGCAGACCGGGCTGGAGATCGCCTGGCGGTTCTTCAGCCTCGAGGAGATCAACAGGCGCGAGGGCAAGAAGCACCCGTGGGAACGGCAGTGGTCCTACGGCTGGTCGATGCTGCGCATCGCGGCACTGCTGCGCCGGCAGGACATGGCGGCCTGCGACGCCTGGTACGAGGCAGCGGGGACCGCGCTGCACCTTCAGGGCCGCAAGCCGCACCACCCCGACGTGGCCCGGGAACTGCTGGTCGAGCTCGGCCTGGACCCGCGTCTTGTGGACGTGGCGATCGCCGACCCGACCACGCACGACGAGGTCCGGGCCGACCACGACCGGGTCGTCGCAACCGGCGCCTTCGGGGTACCGACGATGTTCTTCCCTGACGGACAGTCACTTTTCGGTCCGGTCCTGGTCGACCCACCGACCGGGGAGCGAGCGGTGGAGCTGTGGCGGGTCTTCACCGCCGTGCTTCGATTCCCCGAGGTGTACGAGATCCATCGCCCCCGTGGGCCGGTGCAGCAGCAGGAGATCGCCGACGCCCTGGCCGTCTATCTGGGCGCCCGCGACTGGATCAGCATCGACCGCGGCGAGGTCATCACCTTCGACGCGCCGGCTCGGACCTGACGCTGTGAGCGAGCGCAGCGGGCGAACAGATGTCACGATGACCGCCCCGACCGCGATCCAGAGCCAAACCGCGTTGGACGAACTCGCCGCGCAGGCCGAGTCGACCGCCGTGGCCCTGACGGGGAAGTTGGATGCCGCGATTCCGTACTGCCCGGGTTGGACCGGGCGCGACCTGGCCTGCCACCTGGCCGGGGTGTACCGCTGGGCCTCGACCGTGGTGGCCGAGCGTCTGGAGCGACCGCCGGGCCCCGAGGAGCGAGCGGCCCTGTTCGCCGACCCCGATCCCGGCGACGACGCCGGGGTGCTGCGCCGGCTGCGGGAGGGCAGCGAGTTGATCGTCGGCAGCTTGCGCGCGGCGCCGGGCGACCTGGAGTGCTGGACGATCTGGCCGGCCGGGCAACCGCGGGAGTTCTGGATCCGCCGACAGCTCCACGAGACGGTCGTCCATCGGGTCGACGCGGCCAACGCCGGCCGGGCGCAGGCCGACGCGGCCACCGGGGCCGACCTGCCCGCGGACCTCGCCGTGGACGGCATCGACGAGATGGTGCTCGGCTTCTGCTCCCGCTACAGCCGCAACCTGCGGCGCGCCGAGCCCGCCGGCTTGGCTCTGGAGAGCTCGGACACCGGCGACCGATGGTGGATCCGGATCGGGTCCGAGGGCCCGGTGGGCGGCCGCGGGATCGCGGCGGACCCGGCGCGCACAACCGTGCGTGGTCGCTGCGGTGAGCTCCTGCTGTTGCTGTGGAATCGGCGATCGACCGCCGACCTGGAGATCGGCGGCGAGGCCGACCTGCTGGCCGAATGGCGGACGAACGGCAAACTCTGAATCCATCTGACGAGCCGTCAGGTGAGTTCTGGTCAGGCGATGCGCGCGTCGATCTCGACGGCCTCGCTGCCCAGGTAGGCGGCGCGGACCAGTTCGCTGCGGCCGACCTCGGGTGCGGTGCCCTCGAAGATCGGTTTGCCGAAGTCCAGCACGTGGATGTAGTCGCAGGTGCTCATCACCAGCGCCATGTCGTGCTCGACGAGCAGGATCCCGACGCCCCGGTCGCGGACCAGCCCGCGCAGGATGGCGCCGAACCGCTCGGTCTCGGCCTTGTCCAGGCCGCTGGACGGTTCGTCGAGCAGCATGATCGAGAAGCCGCCGGCGATGCAGCGGGCCAACTCGACCAGCCGGCGCTGGCCGGTGGACAGATCGGTCGGTCGACGGGTCAGCATCGAGTGAATCCCGCAGGCGGCGACGGCTTCCTCGACGGCCTTGCGGACGGTTGCGGCGTCGGCGCGTCGGCCGAACACGTGGCGCCACGGGGTCGAGGCGGCCAGGCCGGCCTCGCGGCCGAGCGCGACGTTCTCGGCCACGGTCAGCGAGTCGAACAGCTCCATCCGCTGGAAGGTGCGGCCCAGCCCGCGCTGCGCCCGGTGATGGGCCGAGCGGCTGGTGACGTCCTCCCCGAACAACGTGATCGTGCCGGAGGTCGGCCGCAACAGGCCCGAGCAGGCGTTGAACGTAGTGGTCTTGCCCGCGCCGTTCGGGCCGATCAGGCCGGTGATCCGGCCCTTCGGGGCGGCCAGGCTGATCCGGTCGACCGCGAGATGCCCGCCGTAGCGCACGGACAGCTCGTGCACCGCCAGACCGTCGTTGCGCGCGTCCATCCTGACCTCCGAGCACCCGGATGAGGTGTCTGAACAGTGCGTCCGATTCAGTGCAAGATATCAACCCGGACGGCTTGAATCCATCCGAGCGCCGCAACTAAAGTGTCCGCTCTCTGCATCGAGTCCAGACACTGTGTCTGGTCGCTGCGTCGGGCCAGGTCGGCCCCAGCATCTCCAGATGTCCAGCGTCGGAGTCTGTCCGGGAGGATGCGCCATGGCCCACCCCAAGCCGGACTACGACCCGGTTTCGCTGTCGCCGCTGAGCTTCTGGTCCGGCACCCCGCGCGAGCGCGACGAGTCGCTGCGGATCCTGCGCGCCGAACGTCCGGTCAGCTGGCACCCGCCGGCGGAGGGCTCGATGATGCCCCCGGAGGAGAGCCACGGTTTCTGGGCGGTCGTGCGCAACGCCGACATCCGTGCGATCAGCACCGACCCGGACACGTTCGTCTCCGGTGCGGGAATCACGCTGGAGGACCTCCCGATCGAGCTCGTGGAGACGTTCACGTCGTTCCTGGCCATGGATTCGCCTCGGCACAAGCAACTGCGTCGCCTGTGCTCGAGCGCGTTCACCCCGCGCCGGGTGGCCCAGATCGAAACGCAGATTGCCGGCCAGGCGCGGCGGGTCGTCGACGACCTGCTCATCCGGCCGGAGGGCGACCTGGTCGCAGCCGTCGCCCGGCGCCTGCCGATGCTGACGATCTTCGAGATGATGGGCGTCGACGAGGACTACCGAACCGAGGCGACCGAGAGCATCGACGGGATGACCGCTTGGGCCGACGAGGAGGTGCGCGGCGACCTGCTGCCCGAGGAGTTGCTGATGAACTCCTCGTTGAATCTGCTGCGCATCGCGCTGGAGATCGCCGAGGCGCGGCGCGAGGATCCACGAAACGACCTGATGACCGCGCTGGTGCAGGCCGAGGTCGAGGGCAAGCAACTGACCGACGAGGAGATCGCGGCCTACTTCGTCCTGCTGGCGGTGGCGGGCAACGACACCACCCGCAACACGATCTCGCACACCGCCCGGGCGTTCACCGAGTTCCCCGAGCAGCGGAAGATCCTGATGGAGGACTTCGACAGCCATATCTCCACCACCGTGGAGGAGATGATCCGCTGGGCGACCCCGGTCATGACGTTCCGGCGCACGGCCAGTCGGGACGTCGAGTTCGGTGGCGTCCGGATCGCGGCCGGGGACTGGGTCGGCATGTTCTACCAGTCGGGCAATCGCGACGAGGCGGCCTTCGCCGACCCGTGGCAGTTCGACGTGCTGCGCGACCCGAACCCCCACGTCGGGTTCGGCGGCGGCGGCCCGCACTACTGTCTGGGCACGATGCTCGCGCGGGCGCAACTACGCAGCATCTGGGGCGAGCTGTTGACCCGGGTTCCGGATCTCGAGGTGGGTGAACCGGACTACCTGGTCGGCAACTTCATGTCCTCGATCAAGCGGCTGCCCTATCGGCTCAACCTCTAGAGGAGTCCGGTGCGCGTCTTCGAGAACCTGGAGGAGTTCGCCAAGGCCGCGGGCTCCGAGTTGGGTACCTCCGACTGGCTGACGGTGGATCAGAAACGCATCGACGAGTTCGCCGAGGCCACCGGGGATCACCAGTGGATCCACGTCGACCCGGAACGCGCGGCCGCCGGGCCGTTCGGGACCACGATCGCGCACGGATTGCTGACGCTGTCGTTGTATGCGGGGTTGATCCAACAGATCTACCGGGTCGACGGGATCCGGATGGGCATCAACTACGGGCTCAACAAGGTCCGGTTCCCCTCCCCGGTGCGGGTCGGCTCGCAGATTCGGGTGGCCCTGTCGCTGGCCGAGGTGACCGCGGTAGACGGTGGCGTACAGGTGGTGCTGGCCGGCAAGGCGGAGATCAAGGACGCGCCGAAACCGGCCTGCGTGTTCGAGGCCGTCGCCCGGTATTACGGCTGAGGATCCGTCCCAGCCGTGTCGGAGGTGCTGGTCGCGATCGAGGACCGAATCGGTCGACTCACGCTCAACCGGCCACAGGCGCGCAATGCGATCACGGTGACGCTCGCCCGGGAGTTGGCCGCCGGCGTTCGTCGGCTGGGGCCGGCGGTTGACGTGATCACCATCCGGGGCGCGGGGGGTACCTTCTGCGCCGGCGGCGACGTGGCGGAACTCGACCGGCTCCGGCTGACGGGTCGTCAGGAACTGGCCGGGTTGTTCCTGTCCTTCCGAGATGCGTTGCGCGCGATCGCGCAGGCCGACGTGCCGGTGGTGGCGATCGTGGAGGGACACGCGGTCGCCGGCGGGTTCGAGCTCGCGCAGGCGTGCGACATCGTGGTGGCCGCCGAATCCGCGGTCCTGGCCGACATCCACACCCGATTCGGCCAGATCCCCGGCGGGGGAGGCACCGCGCTGCTGCCCCGCTTGGTGGGTCGCGCGCGCGCCGGCGCGCTGATCCTCACGGGGGACTCGCTGGGCGCCCATCAGGCCCGTGAGTGGGGCCTCGTTTACGAGGTATTCGGCGAGGCCGCGCTCGAGGCCGGCGTGGCCGACCTGCTGCACCGGCTGACCCGCGGCTCACGGGCGGCCCGAGCTGCGACCAAACGATTGATCCGGGACGGGTTGGAGCTTCCGCTCGCCGCGGCACTCGAGGCCGAGACCGAGGCTGTGCTCGATCACCTGACGAGCGAGGCCGGAGCCACGGCGGTCGCGTCGTTCACCGCACGGAAGGCAGGACCGTGAGCGACTGCGACGAGCGAGGAACGAGCGAGGAACACAAGCGAACAGAAGGCACCGTGAGCGACTGCGACGAGCGAGGAACGAGCGAGGAACACAAGCGAACAGAAGGCACCGTGAGCGACTGCGACGAGCGAGGAACGAGCGAGGAACACAAGCGAACAGAAGATGCCGTGACTGCAGAACCCGAGGTGCTGATGGGTTCCGGCGAGGTGCTCCTGGACCGGTACCCGGACGGGGTCGGGCACCTTCGGCTGAACCGGCCCGCGGCTTCCAACGCGATGAGCAACGCGTTCCTGCGCGAGCTGCACGAAGCGGTGATGCGGTGCGGCGGCCTGCCGGACCTGCGGGTGCTGGTGCTCTCCGGCGAGGGGCCGAACTTCTGCACCGGAGGGGACGTCAAGGACTTCGCGGCCAAGGGCGAGGCGTTGCCGGACTACCTGCGGGAGGCTACGGCCCGGCTCGGGATGGTTGCCGGCGGACTGATCCGGCTCCGCGCTCCGGTGATCGCCGCGGTGCACGGATACGCCGCGGGCGGTGGCGGCTTCGGCCTGGTGTGCGCGGTGGACCTGGTGATCGCGGGTCGATCGGCACGGTTCCTGCCCGGGGCGACGCGGGCCGGGATGGCGCCGGACGCCGGCGCCTCGGTCACGTTGAGCCGGCTCGTCGGGCTGCGCAAGGCCATGGAGCTGGTGCTGTGCAACCCGACGCTGTCCGCAGACGAGGCGTTGGGCCTGGGTCTGGTGAACCGGGTCGTCGACGACGAGGCTCTGCTGCCGGAGACGTTCGCGCTGGCGCGGCAGTTGGCCGCCGGGGCGCCGCTGGCACTGGCCGCGGCCAAGCGGTTGCTCTGGGACGGCATCGACCGCGGGGTGGAGGCGGCGATCCCGGACGAGTGCCGCACGGTGTCGGAGCTGTCCGGCACGGCGGATGCCCGGGAGGGTCTGGCCGCGGTGATCGAGCGCCGCCGGCCGCAATTCCGGGGCCGCTGATGACCACCCCGCTTGCGTCCGGCAAACCCGACGCCAATAGCGACGACTTGGCCGGACGCAAGGGTTCTGGGGTGGCCGTGGTGACCGGCGGCGGCCGGGGGATCGGGGCCGCGGTGTGCGCGGCGTTGGCCACCGCGGGCGCGCAGGTGGTCGTGGTGGACCGCGATGCGGAACCCGCCGCGGCGGTCGCGAAAGAGATCGGCGGAACGTCGCTGGTCCTGGACGTCAGCGATTCCGAGGCGGTGGCCGGTGCGCTGCGCGGCGTCGCTGCGGAGATTCTGGTGAACAATGCCGGTTACGACGAGTTCGGCTGGTTCACCGATGTGACTCCCAGTCAGTGGCGTCGACTGCTCGCGGTGAACCTGGAGGGTGTCTTCGCCTGCACGCAGGCGTTGCTGCCCGCCATGCAACGCGCCCGCTACGGCCGGATCGTGAACGTCGCTTCCGAGGCCGGCCGCATCGGCTCGAAGGGCAACGCGGTCTATGCCGCGGCCAAGGGCGGCGTGCTGGCCTTCACGAAGTCGATCGCCCGGGAGAACGCGCGCTACGGCATCACCGTGAACGCGGTCTGCCCCGGCCCGATCGAGACGCCTTTGCTGGACCAGGTCCGTGCGCTCGGCGAACGGGGGGCGACGATGGAGGCGGCGATGATCGCCGGCACCCAACTGGGTCGCCTCGGTACCCCGGAGGAGGTGGCCGCCGCGGTCGCCTTCCTCTGTTCGCCCGCCGCCTCCTACGTGACCGGAGAGGTGCTCGGGGTGTCCGGCGGGATGGGCCTGGGCGGCTGAACCCGCGGGGCGAACCTGCGGTTGCCGCTCCGGCAGCCTCGCACTAACATCTCGTCTGGACACACTGTCCGACCTGTACCCTCCGGGGGCGAAGGAGCGGGATGAGCCTGGGGATCGTCGGTTACGGGGCCTATCTGCCTGTACACCGGCTCGACCTGGCCGAGGTCGCGGCCACGCTGGGAACCCCTCCGGCGGGTGGCAGTCGGGTTGTCGCGTCGTTCGACGAGGACAGCACCACGATGGCGGTGGCCGCCGCGCGCGCGCTCGCCGTGGCCGGCGGCGTGGACGCGCTGTGGTTCGCCACCACCTCGCCCGCCTATGCGGAGAAGACCAACGCGGCCGCGGTGCACGCCGCTCTGGGCCTGGGCGGCGACGGGTTCGCCGTCGACGTGGCAGGCTCCCCGCGGTCCGCCGAGGGTGCGTTGCGGGCCGCGGGAGCCCTCGGCGGTATCGCGGTACTTGCCGACGTCCGGGTCGGGCTGCCGGGTTCGGCGGACGAGCGCGCGGCCGCGGACGGCGCCGCGGCGTTCCGCTTCGGGCCGGAGCGCGACGCCCTGGCGGTCCCGGTCGCCCGCGCCTGCGCCACCGCCGAGTTGCTCGACCGTCGCCGGCTGCCGACGGAACTGACGGTCAGTCAGTGGGAGGACCGCTTCGGCCTGGAGGTCTACTCGCCGCTGGTCGTCGAGGTCGCGGGCCGGGCGTTGGTCGACGCCGGTATCCCGTCGGCGGACCTGGTGGTGGTGTCCGGCGCGCACACGCGCGCTGCGGCGGACGCGGCGAACCGGTTGGGGGTCACCGACCCGCTGCGGTTGGGCAACGCCGGCGCGGCCGATCCCGGGCTGCGACTGGCCGACGCGTTGGACCGGGCCCTGCCCGGCCAGACGATCCTGGCCGTCAGCCTGGCCGACGGGGTGGACGCCACCGTGTGGCGGGTCACCGATCGGATCGGCGATGCCCGGCCTGTTATGACTGTGCGTCAGATGCTGGCCGCGGGCACGCCGGTGCCCTACGCCACCTACCTGACGTGGCGTGGGCTGCTGGATCGGGAGCCTGGGCGCCGGCCGGAGCCGGACCGGCCGGCCGGCCCACCGGCCGCTCGTACCACCGACTGGAAGTTCGCCTTCGTGGGCTCCCGCTGCGACAAGTGCGGCTTCGTGCACCTGCCACCGGCCCGGGTGTGCGCGTCGTGCCGGACAGTGGGTCAGATGTCGCCGGCCCCGCCGGCCGAGGCCACCGGTACGGTCGCGACCTTCACCGTCGACCGGTTGGCGTACTCGCTATCGCCGCCGCTGGTCAGCGTCGTCGTCGACTTCGACGGCGGCGGCCGCTGCATGCTGGAGGTGGCCGACGCCCGGCCGGACACGGTTGCTGTCGGCTCGCGGGTGGCTTTGACGTTCCGTCGCCTGTGGACGTCGGGCGGCGTGCACAACTATTTCTGGAAAGCTTGTTTGTCGGGGGGTGAATCGGTTGGCCAGTAACGGAATTCGAGACCGGGTCGCTGTCGTGGCGATGGGCTGCACCGCGTTCGGCGAGCACTGGGACCGCTCGGCCGACGACCTGCTGGTGGACGCCCACACCGAGTGCCTGGGGTCGGCGGGGCTGACCCCGGCCGACATCGATGCGTACTGGTTGGGCACGATGGCCTCCGGCCTGTCCGGGCTCACGCTGTCCCGGCCGCTGGCGCTGGACAACAAACCCGTTACGCGGGTGGAGAACTTCTGCGCCACCGGGTCGGAGGCGTTTCGCACTGCCTGCTACGCGGTTGCCTCGGGGGCGTACGACATGGCGATGGCGATCGGGGTGGAGAAGCTCAAGGACAGCGGCTACTCCGGGCTGGTGCGCCCCTCGATCGCCTCCGACGGGACCTCGATCGACCTCACGCTGACCGCGCCGGCGGCCTTCTCCCTGCTCGATCCGGCCTACTGCGCCAAGTACGGCGTGGACCCAGCCGCGATGCGCGAGGCGATGACCCACATCGCGTGGAAGAACCACCGCAACGGGGCGCGCAACCCGCGGGCGCAGTTCCGCAAGTCGATCCCGAAGGAGAAGATCGCCGCCTCGCCACTGGTCGCCGGTCGCCTCGGCGTGCTCGACTGCTCGGGAGTCTCCGACGGCGCGGCCGCGGCGGTGGTGGTCCGGGCGCAGGACGCGCACCGGTGGACCGACCGCCCGATGTACGTCAAGGGTCTGTCGTTCGTGGCCGGCCCGGCCAGTGGCGTCATCGACCCGGGCTACGACTACTCGACATTCCCCGAGGTGGTGGCCAGCGCCGCCGACGCGTACCGCCAGGCCGGGATCACCGATCCGGCCGGGCAGATCAGCTTCGCCGAGGTGCACGACTGCTTCACGCCGACCGAGTTGATCCTGATGGAGGACCTCGGGTTCTGCGGCCGCGGCGAGGCGTGGAAATACGTGCTGGACGGGGTTTTCGACCTCGACGGCCGGCTGCCGGTCAACCCCGACGGAGGGCTGAAGTCGTTCGGTCACCCGGTCGGGGCCAGCGGACTGCGGATGCTGTTCGAGTGCTGGTTGCAGTTCCGCGGCGAGGCCGGCGAGCGTCAGTTGGCCGACCCCACCCTGGCGCTGACCCACAACCTCGGTGGTCGACCCGGCGCGTGTGTCTCCTTCGTCTCGGTGGTCGGCAAAGGTCGCAGCCAGGACGCGGCATGACAGCCCGGAACTACGAGACCTTGGTGCGGCCCGACCGGGTGCACGGGATGCTGTACACCGACCCGGCGATCTTTGCCGAGGAGATGGAGCGAATCTTCTACCGCACCTGGGTCTACGTCGGCCACGTCAGCGAGGTACCGCAGCGCAACGACTACGTGGTGAAATTCATCGGCCCCCAGTCGGTCATCATGTCCCGCGACCGCGAGGGCGGGATCCACCTGCTGCAGAATCGGTGCGCCCACCGGGCCAACCTGGTCTGCGAGGCGCCACGCGGAAATACCCGGGCGTTCCGCTGCCAGTACCACGGATGGACGTACGACTCCGACGGTCGCCTGCTGGGCATGCCGTACAAGCAGGGCTACGACGGCGTGATCGAGAAGTCCGAACTGGGCCTGGGGCGCGTCCCGCGCATCGCGGAGTACCGCGGTTTCGTCTTCGGCAGTTTCGCTTCTGACGGCCCGTCACTGTTGGAGCATCTCGGGTCGGCGACCGAAGCCTTCGACCGACTCTGTCGGCTCTCTCCGGCCGGTGAGGTGACGCTGACCGCCGGTTGGTTGCAGCATCGGGTGGCCGCGAACTGGAAGATGCTGCTGGAGAACGAGACCGACGGCTACCACCCGCAGTTCGTGCACTCCTCGGTGTTCGCCGTCGCGAACAGCGGGATCGGTGCGCTGTACGGGGAGTCGTCGACCGCCGTGTGCCGCGACCTCGGCGGTGGGCACACAGAGAACGACCTGCGGCCGGAATTCCGCCGGCTCGGCGTGCCGATGGGCTGGTTCGGCACGAGCGCGGACAAGGTTCCCGGCTACGTGGACCGGATGCGGCAGGCCTACGGGTCGGCCGCGGAGGAGATCCTGATCGACGGGTCGCCACACGTGATGATCTTCCCGAACCTGTTCATCGCCGAGATCCAACTCTTCGTGATCCAGCCGTTGGCGGTCGATCACACCGTGCAACACGTCACCGCGGTCCAATTCGCGGACGGGGCCGAGATGAACCGCCGGATGCTGCAGCAGACCATCGGCTCGGTCGGTCCGGCCGGCTTCCTGCTCGCCGACGACACCGAGATGTACGAGCGGAATCAACGGGGCGTCGTGGCCCGGCATCCGGAGTGGCTGGTCCTGGCGCGCGGCCTGAAGCGGGAACGCCTCGACGCCGACGGGCACACGATCGGCAACAACACCGACGAGGTGACGCTGCGCGCGATCTGGCGCCACTGGCTGAAGCTGATGGACGACGCGAGGTGCGCAGCGTGACGGTGGACCTGGCCGACGCCGAGCAGTTCGTCTATCGCGAGGCCCGCCTGGCCGACACGCACGAATACGATGCCTGGGAGGCGTTGTGGACCGACGACGCCATCTACTGGGTTCCGGCAGGCGGGGACTCCGCGACCGATCCCGCCACCCAGGTGTCGGTGCTGTACGACAACCGGTCGCGGATCGGCACCCGCGTGCGGCAGCTCAAGACCGGCAAGCGGCACTCGCAGAATCCCAATTCCAGCCTGTGCCGGCTGATGACCAACATTGAATTGCTCGGCGATCACGAGGGCGACATCGTGGTCGGCGCCGCGATGTTGGCCGTCGAGTCCCGCGACCGGGGGACCACGATCTGGGCGGGCCGCTGCGAGTACCGCTTGCGCCGCGTCGACGGCGAACTGCGGATGTCGTGGAAGAAGGTCCTGCTGGTCGATCGCGATCGCCCGTTGAACACGCTGTCGTTCCTGATCTGATGGCGGCCTGGTTCTGATGGATGGGGAGGAAATGCTCGGCGTGGTCGAGAGCGAGTTCGCCCGCGTCCAGCTGAGCATCGACCACGCGGGCAACGGCCCGCGGCTGCGCATCGAGGACCTGACCAACGGTCGCGTCAATTACCTCGACGCGCTGACCCTGGAGGCCCTGGCCCGCGTGTCCGAGGACAAGCTGCGGGTGCTGCTCGACCCCTCGGCCGAACATTGGCGCGAGGAAGAGGCCTGACGGGGATCAGGTCAGAGCGGTGGGCTCTCAGGCAGGGACCGGCCAGAGGGTTTCGACTGGTGGCGCTTTTGCGTCGGCTGTCGGTAACGGGGGGCGGGCTGCGTTTTGGCTGAACAGTGCCTGTATCGCGCCCGATCGGGGCGCAGGCTGCGCGCAGTGCTGCGGGCTCACTCCCCTTGATGAACCAACACAACTGGCGGGCGCACGGACGCGTCGTGGGAGTGTCCTGCCGGCCGCCGAGGCCAGGGGCTAAGACGGAGGTAGGCCCGATTCGACTTCCTCGATCGCTTTCCAAGCAGCGGTGACGAAGCTGGCCAAGCGTTCGTCGAATGACATCCCGAGCTCAGATTGAGCGTCGGACTCAAGCGCAATGCGGAATTTGTTGTCGAACCAAGGGGATTGGTCTGGATTTAGCCCGGTGAATGTCCACGTTCCGATCAGATCGCCGTCTTCCAAGGGCCAGGGCTTCCCAGGTGTCCAGTCGGCTCGGACAGGTCCGGCTGTTCCCGCGAGTGTATCGATAGGAGCAGCAAACGTGAGATGCAAAGCTCTGTGCTTGTCGATATTGCTCAATTTACTCAGAAGGACCAGCGGGTGGCGTTTTGTCTGTGCCAGGTATTCGTCATCGAGATCCAAATACCTAGCCCAAGGCTGGGCCGAACGGAAGGCGTCAACGCTCTTGGAGCCGATCTTCTTGGCGGGCCAAGGGTGGTCTTCGAAGTCGGCAATGGTTTCTGTGATCGGGAAGTAGATCCGGCGCCGTTCCTTATCGCTAAGCGTCGCGCGACCATCGATCGTCGTGAAGGTGAAGGAGTCCAGCGCGCTACGGACGTTGTGCAACAGGTCTCCGATGACAGCAGACCACCTGTCCGGGGGCGGCACGGCTTGCCTGAACCGTAGGCGGTAGACACCCGGTTCGGCCGGACTCTGTTGGTATTCCACTTTGAGGCTCTGATGCTCGTGCTCGGCTACCTCATTCACCAAGGTGCGAAGGTGCTCCTGAGCTCGATCCAACTTGATCACCCAAGGCTGTGCCACAAAAGGACTCTATGTGGGTTATGCAGAATCCAGATCTGACGGTGTGCCAGACGAACATCGGCTCCCCTTCTCGGGAGGATTGGAGTTACCACGCTGCAATCCCGACGCAAAAAGGAAGCCGATGCGCTATCAGTCTACTACCGGGCTAGATTCCGAGCAGATAACCGAACTCGTCGGTCGTGTCCATGTGGTGCTCGGGGAGAAGTCCTCGAGGTTGGGTCGTCCACCAGTGCTTGGCCTGTATCGACAGGTGGTCCTGGTGTTGGCGATCATGCGGCAGAACATTACCCAGAGCACGGCCGGAGATCTGTTCGGGGTTTCGCAGACCACCGTCTCCAGGGTCTGGCGCCGGCTGCGGCCCGTGCTGGAACTCGTGACCGCGCACCACCGCCCGCAGGTCGCGGAAGCCTTCTGCAAACGCACCGTCCTGGTCGACGGGACCGATGTCCCGACCGGCAACCGAGCCGGCGGTAAGCCCAACTACTCCGGCAAGCGACACCGTCAGGGCTTGTCCGTGCAGATCGCAGCAGACCTGTCGGGCAACCTGTTGGCCGTCTCCGACCCGGTAGCCGGCGCTTGGGGGGACCGTCGGGCGATCGCCGAGATCGGCTGGGAAGACCTGCTGGGCGCCACCACCTGGGTGGCCGACTTGGCCTATCAGGGCACCAGCGCGATAACCCCGATCAAACGCCGACCCGGCAAGGAACTGCGTGAGGACCAAGCGGCAAGGAACCGAGTCGTCCGCGGCTTGCGCGCCGCGGTCGAGAGAGCTATTGCCCACCTGAAGAACTGGAAGATGCTCGCCAAAGGTTATCGAGGGCTTCTGACCGAACTCCCGTCTGTCATAACAACGATCACAAACCTAGAATTCTACAGATTGGGATGGTGACATTACAGCGAGTTATGAATTAACCTAT
>DATAUG010000177.1:0-35657 GCA_036268355.1 Sporichthyaceae bacterium
ACTCGGATCGGGAGATGGTCCGGTTGGGTGACGTGCTCAAGTCGGGCACGGCGGCCGGGGACGCGCACCCGATGGTGATCGGGTTGGGCAAGGACATCGAGGGCAACTACGTCACGGCGAACCTGACCAAGATGCCGCACCTGCTGGTCGCGGGGTCGACCGGTTCGGGTAAGTCGAGTTTTGTGAACTCGATGCTGGTGTCGTTGCTGGCGCGGGCGACGCCGGATGAGTGCAAGATGATCCTGATCGACCCGAAGATGGTCGAGTTGACGCCCTATGAGGGCATTCCGCACCTGATCACGCCGATCATCACCCAGCCCAAGAAGGCGGCCGCCGCGCTGACCTGGTTGGTGGAGGAGATGGAGCAGCGATATCAGGACATGCAGGTCAACAAGGTCCGGCACATCGACGATTTCAACCGGAAGGTGAAGTCGGGTGAGATCGCCGCGCCGCCGGGCAGTGAGCGGGAGTACCGCCCGTATCCCTACATCATGGCCATCGTCGATGAGTTGGCCGATCTGATGATGACCGCGCCGCGTGATGTCGAGGACGCGATCGTGCGGATCACCCAGAAGGCCCGGGCGGCCGGCATCCACCTCGTGCTGACCACGGGAAGCACCTCTCGGCACGTACTCACCCCACTGATCAGTAGCAACATCCCCAGCCGGCTGATCTTCGCCACCTCGTCGCCGACCGACTCGCGAGCCGTCCTCGGCCAGCCGGGTGCGGAGCAGTTGACCGGCGCGGGTGACGCGCTCTACCTGCCGATCAGTGCGGCGCGCCCAGTCCGGCTGCAGAGCGCCTATGTCTCCGACGACGAGAGCACAACAGTGGTGAACTTCGTTCGCGAGCAGGCTTTCCCCAGGTGACCTACCGCACGTCCGACCGGCAGTCCTGTCACGACCCAGTGGGCTGCCTCGTCCCCCGGGCATGACGGCAAAGAGGTGGCTTCGGGTTGGTTTGCTGGTGCTCGTCGTGCTGGAAGGGATCATCGGGACCTGGCAGTACTTCTTCACCCGCTCGTTCTACGACGACTTCCCGACGGTCTCGTTGGAGCCACCGTACAACCAGCACCTGCTCAGCGATGTCGGCGGGCTGACACTCGCGATCACGGTCATGGTCGCGTATGCCGCGATCCATCTGGAGTACCGGCTGGTGTGTGGCGCACTCATCGGGTTCATCGTCTTCGCGGTCACGCACGTCGCGTTCCACGCCGCACATCTGGCCGGGCTCGGCGTGGGCGACGCGGTCGAGGTGATCGTCGTGCTGACCGTCGACGCGATCATCCCGGTGCTGTTGCTCCTGCTCGCGGGCCGTGTCCGACGGGACGAACGCGGCTGAACCCCCGGCTGTTCGCATATACGTCATCTTGCTGATGTCTCGGTTCCCCGTGCCGACCATGATTGCTCAGGTACCCGCGATTCGGCGGGCCCCGGAAAAACAGACGGGACGTGGACGAACGATGGTTCAGGGAGCCGGTGGGCACGCCGACCTCTCCACCGGCTCCCTGCCTCCTCAACCTCGTTCGCCACGGACGCACCGCGGTTTGGGTGCTGCGGTGGCTCCCTACCGGTTCGGCCCCGTGTGGGTACACGTCGCCGTCGCGCTACCGACCTGCCGTCCCCCGACACGGCATGCCGGTAGCGCGCGGCGACCTCCTCGTGGTCCTTGGCGTTTCCCCCGACACCGCTGAGGGCGCGGTCAGCGGGAGGCCAGCGCGCGCACGCTGGCCTCCCGTGCGATATCGGTACGGGTACGCACCCGCAGCTTGCCCAGGATGTGCGACACATGCGTCGCGATCGTCCTCGGGGACAGGAACAACTGCTCGGCGATCTGCCGATTCGACATTCCCTCGTGCACGAGCTCGGCGACGACCGTCTCGGCCGGCGTCAGGCTGTCCCAACCGGTGCTGGCCCGCTGATGCGCACCCTGCGGACCACGCCGGATGCCGAAGCCGCGTAACCGAGCCTGGGCCCGCGCCACGTGCCAGTCCGCACCCAGCTCGGTGTAGCGCTCCACGGCGCGGCCGAACGCGTCCCGGGCCGCACTGGTGTCGTCGTCCTCGGCCAGGGCGACCGCGGCCGCCTCGTAGGCCTTCGCCTGGAACAGTGGTTGGCCGCCCCGCTCGTACTCGGTGGCGGCGTGCAGCAGGGTGTCCTTGTCCCCGCTGAGCAGGCCACTGGCCAACGACACCGCCGCCACCCGATGCGGGACCTCGTTCTCCGCGGCGAGGGATTCCAACCGTGCCAGGGCATCCTGAGCGGTTCCGGTCTCACCGAGCAGCACCGCGAGCCGGACGATGTCGGGCAGCAACTCCTCGTCCTCAAGGCCGTCGGGGTCGTCGGCGTGCAGCGCGGACAGCGCATCCGGCAGCGAGCCGGACCGCTCGTGTTCGAGGCTCGTCGCCAGGGCGAGCATCGGCACCACCCGGTTGCCGAGTTGCTGCTCGCTCTGCTGGGCGGCCGCGAGATGTTCCTGGGCGGTGTCCGGGTCACCGCGGTGCAGATTGATCAGCGCGGCCACGCCGTGATCGCAGCAGGACACCATCGGGTGCTTCAGCTCGTCGGACAGCAGGTCGACCTCGACGAGTGCGTCGTCCCAGTCGCCGCGGTCGTAGAGCAGCTGCCCCAGCGCGCTCTGCGCCTGCGCCATCCGGACCACGTGACCGGTGTTGTCGGCCAGTTCGCGGGCCTCGCGGGCGGCGCCGACGGCGGCGGTCACCTGGTTGAGGTTGGCCAGCGTCACCGCACGGTTGATCTGCAACAGCAGCCGGAGGTCGGTGGTGGTCGGGCCGGGCCGGAGTACTTCCTTGGCCCGGTCGAACAGCGGGAGCGCGTCGCGCATTCGCCGGGCCTCCATCGCCACGATGGTGCGCACGTGCAGCGCCCAGCCGCCGGCCAGCGAATCGCCGGTCGCCTCCGCGTCGGTGAGCGCCGTGCGGGCCATGCCGTCGGCGGCGGCCCGGTCGCCGAGGTTCCAGTGCGCCCGCGCCAGCAGCGCGCGCAGGCGCGCGCGGGAGGCGCCGCCGTGTCCGGGGGTGGCCAGCGCCGCTTCCAACTCGGGCACGGACTCACCCGCCCGGCCGGTCATCGCCCGGCACTGGAACAGCGTCCAGTGCAGTTCGGTGCGGCAGCCGGGATCGACGACCGTGCCCATCGCGATCCGGCACACCTCTTCGGCGCGGTCCAGTTCGCCGGCCCGGTACAGCGCGTCGGCCAGCCGGCAGACCAACGTGGGGTCCGGGTCGGTCTCCGCCGGGTCGACGATCCGGCCCAGGATTCTGGCCGCGGCGGCCGGTGCCTTGCTGACCAGGGCGGCGCCGTTGGTGGACAGCCAGTCCAGCACCCAGCGGTCGGGCCGGCCGTCGAGGGCGGCCGGCGGGTCGAACGCGGCGATCAGCTGCCGGGCCACGTCGTCCATCGGCGCGCCGGCATCGACCAACGCGTGGCCGACCTCCGCGTGCCAGGCGGCCCGCACCGTCAGCGGCATACCGTCGTAGAGCGCGGCGCGCACCAGCGGATGACGGAAGGACAGGCGGGGGCCGCTCTCCACCAGCACGCCGGCCACGGTCGCCTGATCCAGCGCCGGGATGAGGTCGGTCATCTGCCGGTGCAGCGCGGTGGCCAGGCTGGTGGCGGTGAACCGCATACCGAGCAGAGCGGCCGCACGCAACACCAGATGGGTGTCGCCGGACAGGAAACCCAGCCGGTGCTCGATGGCTGCGGACAGCGACCTGGGCGCCTGCCCGGCACGCACCTCCACCACTCCGGACGGGCGCAGGTGTAGGCCATCGTCGCGGTCCAGGCTGGAGATCAACTCGGTGACGTAGAGCGGGTTACCCGCGGCACCTTCGGCCATTATGGACAGATCGGCGGACGGCCGGCCACCGGCCTGCTCGGTGATCAGTTCGGTCACGGCGGAGCTGGACAGCGGGCCGAGCCGGAGCGTCTCCACCGTGGCGTGATCTTCTTGCAGTACCAGCACGTCGTCCCCGAGGCTGCCGGGACGGGCGGTGCCGATGAGCAGCAGCGGCAGATGGGCGGCGAGTTTCGCCAACCGGTGCCAGATCGCCACCGTCACCCGATCAGCCCAGTGCAGGTCGTCCACGACCAACATCGTTGGCGCCCGGCCACATTCGTCGTCGACGAGGCCGACGATCCGCTCCCCCGCCGCGGCGATGACCTCCGTCGCCGAGGAGTGCGCGTCACCGTGCAGCAGCCGCATGATCGCGGCGCGCTCCGGGTCGGTGCTGCTCTCGTCGATGCCCAGTGCGTCCAGCAGCGGCATCAGCGGCAGATCGCGGGCCAGCTCGTCTCCGGTGCCATGGAAGACCTGGCAGTCCCGGGCGATCGGGGGTGAGCTGACGAACTCGATGAGTGCCGTTTTACCGATCCCGGGTTCGCCTTCGACGAGTACGGCGGAGCCGCACCCGGCGCTCGTCGCCGTGATCCGATCCACGAGCCAGACCAGTTCCTGGTCCCGGCCAAAAAGTTGACCAATGCTGGTCGCCACCAGAGGAGGCTACTCCACCACATCGAGATTAACAACACGACTCTTATCCATAACTAATTGGCCGCGAAAATACACACGTCGTGGCCAAAACGTATTGAATTGTTCACCATTTCACTATCACGTAGTGCGGCGACAAAATGTCACAGTGTAATCGCTCCCCGTTGACGAACCTCAGTTCGTCATACCCAAACGGAGGGACCAAAATGAAGGTCGGCAAAATTGTCGCCGCGATTGTCGCTCTGACACTCGGCGGCGTCGTCATCACCACCACAACCGCGGCCGCTCAGACCGCAACCTCCACCCCCACCACCGCTTCGACCAGTGTGCCGAGCCCTGACAGCGGGATGCCCTACGATTAATCCGGTCAGTACACGGCACGGCAAATCCGTAACGGGGCGCCACGTTACGGATTGTACTACCTCCTGCGGTCAAAATCGCCGACCCGCAGCAGAATTCGGACGGGAATAACCACCCGGCCGCCTTCTCGTGCGCCCATGACAATGCGTCACACAGCCGCGGAGCCAGAACTGTTCCGTGCTTTTGCAAACTCGATCTTACCGATCGAGGCGCCCGCGAACCGGGACGATCCGGAATCGGCTGTCGACTGCCGTCCGAATTTGATCTCACTCCCCGCCCGCCGGCCGGTTCGTTCACCACAATGTCGGTTCACCAAATGGCCGTTGCCATTCCGCCATTCGGCGCAGAACGCGCTCACGTCGCGTCGGACGAAATCGAGCCGGCCGACCGCCGCCAGCTCGGGTCGTAACCGCCCGCCAGGTGTCGACGCTGATCACCACGTCGGGATGGACGGCCAGCACCCTGGCCCCGAAGTCGACCACCCGCCGCCCTCCTCGGCGGGGTCGACCTCGGGGCCAGGAACGGCCTTCACACCACCGAGGTCGACGATGCGGGCGCCCTCGGCGACCACCTTCTCACCCGGATGAGCGGCGACGCCGCTACTCCCGCAGTTGGATGGCCAGCGCGGGGCAGACCGCGGCGGCGTGCCGGACGTCGGCGGACTGGTCGGCGGGCGGCTCCGCGTCGAGCAGAACGACGATGCCGTCCTCGTCCCGCTGGTCGAACACCGCGGCGGCCGCGACCACACACTGGCCGGACCCGACGCACCGCTCCTCGTCGACGGTCACCTTCATCAGAGTTCTCCCTGTCCTTGTCGGATCACCAGCTGACCGGCAGTTCGTAGACGCCGTAGACCGACCCGTCGTGCTTGAACGGCACGCGCTCCAGGTCGGTGGCCAGGCGCAGGCTCGGGATGCGGCGGTAGAGCGTGCTGTAGACGACCTGTAGCTCCAGCCGGGCCAGCGGTTGACCGAGGCACTGGTGCACCCCGAAACCGAAGGCGACGTGATGGCGGGCATCGCGGGTGATCTCAAGCCGGTCGGGATCGGGGAACGCCGCCGGGTCGCGGTTGCCGGCGTCGTTGGCCATGATCACTCCGTCGCCGGCCCGGATGACCTGGCCGTCGATCTCGATGTCCGCCAACGCCAGCCTGCGCCGCCCGTTGTGGGTGATGTTGAGGTAGCGCAACAGTTCCTCGACCGCCGAGGCGACCACCTTCGGGTCGTCGGTGTCGCGCAGCAGGGCCAGTTGCTCGGGATGCTCCAGCAGCGCGAGGGTGCCGAGGGCGATCATGTTCGCGGTGGTCTCGTGCCCGGCGATCAGCAGCAGCACGCCCATCTGGGCCACCTCGTCCCGGGTCAGCTCACCGGCGGTCACCCGCTCGGCCAGCCCGGACAGCAAGCCGTCGTCGGGCTGTGCGAGCTTCTCCCCCACCAGTTCGTCCAGGTAGTCGCGCAGTCGATCGCCGGCCTGCCGCCGGCTTTCCGGGGCCGCGTCCCGGTTGATGATCGCCTTGCTGTTCTGCTGGAAGAAGTCGTGGTCGGCGTAGGGCACACCGAGCAGGTCGCAGATGACCAGCGAGGGCACCGGCAGCGCGAACGCTTCGACCAGGTCGGCCGGCTTCGGACCGGCCAGCAGGTGGTCGATCTGCTCGTCCACGATCTTCTGCACGGCCGGACGCATCGCCGCCACCCGCTTGATCGCGAACGGCGCGGTGACCATGCGCCGCAGCCGGGCGTGTTCCGGGTCGTCCATCAGGATGAAACTGATGCTGGCGCCGGTGACCGGCGCGGGACTCGGATAGCCGGGCCGGGTGATGTCCGCACTGATCCGCGGGTCGGCCAGCAGCGCCCGCTGCGTGTCGTACCGGGTCACCACCCACGGGGTGCTGCCGTCCCAGAGCCGGACCTTGCCCAGCGAATCCTCGGTGTGCAGGGCGAGCAGCTCCGGCGGCGGGTCGAACGGACAGCCCGCAGCGCGGGCCATCGGGTACGCCGGAATCCCACCCGCTGGGTGCTCCGTGGTGGTCATGACAAACGCTCCTTTCGGGAGAATCGGTAGGGCCGGCCCAGGGCAGCGGTGCGCGCCGGCACGATCAGCTGGGGGCGCCATCTCCGGTCGACGGCTGGTCGCCGTACCCCTTGTGTCGCAAGGCATCCGCCGTGGCCGACCGGGCAGCGACCGCTACGCCGACCGATCCGCCGAGCGGTGCGGGCACGCGCTGGCCCCACTCGGCGGTGCGGCGGATCGGGTCGTCGCTGGTGGTCGTCGTCGTCGAGCCACCCCGATGTCCGTGCGGCACGGCGTCGGACAGCTCGGTGCGACCCACCGTGACCCCCTTCGCACTGTTCGTACGTTCACGATCATTCAACCGATCGTCCTTTACTAAGTCAAGCGCTTGATTTAATCTGGCCCGATCGCCTCGTCTCCGTTCACATCCACCGGAGCCTGTCCGCCGGGGTGATCCCGCTGGGCATCAGCATCATGCGCGACGTGCTGCCGGCCGAGCGGCTCGGTTCGGCGACCGCGCTGATGAGCGCCTCGCTGGGCGTCGGCGGAGCGCTGGGCCTGCCGGCCGCCGCGTTCGTCGCCGAACGGGCCAGCTGGCACGTGCTGTTCGGACGGCCGCCGGGCTGGGCGCACTGGTCACCGTGCTCGTCCTGACGGTCGTGCCGGAGTCGTTGGTGCGCGGGCGGTTCGACCTGCCGGGTGCGATCGGCCGGTCGGTCGGCCTGTTCAGCTTGCTGCTGGCCATTTCTGACGGCGGCAAGTGGGGTTGGACGAACGCCCGCACCGGTGGCCTGACCGGCGCGGCGGTGCTCGTGCTGCTGCTGTGGGGCTGGTGGGAGCTGCGGTCCGCGCAGCCGCTCGTCGGCCAGACGATCGTGACCGTCGGCGTGGTGATGGCGCCGACCGGCCTGGTGATGATGGCGATGGCTCCGCTGTCCGCGCGCATCTCCCGGCGCCGTGGCCCCAAGACCACCTTGATGGTCGGCGCCGCCTACGCGGCGGGCATCGGGCTGATGTCGGCGATCTGGCAGCTGGTGCTCGGGTCCAGCGTGATCGGCGCGGGCATCGGCCTGGCCTACGGAGCGATGCCCGGCCTGATCATGGCGGCCGTGCCGGTGACCGAGACAGCCGCGGCCAACAGCCTCAACACGCTGATGCGGTCGATCGGCACGTCGATCTCCAGCGCGACCGGACCCAGGTCGATGATCGTCGCCCGCGCACCGCGGTCGACGACCGATCCGGGCATGGCGCACGTCCTTTGTGCTCGGTCGCCGATCGTCAGCAGAGTCAGGTTCTCACCTAACGCACCTGGTCATCTCGGGGACAGGCAGGGCACGTCCCAGCAGGTAGAGCCGGACTACCGGTATCATGCAGCCACCTTCTCCACCTTGACTGTTTCTGCCATGTAGAGGACGGACCCCGTCGGTGAGTAGTCCGATCGAAGAGCCGGCGTGGAAGCAGCGCGCGGTCGAGCGCTCCACCAGGGCCGCGAAGCAGCGCGCCGAGCAGCGCGTGCAACGGTTCCTCGACGCGGCGCAGGCGATCATCACCAAGAAGGGCACCACCGAGTTCACCGTGCAGGAGGTGGTCGACCGGTCCCGCCAGTCGCTACGCAGCTTCTACCAACACTTCGACGGCAAGCACGAGTTGCTGCTCGCACTGTTCGAGGACGCCCTGCGCAAGGCCGCCGACCAGATCCGGGCCGCCGCGTCCGGCCAGGACGCCCCGCTGGAGCGGCTCAAGGTCGCCGTGCAGCTGCTGTTCGAGCTGTGCCGCCCCGACCCCACGGCACAGCGGCCACTGTTCACCGACTTCGCGCCGCAACTGCTGATCTCCCACCCGGTCGAGGTCAACGTCGCGCACACGCCGCTGCTCACCCTGCTCACCGAGCTGATGGACGAGACCGAGGCCGCCGGCCAACTGCGGCCCGACGCCAACCCGCGTCGACTGGCCACGTTGACCATGCAGACCGTCATGTTCGTCGCCCAGTCCAACGGCAACTCCGGTGACGAGGCCATTCACCCGATCACCGCCGACGAGATCTGGGACTTCTGTGCACACGGCTTCACCCGCCGCTGATCGGGCCGGCCAGGCTCGACACGTTAAATCAAGCGCTTGACTTAGATTGTCGAACCGACTTAGCTGGCAATGTACCGCAGGTCAGAGAGCTTCCAGGAGGTGCTCGTGGGTCACGCCGACGGCGAGCCACTGCTGAGCTGCCGCACAGCGCCATCCGCCGAGACAGCGGGCGGCCGGCAGGGCGGCCCGGTGCGGTGGTGGAGGTGACCGAGCGGACGGTGCGGGCGGTGCGGGCGGTGCGGGCCAGCGCCACCCGGGAGCTGATCCTGGTCACCGCCGAGCAGCTCTTCGCCGAGCACGGCGTGTACGCGGTATCCAACCGGCAGATCAGCGAGGCCGCGGGCCAGGGCAACAACGCCGCGGTCAACTACCACTTCGGCACCAAGACCGACCTGATCCGCGCGATCGCCCGCAAGCACGCCGAACCGCTCGAACGCCTGCGCCAGCAGATGCTCGACACGGTCACCGGGTCCACCGAGGTGCGCGACTGGGTGGCCGTGCTGGTGCGGCCGTCCATGCAGCACCTGGCCGACCTGGGCAACCCGACCTGGTTCGCCCGGTTCGCCGCACAGGTGATGACCGACCCGGCGCTGCGCGACATCATGACCGAGACATCGTTCAGCTCGCCCTCGTTGCAGCAGGTGCTGGCCGGCCTGAACCGCTGTCTGCCCGAGCTACCGGCCGAAGTGCGCGCCGAACGCGACGACATGGCCCGCCAACTGATGGTGCACATGACCGCCGAACGTGAGCGCGCACTCGCCGAGGGCACGCCCACGCCCCGGGCCGGCTGGCAGGACGCGGCGACCGGCCTGATCGACGCCCTGGTCGGCCTGTGGACCGCGCCGGTCACCGAATCCCTTGCGAAACCACGACACTGAGGTCGGTCTGGTCGCGACCCCTTCGGCGCCGGCCACCGCGACCAGCGAATTCCCGAAATCCACGATTCAGCTAAATGCGGCTGGAATGTGTTAATAACCGTCGATCGGTAGTATTTCCGGGACACGAATGCGACCATGTGATCGCGACACATCCGCGGGAGGAGCGATCATGGACTGGTGGGCCTGGTTACTCATCGCGATCGCCGCCGTGGTGGTCGTCGCGCTCGTCGTCTCGTTCCAGGACATTCGACGGTACGTACGAATTCGGCACATGTAGGAGTCGGACCGGATCAGTCCGCCGCGACGATCCGCGCCTCGACCAGTCGAGAGTCCTCGATCCGCAGCACACCAAGGGTTCCGCGCGGCTGGCGCCGCCGATCCGTTGGCGAGCCGGGATTGAAAATCCTGATGCCGTCCGCGGTCTCGTCGAGCGGGATGTGCGAGTGTCCGAAGACGACCAGGTCGGCGTCGGGGAACCGGCGGCGCATCCGGGCGGTCCGGCCGGTCGCCTGGCCGCTGTCGTGAATCATCGCGATCCGCAGTCCGTCCACGTCGAACTCCGCCGTGTCCGCCGCTCCCCACGCGCGGATATCGAGACCGTCGTTGTTGCCGCACACCGCCCGGACCGGCGCGAATTCGGACAGCTCGTCCAGTACACCGGCGACGCAGACATCCCCGGCGTGCAGGATGAGGTCGGCCGAGCGCAGCTGTCCGGCCACCCACGGCGGGCAACCCCGCCACCGGCGCGGGGCGTGTGTGTCGGCCAGCACCACCACGTTCATCCCACCATCATGCAGCCGAACAGCCGCCGGTGATCCGCTCCGGCGGTCGGCTCAGCGATTCGTCCCGGTGGGCAGCTCCGCCGTACGAGCGCTGACGAGTTCGAGCGCGACGTCCACGAGCATGTCCTCCTGACCGCCGACCAGCCGCCGCCGGCCCGCCTCGACCAGCAGCGTGCGCACGTCGACGCCGTAGGTCTGCGCGGCGGTCTCGGCGTGCCGCAGGAAACTGGAGTAGACGCCGGCGTAACCGAGGGTCAGCGTCTCCCGGTCCACCCGCACCGGCCGGTCCTGGAGGGGCCGAACCAGGTCTTCGGCGGCGTCCTGCAGGGCGAACAGGTCGCAGCCGTGTTGCCAGCCTTCGAGCGTGGCGACGGCCACCAACGGCTCGATCGGACAGTTGCCCGCGCCTGCCCCCTGCCCGGCCAGCGACGCGTCGACCCTGGTCGCGCCCTCCTCGACCGCGGCCAGCGAGTTCGCCACCGCCAGCGAAAGGTTCTCGTGCGCGTGAATGCCGATCTCGGTCGCCGGGTCGAGCACGTCGCGATAGGCGCGGACCCGCTCCCGGACGCCGTTCATGGTGAGCCGGCCGCCGGAGTCGGTCACGTAGACGCAGTGCGCCCCATAGGATTCCATCAGCGCCGCCTGCCGAGCCAACTCGGCGGGGCCGGCCAGGTGGCTCATCATCAGGAAGCCCGACACGTCCATGCCCAGCTCCCGCGCGGTGGCGATGTGCTGCGCGGACACGTCGGCCTCGGTGCAGTGGGTGGCCACCCGCACCGACCGGACGCCCAGCCCGAACGCCTGCTTCAGCTCCGCCACCGTGCCGATGCCGGGCAGCAGCAGGGTGGTCAGCCGGGCGTTGCTGATGCTCGCCGCGACCGCCTCGATCCACTCCCAGTCGGTGTTGCTGCCCGGTCCGTAGTTGAGGCTGCCACCGGCGAGGCCGTCGCCGTGCGCCACCTCGATCCCGTCGACCCCGGCCGCGTCCAGCGCGGCGGCGATCGCGGCGGCCCGCTCGGGCCGGATGCGGTGCCGCACGGCATGCATCCCGTCCCGCAGGGTCACGTCCTGGACGAACAGGCGTCTCATCGCGTTCCCTCCAGCACCCGGGCCGCGATCCGCTCGCCGACCCGCAGCGCGGCCGAGGTCATGATGTCCAGGTTCCCGGCGTAGGCCGGCAGGTAGTGCGCCGCGCCCTCGACCTCAAGGAAGACGCTCACCCGGTGGGTCACCGGCCGCCCACCGGCGAGCCTGCGGACGTCGTCCTCGACCGGCGTGATCTGCACCGGTCGCTTGAGCCGGTAGCCCGGCACGTACGCCGCGACCTCGGCCACCATCCGCTCGATCGACTCGGTGACGACCGCCGGGTCGGGGTCGGTCACCAGGCAGAACACCGTGTCCCGCATGACAAGTGGTGGCTCGGCCGGGTTGAGGATGATCACCGCCTTGCCGCGGCCGGCGCCGCCGACGGACTCGATCGCGGCCGAGGTCGTCTCGGTGAACTCATCGATGTTGGCCCGGGTGCCGGGGCCTGCCGACTTCGACGCGATGGACGCCACAATCTCGGCGTAGGGCACCGGCGTCACCCGGGCGACGGCGGCCACCACCGGGATCGTCGCCTGGCCACCACAGGTGACCATGTTGAGATTCGGCGCGTCCAGGTGTTCTTCGAGGTTCACCGCCGGCACGACGAACGGGCCGAGCGCGGCCGGGGTGAGGTCGATCAGCCGGACGCCGTGCGGAGCGAGCGCACGGGCGTTGGCCTCGTGTGCCTTCGCCGAGGTGGCGTCGAAGACGATGCCGATGTCGGCGAAGCCCGGCAGGGCGATCAGCCCGTCGACCCCGGCCGCGGTGGTCGGCACCCCCAGCCGATCGGCCCGGGCCAGCCCGTCGGACGCCGGGTCGATGCCGACCAGCGCACCCAGCTCAAGGTGCTCCCCCAAGCGGAGCACCTTGAACATCAGGTCGGTGCCGATGTTGCCCGAGCCGATCACCGCCACCCTGGTCCGGCTCACGACCGACCGCCGGTGAAGGTCGCGGCCACCGTGCCGATACCGCTGATCGTCGCCCGGAAGGTGTCCCCCTGCGCGACCGGCACCATCGGGCCGAGCGCGCCGGACAGCACGACGTCGCCCGCACGCAGCGGCCGGCCCCGGTCCCGCACGGCCGCGGCCAGCCAGGCGACGGCAGCCAGCGGACTGCCGAGGCAGTCGGCCCCCGAGCCGGTGGACGCCACCTCCGCACCCCGACTCAGCGTCATCGCACACCCGGTCAGGTCGAGCCCGTCCAGCGCGAGCGGCTGGTCGCCGAGTACGAACAGGCCGGCGGACGCGTTGTCCGCGACCGTGTCCACGATGCCGATGTCCCAGCCGGCGATCCGGCTGTCCACGATCTCCAGCGCGGCGACCACCTGCCCGGTCGCGGCGGCGACCTCGGCCGGCCCGATCCGGTCGCCGTCGAGGTCGGCGGCGAGCACGAAGGCGATCTCCGCCTCGATCCTGGGTTGCAGCACGCGCGTGCTGTCGATCGGTTCGCCTGCGGGACAACACATGTCGTCCAGCAGCAGACCGAAGTCTGGTTGGTCGACGCCGAGTTGGGCCTGCACGGCCGGGTTGGTCAGGCCGATCTTGCGGCCGACCGGCCGGGCCCCACGAGCGAGCCGGTCGGCGACCCAGCCGGACTGGACGGCATAGGCCACGTCGAGGTCGCCGGGCGGCAGCAGGTCGCGCACCGGTGCGCACGGGCGGCGGTCGCGGTGGGCGTCGGCCAGCCGGCGGGCGGCCTCGGCGATGCCGAGCGCCCGGGTCATCATCTCGGTCGTCATCTCAGCGGTCATCTCACCGCACCTCAAAGGTCGTGCCGATGCCCATGCCGGTGATCCACTCGGGCACCGGCTCGTAGCTCGTCCACACCAGCGGTTCGCCGACGGCGGCCTGCCCGATCAGCCAGGCCCGGATCTCGTGGCCACCGCTGCCGGCGTTCTCCTCCAGCGCTCCGTCACCCAACGTGGCGACCGGCGCCAGGTCCGCGGCGACCAGCTGCTTGAGGAACCAGCGGTCCCAGGCCGCGTTCACCCGGGCGTTGGGGTCCCCGCCCATCGCCCGCACCCTCGGCTCCCGCGCCGCCGCCACGGCCCGCACGTCCTTGCGGCCGTGGATGACCGACGCCCGCCGGTCCCCGGTGACGGAGGGGTCCCTCGGGTCGTTGGAGGGCAGCCAGTGCGACAGCCCACCGCTGGCCACCACGAGCACCCGGCCGGGCACCGGGGACTGCCGGATCACCGTGCCCAGCGCCCTGCCCAGCTCGACACAGCGGTCCATGCCCGGCAGCGGCGGCGCCGCGGTGTTGACCACGAGCGGTACCAGCGGGATGCGCGCTCCCCCGGTCGCCATCTCGTAGCTCTGCACCACACCGTGGTCCACGGTCAGCGAGTAGGACAGCGACAGGTCGAAACCCGCTGCGGCCAGCCCGTCCCGGATCGACCAGGCCAGGTGGGTGGCAACTGGCAGCGGCCCGGACCGGCTGCCGAAGTCACCGAACCCGACGGCCTCCTCGACACCGAGCACGAAGGGTGGCATCACGTCGTAGAAGTTCGCGTGGAAGTGGTCCGGGCCGACCACCACGACGGCGTCGGGCGCCAGCCGGGTCACCGCCTGCGCGACGCGCCCGGCGTCGGCGAGGAAGGCGCCGCCGGGCTGCGTGGGCTCGCTGGGTGGCGCCATGGTGGCGAACGGGGAGTGGGACATGCCCACGAAGCCGATGATCTCGCTCATGTGGGGTCCTTGCCGAGCAGCAGGAAGTCGCGGTGGGTGCGCAGGTACTCGTCGGGCTTCTCCCACTGCGGCCAATGCCCGGCGTCGGCGATCACGTGCAGCCGCGCGTCGGGCAGCCAGTCCAGCAGCATCGCCGCCTCGTCAAGGCCGCCGGTCGGGTCGTGCTCGGTCCACAGCAGCAGCGTGGGCGCGGTGACCTTGCCGACCCAGTCGGCAGCCCAGGCGAAGTCCTTGCGCACCATCGGGTCCTGGAGTACCAGGGTGTTGTTGATCGCCCGCAGGAAGCCCGGCCTGCTGTACACCGCGCGGCGCAGCGCGACCAGCTCGTCGGTGACCATTTCCTTGTGGTGGAACAGGAACTCCACCCGGGGCCGGACGGACGCGTCGCTGGGGTCCTGCACCGCGGCCAGGGTGCTGTCCCGCATCCGGGCCATCACCTCGGGCTTGTTGGCGATGTTGCCGGGCGTGTTGAGCACCAGGCGGGCCACCCGGTCGGGGTGATGGGCCGCGGTCCAGGCCACCACCCAGCCGCCGAGCGACTCCCCGGACAGGTGGGCCGCGTCGATGTCCAGCGCGTCCAGCAGGCCGATCAGGTGCTCGGACAACACGTCGATGGTGTAGGGCCGGTCCGGCAGATCCGACCAGCCGTGGCCGACCATGTCGTAGGCGGTGACCCGGAAGTCCGCGGCCAGCCCGGCGATGTCCCGGGCGTACGCCTCCAGATGTCCGCCGGTGCCGTGCAGCAGCACCAGGTCGGGGCCGGAACCGGCGCGCAGCACGCGGGTGCGCACGCCGCCGACCTCGACGTGGCGCAACTCGTGGTCCACATCGGCCAGTTCGCCCCAGATGCTGAGGTGCGCGGGTAGGTCGCTCATGCCGTTTCCTCCTTGAACCGGGCGCGGGCCTCCTGAACGGTCGCCAGGCCGGCGCTCTGTCGCCGGCCGACGCCGAGCAGGCCGAGCAGGCGGGAGTTCTCGATGGTCAGGAACTCGGCAGGCTGCTCGGTGGAGTCGTTGTAGTGCCGGTGCCAGGTCCATGGCGGGGTGTAGATGAAGTCCCCGGTCGCCCACGGCTCGGTCTCGTCCTCGACCTCGCTGTGGCCGGTGCCGGAGATGACGTAGTGCACCGTCTCGTGGTGGTGGCGCTGCATGTCCGAGCTGAGCCCCGGCGGGATCGTCTGCCGGAAGATCTCGAATGTCGCGGTCGGCAGCCGGCCGGCGATGGCCAGCGTGGTCGGGTTGTGCACCTGGTCGGCCGGCAGCGACTCCAGCTCCGCGGCCCGCACCACCACCGGCCGCGCGGTGCTGGGTCGGACGGTGTCCGAGATCGCGCCGAGGAACTCGGCCATGCTGAAGTCCGGTCCGGACTGGGCCATCAGATCGTCTCCGTTCGTCCACCGTCGACCGTGAGCACGGTCCCGTTCACATAGCTCGCCGCCGAGGAGACCAGAAAACTGACCGCCGCGCCGACCTCCTCGGGTCGGCCGGCCCGACCGGCCGGCACGGTCGCGGTGTCCTCGGCGTCGAGCTGGTCGTAGCCGGTGCCGGTGGCCCGGGCCCGGCTGTCCAGGATCTGCCGGCGGCGCTCGGTCGCGGTCGGCCCGGGCGCCACGCAGTTCACGGTGACGCCCTCGGCGGCGAACTCGCGGGCCAGCAGCTTGGCCGCCGCGGTGACCGCCGACCGCAGCACGACGGACATCGCCAGGTCGGGCTGGGGCTGTCGAACCGCCGTCGAGGTGACCAGGACGACCCGGCCGAAACCGCGCGCGGCCATCCGGGGCAGCGCGAGCCGAGCCAGCCGCAGCGGCCCGAGCAGCAGCAGTTCGACCCCCGCCCGCCACGGCTCGTCCTCGATGTCCAGGATTCGGCCGGGCGGCGGACCACCCGCGTTGAGCACCAGGATGTCCAGCGCGCCGTAGTGGTTCTCCACCTCGGTGATCGCGGCTTTGGCCGCGTCCGGCTCGGACACGTCGTTGACCAGCGCGCGCACACTGCCGCCGGTGCGCTCGCGCAGCCGCGCGACGGCCGCGTCCAGCACGTCGGCCCGCCGGCCGGTGATCACCACCTGGTGGCCGGCCAGGGCGAGCTGTTCGGCGGTGGCGTGGCCGATGCCGGTGGCGCCGCCACCCACCAGCGCGGTCCGAGTACTGATGACAGCCTCCTGGGGTGCGGTCCTGGTTCGCCGAACGTCGACCCGGTTAGCCTGACTCGTATGAACTCGCGGAGCCAACGGTGAGTCCCGCTGAGCGGGACGGCAGTTCCGAGGGCATGGGCGGCCTGGACCGGGCCGCGGCGATCCTGGGCGCGTTCGACGCGACCCATCGCGAGCTGACGCTGGCCGCGATGGTCGCCCGGTGCGGGCTGCCGCGCTCGACCACGCACCGCACCGCCGACCGGATGATCAGGTTGGGCTGGCTGGACAAACCGAAGGACCGTTACCGGATCGGCAACCGGCTGTTCGAGGTCTCCGGACTCGCGCCGATCCGGCACGAGCTGCGCGAGGCCGTGCTGCCCTTCCTCCAGGATCTCTACAACGCCACCCGGACCACCGTGCAGCTGGGCGTGCTCACCGGCACCGAGGTGCTGGTGGTGGAGAAGATCACCGGTCACCAGCCGATGCCGATGCTCTCGCAGGTCGGCGGCACGATCCCGGCGCACTGCTCGGGGCTGGGCCGGGCCATCCTGGCCTACAGCGACACCGCGACGATCGACGCGGTGATCGCCGCCGGCCTGGTGCCCAGGACCCCGCGCACGCTGACCACCTCGGTGGCGCTGCTGCGCGAACTGGCGGCGATCCCGCAGCGCGGCTGGTCGGTGGACCGCGAGGAGGGCAACATCGGCGTGAGCTGCGTGGCGGCGCCGATCTTCGGGCCGCTGGGTGACGTGGTCGCGGCCCTGTCGGTGACCGGCGCCAGCACCCTGGTGCGGGCCGACCGGATCGGCCCCGCCGTCCGGCTGGCCGCCGCCGCCGCGTCCCGGGCCTACGCCACCCGCCGCTGACCCCGTCCCAGAAACAGTCCCGGTGAGCGGGACAGGTGTTTGCCGGATCGCCCTGGCGCGCCGCAGGCTGTGAGCGCTGACACACTGACCAACCGGCAGTGCGGTGATCCCGAAGGAGACCACGGTGACCCTGGGCGGCGGCTACATGCTCCCCTCGCGCGAAGGCCACGCGATCGCGGCGATCGGGCTCGGCATCACGCAGAAGGCGGACGGAAAATCCACTCGGGACGCGTACTCGTTGTTCGAGTACACGATTCCGCCGAAGACCGACGGCCCACCCGCGCATCTGCACACCCGCGAGGACGAGTCGTTCATCTGCCTGGCCGGACGCCTGGACGTCCACCTCGGCGGCGAGGACTTCGTACTGGAACACGGCGACTACCTGTTCCTGCCGCGCGACGTGGTGCACGCGTTCCGCAACCCCTACGGCGACGAGTCCCGGGTCATCTCGGTGGTCTCGCCGGCCGGGCTGGAGCGCTACTACCAGGCGCTGGCGGACATGCCGCCCGGACCGAAGGACATCTCGGTGATGAAGGGGATCATGGCCGACTTCGGGATCGAACTACAACTCCCGCCGGAGGTCCGGTAACCATGCGGATCGCCATCATCGGTGCTGGCGTCGCCGGCCTCACCACCGCGAAGGTGTTGTCGCAGGCCGGGCACGATGTCCAGGTGTTCGACCGGACGCCTGACGTCGGCGGCGTCTGGAGCCGGTCGCGCCGGTATCCCGGGGTCACCACGCAGAGTTCGAAGGCGCAGTACTCGCTGTCGGACTTCCCCATGCCCAAGGACTATCCCGAGTGGCCGGACGGTGCCCAGATCCAGGGCTACTTCGCCGCCTACGCGGAGAAGTTCGGCGTGGACCGGGTGCTGCGGCTCAACACCGAGGTGACCGCCGCCCGGCGCGACGCATCGGGGCAGTGGCAGCTGTCCATCGCGGGCAGCACGGCCGTGGAGACCTTCGACCGGCTCGTCGTCGCCAACGGCGTGTTCTGCGAGCCAGCCGTGCCGGCCTACCCGGGTCTCGACGAGTTCACCGCTGCCGGCGGCCGGGTGTGCGCGGGCACCGAGTTCCACGACGCCGAGGACGCCCGCGACAAGCACGTGCTCGTGGTCGGTTACGGCAAGTCGGCCTGCGACGTGACAGTCCCGATCAGTCGGGTCGCCACGAGCACCGACGTGATCGCCCGGCAGCTGCTCTGGAAGGTGCCGCGCAAGATCGGCGGGGTACTCAACTTCAAGATGCTGCTGCTGACCAGGATGGGCGAGGCACTGTTCCGCTACCTCCGGCTGCGTGGTTTCGAGAAGTTCCTGCACGGCCCCGGAAACGGCCTGCGCCGGCAGATGCTCAACTCGGTCGGCTCGGTGTCGGTGCGGCAGTACGGGTTGACCAAGCTGGGGCTGGTCCCGGCCGGGCACATGGAGGACATCGTCCGGGGTGCCATCGGTCTGGCCACCGAGGGCTTCTTCGAGGGCGTCACCGACGGCAGTATCACCGTGCGCCGCGACCGCACCATCACCCGGTTGTTCACCGAGCAGGGCCGGCCGTTCGCCGAACTGAGCGACGGCAGCAGACTGCCGGCCGACCTGATCGTCTGCGCGACCGGTTTCACCCAGGGCGTCCCGTTCCTGACCGAGGACGTGCGCGGCCGACTGTTGGACGAGCGCGGCAACTTCCTGCTGTACCGCCAGATTCTCCCGCTCGACGTGCCGGGGCTGTACTTCAACGGCTACAACTCGTCGTTCTTCAGCCCGCTCAACGCCGAGATGGCCGCGGTCTGGATCGCGGCCGACCTGGCCGGCGCGGTCCCGCTGCCCGACCCGGACACCCTGCGTCAGGCGGTGATCGACCAACTCGCGTTCATGGACGTCGCGACGAACGGCCACCACTGCCGGGGCACGAAGATCATCCCGTTCTCGATGCACAACGTGGACGAGGTCCTTGGCGACCTGGACCTCAACATCAAGGCCGGCGTCCGGGCGTCCCACTGGCTCAACCCGATCAACCCGGCCGCCTACCGCGACGTCACCCCGACGCTGCTGCGCCGGCTCGCCGACGCCCCGGCCGAACCCGGCCTGAGCATCGTGGCACCCGTTGCTACGAAGGCAGAAACCGCGGAGCGCGAGGTCGCCGGCTGACCGCTCAGTCGCCGGCGACCACCCGGACGGCGAACCGCTCCATCCGGTAGATCCGCCGGCCGTCCACCCACAGCCACGCGGTGGCGACGGCGGTCGTGTCGCGGACCTCCAGCACGTCCAGCTCGATGGTGACCAGCCGGTCGCCGGGCACGATCTGGCCGCGATACGTCCACCGCAACGGCACATCCGGCACCACCGGCTCGAAACGTGGGTCGGGCAGGTCGGTGCCGACCCCTCGATCGAGCAGATACCACTGCAACAACTGGCACATCGCCTCGACACCGAGGGAACCGGGCATCACCGGGTCCTGAAAGAAGTGGGCCTTGAAGAACCACGCGCCGGGGTCGACGTCGATCTCGGCCCGCAGCCGGCCGAGGGCGGCCGGGCCGCCGGCCGGCCAGTAGCCGGTGATCCGGTCGATCATCATCAGCATCGATCCGGCGAGCCGGGGCCGGCGGTCGGCGCGACGCAACGGCGGTGGCGGCGGGCTCGGCTCGGTGAGGTGATCGCGGTCGGCCGGGGAGACGGGCAGCCCGGGCTGGTCGGCGAAGGCGGCCGTGGAGAAGTAGCCGAACACCGCGGTGCCACGCGCCGACGGCCGGCCGTCGGCGAAACACTCGATGGCGAACGTCTCGATGATCATCCCGTTGATGTGCGACACCGCGGTGAGCCGCACGTCCGTGCGCACGACACCGGTCTCCGGGCGAACCTCGCGGAACACGGTCAGGTCGCCGTCGAGGTTGCGGAACAACAGCTCCGTGTCGATCTGCACCGGACTGCCGACGAAACACCCCAACCAGCCGCACGGTTGCAGGGCGATCTCCATCAGCACCGCGACCGGCATGGTGGCACCGCCGTTGTCGGCGAAGTACCAGACCTCGCTGGGCACGTCGTATTCCGCGGTCACCGCGGACCCGACGGCCATGCCCTGGTAGGGCCCGTCCACCGCGGTGATTCGGCTGATGAAGTGGTAGGGCGGTCCGGGCAGCCGAGGTCCGCGCCGGGGCCCGTCGAACGGCTCGGCCATCGACCCGAGACCGTCGGTCGGCCGGCCCCAGGCGCAGGCGAGCAGCGACGCGTAACCGAGGCGCAGGCCCTCGACCTCGGCGACCGGCTTAGGCTCGATGTGGCCGACCAGCCCGCCCAGGCTCGGCAGCGGCACCGGTTGGGCAGTGGGCCGGCTGGCCGGCGGGCCGAGGTGTCGCCAGTGCTCCAGCGGCCAGTCCGGCACGAGCCGGACCGCACAGTCCGCGACGTGCAGCGCCTTGACGCCGTCCACGGTGACCAGCACGTCGGCGAGCACGTGCGGGATCGGGCCCGCGGTCACCTCGGAGACGAAGACCTCGTAGGTCAGCTCGCGGCTGGCTGGCGTGACCTGACCCCGGCAGCGCATCCGCGAGGGCCGCCCGGACACCGGCTCGAACCGCCAGCCGTCCCGGCCGATGGTGAAACCGCAGGCCGCCAGGAAGAACGACACCGCCTGTAGACAGCCCTCGGACATCAGGGTGCCGGGCATGCACGGATCGTGGTGGAAGTGCCCGTCGAAGAACCAGTCGTCCGGGCCGACCACCGTCCGGGCGCGCAGGTAACCACGACCACCGGGCCCACCGGCCGGGTCGAAAACGGTGACCTCGTCGAGCAGCCGTAGCCGGCCCGAGCCGATCCGCGGGCTGCGCACGTCGGCACGGGTGGCCTCCCAGCCGACGCCGAAGCACTCGTCGGGCCGGCCCTCGGTGAAGGCCCGCACCGCCGTGGCGTCGAAGGACGTCACCGCGCAGCGCACCGCGGGCGGGTCGGCGACCGCGTCCGGCCGCACGCTCTCAGCGGGGTCCCACAGCACCCCACCGGTGTTCGCCAGTTCCGCGTCGGAGAAGAACCCGGCCTGGCCGTGCCGCACCGTCAGCACGAGCTCGCCGCCGCTGCGGCAGTCGTACTCGAAGAAGAACAACCGGACCGGCCCGTGGTCGACGTGGTCGACGATGCGGATCTCGTAGTCCAGTGTCTCGCCCGGGGCCGGCAGGCTGCCGTGGAAGGTGACCTCGCTGCCCAGCAACCGGTAGACCCGCTCACCCCGGTTGTGCAGGTCCGCCCCCAGCCAGCTGATCAACAGCAGGTCGGCCTGGCCGGCCTCGACCAGCAGGCCCGCGGGCATCCGGCCGGTGGCGTCGAGGTACCACGCGTCGAGCGTGATGTCGGTCTGGGTCCGGATCGTGCCGGTCCCCATCGAGCCGGCGACGGCGTCGATGCCGGTGACCCGGTCGGCGAGCAGCAGCGGCGGCCGAGGCATCCGGGTCTGCCGGATGTCGTTGTCCTGCACGGCGAACATCGGCCCGAACAGCTCGGAGATCCGGCCGACCGCGAGATGTTCGAGTTGCCCGCGGTCGAGCCGGACGGTCGTCGGAACAGGCGCCACCGGTGCCGGCGCCCGGGTCAGTACCCGCAGGGCGGCCGCGCGGGTGGCCAGGAACTGCGCGTGGGCCTCGGCCTGGATGTCCAGGTGTTGGCGGTGGGTGGTGGTGATCAGCTCCCGCCAGGCGAGGGCACCCGTGGCGGTCGGCGCGGCGACGACCGCCGGTTCGACCTGGGTGGCCACCGGCAGGAGGATCGGGGCTCGTTGCAACACGACGGTCTCGACCGTCGCCGGTGCCGGTTGGTCGTCGGCGAACGGTGCGGGCAGCCGGGCGGGCACCCTGACGGTCGGGCCGGTCCGACCGTGCGGTCCGGTCGCGAAGTACTCGGTCAGTGCGTCGGCCCGGACTTCGACGCCGGCCGCCAGCAGCTCGGCGACCACAGTGGACAGTGCCCACAGCCCTCGGTCGCGCGGGCCGTCCAACGCGACCGCGAGGTGCTCCCGGTCGCCCAGGATTCGGCGAATCCAGCCGGTGCACTGGTTCGCCGGTCCGTGCTCGACGAACACCCGGACGCCGTCGCGCCAGGCACGCTCGATCACCGCCGGGAAGTCGACGGCCGAGATCGCCTGTTCGGTGAGCGCGTCGGCGACCGAGTCGGCGGTCGGGTGGTACCACTCGCCGGTGGCGCCCCGGTAGAACCGGATGCCCGGCACGGCGGCGGTCGGGCGCCGGTGCAGTTCGCGCCAGTGCTCCCGAACCTCGGCGACCTCCGGGGCGTGGGCGACCAGGTCGTAGTAGATCCGCACACACGCACCGGGTTCGAGGCGGGCGACCACCGCCGCACAGGCTTCCTGCTCGCCGGCGATGACACACGTGCCGGGCGCGCAGATCGCCGTCAGGTGCACGGCGGGCTCGTCCTCGACCAACTCGCGCACCCGGTCCGGATCGGCGGCGACGACGTAGCCGGCCCACCGCTCCCCCACGATCCCGGCCCGTGACCAGTACCGCCGCACGGCCAGCAACTCGCCGCCCAGTTCACGGGTGAACAGCCCGCTGGCCCGCGCGTCGGCGGCCAGCGCGGGCGCGTCGCGCCAGACCCCCAAGGCCACCAGGGCGGCTGATTCCCCTGAGCTGTAACCGATCGACGCCTGCGGTTCGACCCCGAGCAGTTCCCGGCTGATCCGGGTGTGCAGCCGGGCCAGGTAGCCGACGCCGAGGATCTGGTCGAGTGCGTCCTTGGGTCGCCCGTCACCACGGTGGGCCCACGAGGCCAGGTCCGCTCCGTCCATGCCGGCGGCCAGCGGGGCGAAGGCGAGCATCAGGTCGGCTCCCATGCCGGCATACGCGGCCGAGCCCTTGGTGTAGACGAAAGCCGTCTCACCGCCGAGCGGCGCCGCGCGGAACGCCGCCCCGTCCGGACGGGGCGAACCGTGGGTGAGCCACTGCCGGGCGGCGGCGAGTTGCCCGGCCAGGTGCGCGCTGTCGTGGGCGAGTACGGCCAGCCGGGCCGGCCCATCGGTACTCTCGACGCCGGCGGTCGCGGCGGCCAGCACGGCGGACCGGTCGGCACCGGAATAGACGTGCGGCGTGGGCGGTGGGGTGGGCGTCCACGGCTCGGCATCGGCCGCGTGCAGCCGAATCCGGTTGCTCGGCGCGCCGAGTACCGGGGTACGCACCTCCGCGACGGCGGCACCCGGGCAGGGCTCCGCCCGTCGTCCGGGCCGGGGTCTCGCGCGGTGGCGCAGCGCGAGCGCCGCCACCGCGACACCGAGCAGACCGCGGGCCGCGTGCGGCGCCCCGAACAGGTCGGCGGGGTCGAAGTCGACCGGCCCCTCGGTCCGATCGCCGATGACGAGATCGGCGGCGGTGTCGTCGGATGCCGGTGTCACCAGGGCGATCACCGGGTCACCGTCGGCCCGCGCGTCGGCGAGCCGCTTGAGGATCAGCACGACGGCCGCGTCCGCCGGTTGCGCGGACAGGCCGAGTTCGGCGGCGGCCGCGCGATGCACCGGCTCGTCGGACAGATCGACCGCACCGACCACGGCGGCGTCGACCTCCCGGGCCCGCAGCATCCGGACGGCCAGTTCCAGCGCGACGGGTCCGGAGGCCTGCTCGGCACACACCGCGAACGCCGGACCGGCCAGATCCAACTGGGCGCCGATCCGGTTCGCGGTGATGTTCGCCATGCTGCCCAACACCCGGGCAGCGGTCAGCCCCGGACTGAACGTCCGCCCGGCACCGGCGGCCACAGGCCACGCGTCGAGCCGCTGTCGGGCGTGAATCCGGGCGGTCTCCGGGTCGGTGCCCATGCCGATCAGCACCGCGGTGCGCTCCGACGGCAGCTGGCGCCCCTCGGCCGCGTCCCGCGCCGCCTCCAGGACAAGCACCTGCTGCCCCAACGTCTCCGCGAGATCGCGCGGCGGGAACCGCAGGCCCGCCAGCGTCACGTCGATGTCCGGCGCGGCGGTGTTCGCCGCAGTGGCCGGCGGCGCGGTGGCCGGCGCGGTGCCGGCGAGCAATGCGTCCCGGAACCCGGTCGCACCGCCGCGATCGATACCGCCGGCGATCCGGGTGCCGATCGCGACGACGGCGATCACGTCCGCCGACGGCGGGCGGGCGACCGGGATGCGGACGGCTGCCGGGTCGCCGTCGAAGCCCTCCACGATCAGGTGCGCGTTGTTGCCGCCGAAGCCGAACGCGCTGAGCGCCGCGCGCCGTCGACCGGGCCACGGCTCGTTCGCCGTCAGCAGGCGCAGCGCACTGCCGTCGGCCAGTTCGTCGATCGGGTCGGCGGTGCCGGCCGTCGCGGGACGCGAGCCGGCCTCGATGGCGCCGAGCAGCTTGAGCAGGCCCGCGGCACCGGAGGCGGTCAACAGGTGGCCGACGTTGGACTTCGCCGAACCGACCGGCAGGTCCGGGTGCCCGGCGAAGAACCGGGCGGTGGCCCGGGCCTCCACGGCGTCGCCGATCGGGGTCCCGGTGGCGTGACATTCCAGCAGCGACACGGTGTCCGGCCGAAACCCCGCCTGCTGGTAGGCCGAGCGCATCGCCCGCAGCTGGCCGTCCTCGGCCGGCGCCAGGAAACCGCCGGCCCGCCCGTCGTTGGACAGGCCGACGCCCCGCAGCACGCCGAGCACCGGCACGCGCGCGTCGATCGCGTCGCGCAGCCGCATCAGCGCGACGATCGCCACGCCCTCCGCGGGGACCAGCCCGTCGGCCTCACGGTGGAACGGACGGCTGCGGCCACTGGGGCTCAGTCCGCCCAGCGCGGCGAAGCCGAGGTTGATGATCAGCCCGTCGCAGCCGCTGACCGCGCCGGCGAGCATCAGGTCCGCGGTCCCGTCGTGCAGCCGATCGCAGGCGAGTTTGACCGCGTAGAGCCCGGAGGCGCAGGCCGCCTCCACCACGACCGCTCCGCCGCCGAGCCCCAGCGCCCGCGCGGCGGTGTGCGCCGGCAGTCCCGAACAGAACCGTGAGCGAGCGTCCACCCCGGGCAGCGGTGCCACGGTGGCAAGCAGGTCGGGGCGATCGGCCAGCCAGACCCGCTCGGCGTACGCGGCGAGTCCTCGGCTGGGGAAGCCAAGGTTGCCCAGGACCAGGCCGGCGCGCGGGAGGGGCCCGTCGCGGCCGGATTCCCGCAGTGCGGCCCGGGCCGCGTGCAGCCCCCCACGCCGCGCCGGGTCAGCCGTGCCGAGTTGGCCGGCGGAGAGTTGGAAGCCGGCCGGGTCGAAGACCTCGTCGAAGCCGCGCACCAGACCCGCCGTCGCGCCGGTGGGCATTCCGGCGGGCATCCGCCAGTCCTCGGGCCGGACAGTGCCCAGACTGATCCGGCCGTGTGCGATGTTGTCCCAGAACTGGTCGGGGCCGAGCGCGCCGGGCAGCACACAGCCACGGCCGACGATCGCGATCGGCTCGAACCCCGCCACCGCCGTCATCCGCCGGCTGCCGTTCGGGCGCCGCGCACCGCGACCAGGTCGGGCCGGCGGATCAGACTGACACCCAGCAACTCCATCCGTGGTTCCCCGTCCTCGTCGAGCAGCGCGACATCACACCGCGTCTGTCCATCCAGGACGGACCCGGCCCGCACCAGGCAGCGCAGTGGGCCCGGTGCCGGCCCCGCGCGGTGCACACGCACCGCGTGCACGCCCATCGGCAGCGTCGCGTCGCCGGTGGTCTGCCGCGCCCACAACACCGCCGTCTGCAGGGCGCCGTCGACCGCAGCCGGATCGGTCCACCACTGTGCGCCCGGCCAGCCCATCTCCCGTACGCCGACGACAACCGAGTCGGCACCGTCCGCGGCCAGGTTGTCGACGCCGCGCAGCGTCCGGAACTTCGGTCCGTGGAAGAGCACCGCATCGGCGTAGGCGCTCTCCGCCGACATCGCCGACGCGCCGGGCAACGCGGTCCAGCGGCGGGCTTCGGTCGGCGCGACCAGCCGCGCCCGGTAGTGCGGGGCGCGCGCCGAGGACGTGAGCCGGAGGTCCGGGTCGTGCTCACCTGGTCCGTCGATGGTGAACCGGTGACCGCTGGTGACCAGGTCCGGCAGGTCGATCCGGCTCAGTACCCGGACATCCTGGAGATACGTCGCCCGATCCGGGTACGCCGACCGAGCGGCGGCCGCGAACCACTCCAGCGCCATCGCCAGCGGCAACACCGGCACACCGGCCGGCGCATGGTCGACGAGATAGTCGTGCGTGCCAACCGTCACCGTGACGTCCACGGCGATCCTCGGCCGTACCGCGCCGATCCCGTCACCCGCGCCGAGTAGGACTTCGACCACGTCGTCGGCCGAGTCGATCTCGGTGACGAACGCACCCGCGCCCGCGTCCAGCGGGATGAGCGGCACGCCGCGCTGCTGGAAGTGCGCCGCGAGCGACGCGGTGACCATGCCACCGTGCCACGGCCCCCAGCCGATCGACCGCACCCGGCATCCCGAGCGTCGCCTGGCTTCCGCGCACGCCAACTGGTTGAGCGTCTCGTTGGCCATCGCGTAGTCGCACTGCCCCGGGTTGCCGAACCGGGCGGCGACCGACGAGAAGACGCACACCAGCCGCAGCGGATCAGCGGCGGTCGCCGCGAGCAACGTGTGCCAGCCGGCGACCTTCGGTCCGTACACCCGGTCGAACTGCTCATCGGTCTTGTCGGCGATGCGTTTGTCCGCAAGGACTCCCGCGCCGTGCACGAGCCCGGTGATCGGCCCCCAGTCGCGCCGGGTCCGGTCCAGTTCCCGGTCCAGCGCCACCCGGTCCGTCACGTCGACGGCGGCGTAGCGAACCGTGCTTCCGGCGCGCTCCAGCGCGGCGAGAGTGCCGCGCACCTCCCGCGCGGCCAGCACGCCCCGGGCGCGCGCGGTCACCTCGGCCGGGCGGCTGCCGTGGCGTTCGGTGGCCAGCAGCCGGGTCAGCGCCGGCTCGTCGGTGGCCGTCGCCCAGGAGCCGGGTTCGTCGACGAGCGGGGTACGGCCGAGCAGGAGCATTCTGGGGTGGTGCGCGGCGGCCAGCGCGCGCAGTGCCGCGGCGGTCACGCCCCGGGCGCCGCCGGTGGCGACGAGCACCGAATCGGCCGTGACCACGGGTGCCGCCGGAGTGACCACGGCGTCCTCCTGGACGACGGTCCAACGACTGCCGTCCGCGCGCAGCCCCACGTCGAGAGTGGACCCGCCGATCAGCAGTTCCTCGACTATCGCGGCGGCGACGGTGTTGTCGTCACGCGCACCGCGCTGGCAGTCGATGGCTTTCACCGCAGCGAGCGGCCATTCCAGCGCGGCGGTCCTGGCCAGTGCGGCGAACCCACCGAGCCCGGCCCGCTCCGGATCGGGGTCCACCAGCCCGAAACACCCACCGGTGTCCTGCACGGTCACAAAAACCCCACCCCGGTCGGTCAGCCGGGCCGCCATCGTCCTGGCTGTCCGGAACGCGGCCCGGCTCAGCTCGGCAGCCTGTTCGGCGCCGGCCGGCTCGGCCATCCCACCGAGCAGCAGCACGCCCGACCCGTCGGGATCGGACGATTCGGTGGCCCTGGCGGCGATCTGGTGGGCGGCAAGGTGTTCGACCACTGCCGGTGCGAGCCCGCTGCCGCCGTCGACGACGACCAGCGAGGCGTGGTTCAGACCGGCGAGAGGCAATCCACAGGCCGGCGCACGGACCGTCCGGACCGACAATCGGCGCACAGTCGTTTGCTCGGGAGTCGAGTCGTCCGCACGTCTGCCCGGCGGCCCTGGATCACCCTGCCCGCTCCGGTCGCGACCGCCGCCACCCTCGGGCACGCCGTCGGCACCCTGGCCGGCCCACTGCACGATCTGGTCGAGCGTGCGCAGTTGGAACAGCTGCGCCATCTGCGGCGAGTCGGCCGAGGGCATCCCGTCGGCGCGCTGGCGCACGGCGGCGAAGATCTCCACCTTCTTGATCGAGTCGACACCCAGGTCCGCCTCCAGGTCCATGCCGCCGTCGAGCATCTCCGCCGGATAGCCCGTCTTGTCGGCGACCACGTCCAGCAGCATCCCCAGGCTGACCGGCTCCGTCCGGCCGGGTGTCGGGGCCGGCGCCGGCGGTGGTGCGGCAGCCGGCGCGTCGGGGACAGACGTGGCCGCCGGCCGCGCCGGCACCGAGGGCGGCGAGAACATCGCAGGTGGCGGCGGCAGCACAGATGGGGCAGGTGCCATCGACGGCAGGGCGGGCAGACCGGATGCGGCCACATCGGGAGAAACCGAGCCACCGCCCGGCCCGGCGAACGTCGCGAACGTGTTCTCGGCCATCTGCAGGAACGAGCGATGGGCGTCGCCGAGGACCCGCTGGAAGTGCATGTGCGCCTCGGCGGTCTGGCGTTGCAGTTCCGCGACCGTGGCGAGCCACTGCGCACTCGGCGCGGGCCGCGCCTCGTGGTGACCGTTGGTCTGTTCACGGAAATCGGACATGGCAGCGGACTCCAGGGCGACGGGAACGGGTGGAACGGGAGCGATCGGCTGCGCCGGGGCGACAGCGGGAGATTCGGGCTTGACGTAGCCGGTGCCGTTGATCAGCACCGACATCCGGGGGCGGTCCGAAACCCGCGCCGGCCGCGGTGACGCCGAGATCCACTGGCGCGAGAGTCCGGACAGCTCCATCGGGACGCCCCGCACGGCGAGCCGGCCCACCGCCTCGTGCCAGGCGGTGACCCCGTCCCGGCCGCGCTTGTCCAGGCTCACCGCGAGGTGCGCACGCTCGCCGAGGACCTGATCGATCAGGCCGGACAACGTCGACCCGGCACCGACCTCGACAAAGGTGCGCACGCCCGCGGCATACATCGCCTCGATCTGATCCTGGAACCGGACCGGCGAGGTCGAGTGTTCGGCCAGCCGCGCCCGCACGGCCGCCGGCTGCTGGTCGTAGGGCTTGGCGTCGGCATTGCCGTAGACATCGATTTCCGGTGCGGCGAGGGACAATCCGTCCAGGAACTGGCGCAGCGGTCGGGCCACCGACGCCATCAGCGGACTGTGGAACGCCGCGGAGACGACCAGGCGGCGGGCGGTGATCCCGGCGTCGGCGAGCCGTTCCTGCAGCGCGCCGACCGCCTCGGCGGTGCCGGAGACGACGGTCTGGCGTGGGGCGTTGACGTTGGCCAACCACACCGCGGGCTGGTCGGCAGCGAGCATCGGCGTGACGGTCCCGGCGTCGGCCGCGACCGCGAGCATCGCGCCCGGCGGGCCGTCGACCTGCGCCATCAGCTCACCGCGATACCTGGCCAGCCGCAACAGCGTCTCGGCGTCCATCGCGCCGGCGGCGTGCAACGCGACCAGCTCGCCGAGACTGTGGCCCGCCAGACACGACGGTTCGATCCCGATGGCGGTGAGCATCGCCAGCAGGGACAGGCTGTGCGCGGCCAGGGCGGGCTGCGCCCAGCTCGTCCCGGTCAGTCGGTCCTCGGCCGCCGCGCGCTCGGTTTCCGAGAAGGCCGCCGGCGGGAACACGACCTCGTGCAGGCCGCGCTCCCCCAACTCCACCGACGCGGCGAAGTCCCATACGTCCTGCGCCACCGGGAAGGCCATCGCCACCTCGGCGCCCATGCCCACGTACTGCGCGCCCTGCCCGGGAAACACGAACGCGACCCGACCCGGCTCCGCATCCCCGCACTCGTAGTGGACACTGCCCGGAATCCCGAACGGTGTGTCCGGACCGCGGTCGATCAGCGCGGCGGCCTGGTCGAGACGGGCCCGCAGTTCGGCCGCGTCCCGCGCGACCACCGCGAGCCGGACCGGCGAACCGGCATCGAAGTCCCGCTGCGAATCGCGGGCCAGCTCGGACAGCACCGAATCGGCGTCGAGCAGGCGAAAGCGCGCCGACAGCTCCCGGGGCGAGGGGGCGCCGAACAGCACCAGTTCGGTCGCTGCGGTCCGGAACCAGCGCTGGCCGGCGTGGCTTCGGCCCTGGTATTCCTCAAGCGCGACATGGAAATTAGCCCCACCGAAGCCGAAACTCGATACCGACGCGCGGCGCCCGTGGCCGGCCGGGCGGGTCCACGGGCGGGCGGTCGTGTTGAGGTAGAAGGGACTGCGGTCGAGGCCGAGCCGGGAGTTGGGCTGCCGCACCTTGACCGTCGGTGGCAGCATGCGGTGGTGCAGCGCGAGTACCGTCTTGACCAGCCCCGCCGCGCCCGCCGCGGCCTTGGTGTGGCCGATCTGCGACTTCACCGTACCCAGGGCGCACCACTGCGTGTCCGACCGGCCGGACGCGCCGAACACCTGGCGCAGCGACTCGAACTCGGCGGCGTCGCCGGCCCGGGTGGCGGTGCCGTGCGCCTCGACGAGTTCGACCGTGTCCGGGCCGTAGCCTGCCGCGTCGTAGGCCCGGCGCAGTGCGCGGACCTGCCCCTGCGGCATCGGTGCGTAGATCGCTCCGCCGCGGCCGTCGGAGGAGGAGCCGATGCCCCGGATCACCGCGTAGATCCGGTCACCGTCCCGCTCGGCGGCGTCCAGCCGTTTGAGCCCGAGCATCGCAGTGCCCTCGCCGAGCATGGTGCCGTCGGCGTCCTCGGCGAACGGCCGCGCGTCACCGGTCGGCGACAGCGCAGGCGTCTTGCTGAAACACACGTACATCAGTGGATTGTTGGTGGCGTCGACGCCACCGGTGATCACCAGGTCGGCCAGGCCGAGCGACAACTCGTTGACGCCGGCCGCCACCGCGGCCAACGAGCTGGCGCACGCCGCGTCGATGGTGCAGTTCGTGCCGTGCAGGTCGAGCCGGTTGGCGATCCGGCCGGCCACCACGTTCGACAGCAGGCCGGGGAAGGTCGCCTCCTGCCATGGCACGTACCGGTCGGCGATCCGGTCACAGACCGCCGCTGCCGTCGTCTCGTCGATTCCCTGCTCGCGCAACGCCTCCAGCCACACCGGGCGCTGAATCCGGGCATCCATCGTGCCCACCCGGCTCAGCGTGGAGCTGCCGAGGATGACGCTGACCCGTTCCCGGTCCAGCGACCCGCCGAGCCCGTGGTCGAGATCGGCGAGCAGTTCGTCGGCGACCAGCAGGCCCAACATCTGCGCCGGGTCCAAGGCCGGCAGGGTGGCCGGTGGCAGGCCGTGCGCCAGTGGATCGAACTCGATGTCGGGCAGGAACGCGCCTCGGCGGGAGTAGGTCTTGTCCGGCGCGGCGGGATCGGGATCGTAGAAGCCGTCGCTCGCCCAGTGCCCGGGCGGCACGTCGGTGATCAGGTCGCGGCCGGTGACGATGTTGCGCCAGTACTCGGCCGCGTCCCGCGCGCCGGGCATCAGCGCCGCGAGGCCCACGACGGCGACGGGAACCTGACCGGTGGCTGGGCTGATTGGCATGGCGCTCCTCAGCGGTGCGGGGTCACGACAGTAGGCGCGGATGATGGTGGAACGCGTCCTCGGGAACGGCGACGCCGTAGGTCCGCAGCTGATGCGCGCGGGTCACGGCGGCCGCGCCGTCGAGCAGGTTGAGCCCGATCTGCACGACGGTGCGCTGCTCGGCAACGGCGAGCGGGCTGCCCTCGACCCAGCGGTTGAACGCGCCGATCGCCGGCCCGCACCAGATCTGGTAGTCCGTCCGCCTGCTCGGCTCGCCTTCGATCGCCCACCGGCTGGACAGGCCGAGATAGGACCGGAACACCAGCGCCATCCGATGCCGGGCGTCCCGCTCGGCGCGCTCGGCCTCGCCGGCGTCCCGCTCCCGCCAGAACTGCCTGGTCTGCGCCCAGGCGTCGTCGACGGTGCAGCGCAACACGTCCTTCTCGATCCGCTCGCGCACCGGCGTGGGCAGCGCTGCCAGCGACGAATAGTTCTGGTAGGCGTCATAAAGCTGCCCGGCCCGCGCGGCGAACAGCGTGCCGCGCCGCAGCACCTGCACCCGCACGCCGTACTCGAACATGTCGGCGGCGGGCGCCATGGCCACGTCCGACAGGTCGGCCGCGGCCAACAGTTCCTTCGCCGCGTCCGACAGTCCCGCCTCGACGGAGAGCTGGTTGACGGTGCCGGTCAGCACGTAGGCCGCCCCGGCCGCGAACGCCGCCGCCACCGCGGCCGGCTCGCCGAGGCCGCCGGCCGCCCCCACCCGGACGGGCCGCGGGTAGCCGTGCTTCCGGGCCAGTTGCTCGGCCAGCGAGCGGACCGCCGGCACGATGACGCCCAGCGGCCGATTGTCGGTATGGCCACCGCTGTCCGCCTCGACCGTAACGTCCTCGACGAGCGGAATGTGTTGCGCCAGGCGAACTTCGTCCTCGGTGAGCTGTCCGCGGTCGAACAGGACGCGCAGGATCTCGACGGGCGCGGGCGACAGGAACTGGGTGGCGACCTCGGGCCGCGAGACCTTCGCGAACAGATACCGGGCCCGCAGTGGTTCGCCGTTCCGGTCGGCACGCAGCCCCGCCACCGCGCAGCGCACCACCGCCGGGGTGAGTTCCAGGAACGCGGACGCGGACACCTTCGGCACGTCCGCGCGGAGTAAGAGGTCGACCACCCGGTCCTCGTGCCCCGCCTCGGCCGGTGTGTGGATCAGGTTCACGCCCCAGTTGCGCATCCCGGCCAACGTCCGGGCGAGTTCGGTGACCGCCCGCTCGATGGCCGGCAAGGCGAGCCCGGCGGCCCCGAAGAAGCCGAGCATCTCCGCCCGCGCCATCGCCACGACCAACGCCGTCGTGGCGATGCCATTGGCCATTTCGCCCGCTATGTAGGGAAAACGGACACCATGAACACGGGTGAAGGAGCGGTCCCCCAGCCATTCCGGGTACATCGGCGGCAACGAACCGACCAGTTCGTAACCATCCCCGCGGGCGGCGAAACTGCCACCCAGCCCGACCCCTGGCTCGTGTCCTGGGGCGGAGCGGACGATGTGCACCGGCTGCCGGGGCTGCCGAATGGCCGCCAGAATATCCGCCGGGGAGAACGCCGCCGATTGCTCGCCCGGCAGCCATCGCGGTAAGGGCGGCTCCCCAGCACGCCCGGAGCGGGATGAATCCAAACGGCACTTCCATGGGTCAGCGGCACGGGCGCGCCCACGTCGCGGAAACCATCGCAGCGGACTGCGCCAACGATATCCCAGCCAGGCACGGGCTGGATTCCGGTTCGGCGAACTCCGCGAGCCGTTACCGCTCTGGAACTTGCGAGCGGCCTCAGTCCCGGGTGACCGAGGCGAGCCAGTCGGTCAGCGAGGTGGGCGGACGGCCGATCAGGCGGTGCAGGTCGCCCGAGGTGTCGGACAGTTGCCCGGCGCCGATCGCCTGGTAGACGTTGACGAACAGTTCGGCCAGGAACGGCTGGACACCACCGCTGACCAGCAGCGCGACGTGCTGGTCGGCGGGCAGGTTCCGGTACTCGATCTGCCGACCGGTGATCCGGGACAGTTCGGCGACCAGGTCGGCGAAGCCCCAGGCCACATCGCCGCCGAGTTCGTAGACCTGGTCGTCGTGGCCGTCGCCGGTCAGCACCGCGACGGCCGCCGCCGCGTAGTCGGCGATGGTCGCGCTGGCCACCCGACCGGTGCCGGCACTGCCGACGAACACGCCGGCGGTCACGGCCTGCGCGACCTGCGCCGCGTAGTGGTCGGTGTAGAGGTTGTTCCGCAGCAAGGTGAACGGCAGGCCGGACGCGCGGACGATCGGCTCGGTCAGCCGGTGCGGGATCGCCGTGGCCAGCGTTGTCGTGTCGGCGTGCGCCAGGCTGGTGTAGACGAGCCTGCCGACACCGGCCTGCTTGGCGGCATCGATCGCGGCGGTGTGCTGGGCAACGGCGTGCTCGTAGTTGTTGCTGGAGATCAGCAGCAGCCGGTCGGCACCGTCCAAGGCGCTGGTCAACGTCCGGGGTTCGTCGTAGTCGGCGACCCGGATCTGGACACCACGGTCGGCGAAGTCCTTCGCCTTGGCCGGGTCGCGCACGGCGGCGACGATCTGGTCGGCGGGCAGCGTGTCCAGCAGTCCGGTGACGACCTGGCGGCCGAGCCGGCCGGTGGCTCCGGTGACGACGATCATGAGGCGCTCCTTCGATGAGTTAGTCAGCTGACTCACTCACTATGGCACGCCGGCCGTCGGTCCGCCACCCTGACTTTCAACGCAGTAGTCAGCCGGATGACCCCGACTCGCGACCGAGGGCGAGCCTGGCGTCACCCCCCGGCTGTGCCCGCGGGGCGAACAGGAGCGCGGCGGCGACACCATCTACCTCGTGGGATTCCGGCGGGCCGGGATCAAGGACGTCCACTGCGGACTGGCTCGACTGTCCCGCTCTCGGCCTCGCTGAGATCCTCGCCACCGGCTGACCGCGCTGTTCGCCTGTCCGCTCATCCTGACCGGCGTGGCGATGCTGTTGACCGGTGGGGTGATGCTCGCCGTCACGCACACGTCCTCGGCGTTGATCATGATCGGTATGTCGCTGTTGTTCGCTCTGGCCAACGGTTTCAGCGGCCTCGCCAACCAGGCGGCGCTCTACCTGCAGGCGCCGGCCGGGGAGATCGCGGTGGCGTCGGGGCGCTGTCGGACGTTCGTGTCCTTCGGGGCGTTCTTCTCGGCCAGTCCGCTCGGCGCTCTCGTGGTGTCGCAATCACTGCTGTCCCGATCAGCCGCCCGGCGGTGAGCCCACCGAGACGAGCGATGGCTCCCGCCCCCGTGTTTCCGGGGAAGGGAGCCATCGGTTTCCGGCGGACAGTCAGGCGGCGACCGAGGAGTCGCTGCGCTGCTGGCTCTCCCGCGCCGCCGGCGCGGCCGAGCCGGGCTCAAGGGCCAGCCGCAGCACGTCCCGGACATCGGCGACCGGGTGCACGGTGAGTTCTTCGAGCACCTCGGCCGGCACGTCGTCCAGATCCGGCTCGTTGCGCTGCGGGATCAGCACGGTGGTGATCCCGGCCCGGTGGGCAGCCAGCAGCTTCTGCTTGACGCCGCCGATGGGCAGCACCCGCCCGGTCAGCGAGACCTCGCCGGTCATCGCCACGTCGGACCGCACCGCGCGGCCGGAGAGCAGCGACGCGAGGGCGGTGGTCATGGTGACACCCGCACTCGGCCCGTCCTTGGGCACCGCGCCGGCCGGCACGTGCACGTGCACGCCGCGGGCCTTGAGGTCCCCCACCGGCAGGCCGAGCTCGGCACCGTGGGAGCGCAGGTAGGACAGCGCGATCTGGACCGACTCCTTCATCACGTCACCGAGCTGGCCGGTGAGCGTGAGGCCGGTGTCGCCGGTCTCGGGATCCGCCAGGGACGCCTCGATGTAGAGCACGTCGCCGCCCGCGCCGGTCACCGCCAGGCCAGTCGCCACGCCGGGCACCGCCGTGCGGCGGTCGCTCGACGTCAGCCTGGTCTCCGG
>DATAUG010000178.1:0-19001 GCA_036268355.1 Sporichthyaceae bacterium
CGCGTCGCACTTGCCCTGCGGTTGGCCGATGTCGTGGGTCAACTGGATCGCGCTGAATCCGATGTCCTGGTAGGTGGCCGAGGGGATGTTGGTGTTCTCCTCCACCCCGGCATTGCGCATGTCCAGGACGTAGCTTGCATCCTGAACGAAATTGAAGGATCGAACGTGGCTGTTCACCGGGCCGCGCGGCCCGGTCGCGGCGGCGGAGGCCGGCGTCGCCAGCGCACCTGCCAACAGGATGAAGGCACCGGCCGTGCTCGACACGCCAACCAATCGCATCCTGTGAATGGGTGAAGTGGGCAAGATTGTTTCCCTTCTCCGAACCGGAATAAGCGGAGCGAAAAGCTCAGACATAGTAACCAGACGAACCCGGCCGAGCAGGACCATTAGGTGCGCCGAACCGGACGATTGGTTTATCGTAACAACCCCCCAATGCGTTACTCAAGACATCGGTCTCTCGTCGAACCTCGGGCGGCGCCCGTAATTCGCCACATGCCTCAAATCTCGCCGCCGGCTGGTATTCCGGGCCGGACGTGTTCTTTCATGAAAACTCTGTGAATAAATTCGCCGGCGAGCGACCTTCAGGCGGCGACGCCGTTCACGGAACGGATGCCGGCACAGAGGTGTGCGCATTGGCAACCACACCGAACAGGCCCGCCGCAAGGCCGCTGCGCGGCCCTGTGGATTGCGCCTTGCGCGTGTCAGTCCGGGGTTCGCCGCCGTCCAGGTGACGGGGACGTAGATGTTCGGTCCTGGGTCCACGGATCGATGATTCGGATACCGGTGTCGTCGAAGTCGGCGGTGTTGCGGGTGGCAAGCGCGGCTCGGCGGGAGACGCAGATTGCCGCGATCTGCGCATCGACAGTGCTGATCGGACGCCCGGCGCGTTCGCGAACGGTGACGATCACGCCGTAGCGGCGGGCGGCGGCGGTGTCGAAGGGCAGAACCAGGTCCCGGAACTCGGTGAACAGCGATGAGGCCGCCGCGGCCAGTCGCTCCTTGCGGCGCCCCGAGGCCAGGCGTGCGATGCCGTAGTCGACCTCGGCGAGGGTCAACGCGGTGGTGTGCAGTTCCCCGGCAGCCTCCACCCAGGCCAGGACGGCGGGGTCGGGCTTCGCCCGCATCATCTCCGACAGGACGTTGGTGTCCAGGACGATCACGGCAGCTGGGCGGGACGAGGCAGGTCACGCCTGGGCGGGATCTCCAGCTCGACGCCCTTCAACGCGGCGAAACGTTCGCGAGCGGCCTGGGCAAGGTTCGGCCGCCGGTCCTCCTCGGCGGCCGTGACCGCATCGGTCAGGATCGCCCGGGCCTCGGCCTCCATCGACCGCCCGTGCCGGGCCGCACGTACCTTCAACTGCGCCGCGACCTCGTCGTCCAAGTCGCGCACGGTGATGGCCGCCACCTCCTCCCCCTCTCCTTGATAGCAATGCTAGCACTGCGGCAGTCAACCGCGGCCGGTCTGCGAAGGGCGCCCGATGCGCATGACCTGACGCCAACTCAGGTGGACCCGCCTTGCCCGCGCCGGACCGCCCGGCAACCCGGCTGGTCGGAGCAGGCGGTGAGTTGCTCGCGGTCGATCCCGGCGTCCGGCGATGATCGTGGCAAGCGTGTCCTGCTTCAGCTCGCGGTGCAGCGGAGCGGCCAAAGCCAGTTCGCGGTCGGGGTGCTTGAGGCGGACATGGCTGCCGCCTCGTCGAGGCTGTCGCGCTGAGCGTGCAAGCCGGGCAGGTCGGGGCGTGGAGGTGCAACCCGCCGCCCTCGGCCTGCGGCTCGAAGACGAACTCGACCTCCCGCAACGGCTCCACCCCACTGACCAACCCGCCACTCCGACCGGCCGGGAGTCGCGAACCGCGACCCGCTATGCGGCCAACAGGTCGCAGCCGATGATCGAGGCGGTCCAGTGCACCGCAGGCCCGCCGGCAATGTCGTACCAGGTCACGTGCCCGACCCGGAAGTACAGACGATCCCGGTTCTCCGCACCGGGCAGCCACCAACCCGACTGGTCCACGAACTCGACGACGTCTCCCGCCCGGGGCACCAAGGAGCCGTCTCTCGCGATGCCCTGGTAGGAGGTCCGGTCGCCGTCCGCGAGCCGTGCCCAGACCGCGGGCGAAACATCGATGGTGTGCTTCACGGTGCGCTCCCACGGGCCGATGTCCAGGAACTCCGCCGCCTGCGCGGCCGAGCGGTAGCCGGCGGATGTACCCCGCGCATCGGCGAATACTTTGGCCTCGGTGTCGGCCAGGTGAACTATCTCGCACCGGAGGGTGGCGGGGGAATTACCGAAACGGGTGGATCCGAGGGTGACCCCAGGGTCCGCGCCGTTCACCGGTCATCGCCTCGGCGGCGCCGGCTCGGGCCAGGCGACCTCGCGCTCCCGCCACGACCCGCACGCCCGCGCAGTCCGGACCGGGCGCGGACCGGTCGCAGCCGTGGCCTTCTTCGCCCAGCAACCGGTACCCGTGGGGATCCACCGGCAGCCGGCGGATCCCCGGTGAGGCCCCGAGGTCGCGGCGGTAGCCTCAGCCCCTCGACCAGCCCGCAGGAGCCGACCGCGTGGGTACCCGGATCAAACCGCAACCGCCCCAGGCGCATCCCCGCCTGCGCCTGATCAACCAGCTCGCCTCTACCCGGGCCGGGGCATGGTTCTTCGTCCACGTCGCCAACCGCCTCGACCGGGTCACGATCCCGCTGACCAGGGGCCGGGTCCGCACCACCCTGACCCTGCACACCGTCGTGCTGCACCACCGCGGCGCTCGCAGCGGCCTGCCCCGGACCACCCCGCTGGTCTACTTCACCGACGGCGCCGACGTCGTCCTCGTCGCCTCCAACGGCGGCGCACCGCACAACCCCGCCTGGTACCACAACCCGCTCGCCCACCCTGACGTCACCCTCACCGACGGCGCGAACACCGGGCCCTACCAGGCGCAGGAGGCCATCGGCGACCAACGCCGGCGCCTGTGGGAGGCCGCCGTCACCATGTACCCCGGCTGGGCCACCTACCAGACCCGCACCGCCGGACGGCACATCCCCGTCATGGTGCTGCGCCCCACGTCCTGACCCGAGCCATCGCCGCCGCGGCGTCCCGCCCCACCCCGGCCCCGGGGCGGCCCCGGCCCCCAGATCGACCCCACCGGCGATCCGACCCACCCCCGGACCGGACCGGACCGGACTGGACCGGACCGGACCGGACCGGACCACGAGAAAACCCCGGCGAACCGAGCCTCGGCACCGCAGGGTCCCTCGACGTATCCGAGTCAGGGGACCGTTCGGTTGGATGGACACACGACTTCCCCGGCCCGCCGGGACCGTGACGATTCGTCAGATCCGCCGGCCGTCCGATGTTCAGTGGTCCGGGGCCGGTTCGGCGTAGATCTGTACAGCGGTCACCGGACCGCCGGCGACGTCCGGGTCGGACTGGCCCGGCAGGTACTGGGCGTACACGCCGTGCCGGTTGCAGGAACGGGAACGGGGGTTGTGGAAGAGGAACAGTTGCAGCCGCCACGGGGCGGCCGTGGTGAGGTTCACCACCGACCTGACCGGTTTGCGCATCGGGCGGCACTGGGCGTTCCAGTTCGGGTCGTCGAGGAATTCGGTCATCGCACCGGTGAATCCGGGCCCGGTCCACACGCACAGCAGCCCGGTCGGACAACGACCAGCGCCGGGCCCCGTCGGCGCCGCCTCCGCACCGACCCCCGGGGGCGCGAGCATCCCGAGCAGCGCGCAGACGCCGGCCGGGATCCGCGCCGTTCGCATCATCTCGAGACCTTCCCCGGGGGCAGCCGTTTCTGCACACGATGGTGCCCCGCCTGGCGCAGCGATCCCCCCGGGGTGCGCACGGGGGAACGCAGTGGGCCGCGTCCACCCGAATCGATCTGATGATCCGTCAGGTGAGGGGCACACCGAGACGTGCCGCAACCGAGTGTGCGCACCACCTCAGCACCCGCCTGTTCCCGGGCCGGGTCGCGACGGCGGGTCGGCGGTCGCGGACGCCCGGCCGGGTGCACGTGACCGACCGGGCACCGCCGAATCGGCCGCCACCATCGCCCCCAGCACCTGCACCCCGGTCACCGGGCCGAGATCAGCCGCCGCGCCGTCCTCGCCGGCTCGGCGGCCCGCCCGACACCCCGGAATCGGCCCCGCCGCGACGATGACCACATCACCGGGGTCAGCGTTGCCTGCGCACCACTGCTCCCGGACAGCCCCCCGACGCCCGAGCACTCGAAGCCAAGCCCAGCGCGCCGGCGCAGCCCACCCGGCCACGCCGGCCCACCCGACCGCGCGCGCCCAGCAGCCCGGGGCCCGAGCCGGGACCGGCCCCCGAGGGCGATCCCCCGTGCTCAGCCGGCGCAACACAGCGGCGACACGGACCCGAACACGGACTCCTGCATGCGCGAGCTCCGAACCAAAGATTCCAGACCTCGCCGCCAGGGACCGGAGCGGCACCGAAACGTCGGAAACGACGCCCTAATTAGATATGAACAACGCTACAACCGGCATGGCCGCTCCGGTGCCGGCGACGCTCCCGGCGCCCCGCAGTACCCGAAACTCTGGTCGGCGCCTTGGGCGCCGGGCCGGACAGCCCGACCACAGCGTCAGAACCGGGCCCGCGAGAACGGCGCAGGCATGCATCGGGGCCTTCCGATCGGCTCCTCAATGCTCGTTGCCCGGGAGAGAGAACCTTGACTGTGGCTGAGGTCTACGGGTCGGTCGCCGGAGGCGATCAGGCGAGGGTCAGCGAAGTGTCGTCGATGGTGAACCAGGTTGCCTTGGAGTTGTTCTCGGTACCGGTGAATTTCAGCGTCGCCGTCGTGGTGCCCGTCGGCAGCACGGCGCGCAGCGTCAGGTGCTTGTACCCGGCGTGGTCGATATTCGAGTAGGTCGCGAGCTTGGTCGAGCCCAGGGTCACGGTGAGCTTGTCGTGGGCCGTGGACTTGGTGGTCTCCTTCGTGGTGATCTTCAGCCAGAAGGAGACGGTTGCCTCGTTGCACGGTGCGGGCACGGCGACGGTCTGGGCCAGGGTGTCGGTGTGGGTGTGGCCGGTGCCGTCGAGTTCTGCCGACCAGCTTCCGCTGTGCGGGGCGCCGTTGCCGGTGTGTTTGCCGATGACCTTCCTGCTCGCGATCCATCCCGTGCTGCGGGACTCGAAGCCGGCGTCGACCAGTCGCTTTCCGGTCGGGCACGAGGGCGTAGCGGTGCCGCCGAGCGTGGGCGGGGTGGCGGCGCCGGGGCCCCCGAGGGCGAGCAGGCCGTTCGGCGTGCCGTTGCCGGTGGGACCGTCGTATCCGACCTGTGCCTGGCACAGGTACGAGACCGAGTTTTCGTCGCAGTTCTGACCGGTCGTCACATCGTTGAGGCCGCTCGGGTTCGCGTAGGCGTAAGCGGCCGAAGGATTGGCGTTGTCGGCTTCCGCGTACATGGCGGCGACCAGCGGCGCGGCAGCGCTGGTGCCGCCGATCTCGGTCCAGCCGCCACTGCCGTAGCTGTCGTAGACGGCGACCCCGGTGGCAGGATCGGCGTCGGCGGACAGGTCGGCAACGGCGCGATCGGCGCAGCCGGTGTCGGTCTGCCACGCGGGCTTGGTCTCGTCGGCCGAACAGCCGCTGCCGGTCCCTTCATCGGCGCTGGTGCTCCACACCGACTCGGTCCAGCCACGCGTGTTGTCGGCCTTGCTCAGCGTGGTTCCGCCGACGGCGATCACGTACGGGGAGGCGGCCGGGAATTCCACGCCGTACCCGTCGTCGCCGGCCGCGGCCACGACCGCGACGTTCGGGTGGTCGAAGTACTCCTGGCCGACGGACGGGTCCTGCGCGGTCTCCGATCCGCCGAAGCTGTTGGACACCACGCGCACGCCGGGCACGCTCGCCGCGTAGTTCTCCGCGGCACCGATGTCGGCGTTGGCGGTGCTGTCGGCCTCGACGAGCAGGATGTGGCACAGCGGGCAGGCCGCCGAGACCATGTCGGTGTCCAGCGCGATCTCGGTGGCCCAGCCGCTGGTGTCCGCGGCCGGCAGATCGTTCGGGTCGCCGTTCTGGTTGACCTTGCGCAAGCAGCCGTTGGCGGTGGTGCAAGCGGGCAGGTCGTATCGGGCGCGGTAGGCGGCGAGGTCCGACTCGGCGTCGGGGTCGTCGTAGACGTCGACGATCGCGACCGTGCCGCCCTCGAGCTTGGTCGAGATGTCGTACGCGGAGTCCAGCTCGGCGGGGCCGTACCCGATCGGGGCGGCTGCCGTGGCGGGCGCCAGTTGGCCCGTCCGGGGCGTCACGTCGGTGCGTCGCAGCGCGAAGCAGGTGACCGTATTGGGAGCCGGATCCTGCGGGCAGACCGCGGTCACCGGCACGGTGGTCCACGTCGAGGCCATGGCGGCCGCCGGGTCCGGGACCCACAGCGAGGCCACCATCGCGAGCGTGAGCCCGACAGGTGCGCCCGCCCGCGCGCGGCCGAGCCCGGTTCCACGGCCCACGGCGCGCCTCCTCGGTCGGACCGGGCGCGACCCCCGCGTCCTCGACCGAGTTTCGGAGCGCATTCACCGTAATGGGATCCCTTTCCCCGCCTTCGATACGAACGGTGGAGACCGACACCGGACGAACGAATCAGCATCGGTCGACCGGTTCGCTCGGGTCGGCTCCGGATGGGCTTGGCCCCGGCTTCGAACTTTCGCGTAGCCGGCCCAGGTCCCGAGCTCGTGTCGGTTCAGGGGTGGCGGATCGCCAGGCGCGCGGACACGTTGGTGGAGTTGGGTTGCTCGGCGCCACCGGGACAGCTGGATGTCATCGGGAGTTCGCGTGTGTCCCCCGGCCCCGGCCGGAAGACTCACCGGTACAGGTCGTCGGCGCGAAATGGAACGTCGGCGAGAAAGGGGAACACGGTCATGGGAGACGAGCACAAGATGTCCGACAAGCTGCACCACCTCGGTGAGCAGGCGAAGGACGCGCTGAAGGACGCCGCCGAGCACCTCGGCGAAGCACCCGGCAAGCTCGGCGAGCACACATTGGCCGCCGCCAAGGCCGGCGAGCACATGGTCGAACACCTCGCGGAAAAGGCACCTCTGCACACCGACGACGCGGAGCACTGAACCACCGGCTTCGCGAGCCGAGGTCCCCCCTGCCCGACGGGCATGCGCTCGCGCGATCGCACCGGTCCGCGGGTCAATTTCCCGGGAGGTGTTCGTAAAACGCACCACACTCCCGGCGCACCGTGCGGAATTGTCACGATCCGAATCTTCTCGGCAGCGGGGGCGCGAAATGAACAGCAACCGGGTTCGGGCGCTCGGCGTGCCGGCCGTCCTTGCGGCGTTGACCACGGGGTCGCTGACACCGGCGACGGCAACGGCGGCAACGGCGGCAACGGCCTCGACCATCGACCCCCGCTGCCGCCACGGCCGGGTGGTGTGCATCGACAAGACCACCCACATGCTGCGATGGATGGTCAACGGTCGGGTCGAGCTGTTCATGTCGGCACGTTTCGGCGGCCCGCGAAACCCCACCCGGGAAGGCACCTTCCGGATCTACTGGAAGCTGCCCCACCACATCTCCCACCTGACCGGGGAATCCATGCCGTACTCGATGTTCTTCAGCCGTGGCGAAGCCGTCCACTACTCCTCCGACTTCGCCGACAACGGGTACGCCCACCACAGCAGCGGCTGCGTCCAGACCCGCGACTACCGCGCCACGCAGGAGCTTTTCCGCGCCACCGAAGACGGCGACCGAGTGGTCATCTACCGCCGCTGAGGCCCCGACCTGCAGCAGGCTCAGACCCGCGGCCGGCGTTGGCCGGCGTCGGCCGACCGGAACGCTGTCAAACTGCGGTCATGATCTTGAGGCCTGATCCGGTCTCCCGGATCAGGCCCCTGACCTGCTGCGATGGGTGGAGCTGAGGGGACTTGAACCCCTGACCCCCTCGTTGCGAACGAGGTGCGCTACCGGACTGCGCCACAGCCCCGAGAACCCCGGAAGGTTATCACCGTGGCCGGGGGAGTCCGGTCGCGGCGGGATCAGGACGGACGCGCCGCAGCGTCAGTCGTTGACCGCGCGCTTGTGCTCGAACTCCACGACCGGCTCCTCGACCATCGGGGGCCCGCCTGCGATGGCCGCGTCCTTCTCAGGCGCCTGCTCGGGCTTGGCCCGCTCGCCCGCGCCTGTCTCGGCAGCGGTTTCCGCGGCGGGCGCCGCGGGAGTCTGGGCCGTAGCCTCGGTGGCCGGTTCGGCGGCGGTCCAGGCGCGCCCGGCCGATATGTCGATGCGGCGCGCCGGCGGGTCGGCCTTGGCGGCCGTGACGTAGGTCGGCAGGGGCACCGGGCGCGGTTCCCAGCCTTCGATCAGATCCGGGACGCGGCCGGACCTGGTCTCGACCGGCTCGAACACCGGCCAGGGGTCCCATAACTCGTCGGCGTCCCGGTTCTTGGGGCGCCGCGCCGGCCGATGCGGGACGACCTCGATGTCCGGTTCTGGGGCCACCGGGCGCACAAAGCGGGCTCGCCCGGTCTGGATACGTACTTCCAGCAAATAGGTGGCGACAAGCAGAATCGGCAGTGCGGGTGTCCAGGCGGGCGTCACGTGCGTGATCGTGGTCGCCGAGGTGACCAGGCATGCCACGGCCAGCAGCGCCAGGACGCGGCGGCGGCGCATCGCGGTCGCCGGACTGACCCGGACCGGCGCCGGCCGGGGCGTCACGGCGGCATCCTCTCCGCGTTGCTTGACCACGGGTGCCGACGGTGCCTCGCTCGGCGGTCGGATCATCGCGTAGGAACCCGGCGGCACGTCCACCGCTCCGCGGCGCCGGAGCACCACACCTTCGTTCGGTACCACGACTTCGCGTGGGCCGGACCGCAGCGACCGCGAGACGAAGTAGACGGCCCAGGCACCGAGGACCGCGGCATAGATCAGCCCACTCCCGCTCATTGGCGCACCATCCTTCGGCTGGCACACCGATGAGCGAAATCGCAGTACACATCGATTCGCTCGCTGCGCTCGATCATTGGCGTATCTCCCAACCGGTGCGCCGAGCCCTCCGCCCGTGACCCTGGCTGCACCCGATTGCCACGCTAGATCGGGAAGTGATCCACTTTCTGGATTGAGAAGTCGTGTCGCCGTGGCTACTGCGGGGCCAGCGGTCCGCGGGACAGCCGCCACCGGTGCATGACCCCGGCGGGCACCTCCTCGGCGGTGAGCACGTAGACCAGGTGGTCGCGCCAGGCGCTGTCGATGTGCAGGAACCGCGGCCGCAGCCCTTCCTCACGGAACCCGAGTTTTTCCACCACCCGACGGCTGTTCCGGTTCTCCGGGCGGATGCAGATCTCCACCCGGTGCAGACCCATGCCGGACAGGCAGTGGTCGGTGGCCAGCGCCACCGCCGTCGGCATGATGCCGCGTCCGGCGTGGCCGTGGTCGATCCAGTAGCCGATGTTGGCCGCGCACAACGAACCCCAGGTGACCCCGGCGATCGTGAGCTGGCCGACGAACCGGCCGTGGTACTCCAGCGCGAAGGGCAGCGTGCGCCCCTCCCGCGCCTCGGCCCGCAATCGGCGCACCATCGGCCCGAAGCCCAGTTCGGTGCCTTCCTCGCCCGGCCGGGTCGCCTCCCACGGCGCCAGCCAGGCGGCGTTGGCGCGGCGCATCACCCGCCACGCGTCACCGTCGCGGACGCGCAGCGGCCGCAGCACCACCGCCCCGTCGGCCAGGCGGACCGGCCAACCGCGGCTCAGGTTGCTCCCCCGGCGGGCGCGTGGTCGCCCCCGTGGATCTGGTCGACCGCATGTCCCAGGACCTGAGCGAGCACGGCCAAGCCGTCCTTGCACCCACCCGGCGAGCCGGGCAGGTTGACGATCAGCGTTCGACCGGCCAGCCCCGCCAAGCCGCGGGAGAGCATCGCGGCCGGCACCGTCGGCGCCGAGCGGTACCGGATCGCCTCGGCTATCCCGGGGACCTGACGGTCCATCACTCGGGCGGTCATCTCGGGGGTCAGATCCATCGGGGTCAGGCCGGTCCCCCCCGTGGTCAGCACGACGTCGTACCCGGCCGCCACCGCCGCGGCCAACGCCGCCGCGACCGGTTCACCGTCCGGAACCACCTGCGGCCCGTCGACGGCGAACCCGAGTTCGGCCAACCCGGCGTGCAGAATCGGCCCGCCCCGGTCTGGATAGACCCCCGCCGATGCCCGGTTGGAGACCGTGATCACCAGCGCCCGTCGACCCTGCGTCATCCCGCCTCCGCCGCCCGCCGGTACTCCCCCGACTTCCCGCCAACCTTGTGCTCCACCCGGATGTCGGTGATCACCGCGCCCTTGTCCACGGACTTCACCATGTCCACGACCGTCAACCCGGCCACCGCAACGGCGGTCAGCGCCTCCATCTCCACCCCCGTCCGGTCGGCCGTGCGCACGCGGGCGGTGATGGTGACGGCGTCGTCCTCGACCGCCAGGTCCACCTCCACCCCGTGGATCGCCAACGGGTGGCACAAGGGCACCAGGTCCGGCGTGCGCTTCGCCCCGGTGATCCCGGCGATCCGCGCCACTGCCAGCGCGTCGCCCTTCGGCACGCCCACCCCGCGCAGCAACGCGATCACCTCGGGGCTGACCAACACCCGTCCGCTGGCCGTCGCCTGACGGACCGTCACTTCTTTTTCCGACACGTCGACCATGCGCGCCGCGCCGGTGGAATCGAGGTGCGTGAAGCTCATAACTGCCCCATCCCCTCGATGCGTCCGGTGCACGTCACAGGGGTTCCCGGTCCAGCGACATCACGTCGATCTGGTCGCCGATCCGAACCTCGTCGACGTCCTCGCCGATCACCATGAAGCAGTTGGCCAGGGCGAGGTCACCGATCAGGTGCGAGGAGGCGCCGCCGACGGGGCGTACGTGCGGAGGCCCGTACGGCCGGGGCGGGCCGAGGATGCCGCGCATGAACTGCGTCTTGCCCCAGGGAGATTTCATCGGTTCGGTTGCGGTGGCCCGGATCAACGGTCGGCGTTCCGGGGTGAGCCCCCGCATGCGCCGGATCGCCGGGCGCACAAAGACCTCGAAGGACACGTAGGAGCTGACCGGGTTTCCGGGCAACGTGAAGATCGGGACGCCACCGACCCGCCCGAAGCCCTGCGGCTTGCCCGGGTTCATCTTGACGCCGCCGAACTCGACGGTTCCCAACTTGGACAACACTGACTTGACCACGTCGTAGGCTCCGGCGCTGACCCCGCCGGAGGTGATCAGCAGGTCGGCGCGGCCGAGCTGCTCCTCGATGGTGGCCAGCACCTTGTCCTCGTCGTCGTGGACCAGACCGACCCGGTAGGGCACCCCGCCCGCGTCGCGGGCCGCCGCGGCCAGCATGTAGCTGTTCGACTCGTAGATTGCCCCGGGGCGCAGCGGCGAGCCGGGATCGACCAACTCGCTGCCGGTGGAGATCACCACGACCCGGGGGCGTGGCCTGGCCGGGACGCGGTTGCGCCCGACCGCCGCGAGCAGGCCGAGCTGCGCGGGGCCCAGCTCGGTCCCCGCGGTGAGCAGGGTCTCCCCCGCCCGGACATCGCTGCCGAGTGCTCGGATGAACTGCCCGTCGGCGGGTTGGGTGTACACCTTGACGCGAGAGGTGCCCGCGTCGGTCTCCTCCACGGGAATGATCGCCTCGGTGCCCTCGGGCACCGGGGCGCCGGTCATGATCCGGGAGCACGACCCGGCGCTGATGGGCCGGGAGGGCAGGTAACCGGCGGCGATGTCGTCGATCACCCGCAGCTCGGCCGGGAACTCCCGGCTGGCCCCGAGCACATCGGACAGCCGGACCGCGTAGCCGTCCATCGAGGAGTTGTCCCACGGCGGCAGGTTCACCTCGGCCACGATGTCGGCGGCCAACAGGCAGCCCTGCGCGTCGAGCAGCGGCAGCTCCAACGCGGGCGCCGTCGCAATATTCTCCAGGATCCAGTTGATCTGTTCCTCGACCGATCTCACGCCGCCCCACCCGGTAGCTCGTTCTTGACGTAGTCCTGCAACCAGCTCCGGAAGTCCGGCCCCAGGTCGGGCCGTTCGCAAGCCAGCCGGACGATCGTGCGCAGGTAATCGGCGCGGTCGCCGGTGTCGTAGCGCCGGCCGTGGAACACCACCGCGTGTACCGGACCACCGCCGTCGCCGACGGCCAGCGCCCGCAACGCGTCGGTCAGTTGGATCTCGCCGCCACGACCGGGCGGGGTGCGGCGCAGCACGTCGAACACGGCCGGCTCCAGGACGTACCGACCGATGATCGCCAGGTTGCTCGGCGCCGCCGCCTGATCCGGCTTCTCGACCAGGTCGGTCACCCGCACCACCCCGTCGACCTCGGACGGGGCGACCGCGGCGCAACCGTAGAGATGGATCTGATCCGCCGGGACCTCCATCAGCGCGACCACGCTGCCACCCAACCGGTCGCGGGCGGTCATCATCGGTGCCAACAAGGGGTCGCGCGGGTCGATCATGTCGTCGCCGAGCAGCACCGCGAACGGCTCGGCGCCCACGTGCTGCGCCGCGCAGAGCACGGCGTGCCCGAGTCCGCGCGGGTCGCCCTGCCGGACGTAGTGCATCGTGGCCAGGTCGCTGGACGCTCGTACCCGCTCGAGGGTCTCGATGTCACCCTTGGCGGCAAGCTTTTCCTCGAGCTCGTAGTTGCGATCGAAGTGGTCCTCCAGCGCCCGCTTGCTCCGGCCGGTGATCATCAGGACGTCGGTCAGCCCGGCGGCGACCGCCTCCTCCACGACGTACTCGATGGCCGGCTTGTCGACGACCGGGAGCATCTCCTTCGGTGTCGCCTTGGTGGCCGGCAAGAACCGCGTGCCGAGGCCGGCGGCGGGTATCACCGCCTTCGTCATGGTCATTGCGGCAGGCTATCTGCCGTGACGGACTCCAAGCGCGACCTGCGGGCAGCCGCGTCGGCTCGTCGGCGCCGGATGTGCCCGGATTACCGGACCGACGTCGGCGAGGTTCTGTGCGAGCTGGCACTGGGGCTGCCGGAGCTTGCCGTGCCGACGGTGGCGCTGCACGTTTCCATGGGGTTCGAGCCCCGCACCGGCCCCTTACTCGCCGCGTTACGCGCAGCGGGCCGCCGCGTGCTGCTCCCGGTGGTGCTCCCCGACCTGGGCCTGGACTGGGCGGTCGACAGCGGCCCGGACGATTTCTACCCGGGCCCGCGCGGGATCCCCGAGCCGACCGGTCCGCGCCTGGGTGTCGGCGCGATCGCCGAGGCCGACGTGATCCTGCTGCCCGGTCTGATGGCCGACCGCGGCGGGAATCGGCTGGGCCGCGGCGGTGGTTCCTACGACCGGGCGTTGCGACTGCGTCGGGCCGGGGTACCGGCGATCGTCCTGCTCTACCCGCCCGAGGTGATCGAGGCGGTACCGGTCGAGGCGCACGACGCGCCGGTCGACGCCGCGCTCACCCCGGAGGGCCTCGTCCGGCTGGGCGTCGAATGGACGAACCCCGGGTCGGTGCGTCAGAATTAGCAGTCTCAGGGTGCGAGTGCCAATCAGGAGGAATGCGTGCCGACTTATCAGTACGCCTGCACCAAGTGCGGCCACGAACTGGAAGCGGTGCAGAAGTTCACCGACGACCCGTTGACCGAGTGCCCGGACTGCTCGGGCCGGCTGCGCAAGGTGTTCTCCGCGGTGGGCGTGGTGTTCAAGGGGTCGGGCTTCTACCGCACCGACAGCCGCGCCAAGAGCTCCGCCGGCGAGTCCGGCTCGGACTCGAAGAGCACACCGAAGAGCGACGGGGGCAAGAGCGAGGGGAGCAAGAGCGAGGGCGGCAAGAGCGACGGCGGCGGCTCGACCTCAGCCACGAAGTCGGACTCCGGCAGCACCAAGAAGGCGGGCGGCGAGTCGGCGGGCACCAGCAAGAAGTCCGGCGGGGAATCGGCGGCCTGAGGGGGCGCCTCCTCGGAAGGCCCTTGTTCGCGGAAAGCGCGAACCGAGTCGTCGGCGGTTACATTGCCGCGCTCCGCGCCGATTCGCGCTCGCGTCGCTCGCAAGCGCTACGACGGATGCCGTCGGGGGCGTAACGGGCCCGGACAACCCGCGCCGTCCACAGCCCGCGGGCTGTCCACAGGCCTCCCACGGACCCGCTGAGCGGCGGCCGGCCACGGCTAGGGTCCTGCGACATGAACGACCAGCGAGCACACCAGACGACCCCGGCGCGTGCTGCGGGAACCGATCTGAGCACGCCCCTCCGCGCCGAGATCGGGGTCATCGGCGGGTCCGGGCTGTACGAGTTCCTCACCGACGCCGTGGCGGTCGAGGTGGACACCCCCTACGGGCCGCCGTCGGACCGGCTGGTGATCGGTGAGGTGGCGGGCCGGCGCGTGGCTTTCGTGCCGCGGCACGGGGCGGACCACCGGTGGCCACCGCACCGCATCCCCTACCGGGCCAACCTCTGGGCACTGCGATCGCTCGGAGTGGGCCAGGTGCTCGCCCCGTGCGCGGTCGGTTCGCTGCGCCACGACCGGCCGATCGGCTCCCTGGTCATTCCCGATCAGGTGATCGACCGGACGTCGGGACGCGTCGGGACCTTCTACGACGGCCCGCCCGCCGGGGTCGTGCACGTCGGGTTCGCCGATCCGTACTGTCCGGTCGGGCGTGCGGCGGCGACCAGGGCAGCGGCTGCCGCCGGGTGGGCGCCGTTCGGCGACGGCACGCTGGTGGTGATCGAGGGCCCACGCTTCTCCAGCCGGGCCGAGTCGGCCTGGTACGCGGCCGGCGGGGCCTCGATCATCGGCATGACCGGGCAACCTGAAGCCACGCTCGCCCGCGAGCTGGCGCTCTGCTACACGACCCTGGCCCTGGTCACCGACCTCGACGCGGGCATCGAGACCGGATCCGGGGTGACGATGGCCGAGGTGTTCGCAATCTTCGCGAAGAACGTCGCCCGCCTGCGCGATCTGCTGTTCGCGGTGATCGGCGCGCTTCCGGACGAACGGCGCTGTCCGTGCCCGGCCACGTTGGACGGCCTGCGGACCGGGATCGTGCTTCCTTGACGGGTCGAGTGGCCCGGGCCGGCGGGTTGCCGGCGTTGGTTGCGGCACACCGGTGGTCGTTGACCGCGGGCTTCGCCGGCCTGGCGGCCTGGTGCGGGCTGCAGGCGCTGACTCCGGGGCCGGGCCCGACGGTGCAGGTCCTGATCGCGAGCCGCGACCTGTCCTGGGGGTCGGCGATCGGGCGCGACGACCTGGCGGTCGCGGCGTTCCCCGCGGCACGGGTGCCGAGCGGCGCGCTGCGCGACCCGGTCGCGGCGGTCGGACGCCGGCCCACCTCGGCGGTCCGCCGCGGCGAGCCCATCACCGATGTGCGCCTGCTCGGCACGGCGGACCCGGACGGTGGCCCCACCGACGATTCGGTGGCGGCACCCGTGCGAATCGCGGATGCCGCGGCCGCGCGGATGCTGCGGCCCGGGATGGTCGTCGACGTGTTGGCCGCGCCGGCCGAGGCCTTCGTCCCGTCGGATACCCCGGCAACGGTGGTCGCGACCGGTGTCCGGGTCCTCAGCGTCGCCGGACCGGACGAACTGTCCGCGGCCGGCGGGGCGCTGGTGGTGCTGGCCACCACGGCCGCGACCGCAGCCCGGCTGGCCGCGGCGCAGTCGAGCGGGCGACTGTCGATCACCTGGCACGTTTAGGAGAGTGCCTCACGTGGCAACTGACCTACTGCGGCACGGCCCCGACGCCGCCCGGTGCTGCGCCTCGCTACACGCGATTGAGGCGAGGGCAGCGAGCGCTTGCGCTCGCTGCCGAGCCGATTGAGCGTGTTGACGAGCGAAGCGAGGATCACGGCCGGCCACGTGAGACACCCTCCAGCCGTGCCGCCCCGCGTCATTTCTGACGAAGCGTCAGGTGAGGTCGGCGGCCGGCCCCGGATCGGGCTCGGTCGGCCTGGCCAGGATGATCGGACGCGCCGTGAGGTGGCGCTCCTCGATTCTGGCCAGCAGAAACAACATCGCCAACATGACCAGCGGGAGGAAGCAGGCCACAGCGAGACTCACGGTCACACCTCAGAACGGCTGGCGGCGGCATGAACTTTCTTGGCATCGCGACCACCGGGCACGGTGGCGCGACGTGTTCCGCGCAACGCCAACTCCACGTCGCGGTAGGCCGGCAACGACGCACCCAGGCCGGTGATCTCGAGCAGGCGACGCATCATCGGGCTGGGCCCGGCCATCCGTACCCAAATGCCGACCGCGGCCGCGCGTCGACCCAGGTTCGCCATGGAGCGCAGGCAGGCCAGGTCGCAGAACTCGACCGCCGCGACGTCGAGCACGATCCCGGTCGGCCGACACCGCAGCACATCGATCAGTTCGGCGTACATGGCCGCGGCATTGCTCAGGTCGTACTCGCCCTGCAGCACCGCAACCGCGACGTTGCCGGCGCGCCGAACGCTGATTTCGGCGTCCAAAGCTCCTCGATTCTTGGCGCGGTCAGGAGCGGACGGGTGTTCCCTGCGGTCAACACGCTTCAATCGCCTCGGAATCGCGTGTGTGATTATTGTGCGCAGCCTGAGGATGGTTGAACAGGTATTTCGGCGGCACTTTCCCACCACTTTGCACGCCGCTGTTTTTCGCTCGGACAAAGCCGGGCGCGCCGCGCGCGTCACGGATCTTGTGGCGAACTCGGACGAATTTGATCAAGGTGTTCACCTGCGAAGACGTCAGTTCTTCGAGATCTTGTCCGGACGCCCGACCGTTGCGTCGGAACAACGGTCGAGCGGCTCGACCGCACCGCTGCGACGGCGTAGGTAAATGCGGTTAATTGCGCATGTTTCGGGCATATCACGGAAGGCCGGTATCGACCCCGTTGCGAACAAGATCGAGATTTCCGATCCGCCTCACAATTGTTGAAAGCCGGCCCACCGGAGCCCGCCGCAGGCCCGGTGTGAGACTTGGCGGCAGTAGATCCAACCGGGAGGCGCCGTGCAACGCAACATCTTCGAACCCGAGCACGAGCAGTTCCGCGAGACCTGCCGCGAGTTCCTGAGCCGCCACGTTCTGCCCCATCACGACCGCTGGGAACGGGACGGGATCGTTGACCGCGAGGTCTATGTCGAGGCCGCCAAACAAGGCGTGCTCGGTTTCAACATCCCCGAGCAGTACGGCGGCGGCGGGGTGGCCGACTGGCGCTTCAACCTGGTGGTCAACGAGGAGTTCTCCCGGGCGTTCGCGCACGGCCCGGCGCTCAGCCTGCAGAGCGACATGCTCACGCCGTACCTGGTCCGGCAGACCGACGAGGATCAGAAGAACCGGTGGCTGCCGCCCTTCGCCCGCGGCGAACTGATCGTTGCCGTCGCGATGAGCGAGCCCAACACCGGCAGCGACCTGCAGGGCATTCGGACCCATGCGGTGCGCGACGGCTCGGACTGGATCCTGTCCGGGTCGAAGACCTTCATCTCCTGCGGCATCAACGCCGACCTGGTGCTGGTGGTGACCCGCACCGACCCGGACGTGCCGGCCCACCGCGGGCTCACGTTGCTGGCTGTCGAACGCGGGATGCCCGGCTTCGAACGCGGCCGCAAGCTGGACAAGATCGGCATGCGCGCCCAGGACACCGCGGAGTTGCACTTCGACTCGGTGCGGGTGCCCGCGCGCAATGTCGTCGGTGGCGAGGGGCGGGCCTTCGGTGTGCTGATGGCGAACCTGCCCGAGGAACGGATGTCGATCGCGGTCAGCGCGGTCGCGGCCGCCCGCCGGGTGCTGGAGCTGACCCTGGACTACGTCAAGACCCGGACCGCGTTCGGGCGGCCGATCGGGACCTTCCAGCACAGTCGGTTCACCCTGGCCGAACTGGACACCGAGCTGGACGTGGCACAGGTCTACGTGGACCGCTGCGTGGCCGAGCTGGTTGCCGGACGCCTGTCCGAGGTCGAGGCCGCCAAGGCGAAGTGGTGGACCACCGAACTGCAGCAGCGGGTGAATACCCGGTGCTTACAGCTACACGGCGGCTACGGCTTCATGGCCGAGTACGAGGTGGCCCGCGCATTCGCCGACGGACGCGCGCAGACGATCTACGGCGGAACCACCGAGATCATGAAGGAGATCGTCGGCCGCGCCCTGGGGCTGGGCGACTAGGGCGTGTCTCCCAAGTTCTTGAGGGTGGTGGCCCGAGGGTTGGGTCATGACTCGTACGGCTGTGCTCAGTGATGTCCAGTGGGCGCGGATCGCGCCGTTGATGCCGGCCACGGCTCGGCGCTCCCGCCCGTTCCGGGACCACCGGCAGGTGGTCGAGGCGATCGTTTTCCGTTACCGCACCGGGGTTCCTTGGCGTGATCTGCCCGAGTGTTTCGGGCCGTGGCAGACCGCCTGGAAGCGGCATCGGCGGTTCAGCACCGACGGCACCTGGGACCGCATCCACGCCCAACTTTTGGCCGAGGCCGACGCGGCCGGGGACATCGACTGGGCGGTCGCGGTGGACTCCACGATCAACCGGGCCCACCAGCACGCCACCACCCTGCCGCGGGACACAGGGGGCTGGATCGAGTTACAAGAATCTGCACCGCGAGCCCGATGATCATGGAATCGGACGTTCCCGGGGCGGGTTTAGCACGAAGATCCATCACCTGGCCGACGGCGCCGGGCGGCCCCTGGTGGTACTCATCGGCCCAGGTCAAGGAGGTGACGGCCCGATGTTCGCGGTCCTGCTCGAACACCTGCGCGTGGCCCGGGCAGGCCGCGGGCGACCACGGACCCGCCCGAAACGGATGCGCGGGGACAAGGCCTACTCCTCTCGAGCCATCCGCCGACTACTGCGCGAACGCGGCATCGGCGCGGTCATCCCGGAACGCTCCGACCAGATCGCCAACAGAAAACGACTCGGCTCGGCCGGCGGACGACCACCGCACCTGGACGCGCAGGACTACAAGAAGCGCAACACCATCGAACGTGGCTTCAACATTTTCAAGCAGTGGCGCGGATTGGCCACCCGCTACGACAAACTCGCCCTGACCTACCGCGGCGGAGCCGTCCTACGCGCGATCATCCTGTGGCTGCCCAACTAGAGAGACACGGCCTAG
>DATAUG010000179.1:0-10018 GCA_036268355.1 Sporichthyaceae bacterium
GACGGGACCAGTCGGTTGCGGCTGACCGCGCATGCCAACCTGACCGCCGACGACCTGGACCGCGCCGCCGTGGCCCTGGCGGCCGCCGCGAAGGTGGCACAGGACGCGGATCCGGGGCGGTGCGCGTGAGGGTGTCACCCCTTCTGACAATCCGGAGCGGTACCGATCGGGCGCACCATCGGCCGGAAGGGGTGACACCTCCTACGGCCGCCCGAATCCGGATTAAGCGGATGCCGCCGCCGTCGGTGGGGGTGACACCCCTCCTGACGTTCGCGCTGAACCGCCAGTGAGCGTCCTGCTGATCACCGGGACGGGCACGGGCGTCGGCAAGACGGTTGTCACCGCCGCGCTCGCGGCGCTGGCCATCGACCGGGGAGCGAGCGTCGCGGTCGTGAAGCCCGCCCAGACCGGGGTCGGCCCCGACGAGCCGGGCGACCTGGCGACCATCGCCGAGTTGTCCGGCGTCGCCGATCTGCACGAGTTCGCCCGCTTCCCCGACCCGTTGTCCCCGGATGCCGCCGCGCGCCACGCGGGCTTGCCGCCGCTCGACCTGGACGCGGCCCGCCGGGAGATCCACGACCTGAGCTGCCTGCGCGACCTGGTGCTGGTCGAGGGCGCGGGCGGCCTGCTGGTGCGCTACGACTCCGGCGGGGCCACGATGGCCGACCTGGCCCGCGCCCTGGGCGCCCCGGTCCTGGTCGTCGTCGAGGCCGGCCTGGGCACGTTGAACCGAACCGCGCTGACCCTCGAGGTCCTGGCCAACCGCGGGTTGCGTCTGGAAGGTCTCGTCATCGGCGCCTGGCCGGACGCCCCGGACCTGGCGGCGCGGAGCAACCTCACCGACCTCGAAGCACTCGCCGCCCGGCCGCTGTCGGGCGTACTGCCGGCCGGCGCCGGCAGCCTGGACCGGGTGGCGTTTCTCACGATCGCCCGCGCGAGCCTCGGGCCCGGTCTGGGCGGCGGTTTCGATGCGGCAGAATTTGCTCGTACTCATCGGTAGGCGGTACAGGGAGACTCCGTGACCACACTCACCGAAAGCGCCACCGGGGCCGTCGGCGAACACCTGGTGCTGGCGCGCGCCCGGGAGCGCGTGCTGGAGCAGGGCCTCGGGTTGACCGAGGCGGACGTGCTCGAGGTGTTGCGCCTGCCCGACGAGGCGGTTCCGGACGCCCTCGCGCTGGCGCACCAGGTGCGGATGCGGTGGTGCGGGCCGGAGGTCGAGGTCGAGGGCATCGTCTCGCTGAAGACCGGCGGGTGCCCGGAGGACTGCCATTTCTGCTCGCAGTCGGGCCAGTTCTCCTCCCCCGTGCGGTCGGCCTGGCTGGACATCCCCGCGCTCGTCGAGGCCGCCCGGGCCACCGCGGCGACCGGGGCGACCGAGTTCTGCATCGTGGCCGCGGTGCGTGGTCCGGACGAGCGACTGATGAAGCAGATGCGGGAGGGCGTCGCCGCGATCAAGGCGGCCGTGCAGATCCAGGTGGCTGCCTCCCTGGGCATGCTGACCCAGGCCCAGGTCGATGAGCTGGCCGAGATCGGCGTGCACCGGTACAACCACAACCTCGAGACCGCCCGCTCCTACTTCACCAACGTGGTGACCACCCACACGTGGGCACAGCGCTGGGACACCCTGCGGATGGTCGGTGCCGCGGGCATGGAGGTCTGCTGCGGCGGCATCCTCGGCATGGGCGAGACCTTGGAGCAACGCGCCGAGTTCGCCGGCCAACTCACCGAACTGGATCCGGACGAGGTCCCGTTGAACTTCCTCAACCCCCGCCCGGGCACGCCGTTCGGCGACCTGCCACCGCTGTCCGCCGCCGACGCACTGCGTGCGATCGCGGCCTTCCGGCTCGCCCTGCCGCGGACCATCCTGCGCTTTGCCGGCGGACGGGAGATCACCCTCGGCGACCTGGGCACCCGCGACGGGCTGCTCGGCGGGGTCAACGCCGTGATCGTCGGCAACTACCTGACGACGTTGGGCCGCGACCCCGCCGATGATCTGAACCTACTGCGCGAACTGTCGATGCCCATCAAGGCGATCAACGCCGTGGTCTGAGTTCGTCCAGCCCGCCCGGCACCGGGTGCCCAACGGATGACATCCACTGGGCCACCCGCGACGCGCCCGGGGCCCGCGGTCGGCCGATACCCGTACGAAGCCCGCATCCGACACCTACCGTGTCAACAGTGGCGTCGTAGGTGAGCCGGAGGTCCCCTGGTGCGCAAGCACGTCGGCTGGCTGCTGCTGATCCCGATCATCACCTGTTTGCTGCCGTGGACGTTCAACCGCCGCATGCCGGCCCTGGGCGGCATCCCGTTCTTCTACTGGTACCAACTGCTGCTCACACCGCTGGCCTCGGTGTTCGCCTGGCTCGTGATCGTCCTCGGCGACGACTCCCGCAAGGGGCGCCGCGGGGGTAACCGCAATTGAGCCCGCATGTCGACCGCGTCGCGCTCGCCGTCTTCCTGGTGCTGTTCGGCGGGGTCGCGACCCTCGGCTTCCTGGCCTCCCGCTGGCGCCGCGCGGCAAGCCTGAACCACCTCGAGGAGTGGGGGCTGGGCGGCCGCAACTTCGGGGGGTTCGTCACCTGGTTCCTGATCGGCGGCGACCTCTACACCGCGTACACGTTCGTGGCGGTGCCGGCCCTGGTCTACGGCGCGGGTGCGCTGGGCTTCTTCGCCGTGCCGTACACCGCGCTGGTGTATCCGATGATCTTCTTCGTCGCGCTGCGGATGTGGTCGGTGGCCAAGGCGCACAACTGCGTCACCGCCGCGGATTTCGTGCAACTGCGGCACGGTTCGCCGGGGCTGGCCCTGGCCGTGGCGGTGACCGGCATCGTCGCGACCATGCCGTACATCGCCTTGCAGCTGACCGGGGTCCAGGCCGTGATCGAGAGCCTGGGCATCGGCAACCAAAAGGTGCTCGGCACCACCGAGTGGCCACTCATTCTGGCCTTCGCCGTGCTGGCCGCGTTCACGTATCACGCCGGGCTGCGGGCGCCCGCGGTCATCGCGTTCGTCAAGGACACCCTGGTCTACATCGTGGTGATCACCGCCGTTATCGCCATCCCGATCAAGCTGCACGGGTTCCACCGGATCTTCGCCGCGGCCGACCAGAAATTCACCACCGCGCATTCCGGCAACCTGATCCTGACCTCTCCCCAGATCCCCGGGTATCTGACGCTCTACCTTGGCTCGGCGATGGCGCTGTTCCTGTACCCGCACGCGATGACGGCGTTGTTCGCCGCCCGCGACCGCACGGCGATCAAACGCAACATGGCCGGCCTGCCTGCGTTCAGCGTGGTGCTCGGGCTGATCGCGATGCTCGGCTTCATGGCGATCGCGGCCGGGGTCAAGCCGGTGGTCAGCGGCGGGAAGCCGGACGTGAACACGATCGTGCCGCAGCTCTTCGCGACCGAGTTCCCGTCCTGGTTCACCGGCCTGGCCTACGCCGCGATCGCGATCGGGGCGCTGGTACCCGCCGCGATCATGTCGATCGCCGCGGCCAACCTGTTCAGCCGAAACATCTGGCTCACCTACGTCCGGCCGAACGCCTCGCCGGCCGAGCAGGCGAAGGTGAGCAAGCTGGTCTCGCTGCTGGTCAAGGCCGGCGCGGTGGCGGTCATCCTGAAACTGGACACGCAGTTCTCGATCGATCTGCAGCTGATCGGCGGCGTGATCATCCTGCAGACCCTGCCCGCGATCGTGGGCGGCCTCTACACCCGGTGGTTCCACCGTTGGGCGTTGCTGGCCGGCTGGGCGGTCGGCCTGTTCCTCGGCCTGTGGATGCTCTACGTGACGCCGAACCCGGCCAAGCAGAAACTGCACTTCGGCGGCTCGTCCTACGCGCTGCGTCATCTGGGGTTGCACACCCAGGTGGTCGTGTACCCCGGGCTGGTGGCCGTGGCGGCGAACCTCGCCGTGGCCGTTGTGCTCACCCCGGTCCTGCGGGCGGCCGGACTCCGCTCCGGCGTCGACCGCACCGCCGCAACCGACTACGAGTTCGACCCGGCGGCACCCGCCGCAGCCCTCGCCCGGCGCGCGTCCTAGGACAGCGGGCGGGCCCATGTTAGGAATGGGTGTGACTGGAGTGACTCAAGGGGTCACTCCGCAAGCATCGCCGCAGTTGGGGGACAGATGTCAGGTGGCCAGCACGCGCCCCGGGCGAGCAGCCGGGAGGCCAACCGCAGGGATCTGCGTCGGGTAAGCATGATCAGCGCGGCCGTGGTCGCCGCCACCGCGATCGCGACAGCCGGTGTCGCAGGCACCGGCGGCGCGGGCAGTGCCGTGGCCGACGCGAGCGCGCCTGCCGGCGTCATAGTGCTGTCGGGGCCGTTCGGCGTGGTCACTGCGACTCCGACCACTTCCCCGGCTCCCAACGGCGACAGCCCGGCCACGCAACCGGCACCCAACGGCGACAGCCCGGCCACGCAGCCCGCACCCGGTGACAAGCCCAACACACAGCCGGCACCGCCGGCGGCAACCCCGGAGCTGCGCATCACGCTTGCCTACGAACGCCACGACCGCGACCTGACCATCACGCTGACGTTCTCCGGCTACGTCTTCCGGCCCTTCTCGACGAAGACCGGCCTGGTCGAGGAGTACCCGATCCCGGCCAAGCGCGACATCGGGACCTACGAGCACCTCGACTGGGGCGACGGCACCTCGTACACAGCGCCGACCAAGGCCCAACGCTGCCCGACGGGCACCGACAAGAAGTACGTCCATCAGGTGGCCGACCGGTACCAGCTCCGCAAGACCTACCGGCGCGGCGGCGACTACACGCTCAACTACGAGTACGACGCCTGCGGCCTGACCAACGGCAAGATCGCCGGCCAGCTGCGCATGCACGTGCCGTAACCGACGAGCCGTCGCCACTCGAGGACCGCAACCAACGGGGCGGCCGCCGATGCAGCTGGATGCTCAAGCCTCCTCGTACCGTGCGCTCCACCAGCGGCCCCACCGGGTTTCGAGGTCGGCCAGTGCCGTGTCGTCGAGGCCGTAAGTGGTCAGGGTCATCGTGGTGAGCACGAAAGGTTCCGGCGCCGACGGCGGATGGGCCAGGATCAGCAGCCCGTCGCCCCAGGCGTCGACGGTCACCCCGAGCTGCAACGTGGTCCGGTACCAGACCTCACCCTCCAACCGCTCGCCGGTCCCGACCTCGGCCACGTAGGGTTCGCCGGCGGGCGTACGAGCGGCGCCGGACAGGCCCAGCAGATCGCCGACCGGAGTGGGGATCGCGCTGCGCGCCGCTCCGGCCCGGAAGATCGTCCGACGCCGTTGCTGCGGATGTCGGGCCATCGCGAAGCGGCACTGCTGGAGGAACGCGATCCAGCTTTCCTCGATGTCGTCGTACTGCGCGTCCCAGTCGATGTCGTCGTCGACGACAACCGGGGCGCGCCGGGAGACCACCAGGTGGGTGTTGGCCTCGGCGGGGTTCAGCGTGAACAGGTGGCCGCCGAGGTGGATGGTGCGAGCCGCCCGGTCGGCGACCGCGCCCTCGACGAACAACGCCTTGATCTCCTCATCGAGCCCGTCGAACTCCCAGCCGTACCAGCGCCGGACGAACTCGGGGTCGCGGAACGCCAACCAGACGGCTTCCATCGGCCGCGGCAGCATGATCTGGAATGTGGGGTCAGCGTCCGGGTTCACGCCGAGACTGCTCATCGGCTTACCCTACGCAGCGGACCCGCGACGGGAGGAGCAGCGTGGACGGCACCGCCTGCGGGCAGTACTGCGACCGATGCGGTGGGCCGGCCGTCCCGGCGGCCGATCACGCCGCCTGTCGCGCGGCCCGCGAGCTGGAGCCGCCGCGTTACTGCCCGCACTGCCGGCGGCGGATGGTGGTCCAGGTGACGCCGCGCAGTTGGACGGCCCGGTGCAGCGAGCACGGCTCGGTGGAGGGTGCGTCGTAACCGGCGAAGGCGCCCGACTGTTGTCAGACTGAACCCATGGGGCTGACGATGTTTGTGGTGCTAATTGCCGCCCTGGGGGGCTGGCTCAGCAGCGGTCTGGGCGGCCGGATCCGTGGGCACCGTCTCGCTTCGGCCGGACTCGCCCTCGCCTGCGTGTCGGTGCTCTTCTGTGAACCGCTGGTGGCATCGGCGGTGCCGCGCGCGTATCCGACGGCGGTGGTACTGGCGGCGCTGCTGTTGCTCCAGTTCTCCCGGCGCAACCTGCACGTCCCGGGCGTACCGCTGGTCGCCGTCGGGTTGCTGCTGAACGCGATCGTCGTGGTCGCCAACGGATCGATGCCGGTCGAGCAGATGGCGGCGACCAGGGCCGGGGGCGGGCCGGTGCTGTCGGCGGCGGACCGCCGCCACGTGCTCGCCGGGGTGGACACCCGGCTGCGCGTGCTCGATGACCGGGTCGCGGTGCCGCTGCCGGGCCACCGCGAGGTCGACAGCCTCGGCGACATGGCGATCGCGGCGGGTCTGGGGTTGTGCGCGTGCACCGCCGTCCGGCGCCGCAGAGGTGTCTTCGAGCTGGCCGCGCCCGGGTTGTTGCAGCGGGCATGACGGCCCGGTGTCTTCAGTCCGGGCACGCCCGCGTTTGTCACTAACGTGCATGATGGCTGGATGGCCGGGCGTGCGCTGCTGATCTACGAGGGCGATTGCGGGTTCTGCAACCGCTGCGTCCGTTTCATCGCGCGGCGCCTGCCGAGCGGCGCCCAGTTCAAGCCGTGGCAGCGGGTGGATCTCGACGGCATGGGGATATCGCGTGCCCGAGCCCGGTACGAGGTGCTCTGGGTCGAGGCGGGCGGCCGGGTCTTCGGGGGCGCGCAGGCGATCGCCAAACTGCTGGTGGATTGCGGCGGGGCGTGGGCCGTGCTGGGCGGCGCCCTGCGGGTGCCCCCGTTCCGCTGGATCGCCCACGGCGTCTACCGGGCGATCGCGAACAACCGCTGGCGCCTGCCCGGCGGGGATCCGAACTGCGCAATGCGGGTCGAGTCACCCGCGACAGATCTGCCCGGCTGACGTCAGCGCGTCGCCGACATCCGGCCCACCACCCCGGCCAGCACCTCCACAACCACCGGGTCGTAGTCGTAGGCCATGCCGAGCCGGATCCGTTCCAGGGCGCTGCGCCCGCGCTCCGGGCCCGGGTCGGCGCCCGCCAGATCGTCGAAGGCGTTGACGACCCGCAGGATGCGCGCCCCGGTCGGCAGCGTCGGGTCGCTGCCTTCGTGCGGCCGACGATAGGGGTCGGCCTGCCGCGCCACGATCCGGCCGACCTCGACCGAGGCGCTGGTGGTCGCCACGACCAACGCGCCCTCCTCGGCAATGCGCCGTTGCTCGCCGGCGTCCACCAGCACCGTCGCCCCGCGCGGGATCGGGTGCTCCAGGGCGAGCTGCCCCAGGTCGTGCATCAACGCGGCGCACTCCAGGTCGAGCAGTTGCGCCTCGGACAGCCCCATCTGGCTGCCGACGGCGGTGGCCAACTCCGCCACCCGCGCAGCGTGCCCGACCGAGGTGTGTCCGCCGACCTCGGTGACCCGCGACAGCGCCCGCACGGTCTGCCGATGGCTGGCCCGCCCGGCCGCGAAACGGCGGAACGAGAACTGGGTGAGCAGCAACGGGGCGCTGAACACCGGCATGGCCCACAGGCCCATCACGCCGACCGCCAGCGCGATCAGCATTCCGGTCGCCGCCATCGCCGAACCGATCCCGAGCAGCGCGGTCAGCTCGTCGCGCACCGCCCACCGCCACGGCCGCCCGGCGTCCCAGGCCGCCGCGGTGGCCGCCAGCAGCGCGTCCAGACAAACCGCGACAACCATCGCGAGGACCATCGCAGCGGCCAGCGACGTACCCACCGGCAGCGCGACCACCGACCGGTGCACGCCGACCGGACGGAACAGCGCGGCCAATCCGGCGACGACGAGGATCCGCCGCGCAACGTACTCCGGCCGAGGCGGTCGACCGGCCAGCACGTGTGGCAGCGCGCCCAGCGCGATCCCCGTCCCCACCACCGCGACGACCTGCGCGGCGCCCTGGTGTGCCGGGCCCTCCGGGAAGCGCGGCACCAGGCAGTAGGCCAGCGCGGCGGCCGCCCCGATCGGCGCCGCCTCCCGCTCACCGGGCAACCGCAGCCGGACCAGTTCCCCCGCCGCCACGAACATCCCGAAGGTGGCCGCCGCCGCCGGCTGAGTCGGACCGAGGCAGACGGTGTGCACCAGGCAGGCCGCGAACAGGACCGTTGCCGAAGCAAGGATCACCCGGCTGCCGGTGGATCGGCCGCGGCCGTCAGACGCTGTGCGGTTCGTCACCAGATGCCCCGGCAGTAGGCGAATGTGCAGGTCTGAGGGCTCGGGCCGACCGCCCGCTTCCGGTCGTACCGGCAACCGGCACCGCGCCGCCCGACGCGGTCGCAGCCGGGTCGTCGTGATCGAAGCAGGTGTCCGGGCCGGGCAGGCCGACCGGCAGGGGTGCCTCCCACCCGTGTTCGACCACCGCGCCGGCGAACGCCTCGACCATCACCGGGTCGAACTGCCGTCCGGCACCCGTCCGCAGTTCAGTCATGGCCTGCTCGGGGGTCCGGGCCGGGCGGTACGAACGGGTGGTGGTCATCGCGTCGAAGGCATCGGCCACCGCGATCGCCCTGGCGAACTGGGGAATCTCCGCGCCCTTCAGGCCGGCCGGGTAACCGAATCCGTCGAAGCGTTCGTGGTGGTGCCGCACCCCGGCGGCGGCATCCCGCAGGAACGGGATGTCGCGGATCATCGCGACGCCCTGCTCCGGGTGCCGAGCCAACTCGGCGTATTCCGCCTCGGACAGCCCACCCGAGGAGTTCAGCAGCGCGATCGGCACGCCGAGCTTCCCCAAGTCGTGCAGCAGGCCGGCGAACCGCAGCGACCGGAGCTCACCGTCGGCCAAGCCGATCTGACGCCCGATCAGTTCGGCTCCGCGGGCAACCCGCTCCGAGTGCCCGCGGGTGTACCGATCCTTGGTCTCGACGGCCCGGATCAGTGCGGTGACTGTGCGTTCGTAGGCCGCCCGTTCCGCGGCGTACTGCCGGAGCGCCCACCGCGCCACCAACAGCGGCAGCAACACCAGCACCGCCGCGAAGGCGCCCAGGTCGGCGCTCCACAGCACCGCCATCAGCAGACCGAACAAGCCGTAGAGCAGGTAGCCGCCGATCCCGCTGGACAACGTGCTCCGCAGGGCGTCCCGAAACCGCACGCCCTCGGCCAGATGAAGCGCGCCCGCCAGCAGGGCGGCGTTGCCGACCGCGTAGACCAGGGCCGCCGCCGCGAAGACCGGCAGGATTCCCGGGAAGTCCGCTGCGGTCAGCGGCGAGGTGCCACCCAGCGACTGGTAGGCCGTACCCGCGGCAGCCGCGCACAACGCGGGCGTGGCGGCGTTGAACAGGCGCTTGGCCAACGGCGGCCGCCCCGGCTGCCAGGCCGCACCGGCCAGACCGACCAACGCCCCGCCCCCGGGGCCGAGCAGCACCACCGCCGCCAGGCAGACCGGGAACCCGGCCGAGACAGTGACCCCGCGGGCCAACGGCACGGTCGACAACGGGTCCAGCACCGCGTACAGCGCACCGACGGTGGCCAGCGTCGCGGGATCAGGTGGGTGGCGCAGCGCCAGGCCGGCAACCAGCGCAGCCGACAGCACGACCGCGGCGATGTAGCCATGGGCCCGCCGCGGCAGTGGGCTCAGCCCCACTTCCAGTTCGCGTCGCGCTGGCGCGCCATCGGGTCACCTCCGTGAGCTGACCGGGGTCGCCCCACTGTACATCAATTACCACATCAATCACATATGCCTCAACAGCTTCTGCCCCGATCTGTGGCTGTCCCCCTCCTTCCGCTGCGTCCGGCCAAGTGGTGGCTAATAGCGACTGCTTGGCCGGACGTCCCGCTCCTGGGGAGCCACCGGTGGTGCTGCGATTCGTTCACCGGTCGACCGACGTGGGAGCATTGCGGTCTGCCGGGGGCCGATGGGGTTCCGGGTGCGACGGAGGTGTCCATGGGCAGGAAGGCGCGACGCCGCAAGGGGCGCAAGCGGTCGAAGGCGAACCACGG
>DATAUG010000180.1:0-2627 GCA_036268355.1 Sporichthyaceae bacterium
CTCGGCGCACAACGCGGCCTGCAGGTCCGCGGCGAACTCCACGGCATCCACCGGGCGCGCGAACGCGACCACGAAGTTGTCGCCCTCGCCCTGCTCGGGCGGACGATGCCCGGCCCGAACATCGGCGTGCTCGACCACCAACGCGTCCAACCGCGCCAGTACCTGGGGCATCACCGTGGCGTGGTCCTCCCACAACCGGGTCGACCCCACCATGTCGCCGAGCACGAAGCTCACCGTGCCGCTGGGCCGAGCCGTGGCCGCGCTGCGGGTTCCTGTATCCATCCGAATGCTCACGCCCATAGGTCATCAGCCCGGAACTGACAGAACCTCACCCACCTGGGGGATATCGACATCCTGTCCCGGACGGGCGGTCCCCGATAGTGCGGCGGCGCAGGGGCAGGCGTCCGCGTACCGAAGCGTGTCGGTCGGTTCATTCCGCAGCGAAGCCTGATGCTTATGTTATCTATGTGGCTGGTGTTTTTTCTCTGACCAGGAGCATCGATGGCCGATCGCTCTCGCGTGCCGCGTCCTTCCGTCGTGATCCCGGCGCAGCGGACCGGGCGGCTCGCGGTGCCTGCCGAACGGCCAGGCCCCTTCCCCGCGCAGCGCTCCCGCGGCGGCGAGGCCGATGTCTGACGGGCGCACTGCGCCGGGCGGCCCGGACGCGACGATCGGGGGCTGTCCCGGCTCCGATCCCCCAGGCGCTGCGGGCGAGCCAGTCCTGGGCCCGGTTGGCTCCGCCGCCGAGGACGACCTCGAGGCCCTGCACCGGTGGCAGGACAGCCTGGACCTGTGGGTCGATTCAGTTCTGGAGGCAAGCGCCGCCGATCGCAGTTCGACCGGCGAGCAGGCGGCCGATCCCGGCGAACCCGCCCCGGTGCTACCGCCGCAGGTGTTACCGCCCCCGTTCCGGGTGCCGGGCGCTCGCCGGGCCCCGGACGTCGCGGCGACACCGACCGAGACGTCGCCGCGGGTTGAACCGGCTTGGCGTAGCCGCCCCGTGCAGCGCGCAGAGGGAGCGTTGCGCGCGGCCCCGCTGGTGCCGCGGTGCCGAGAGCGCCGCCCGGTCGAGGACCCGCCGCCGGTCACGGTCGCACCGGCGAAGGCGAAGCCGGGCTCGCGTCGCTACCTGTCGTGGGTCTGTCTGGCCCTGGCTGCGGGCGCCCTCGCGCTGGGATTCGTCTTCATCCGCTACACCGACGACTCGTCCTTCATGGCCTGGCGCTACGGCGCGACGTGGGTGCACACCCACCGCTGGGCGTGGGACCCGAAGGGTCCCTCGGTGCAGGGTTACGCCGGCTTTGCCTGGGCCGCGCTGTCGGTCGTGCCGGTCCTGCTGCACGTGCCGACCGAGCTGTTCTTCAAGTGCGTTGCCGTCGGTCTGCTGGCCGGCTTCGCGGTGTGGACACATCGCCTGCGGCTGCCCCGGGTGCAACAGTTCCTGCTGCTGGCTACCGCCGCGTTGAGCCCGGTCTTCTTCATCCAGCTCTTCTCCGGTGCCGAGACCGTGGCTTTCGCACTCGCCGTGACGATGCTGTTCGCCGGGCTGTACCGGACGGGTCGGTTCGGGCCGCTGAGTTGGGCCACCGCGATCGGCCTGGTGCTGCTGCGCCCGGAAGGCCTCGTGTACTGCGTGGTCGCGGTGCTGTGGGCGCTGGTGCTGGACCGCCGGGCGCTGCACCTGTGCGGTGCGGCGCTGGTGACTGCCTGGGTCGGGATCTACTGGGCCGCCGGCGGCGAGCATTTCGGTTACCGGTGGCCGAATTGGCTGTCCGTCGCCACGCACGACGGGAGCGTCTGGGACCGGTTCAGCGCCATCGCCGCCGTGGTCGGTCCGGTCCTGCTCGGGGCCGCGCTGACTGCGCTGGCCGTGGTGGTCCTGGCACGACGCAAGCCGCGTTCACCGCTCTGGCGGCAGGTGTTCGGACCCACGGTCCGGCGGGACGCCACCCCACTGGTGCTCGGTCTGACTGCCGCCTTGGTCCTGCTGGGCAGTTACCACCGGTGGACGTTGCCGGGTGACTACGCAGGTCGGTTCATCTGGCAGGCAATCTTCCCGGTCGTGGCGGTCGCGTTGGCGCGCCCGCTGATCGTGCGCCGCCCGAGCGATGCGCAGGACCTGCGCGACGGTTGGGCCATGGCGGCGGTCCTGGTCGCGGCCGGCGCGGTGATCGTGGCGACCACCGATCGGCATGCCCAGCTGGGCGTTTTGCTGGGGACCGGTGCCGCACTGGTGATCGGCGTCGTCGACCGGATCGTGCTGCGCGATCGGGGTGCCACGGCGGTGGCCGCGGCGGGCCTGGCCGTCCTGATCTCGTGGATCCCGGCGACCGACGCGGTCGGTTTCGCCGCGTACCGGTACCGCCTGCAGGATTCGCAGGTCGCGTTGGGTGTCCTGCTGCGCGACTCCCACCTCAGCGGCGCGGTCGCGACCGCCGACGCCGGCGTGCTGGCCTTCGAGCTGCCGGGTCAGGTGATCGACCTGGCGGGGCGTACCGACACCGATCTGACGCAGGATCAGGTCCAGGTGGTCATCGGGGTCTCGCAGGCGCCCGATGCCCGCGTCATCGAGTCCACCCTCGGGCAACAGGTGGCCGACGCGTGGGCCAGAAGCTCCCAGTTCGAGT
>DATAUG010000181.1:0-33558 GCA_036268355.1 Sporichthyaceae bacterium
GCCCCGGTTCCGCTCCTGGCCTACGACGAGAGCGGGAGCCCGCAACTGGTCCCGAACCTCGAGGCCTATATCAAGGCGAAAGCCGGCCTGCCCAAGCCCATGCCGAAGGCAGACCTCAAGCCTGAGACCCCCGGCGTCGGCTCGGTCTGGGAAGACACCCAGATGGAGCTGTACGCCGAGAAGGACAAGCCGGGCGCAGCGACTGAGATCGACCCCACGACCTGGAAGGTCGTGCGCAAGCTCGCGGCTCCGGACATCGACATGAACAACCCGCACAACATGTGGACCGACAAGGACGAGAAGTACCTCTACCAGACCGAGTGGTTCAGCCACTGGGTCAACGTGTTCGACATGAAGACCTTCAAGCTCATCCGCCGGTTCGACGTCGGGCCCTCACCGACCCACGTGATGACCCGCACCGACAACGACATGTTGCACGTAGCTCTCAGTGGTAGCGACGGGATCAGGGAGCTCCTGCCAGGGGCAACCGGACTCAACCGCCGGCTCCCGACCGGCAACCCCGACGAGCCGCTCGCGCTCCCGCACGCGCACTGGATGTCCGGCGATGCCAAGTGGATGATCGCCCCGAACCAAGCCCTCTACAACGCCTCGGTCCTGGACATCAAGAAGGGCACGTTCCGTCACGAGGAAACCGGTGAGTACCCCATCGCGACCGGCATGACCGCCGACAGCAAGAAGGGCTACTACGCCGACATTCTCGGCCAGAGCATTTCCTGCATCGACAACGCGCCGGACGGCAAAGACTGTGTCGCCGACGACGGCACCCTGGTCCACCACAAAGAGATCGACCTGTGGGGGAACTACAACCCGCTGACCGGCCCCACCGGTGGTGGCGGCTTCAGCGGCCTGCCCATCCAGATCGCCTGCGCACCGGACAACTCCGGTTGCGCCGTCGTCGGCATCTTCGCAACCCCCAACGTCACGGTCTTCGACCCGAAGACAGACAAGATCACCGGGTACCTGCCCTGCGTCCCCGGGTGTCACGGGATTAACTTCGGGGCCAAGAAGGGCGGCGGCTACTACGCCTACGTCTCCAGCAAGTTCGCCAACATCATGGAGGTCCTCGATCTAGACCCCAACGGCACCGGTCACCCGAACGATGCCAAGCTCGTGGGTCGGATCCTCCTCGACGCGGACAGCGCCACGACGACGGACGCCTCGATCTCAGGCCTGTCAGGCATGGGTGGCCAGGGCATCATCGGTTTCCCGCTCGCCTACGAGGGTTGGGTCGAGCACGCACCGCACAACGAGATCAACGACCAGTTGACCTGCAAGCAGCGTCATCCGCTCACCTTTGCGAAGGCCTGCAAGTGAGCTGATCGAATCTGATCGATCCTGCCGCGCCTGACGCGGGGCAGCATCAGCAGAGGCGGGCAGGGGATGGACACGTCCATCCCCTGCCCGTTCGTTTGCCGGAAGATCCTCGAGGAGCACCCGCCCGCGGACCGGATGCCCGAGATCGAGGCTACGGTCGGGGGCTGTCCCCGCCGAGGCATCGAGCCCCGTCGAGGACCGATCCGGACCCCGGCGCAATGTCGGTCGAAGGGGTCCGATGCGTCGGTTCTGCCCGGGTCAATGTCTAGGTTTCGTGGGCACCGACCGGGTAGAGTCTGGCAAACACGCTGCCACGTCAGCACGGCTACCAGGTGAGCTAGGGGCCCATGAATCGGCCAGCCCGCGCAGGTCTCCTGGCACTGAGCATACTCGCGGCCGCCGTCCCCACCTCCGCGGCGTCAACCGGACCGATCGACTTGACGTCCGAGTCGATCCCCGCGACGTTCCACGTCGTCAACACAAACACCTCCAAGGTGCCGTGCCAGTCCGACGGGCGCGCCTATGACGTCGTCGGCCACCTCACCGGGCCGCGTTCGCTGCTCCGGAACGGCCCGATGACGGCCGCGACGCTGTACCTGCACGGTGACGGCTTCGACGAGAGTCTCTGGCGCTACCAGCGGATGCCGGGCTACGACTACGCGACCGAGATGTCGCAGTGGGGCCTGATCTCGGTGACCATCACCCGCCTCGGCTACCCGGGCAGCGGCAAGCCCGACGGGAACAAGATCTGTCTGGGCAGCGAGGCCGACGTCGCGCACCAGATCGTCGAAGAGCTGCGCACCGGCAAGTACGAACTGCATCGGCCGGACGGCCACAACCGGACCACCGCCGGTATGCCCATCCAACGGATCGCCCTGGCAGGCCATTCGACGTCCGGCTTTGTCGCGATGGCCGAGGCTTACTCTTACACGGACCTCGACGGCCTGATCGTGGTGTCCTCGGGGGAGTTCGTCTCCCCACGGGTGCCGGCGGCTGTGTCCGAACAACAGGCGCGCTGCGCCTCCAGCGATGACGGGTACGCGCTGATCGAGGGCACCGACGAGGAAGCCGCACGGGATTTCTTCCACGACGCCGACCCGGCGGTGGTCGCCGACACCGTCGTGCACCGCCCGCGGGATTCGTGCGGCGGGGTGCTGAGCTCCCCGGTCGACGTGATCGCCGACGCGGCCCTGATCCGCACGATTCGCATCCCGGTCCTGGTGATTGCCGGCGAGGACGATGCCTTCTTCCCGGACCCGGAATCGGAGGGGAAGTTGTTCCGCGGCAGCCAGGACGTCGAGGCTTCCCGGCTGGAGGACACCGGCCACGCGATCACCCTGGGTTACTCTGCCCGGGTGTTCCGCGCGGTGATGGCCGAGTGGCTTTTCGACCACCTCATCGACAAGCCCATCGGCAAGAACTTCTAGCCGTCCACGGCCGGAACGGCCCTGCATGAGCCCGCGGTTGAGGTGACCACTCATTGCGTGGGGCCGGCCAGGGCGCGTGTGGCGGCAAGAGCGAGACGTCCGCTGGTGCGGGAACGCATTGCGGCACGCGCCGCGTTCGCTCCGCATGCGCCGTGTACTCCGCCGCCCGGGTGGGCCGAGGCCGACGCAAGAAAGAGTCCGGCGATGTGTGTCTCGGGCCGGCCGAGTCCGGGCGTGGGCCGGAAGATCAATTGTTGGTACAGGTCGCTGGTCCCGCCGTTGAGGCAACCGTCAACCAAGTTGGCGTTCGCGGCTTCCAGGTCCGCCGGGAAGGCGATGTGTCGGCCCATCACCAGGTCGCGGAATCCTGGCGCGAACTGCTCGACACGCGCCTCGATCCGGTCGAGGAAGCCGCGGCGCACGGTGGGCTCACCCCAGCCGCCGGACAACACGCCGGCCGAGTCGCCGCGCGGGCGGGCCGGTACGTGGGTGTAGGCCCACGCCGACTCGGTACCTGCCGGCGAGCGGGAGGGATCAGCAGTGGTCATCTGGCCGAACAACAAGAAGGGCTCGGCGGGCAGGAGTCCCAGTGCCAGGGAATGCGCGAAGCGGGACATGTCGTCGAGCCCGCCGCCCAGGTGCACGGTCCCGGCTCCGGCCACGTCGGTGTTGGTCCACGGGACCGGGCCGGACAACGCCCAGTCGACCTTCACGGTGGCGTCGTCCCAGGCGAAACGTTCCAGGTCCCCGCGCAGCCGGGCCGGCACCAACCCGCCGTCGAGCAGATCCAGGTAGAGGGCCGGCGCCGAGACATCGGCCAGCACGGCACGACCAGCCCTGAGCGTTTCCCCGCCACACCGGACGCCGATCGCACGCCCGTCGCGGACCAACACCTGACTCACCGGTGATCCGCACTGCACTCGTCCGCCCGCGGACTGCAAACGCCGCACCAACGCGGCGCTCAACGCCCCCGCGCCACCTGCCGGGACGGGGAACCCGACCGTCTGACCCAGCATCGCCAGCAACCAACCGAACACGGCACTGCCGGCCGCCTCCGGACCAAGATCGGTGTGCAAGGCGTTCCCGGCCAGCAGCAGCGCGGCGCCCTGGCCGTGAAAGCTCTCCAGGGCGAACCGGCGCACCGAGAGCGTGGCGAACCTGGCGAAGCGCAGGCCGTCGCGAACCCCAAGCCGCCGGGCCAGTCCGACGCCGGCCCGCAGGGGCGGGAATGGGGTCATCAAGGTCTGCACCAGCCAGGGGGCCAGATCCTGCCATCGGCTGACCTCGCCCTGCCAGGCCGCGGCATCCCGGGAATCGAATTCGGCCACCGACCGGCTGGTCGTGGCCAGATCCCGGCTCAGCAGCGCGGTCCGCCCGTCAAGCAGGGGATGGGCCAGCACCGAGGGTGCATGGCACCAGGACAGCCCGTGCCCTTCCAGGTGCAGGTCCCGGAGCACCGAGGAACCCACCGCCAACGGATAGAACGAACTGAAAAGATCGCTGACGAAACCCGTGGCCGTGACTTCGGCGCTCTTCACCGCCCCGCCGGGCGCGTCCTGGGCTTCCAACACCAACACTTCCCAGCCGGCGTCGGCGAGCAGGTTCGCGGCAACCAGGCCGTTGGGCCCGGACCCGATGACGATCGCGTCAACTGCACTCACGACCTGATCCTGCCCCCGTGGGATCTGCGCAAGGAACCCCCAGCCCGACCCGCCGGGCGCCTAACCCGGCTCGGGTTCCCAGTCGGCGCGCAGCGGACCGATGACTTCATGGAGGCGGTCTCAGCACCGCGAGACCGTCGACCGGCTGACCCGGAACACGCCGGCGGTGCATCGAGTTATTTCTTGTCCAACCCGGTCGTGTGATCGAAATGCTGTCCCCCGGCTTCGTGGTTTGTCGTCGAGAAACACGCCACGATATTTCTGTCGGGCCGATTCTACTGTGCCGCGACCTGGGCCTTCTCGAGACCAGACAGAAGTTCACCGGCGCCCCAGTGAATAGCCCGGCCGTAGAAATAGGTGACAACGAACAGGTAGTCCAGTCGTCCCGTCACGGTGCACGGGAATCCAAACCGCCTTTGAAGGTCTGTTTACATCTTCGGAACTTTACGGACCACTGGGTGCAACCAGCGCCAGTTGTACTGGGCCGCATCGGCGGGATGGCGAGATCGGTTTCCATCATCGCACAGGCGCCTGGTAACGGGTTCCGATCGGAGGTGGCATGCAGTAGCCCTTGTCGGTCCCCGCGACGGCACGTCGACCGGCCGTTGTTATTGTGATCTGGATGGTGCGCCACCCCGACGGTTCCATTTCGGAATCAAAGTGCGGGTAGGGTGGGCGCGGCCTCCGCGACCCATTTCCAGTCGACGTAAATATGGCCACACCGCGGTCGGTTCCTACCGGGCCACTGCCCGGGGCGCGCCCCGCTCGCGCAGAGAGGGAACGCGATGCATTTGACGGGACTGATGCATTTGACGGGACTGGAGAAAGAGAACGCCAGAGTTTCAACCCGAGCGTTCAAGACGCTGGGGCAGCCCGTGATCGACACCGCTATGTCCATCAGTCGCTGCGAGTGATGCACAACTTCGACGTGGACATGCCGATGACCGACCATGCAGACACCGCCTCGGCCCTGATGCGGCCGGCCCGGCCACCGGGACGCCTTTCGACCAGGCCGGGCGGACACGCGCCGGACAACACCTGGACCGCGGAGTTCACTTGCCGGCAGCACCACCCACACACCTTCGCGACGGTTTACCGGTAACAACGGAAAGCCCGACCGGGCAACGTAACTGATGCTTCGTCACAATCCCCGGGGCCCCACGGGGCCGCGCAACGCCCTCTGCCACCCCATGGAAGGACCCCCCAATGCCGCACGCCAACGGTTCCGGTAGGCACTCCCGCGCCGGTCGTCCGGTCCGGCACGCCGGATCGCCGGTCAGTCGCGCCGGGCGGCGGATGGGCGCCCTGGCCGCGGTGGTCACCCTCGGCGTAGCCGCCGTCGGCGGCCATCTGGGGTCCGGCACGAACTCCCTGGCCACCCACACCCTGACCGTGCAGCGCCCGTTGGCCGGACCCACCCCCACACCGGCCCCGGCCTTCGGCGACGCCCCCGAGCTGGCCCGCCCGATCCTCGGACCGGACGCCCAGAACACGAAGAACCTCGGCGACGGCACCAAGCTGGCCGCCTGGCGGGTGATCAAGAACGTCAAGGTCTTCGACCTACGCCTGGCCCAGATCGACGACTACGAGGTCGCCCCCGGGGTCAAGCGCAAGGCCATGGGGATCAACGGACTGGTCCCCGGCCCCACCATCCGGGTCAACCAGGGCGAACGGGTCCGGATCATCGTCCACAACGACCTGACCGAACCCAGCTCCATCCACTGGCACGGCATGGACCTGCCAAACGACATGGACGGGGTCCCGGGCATCACCCAGCAGGAGATCGCCCCCGGCGCCACCTACACCTACGAGTGGACCGCCATCAGCGCCGGCACGCACTGGTACCACTCCCACATGGGCGGCGAGCAGGAAGGGAGCGGGATCTACGGCGCCCTCGAGGTAGTCCCCATCAGCGACGACATCGCCGCCGACCGCGACTACACCCTCCTCTTTGCCGACGGCCCGCTCGGCTTCTTGGTCAACGGCAAGGCGTTCCCGGCCAGCGTCCGCATGCCGGCCCGCATCGGGGAACGGGTCCACATCCGGCTGATCGGGCCCGGACCCGACCTGATCCATTCCATCCACCTGCACGGCGGGTTCTTCCAGGTCGTCGCCCAGGACGGCCACCGGCTACCGGTCCCCTACGAGGCCGACACCGTCGTGCTCGGCGTCGGGCAGACCTACGACCTGATCTGGGTGCCCACCCGTGTCGGGCACTGGATGATCCACTGCCACATTTTCGCCCACTCCGAGGGCAAGCGCGGCATGTCGGGCATGGTCACCTTCTTCGACGTCTACCCCGCCGACGGTGCGGCCGCCCCCGCCATACCTCGCACCGGCGAGGTGACCCGCAACCGCGAGCAGTAGTGAGCGAGCGCGGCGAGCGAACCGATGCCACGGTGCACGCCACATTCGGTGTGCACCGTCAGACGACGGTGCACCGGTGAGCGAGAATTCCCCCGGGCTGTTGGCCCGGGTGGGGGTGCGCGACGCGCGCAGCCTCCCGGCTGCCGCGCGCGATCAATTGCGCCGCGAGGTGGTCCTCGCCGTTCGCGACGGCATGACCCGCCTGGAGGCCGCCCGCCGGTTCGGTGTCTCCCGGCGGACCGTCGGCATCTGGAGCCGCACGTTCCATACCGGCAACCAGCCCGCCATGCGGGACCGTGCGGACGCGCTGCCGGCGGCGACGCACTCGGTCCTCACCGTCGAGCAGGAATGGACGCTGCTGCGGCTGATGCGTGCCGCGCTGCCATCGCAGCTGGGCCTGGACGGGCATCTGTGGACCCGCCGCAGCGTAGCCGAGATCATCCGGATCGAAACCGGTCATCCCCTCGACGCGGCCGGGGTCGACCACTACCTGACCCGCTGGTCCCTGGCCTCACGGGCGATCCGTGACCCGCGCCCCGACGGCGTCGCGCCGCGTACCGTCATGTTGAGCTGCCACGCCATCACCCCGCCCGGCACATCGCAGTCGGTTCACTCACCGGTGTCGGCCGAGGTCTGGCCGGTCCTCGTCGCGGAATCCGGGAACAACGCGATCCACTTCCGCCTCGCGGCCGCGCCCGTCGACCAAGCCGGCGCCCGGGCCTTCGGGCGCCACCTCGCCCAACAACACACCCGACCGATCACCTTGCACGTCTGGCGTTGGCCGGACACCGAACACCACGTCCTCCGCGCCTGGCAGGACGATCCGGGCCCCGGCCTGGTGATCGCCGCGGCCTCTGACGGACAATTCACGACCGATCGTGACAGCGGATGTGCGCCGGCCCGGTAAGGGCTGTGAATCCGCTACGTAGCAGGCGAAATCCCGCCACCGCGGGACATCTGCGCGGTTCGATCACCGTTTGGGTGACCCGACGGATCATCCGAACGGACGAACTGCGACCAAGGGGGAATCTCCATGATTCACATCTCGAAAACCGTGCGTCGATCAGCCGCGATCGGAGCCGGCGCGGTGCTGCTGATGGGCAGCCTGGCAGCGTGCGGAAGCTCGAGCGACACCGTTGCCTCGACGGCGGCGGGCGGCACCACAACCGGTTCCGGCGCCGACACCGGTTCGGCCGCACCGGCCGCAACCGCGACCCCGGCCCCGGCCCCGGCCCCGGCCCCGGCGAAGCTGCAGATCAAGAAGAACGCGGTTTCACCCGCGAAGCTGACGGTCACTCCCGGCGAGAAGGTTCAGATCGTCAACTCGGACTCGGTCGCGCACGAGTTGGTCGACTCCAAGGACAAGATCTCCAGCGGGAACATCAAGACCGACTCCACCGGCGCTCTCACCGCGCCCGCCAAGGCCGGTACCTTCAAGCTCATCGACCCGAACCACTCCGGCACCAAGCTCACGCTGGTCGTCAGCTGAACCAGCTTCTGATCGGACGACGGTGCCCGGTTACCGCACCCGGGCACCGTCGTAGCCTGACGGACCGGCAGTTTTGAACCGCGAGCCGGCGCCGCCTGCCCCGACTTGTTCACCCCGCCGTCATTTCCAGGTCCCTTTCCCGTAGCTCTCCCGACGACTTTTCGCCAGTCGCGAAATACAGTCCCTGCCCCACGGCCGCAGTACTTGTTCATTCGTGGCAAATTCCGTATTTCGTAGATCCGCTCCGGATCTTGCAACGCCACGGCAACCGGCCGCGATTTTTCGGTAATACGCGAAAGATTTCGACCTGCCGGCCGTCCACCGTTCGCATTTCGCTGCCAGCACCCCGACGACCCCGACGACGGCGGTTGGGTTGGATCGACGGGCGGGGAGCGGGACCGTTGCGGGCAAGGACTTCGGTGCCGGCCTTCGTGGGGGCGCTGGTGGCCGGGGCGTTGACCCCGGGCAGCAGCATCAGTCCGCTCGCGATCCTGGGCGGCGGAGCCGTGAACCACGCGGCGGCCCAGACAGTCACGCACATCGACCCGCTCGGCCGGACCCATCCGGTAATCACCACGATCGCCCCGCCGGCCCTGTTGTCGACCGCCGCCCGGCATGTCCCGGCTGCGGCCGCCGGCCCACGGTGCGACCAGACCCAGGTGCGCGGCGCGCAGGCGGCTTACCAGGGTCGCTCGGTGTCCGCCTTGTACGACGTGTTGTTCACACCGGGCACCCAGATGCCCTATCTGGCCTCCTACATCCCGCAGTCGTTGGCCGACTGGCCGAACTGGGACGGTGCCGGACACGACCTGTTGCTGCTCGGCATGTACAGCACCGGCCACCGGTCCTACCTGGTCGGACTGGACCCCGACTCCGACCGGGTCGTCGGGACCGTCACCGTAGACCCCTCACACCTGGGCGGGATGGCGTTCTTCGGCTCCTGGCTGTTCGCCGGCGACAACCCCTGGCCGCGCCGCGGTTCGCCGACCGTCCAGCGTTACCGAATCGATGATCTGCGGGCCGCGATGCTCGCTGCGGTCGCCACCGCCGACAAGAGTATCTGGCCGGCGACGGGCCGCGGCAACCCGGTCAACCGCGTCACCGCGCTGCACACGGGATCCCTGTCGGCCCTGCTGACCGCCCTCGATCCGGTCGCGCTGTCCGCCGAACGCGAGATCGGTATCGCGCCGGGCGAGCCAAGCGGAGGTGATACAGCTCCGCAAGGGATTCCGGGCGGCCTGACCGCGGCGCGGGGATCGAGCCCGACCGTGGCGACCGCCGCCGGCGCGGGACTGCGCGGCGTCCCCGGGGTCGAGTTGTGGAACCCGCCGCAACGGGTCTGGAACGCTTACGACTACTGGTTGACCCGACAGGCTCACAATCTGACGGCACCTCAGGTCAGGTCCAACAGCATGGATTGAGGGGTGGGAGCCCGGCCGTCCCGGGAACGGGCTCCCACCCCGGCAAGCCGCCCGAGGGTGCACCCGGACACCGGGCTCGGCCTGCCTCGTCGGTGGTCCTCCCCAGACCGAAAGAAACCACCGCGCTTGAAAAGGTCGCAGCACTCCACCGCCGGCGACCTCAACGAAAATCCCCTCCGGGGAGGATAACCGGTCGGGAAATCCGCCGCGCCGCGACCACGTGTGATCGCCGGCACGCCGCGACACCCGTTACGTCGAAAGGGTTTCTGCGCTGTTTCCGAAACAGAAATGCGGCGGGCCTTGCATCCACCACGTGCGCAATCGGCGGTTCGACAACCTGGGGTTGATATCGACAACCCCAGGTTGTCACAATGACTGAATGACAAGGGACCGCTGCATGACGGGGAGCAGGGCCGCAGGCGGGCACGCGGCGACCTTCGCGAAGCTGCGCGACGTGCGGGAGCGGGCCCTGGAGCACGTCCGGCTCGCCCAGCAGTTGGCGGCCGAACCCCGCGACATCATGCGGCACCTGATCGAGGCCGGGGTCTCGCAGTCCGAGATAGCTCGGGAACTCGGCGTGAGCCGGCAGGCCGTGCAGAAGATGCTCGCCTGCTGAGAGGGTGCCTCACGTCCGTGCGTTGATACCGGGATTTGGGGTAGAGATGCTTCGGCCCGGTCGTGCCGGGTTGGTCGGCGAGGGGAAGACGTCCAGTTGATCGCATACGGGCAGGGCCCGGATCCGGGTTCGGCCGTGATCAGTTTCGTGATCGAACCCGCGCCCGAGCATGCCGGAGGTGCGATCGCGGTGGTCGGGGACTTCAACGACTGGGATCCCACACAGCACGAATTCACCCCCGGGGCGGACGGCCGGTGGCGGGTGAGCGTCGAGCTGCACACCGGGCACCGGTACGCCTTCCGCTACCTCGCCGAGAACGGCGATTGGTTCGACGAACCCGACGCACACGACCGGCAGGAGAACGACTCCGGTCAGACCGACTGCGTTCTCGACCTGACCTCGTCCCGCACCGGTCCGGAGTCGTGGACATCAACCGCGAACCCGGCGCCGCAGCCGGCTGGGGTGCTCGATCTGGAAGCCATCCGACGGCGGGTGCACGCGGCCACCCCGGGTCCGTGGCAGCGCCACGGGTGCGACGTGTGGGCCGCCGACGGTCCGCTGCTGCGGGGGCAGGACATCGACGCGTTGCGCCGCAATCAGGCCGACCTCGACGCGGAGTTCGTGGCCCACGCCCGGCACGACGTCCTGGCGCTGCTGATCGCACTGGAGGCCGCCCGAGCAGCCCGGCCCGGCCTGGTGCCCGCGCCGGCCGAGCCGGCTCGGCTGCCCGCGCGAACCAGCGACGGCCATCCCAACCGCGTCACGGACTCGCCCGCGCGCCACCAGCTTCGGGTCCTGCTCGACGCCGCGCAGGGCTGGCGACACCGCTTCCGGACCGCCACGCGCTGATCGGGCCCCAGAGCAACCGGCCCCATCGCCCCCGCGACCGCGCCGCGTTTGCTAGATGGAAACGATTTCCATGTAAATTGTCGTGGGAACGGTTTTCATCGCCATCGAACGGGGTTCCGGTGGGCCTGGCGCGCACGGCTGCGGCATTGCTGTGGGCGTCTGCCGTCTGGGCGACCACCGCCTGTGCGACGCAGCCGACGACCACGGCGGCGCCGGCCGCCGCGAACGGCGGCAACCGCAGCGCGGACCCGTCCGCCGATCCATCGGTCGATCCATCCGCAGCCGCGGGCCCACGGCTGCGGGTGGTGGCCGCGGAAAACTTCTGGGCCTCGATCGCGGCCCAACTCGGCGGCGACCGGGTCAGCGTCAGCTCGATCATCACCAACCCGAGCACCGATCCGCACGACTACGAGGCGACCCCGGCCGACGCGCGCGGCATTGCCACGGCGCAGTTGTTCATCCAGAACGGGATCGGCTACGACAGCTCCTGGGCCCCGAAACTCGTGGCTGCGAACCCGATCGCGGGCCGGCAGGTGCTCACGGTCGGCGACGTCCTGGGCCTGGCGGACGGCGCCAACCCGCACCAGTGGTACTCGCGCCAGTCGGTGTCCGAGGTCATCGAGGCGATCACCGCGGCCTACACAAGGCTGGACCCCACCGACGCCGGCTGGTTCGACACCCAGCGGGAGAACTTCGAATCCACCGCGCTGACCCGCTACGACGAGCTCGAGGGGCGGATCAAGGCGAAGTACGCGGGCACGCCGATCGGGGCGTCGGAGTCGATCGTCTCACCGCTCGCGGACTCCCTCGGCCTGCAGGTGACCACTCCGGCATCCTTCCTGGCCGCCGTCAGCGAGGGCACGGACCCCAGCGTCGCCGACAAGTCGTTGATCGACCAACAGATCAAGGACCACCAGATCAAGGTCTACGTCTACAACACCCAGAACTCCACCCCCGACGTGTCCGCCGAGGTTGCCGAGGCCAAGGCCGCCGGGATCCCGGTCACTCCGATCACCGAAACCCTCAGCCCGCCCGACTCGACCTTCCAGGACTGGATGGTCACCGAACTTGCGGCGCTGGAGGCGGCGCTGGCCGCGGGAACGGGGAACTGACGTGGACCAGGTACGCCAGGAGCAATGCAACCCGGTCGGCGAGGCCGGCGGCGCCCAGGCGGTCGTCGCGCTCGAGCAGGTGGCGGCCGCCGTCGCCGGGCGCCGGCTGTGGGGCGGGTTGAACCTGCGTGTGCTGCCCGGCCAACTCGTCGCCGTGCTCGGGCCGAACGGGGTCGGCAAGTCGACGCTGGTGAAGATCCTGCTCGGCCTGCACCCGTACGCCGCGGGCCGGGTCGAGGTGCTCGGCCGCCGACCCGGGACCGCCGGGACGCAGATCGGCTACCTGCCGCAGCGCCGAAGCTTCGACGCCTCGCTACGCATCCGTGGCCTGGACGTCGTGCGCCTTGGGCTCGACGGTCATCGCTGGGGCGTTCCGTTGCCGGGGCCGGCCGGGCGCCGCGGGGCGCACCGGGATCGGGTGGCGGAGGTGATCGAGCTGGTCGGGGCGAGCGGGTATGCCGGCCGGCCGATCGGTGCCTGCTCCGGCGGGGAGCAACAGCGTCTACTGATCGCCCAGGCACTGGTCCGTCGGCCGCGCCTGCTGCTGCTGGACGAGCCGCTGGACTCCCTCGACCTGCCCAACCAGGCCGCGACGGCCTCGCTGATCGCCGAGATCTGCCGCACCCAGGGCGTGGCGGTCATCATGGTCGCCCACGACGTCAATCCGATCCTGCCGTTCCTGGATCAGGTCGTGTACCTGGGCAACGGTGCCGCGGCCTGCGGTCCCCCGCGGCAGGTGATCACCGGCCCGACCCTGTCCCGGATCTTCGGCACCCCGGTGGAGGTGCTGCGGACCTCGGACGGCCGGCTGATCGTCGTCGGCGGCTCGACCGCGCCGCCGTGGAACGCGGACGGTCACGTCCACTGCACCGGCACCGGCACCGGCAGCGGCACCTCCGATGGTTACTGACCCCCACCTGACCTGGAACCTGATCGCGGACCTGCGCCAGGTGTGGTCGCTGCCGGCGATGGTCAACGCCTACCGGGCGGGCAGCATCATCGCCGTGGTGGCCGGGATCACCGGATGGTTCCTGGTGCTGCGGCGGCAAACCTTCGCCGGCCACACCGTGGCGGTCGCGGGCTTCCCCGGTGCCGCCGGGGCGGTGCTGGTCGGGGTCAGCGCTTCCTGGGGTTATTACGGGTTCTGCGTCGTCACCGCGTTGGTGATCGCGGCCCTGGCGGCGCCCGGCGCGGGTGGACCGGCCCGCGACTCGGCGTTGACCGGGGTCGTCCAGGCCTTCGCCCTGGCCTGCGGAATGCTGTTCGTGACGCTGTACCACGGCTTCCTCAACGGCGTGAACGCGCTGCTGTTCGGAACATTCCTCGGCGTCACCGATCGGGATGTGCGCACCCTGGCCGTCGTCGCCGTGCCGGTGCTCGCGGTACTGGCCGTGATCGGCAGACCGCTGCTGTTCGCCTCGATCGACCCGGCGGTCGCCGCGGCCCGCGGGGTGCCCGTCCGGGCTCTCGGGGTGCTGTTCCTGGTGGTCGCCGGCGTGGTCGTCGCGGAGGTTTCGCAGACGACCGGTTCGCTGCTGGTCTTCGCGCTGCTGGTGACGCCGGCGGCGACGGCGCAGCGGCTGACCACCCGCCCGCTACTGGGACTCCAACTGAGCGTGGCCATCGCGCTGCTGGTCACCTGGCTCGGGCTGGGCGCGGCGTATTTCTCCCCGTACCCGATCGGTTTCTTCATCACGACCTTCGCCTTCGCCGGCTGGGTGCTGGCCCTTCTTCGGGACGTCCGGCTGAGTGGTCGCTATAGCGGCCACTCAGCCGGACGCAACGAGAGGGACGCGGGGGCGGTGCACGGGTGAGCCTGTTCCACCAGGCCTTCATGGTCCGTGCCCTGCTGGCCGGTACCGGAATCGCCGCGGCCGGCGGAGCCGTGGGGTATTTCCTGGTGCTGCGGGCCCAGGTGTTCACCGCCGACGCCCTCTCGCACGTGGCGTTCACCGGGGCGTTGGCCGCACTGGCGTTCGGGATCGACCTGCGGGTCGGGTTGTTCGCCGCGACGATCGTGGTGGCCATGGCCCTGGGCGCCGGCGGCCGGCGGGGCATCGCCGACGACGTGGTGATCGGAAACGTGTTCGTCTGGATCCTCGGCCTCGGGGTGCTGTTCCTGACCAGCTGGACCACCCATCGGTCCGGGAGCGGCAACGGCTCGGCGACCGTCAGCGTGTTGTTCGGCTCGATCCTGGGTCTGTCCGGCCGACAGGCCGGCGAGGCGGCCGCGATCGGCCTCGCCGTGGTGGCCGGAGTGGTGGCGCTGGCCCGGCCGCTGCTGTTCGCCACGGTCGACCCGGCGGTGGCCGCGGCCCGCGGGGTACCGGTCCGTGCGGTGTCGACGATGTTCCTGGCGCTCGTGGGCATCGCGGCCGCGGAAGCCACCCAGGCGGTAGGCGCCCTGCTGCTGCTGGCACTGATCGCCGCCCCCGCGGGAGCCGCGTTGGCGCTCACCGACCGACCGTTCGCCGGCCTGGCCCTGTCGGTCGGGTTGGCGGTGGCGGCGATCTGGACCGGCCTGGTGCTGGCGCACCAATACCCGCGTCTGCCGCCCAGCTTCACGATCACCGCGGTGGCGACTGCCGTCCACGCCGGTGCCCTCGCCTACCGCTGGGCCACCACCCGTTCGGGTTCGAGACGATGACCCAGGCGGGCCAAATCGGATGAACTGGCAGCGGAAAAACTGAGAACAGGGTCAAATCGGGATCGGACGGGCGTCGATCCCGGCGTCCAGCCATGTCGTCGGGGAGGTCCGGTGTTTAGAGGGTGTCTCACGTGACAACTGGCCAACTGAGACACCCTCTTGGGATCCGTGCGCGGGCGGCTGCGCACGTCATGGCGGTGAGCCTGCTCGGGGCCGCCGCGGTGCTCGAGCCGATGGGCACCACCGCGGCGGCCACGATGCATCGGACCACCGACGTGCTCGGGTCGCGAGTGCTTGCCGACGCGCTGGGCCCGGCGCCCGCCGACGCGCCCATGCGGGTCCAGGTGGCGCTCACCGACCCACAGGCGGCGGAGGAGACGGCGCTGGCCGCAGCGGTCGTCGACCCGCGCAGCCCTGACTACCGACAGTTTCTGACGCCCAGTCAGTATGCCGATCGCTTCCGGCTGCCCGCCGCGGTCCGCTCCGAAGTGCTGCGCTGGTTGCGGGCGGGCGGCGTGCGGGTGGACCGGGTCTCCGGGGTGGGCGACCTGATCGCGGTGACCGGCACTGTGGCGTCGTTGCAGCGGTTGTTCGCCGTGCACCTGGACACCTACCAGCTCGACGGACACCGCTTCGTCGCCAACGACACCCCGCCGCTGGTTCCGGGCCCGGTGCGGGCGGTGCTGGGCCTGAACACCTGGCAGCACTTCGCGCCGGTCCGGCCCGCCGCGCCCCAGCAGCCGACCGATGCGTCCGACCCACCGGGGCCGATTGGCCGGCTTGGGTCGGACACCAGGGTCGGGGGCCCGCGGCACCAGCTCGGCGCCTACGCCGGGAACGTCGACGTCCGCAAGCTCTGGACCGCCTACGACGCCCCGCCCGGCGACCAGGGTCAGGGGGTCCGGATGGGCGTCTTCATGGCGGGCAACGCCGCGCCGATCATCGGCAGCCTGCGGGTTTTCGAGGCGGCCGAGCAGCTGCCCCGGGTGCCCGTCCGAGTCGTGCGGGCCCAACCTGGTCAGCCCGACGAGTTCGCGACCAACGACGGCTCCGAGGAGTGGTCGCTGGACACCCAGGCCGCCAGCGGGATGGCACCGCAGGTCTCGGAGCTGGACCTCTACACGGCCAAGTCGCTGCAGGACGCCGACGTGGTCGGCGAATTCGCTTACTGGGCCGACGACAAGACCGGCCCCGAGTTGATGAACGCCAGCTTCGGCGCCTGCGAGGCGACCCCGCTGACCTCGCAGACCGGCCGGGGACCGTTGAGCGTCGCAATCGGCAACAACATCCAGGACAGCGTCGAGAAGTCGCTGCGGCAGGCCTTCACCGAGGGCCGGACGGTGTTCGCCGCGGCCGGCGACTCCGGCAGTTCGTGCGCCGCGGTATCGCTGCCGGTCGTCGGCGGGGGCAACGGTGTGCTCAACCAGGGCGTCCCGGCCCAGCTCTACCCGGCGGCCAGCCCCTACGTGACCTCGGTCGGCGGCACCGTGGTCGCGCTGAAACCCGACGGCTCGCGCGAGAAGGAGGAGACCTGGGCATTCACCGGTGGTGGATCGGCCCTGTTCATCCCACGGCCCGACTGGCAGAGCGCGGAGGCGGCCATCAACCGCCCGTGCCTGCTCACCGATGCCGACGGCGTCCCGCAACCGCCGGGGACGATCTGCCGCGGTGTCCCGGACATCGCGACGCTGTCCGGCAACATCACCCAGGGGCTGTACATCGTCAACTACGACAAGCCCACAAACGCGAGCGGGACGAGCCTGTCCAGCCCGCTGGCCATGGGCTCCTGGGCCCGGGTGGTGGCGGCCGCACGTACCCGGATCGGTCCGGTCGCTCCGGCCGTCTACCGGTTGAGCCCGACCCAGCGCACCCGCGACTTCTACGACGTCACCAAGGGCGAGGCGATCGGCAACGGGCTGAACATCCCCGGGCCGGGCTGGGACTACACCAGCGGTTACGGGGTGCCCGACATCGCGCATCTGGCGGCCGACCTCGGCGGCGGGATCGTCCCGGTCCACCCGCCGAAGCACCCGGCAAAGGTGCCCGACCCGCAAACCGGCACCCTGGCCGGCAACCAGATCGCGTGCCTGCCGTTCGGCACCTCCCCGGTCGGGAACATCGAGCCCTCCACCTTCGGCGATCCCGGCACGACCCGCGACATCACCTCGGCTGCGATGGACCTCAGTCCCGACGGGCAGTCGCTGGTGATCACGGTGAGTGGCCCGCAGTTGGGTCCGGAGGTCGAGCTCGGCTCGGGCGGCACCACCATGGAGGTCGACTGGACCTACCAGGGCCAGACCTGGGCGGCGGAGTCGATCGCCACCCTGGGTCAGGTCAACGGCACCGTGCGGATGGTGAGCCGCAACGCCGACGCCGTCCCGGCCGGTCCCCGCCCCACGCGCACGGTGGTCCAGGCCCGGTACGAAGGGCATGCGTTGATCATGACGATCCCGCTGAGCGCCATCGGGTCCCCGCCCCGCGGCGCGCGGCTGAGCGAACCGGTGGTGATCTCCGGCAGCGACGGCGGCGCCGAGGACGTCGCCGGACCGCAGTACGACTACACGGTCGGCCAACGCTGCCGGCACTAAGAGGGTGCCTCACGTGGCGAACTGGCCACGCGAGGCACCCTCTAGCCCAGGGAATTTTGCTCGCCGGCCCGCGGGCCGACCGAGGGATCGGGGTCCCGGCGGTGACAATCGGGCGTGACCGGTAGGCGAGCGCGTCGCGACGGCGGTGGCCGTGCGCACGGGCACGGCCACGGCCACGGGCACAGCGGCGCCGACGGTCGGCTGCGCGGCCCGGCGGCGTGGACGTTGTGGGGCGCGGTGCTGGCGCTCGCGTTGTTGACCGCGCTGTCGATGGGCCTGTTGTGGCCGCGCCATTCCGCGCCGTCGTTGCCGCAGCTTCCCGGCGATCAGCCCGCGAACCTGGTGCACGCCCGGGTGCTGGCGGTCAGTCCGTTCCAGTGCGAAGGCACCGGCAGCTCGATCGGCCCGAACGGGCGTCCCACGACCGTGGTGTGCGGCCAGGTCAGCGTCCGGATCACCAGCGGCCCCACCAAGGACGCGCAGGCCACGGTCCTGGTGCAGCCCGAGGTGTACCGGACCGGGATCCACGCCGGGGAGGACATGCTCGTCTCGCGGTTCCCCCCGCAACCTGGGGAGAAGTCGCAGGGCGACTACGCGTTCGCCGACTTCGCCCGGACCGCCCCGATGGTGTGGCTGGGCCTGCTCTTCGCCGCGATCGTGGTGACGGTGGCCCGATTGCGCGGCATGGCGGCGTTGGTGGGCCTCGGGGTTTCCGGGTTGGTGATCACCAAGTTCGTGCTGCCCGCGTTGCTCGACGGCCGTCCGGCACTGCTGGTCGGCGTGGTGGGTGGGGCCGCGATCATGTTCGCCGTCCTCTACGCGGCCCACGGGATATCGGTCCGGACAACCACCGCGTTGATCGGCACGTTGCTCGGGCTGGCGGTCACCGCGGGGCTCGGAAGCTTGGCGGTGTCCGGCTGGCACCTGACCGGCGTGGCGAGCGAGGACGACCAGTACCTCACCGCGTTGGCCGGCCAGGTCAGCCTGCCCGCGGTGCTGCTGTGCGGGATCGTGATCGCCTCGCTCGGGGTGCTCAACGACATCACGGTCACCCAGGCCGCGGCGGTCTGGGAGCTGCACGCGGCCGACCCGACCCGGTCGGCCGCACGGCTGTTCGCCTCGGCCATGCGGATCGGCCGGGACCACATCGCCTCGACCGTCTACACGCTGGTCTTCGCCTACGCCGGCGCCTCGTTGCCGGTGCTCCTGCTCATCGACATCTCGCACGCCCCGATCTCCGGGGTGCTGACCTCCGAGCCGCTCGCCGAGGAGATCGCCCGCACGCTGGCCGGATCGATCGGCCTGGTGCTCGCCGTCCCGCTGACCACCGCGGTCGCCGTCGCGCTGGCCCGCCGCAGCACGGTCGAGCCCGCCGGTGTCGTCCGGGCGGTGCCCGGGTAGGACCGTGCGATGGGTGAGGTGGCTGTACGGACGGCGGAGGTCCTGCCCGAGTGGGAACCGTTCGCCACGGCGGTCCGCGGGAGCAGGCCGGATGCCGGTACCTGGCTGGTGCGAGGCGTGGACCGTGCGGGACATCGTCGTGCACCAGGCAGGCAACGCCGAGGAGTTGGCGCGGGTGCTGGCCCACCACCTGTCCGGGGTGGCGACCCGGACGCGGCCGTTCACCGAACGCGAGGAGCCGTACCGGGCCATGGCCGACGCGGACCTCTGGTCGGCGCTGCTGCACCGGCTCGACGAACTCTCCGAGATCGCCCGGTCCGCCGCGGATCGTGACCGCACACCGACGTCGCCTGGACCGGGCGGACCATGAAAATCCCGTGGTTCGCCGAGCACATGCGTGAGGAACTCGTGCTGCACCGCTGGGACGTGGCGGGCGACGACTCGACCGCCCGCACCGCGTTGGGCGAGCGGTGGATGACCGAGCACACCGTGCGGGCCGTCGGCCGGCCTTTGTTGGCGCGCGGTTCGGCGCGCTTGGAACTGGACGACGACGGCGCTGTCGAGGGCCGCCTGCGGGCGGCCGGGGCCGACGACGTGCTGGTCCACGCCGACCGCGACGGCACCCGGATCGAGCTGGTGGCGCCGGAGGGCCCGGCGGCGATCGAGACCGACGCCGCGGCCCGGGCGTTACTGCTCTGGGGCCGACGGCCGGCCGATCCGTCGCGATGGCGCAGCGATGTCGGGCCCGAGGCACTGCAACAGGTTCGCTCGCTGCTGCGCGGGTACTGACGCAGTCTCAGCCCAGGCCCGCGCGCAGCCACGAGAGCAGATCCTTCAGCGCGTGGTAGGCGGCCAGCCGATCCGCGTCGCCGCCCTTCTGTTCGGCCTCGGCGACGCAGGCCCAGAGGCGGTGCACCATCGTCGGTCCGAGTTCGAGCAGGCCCTCGCTACCCGCCGCCGACCACTTCGCCAGCACGTATCGAGCCAAGGCGCCCACCGGGATGCCGCTGTACTGCGACAGGCCCTGCAAGGTGGTCAGCGGATCCAACCGCGTGTACTCGGCCACCTCGGCCTTGAATCCCGCGTCGGGATCGTCGTCATCCCACGGCCCCGACCATCGCTGGAGGCGAACCACGTCGACGTCAGCACTCATGATTGGCATCCAACCGGACGGCACGCCAAGTCGCCCCCCCGCCTCAACGGCGACGCCGTACCTTGCCGCCCTCCACGACACACGGCGACCGGTCGGAGATCCAGGGCGCGTAGGGCGCCATGACCAGGGCGGCGAGGGTGATCAGCACCGTGTCGTAGTTGACCCGCCAACCGACGAAGTCCAGCCAGGCCCGGTCGCGGTCGGGCTTGAGCGGCACACCGACGGCCGCCAGTCGGGCGCAGATCGCGTCGTACTCGGCGCGGGTGATGCTGATCGGGTCGCTCGCCTTCGGGTTGGGGTTGTGCTCGATCCGGAAGAAGTTGGCGATGTTCCGCAGCGCGAGATACCCGCTGCGGATGCACAGCTCGCGGGCCGGGCTGCGCGGGACGTCCACGGTGGAGGCGAGCAGCGCACCGGAGTCGAGGACCACGCCCGCGGCGGTGATCCACGAGCGGTCGGACTGCGGCGAGCGGAAGAACGGCAATGCGGACAACGAGGTGTGTGTCTCGTCGATCTCGACGAACCAGGCTGTCCAGACCTGCCACAACTCGGCGTCCAGTCGGGCGATGTCCTCCAGCACCCAGAACCGTTCGATCAACTCACCGGCCGACGGCGGTTGTCCGGCGAAGGTCGCGATGATCGCGACCTGTGCCTCGCGGCGGGAGAACGCGCCGTACATCGACGGCAGGTACGTGATCAGCAACGCCAACAGGATCAGGCCCAGGGTGGCCTCGCTGAACGCCACGGCAGTGGTGGGAACGCCATGTACGGCGGCGAAGCCCAGAGTCAGCAGGGACGAGCCGCTGGTGGTGAAGGCTTCTTGCAGGGGCCGTACCCGCAGGCCCCAGAACACCGCCGTGTAGCCGGCCATCGTGATCGTCAGCCAGACGATCGGCAGGCTGATCAGGCTCAGCGGGGCATACAGGGCCATCACCCGGTCGCGTTCCTCGTACGACTTCACGAGGCGGGCCCGCAGGCCGAACAGCTTGCGATAGAAGGTGAACACCCACCGGGTCAACCGCACGGGCACCCCCCGCGGCACCACGACGGTGGTGATCGCGGAGAGGAAGGTCGCCAGCACCACGGCCGAACCGCCGATGACAGCGGCGGCATCGCCCGCGGTGCGCCAGCCGTCCATGATCGGCCAGTCTCACCAAGGGCGCGGAGCCGGCTTACCGCGGGGTATTGACTTACACCGTACGCACGGCTTACGGTACTTAGCGAGCGCTAGGTAGACCGGCGTATCCAGGAGGAACTGACATGGCTGACGCTGTCATCGTCGACGTTGTACGCACCGGGTCCGGCAAGGGCAAGCCCGGTGGCGCGCTGTCGGGAACCCACCCGGTGAACCTGCTGGCCACGGTGATCCAGGCGTTGGTCGAGCGCACCGGCGTCGACCCCGGACTGGTCGAGGACGTGATCGCCGGTTGCGTCTCCCAGGTCGGCGAGCAGTCGCTGAACATCGCGCGCAGCGCGCTGCTCGTGGCGGGCCTGCCGGAGCACGTGCCCGCGACCACCATCGACCGGCAGTGCGGGTCCAGCCAGCAGGCCGTGCACTTCGCGGCTCAGGGCGTGCTCGCCGGGGCCTACGACGTCGTCATCGCCTGCGGCGTGGAGTCGATGAGCCGGGTGCCCATGTTCTCCTCGATCGCGGGCAAGGACCCCAATCGGGCCCCGCTGGCCGCCCGTTTCCCCGAGGGGCTGGTCAACCAGGGAATCTCGGCGGAAATTCTCGCCGCCCGCTGGAAGCTGGAGCGCGAGACCCTGGACGAGTACGCCGAACGCTCCCACCGACTGGCGGCTGCCACCGCTGCGGCGGGCGGATTCGGAAACGAGATCGTGCCGGTGACGGTGACCGGCAGCGACGGCGTGACCGGGACGCACGCCGTCGACGAAACCGTGCGCGCGGGCACAACCGCAGCCGCGCTGGCCGGGCTGAATCCGTCGTTCGTCGACGAGTTGTACTCCCGCAGGTTCCCCGAGATCGACTGGCGGATCACCCCGGGCAACTCCTCGCCGCTGACCGACGGTGCCTCGGCCGCGCTCATCATGAGCGAGACGCTGGCTGCCCGCCTGGGTTTGCGTCCGCGCGCACGGTTCCACGCTTTCGCCGTCACCGGCAGCAGCCCGTTGCTGATGCTCGACGGCGTCGTGCCGGCCACCGAACAGGTGTTGGCCAGGGCCGGCCTGCGGATCGGGGACATCGACGCCTACGAGGTCAACGAGGCCTTCGCCCCCGTACCGCTGCTCTGGGCGGACGCAATGGGCGCCGACCCGGAGCGGCTCAACCCGCGCGGCGGCGCGATCGCGCTGGGCCATCCGCTCGGCGCCTCCGGCACGCGACTGCTGGCCACCCTGGTCAACCACCTGGAGGCCACCGGCGGACGGTACGGCCTGCAGACGATGTGCGAGGGCGGCGGCATGGCCAACGCCACGGTCATCGAACGGCTGTAGCGCACAGCCCCACGGACCAGCACGGATGACGCCCGGGTCGGGACGCCCGGGGCGTCACAACCGCCGGTCCGCGTGAGTCGGATACAACCGGCGGCTCACGCGGGCCGGCGGTTCTTCCTTTCCGGCAAAGCCTTCCGGCTCGCTGAGCCGACCGTCTGCAACGTGATCTCGATGTAGCGCTCGGACAACTGATTCGGCGTCAGAATCCCTCGCGGGTCGTACCAGCCGGCCACGGCCTGCAACATCCCCAGCAGCGCCCGCACGGTGTCCTGGGGATGGGCCACGGAGAACGCACCCGTTGCCACCCCGTCCCGCACGATCGACAGCAGGAGATCCTCGATCTGCTTGCGCACCTTCGCGTAGGCCCGCCGGTTCGCCGGCGACAGCGCGCGAATCTCCGCGTCCAGCACGGCGAGTTCGCGCCGATGGGCCATGAACAGCACGATGCACTCGACGAAATTGGCGAACTGCGCCGCAGGGTCCGAACCCGCGTCGACGACCGCTGCGCGAAGGCGCGCGTGCAGGTGCTGGACGGACCCGCTCAACAGTTCTACGAGCATGCCCTCCTTGCTGCCGTGGTGGTAGTACAGCGCCGGCACGGTCAGCCCGACACGGTTGGCGACGTCGCGCACCGAAGTGGCGTGATACCCCTGCTCGTGGAAAGCCTCCATGGCACCGGCGAGCGTGGGCACCAATTCGAGGGCGTCGAAGCGACGCCAGTCCTGCGGCACGGCCTCGATCATCGCCGTCACGGATCCACCACCTGCGGGGTCGGGAATTCCGGTGAGCAAACTGTGCACATCGTTAGGCTCGTTAGGCGATCCGTGTCGCGGCCCTCGTTGACGCGACCGACAGCCCATATCTAAGCTCGACTACTTAGCGAGCGTTACATAAATTCGGGGCGTACGCCAGCGGGAGGACCGAGATGCAACTGAGCGGAAGCAGCGCCCTCGTGACCGGTGGAGCCTCAGGTCTCGGCCTGGCCACCGTGCGGACCCTGCACGCAGCCGGTGCGCACGTGATCATCGTCGACCTGCCCTCGTCCAACGGCAAAGTGGTCGCCGAGGAACTCGGCGACCACGCGCAGTTCGCGCCGACCGACGTCACCGATGCCGAGCAGGTTCAGGCCGCGATCGACCTGGCTGTCGACGCGCCCCTTCGGGTGGCCGTCAACTGCGCCGGTATCGGCATCGCCGAACGCACCGTCGGCAAGCACGGGCCGGCCTCGCTGGAGGCGTTCACCCGGATCGTCACCGTCAACCTGATCGGTACGTTCAACGTGATCCGCCTGGCCGCCGCACGCATCGCAACCGCCGAGAAGGTGGCCGGGGAACGCGGGGTGGTCGTCAACACCGCCTCCGTGGCCGCCTTCGACGGCCAGATCGGACAGGCGGCGTACTCCGCGTCCAAGGGCGGCATCGTCGGCATGACGCTGCCGATCGCCCGCGACCTGGCCCAGGTGAAGATCCGCGTCAACACGATCGCCCCGGGCCTGTTCCGCACCCCCCTGTTCGCGACGCTGCCCGACGAGGCGATCGCCTCGCTGGAGGCACAGATCCCGCACCCGTCGCGACTGGGCGACCCGAGCGAGTTCGCCGCCCTGGTGAAGCACATCGTGGAGAACCCGATGCTCAACGGCGAGACGATCCGGCTGGACGGCGCGATCCGGATGGCGCCCCGCTAATCTCCCATCCTCTGGCGTGGCGGGCGCCCTTTCGAAGCCGCGAAGGGCGCCCGACACGCCAGAAGTCGGGGAAATTCGGTCGCGCGGACGCGAATAGGGTGGGGCGATGGACCCGGTAGCCACCCTTGCGATCGACGTCGGCGGCACCGGACTGAAGGCCGCGGTCCTGGACGGCACCGGGGCACTCGTGCAGGATCGCGTGCGCGTGCCGACGCCCTACCCCCTGGCTCCGGCCCGGTTGGTCGACACGCTCGTCGAACTGGTCCGGCCGCTGCCGCCGTTCGACCGGATCTCGGTGGGCTTCCCAGGAATGGTCCGCGCCGGCCACGTGCTGTCCGCGCCGCACTTCGTGTCGCCGCGCGGGCCGGGCGGCAAGCCCACCGGTGCACTGCTGCGGGACTGGCAGGGCTATGACCTGGCCGCGCACATCAGCGGCGTGTTCGACGGCCGACCCACCCGCGTCGCCAACGACGCCGACGTGCAGGGCGCGGCGGTGGTCACCGGCCACGGCCTGGAGCTCGTCGTGACGCTGGGGACCGGGGTGGGCACGGCGCTGTTCTTCGACGGGCGACTGCTCCCCCATTTCGAGTTCGCCCATCACCCGCTGCGCAAGGGGCGGACGTACAACGAGGTCCTCGGCGACGTGGCTCTGAAACGTCAGGGCCGTGGCCGCTGGCAGAAACGGGTCGTGGAGACGATCGGGGTGCTGCGCGCCCTGACCTTCTTCGACCACCTCTACGTCGGGGGCGGAAATGCCGCGAGGCTGACGGGACAACTGCCGGCCGACGTCACCGTCGTCGACAACACCGCCGGCCTGCTCGGCGGCATCAAGCTCTGGGACCGGGTGGACTGACGGGCCTCGGCCCAGCTTCTCCGGACGGCTGAGCAGCCCGCGGGCATTCGACGCCCCGTCCTGGGTAGGCCGCGGTCATGACACTCTCGATCACCGGCACCGTCGTGATGGTGGTGATCATCGCCGGAGCCGTTGTGGCGATGATCCTCGTCCTGGCCAGTGCCAACCGACGCAACGCAAGCGCTCATCAAGAACCCAACCGCGAAGAACGACCTGACCTGCGGTACCCCGGCCTGAACCCCGACGCCGCGCGGCGGCACGCGGATTTGGTCGGCGACGACGCCACAGCCTCAGTCGAGCCGGGCGGCCACGTGATCCGGCCCTTCGACTGAGAAACGCACCAGCCGGCTTCGGGAGAAGTTGACGTACAGCGCCTTCTTGCCCGTACACTTTGTACGGACATTTGAAGGGCGGTGCCGTGGCGACGCTGCAGGAGACCGGCCGGCCCACCAAGGGTGGGCCGGCTCGTCCGGGCAGCCGGTGTCGCCCCGACTGCCAGGCCGGTGAGGGATGGCGCGGGGCGGCAGCCGCGGCTGCCGTGCCCGGGCTGGTCGTGGTCGCGGGCGCCACGGCGTTGGCGTTCCTGGGCGCCCGCTTCCTGCCCGGCGTCAATCCGGCCACCCTCGCCGTCATCCTCGGCGCGCTGCTGGCCAACACCGGCATGCACACCGATCGGCTGCGGCCCGGCACCCACGTGGCCGGGCATCGCCTGCTGCGGATCGCGGTCGTCCTGCTCGGATTCCAACTTTCCGCCTCGACGTTGCGAGCGATCGGGCTGCCGGGTGCCGCGCTGGTGCTGGGAACCGTCGCGGTGACCTTCACCGGGCTGCTGGTCCTGGGCCGGCTGTTCGGCCTGCCGCTCGCCCGCTCGCTGCTGCTGGCCACCGGCTACTCGATCTGCGGCGCGTCGGCGGTGGCGGCAGTGCGGCACACGGTCGACGCGGACGAGGACGACGTGGCGGTCGCCGTCGCGCTGGTCACCTTGTGCGGCAGCCTGGCGATCTTCGTGTTGCCCGCATTGCGCGGGTCCTTGCATCTGAATCCGGTGCAGTTCGGCGCCTGGGTCGGGGCGAGCGTGCACGACGTCGGCCAGACGGTGGCGACCGCTCAGGTGGTCCCGGGTGCGCTGACGGTGGCGATGGTCGTGAAGCTGTCCCGCGTCGCCCTGCTGCTGCCGCTCGTCACCGCGCTCGGCATGCGCGCCCGGCGCCAGGCGCTGCCGGGGGCGACGGCGCAACGGCCGCCGGTCCTCCCGCTGTTCCTGGTCGGCTTCGTCCTGGCCGCGGCCGCCAACAGCAGCGGCCTCGTGCCCACCCCGGCCCTGCACGACCTGGCCCAGGTGCAGCACGTCGCGCTGGTCGCCGCCCTGGTCGGGCTGGGCACCGGCATCCACCGCCGGGTACTGGCCCGGGCCGGCGGCCGCGTGCTGATCGTGGGCCTGGTCGGATGGGTGCTGGTGGCGGGCACGGCTTTGGTCGCCGTCCATCTGACCGGTATTTCCGCCGGCTGAGCCGGGGCAATCGGCCGAACGGACGATTCGCGCCGGCCTGACGGAGGATCCGCAACCACCCCGCCTGCGGCAACGATCGGATGAGTCGGACGTCGCAGGGCTGGGGGCAGTGATGGCAATCGTCGATCTGGGCAATGTCCAACCGGATGTCAACGAACCGGCTGTCGCCGAACCGGCTGTCGCCGAACCGGCAGCGCGGCGACGGTCGCTGCGGCCGAACTGGTCGACGTCGGCCGTCCCGTGGATGGTCGCCGGGGCGGCCGGGCTGGCCGTCGTGGTCGCCACGATCGTGACGGTTTCCATCCATGCCACCGACAGCACCATCAACCAGGACCGCGGGAACCCGGTCCAGACCTGCCTGGACTCCGGCGGCGCAGCCGCGGGGTGCCAGTCCGTGCTGAACGGTTCGCAGACCACCACCGGCACCAGTCCGTCCGCCGCCGGCTCGGCCCTGTCTTCGATCTCGAGCTGAACCCACGGGGCCATTCGTGGCCTCACCGCGATTGGGATTCCCGCCGGTTGAAGGCGTCCGGCCTGCCCGGCCAACGGCGGCGTGGGCGCGCTGAAGGATGCGCGCGATGCACGTTCCGCGGCGCGGACCGAAGAGATTCATGAAAAGTTGATGAAAGCCGCTCAGTCTACTTTCCGGCAATTTGCGTATTTTCTCATCCACGGGCTCTAACCTGCTCTCATCCACCCGGAAACCGTGGTTACGGCGCCGGGGTGAATGCCGTGAGCCTGCTGGTGGTGCACCGATGCTCGTCGTCTCGGTCCTGGTGATGTCCGCATTGGCGGCCGCCGTTGTTCCGGCGTGCTTTTCCCGGCTTCGCCGGACCCCGAGGCGGGCCATCGGGTTGGCCCTGACGTTGGCCGTCCTGCTCAGCGCGGTGTTGGTCGCGACTCTCTCCGCGGGCAGATCTTCCGGATCCACTGCGGCGTCGCAGCGTCCGCCGGTGAGTGGCGGCGGAACGGCCCGAGTGCACTTGTCCGTGGGTTACTTCCCGATACTTGCCCCGTCAATCCCGCATCCCGCGGTTGTCCGCTCAGTGACGGCAGCCGGCCCCCGGCCCGGCGGGTCCGGCACCGGTCGGCGCGCCCCCCTGCCGATCGCTACGCACGCACCGGCGCCGCCCCCGGCGCCTGCCGTGGTCGGGCCACGAGTGCCGCCGCAGGCGCGGCCGGCGCACCACCCGAAGGAACCGGCGCAGCGACCGGATTTCATGGTGCCGACCGTCGCCGAGACCGGCCCGGACGGGTCGAGTTGGCAGACCCCGAAGAAGTGGTCGGATCCGGCGACCTGGCCGGAGCGGGGCACGATCGTGACCACCACGCTCTACGGGACCCAGTCGGGGCTTGCCGAGCGGGCGTACGTGTATCTGCCGCCGGAGTACTTCGCTCTGGCCCCGGCTCGCAATATGCCGATCACCATTGTGTTCAGCGGTTATCCGGGCACCGCGGAAGAGCTGATCGCCCGCGGGCGCTACCCCGACGCCCTGCTCGCGGGGCTGGCGTCGGACGAGGTCGCACCGATGGTGCTCGTGATGCTGCCGCCGGCCGTGACGTTCCCCTGGGACACCGAGTGCACCGACATCCCGAACGGGCCACCGGCCTTCACTTACTACGCCCACGACGTGCCGGACGCGGTCGCCGACCAGTTCCATCTGAACCCCACCGGCTACGCCGCGATCGGCGACTCCACCGGCGGGTACTGCGCGGCAAAACTCGAGGCGCTGGACCCCACGCGGTTCACCGTGGCGGTGTCGCTGTCCGGCTATTACCACCCGGCGCTCGACCCGACCACCCGCGGGGCGTTCAAGGACCCGGCCTTGCGCGACCGCAACGACCTGGGCTGGCGGCTGCAGCACCTGCCGGCGCCTCCGGTGTCACTGCTGCTGGCCACCGCCTATGACGAACGCGGCCTCGATGGGTACGACACCTCGGCGGACTGGCTGCAGCTGATCAAGTCACCGATGGTCGGGCGCGAACTGGTCCTCGAGCACGGCATGCACAACTTCGCCACCTGGGACCAGGAAATCCCTTATGGCCTGTCCTGGATCAGTACCCGGCTGCCGGGCACCGCGGTGGAGCAGGCACCGATCCCGGCCGACGCCGTCGTGACGAACGGCGCGGAACCCGGCGAGGCCGATCCGACCGACTTCATGCCGGGCGGACCCGCGCCCGCCGCGACGACCGCGCGACGGGATCAAGCCCGCTGAGGCCCGGCCCGGTCGCGCTCAGCGGCGCCGGCCAGCCCCGAGCGCCGAGCGCTGACACCAACTGACGGTTAGTCAGATTGAACTGACGATCCGTCAGAATATGCCCCTCGATGGACTGCCGGGCCGTGTAGAACGGTCAGGCGGCGGCGCTCGACCGGTCGAGCCGCTCGAGCCGGTCGGCCAGCAGGGCACGAACCAGGTCGTGATCGGTTGCCACCGGGGCCTTCCCCTCCGGGGCCCGGTCGTCCGTCTCGTGGTCGTGGTGATTCATAGCGCGGCTCCTGGTGCGGGATCGGGTGGGCTCTGTCGCTGCCGCGGTAGCGGCCGATCAGCGGTTACAGAGCGCCGAACCGGTGCGGGCCAAGTCGATGTGCCTACGCCGGACGAACTCGCGCACGGCCCATCGCACGGCGGGCTGGGGGTTCGTCATGTTGTTCATCGTCCGGCGGCGCCGGAGCATTGTCAACTCGACAAGTCAACTTTGGTTGTGGCGTACGTTGCTGAAGAGGCTGTCTCACTTCTGCTCGAGCTTGTACGAACCGACCGGGAAGTCGTCCTGCTTCCCGCCCGGCAGCAGGGTCGCGTCCGGCGTTGCCTGGCAGTCCGGGCCGTGCCACATCTCGAGCAGCGCGGTCGGGGCACCGTCGCGGAACCAGACCGAGGCCACGTTGTCCATGCTCGCGCAGTCGGCGCTCGGGTCGGCGTCGTCGAACTGCGGGAGCCCCTCGAAACCCGGCTTGCTCCAGAAGCAGACCTTGTGGGTGGCGCACTGCTCGAGCCCCGCTGAGCCCCGCCCGACCACCTGGCCCCCGAAAACGGGCAGCGCCACGGCCAGCAGGAGCGGGCCGGTCAGGGCATGAGCAAAGCGCACCACGGCCTCCCGTCAGAACGACAGAGGCCCTGCTGAGGACCCGCACGCGATGCGTCGGGGAACCTGGGCAGAGCCCGGATCAATGCAGCGGGACGGTTACCAGAATACCCGCGAAACAGACCAGCCCGAGCCAAGCCGGGAACGTAACACCGGCCCGCCGGTGGCCGGAAGCCCCGGGGGGACCTTCTTCGGGCAAGCTCGGTTTGCGCCTCGACCCGGGCGGGTGTCCAGCGGCGCATCGGCGGCGAAACTTGATGCGTCGGTTGCCGTCCGGGAACTTCGAAGTGGAGTTGTGTCGCCGCCACTGGCAGGTTCCGGATACGCATCGGCCTTCTGCCGGCGCTTCCGAGGTGGCCGACTGGGTGGGCCTCGGCGGCCGGCGTTCGTCGACGTGCGTGAGCCAGGCCGAACGTAGCGGGACCGGTGTTCCCCCTAGGCGTCCCGCGCCAACGGCAACTCCACGATCACCCGGGTTCCCCGTCCCGGGATCGCCTCGACCCGCAGATCCGCGCCGAGCAACGCACAACGTTGCTCGATCGACGACAGGCCGAAATGTTGCCGGGTGGGGTCGGCCTCCGTCGCGCGCGCCGCCTTGCGCTCCGGCAGGTCGAACCCGACGCCGTCGTCGGTACAGGCCAGCACCAGAGCGCCGGGCACCCGTTGGAGCGAGAGCAGGATGCCAGTGGCCCGGGAGTGCTTCACGGCGTTGCTGAGGGCCTCCTGAGCGATGCGGTAGAGCGCGGCCGCCGCGTGGTCGGGTACCGCCGCCAGCGACTCGGCCGGGTCGGCCAACAAGTCGACCTCGGTCCCGGGCAGCGGGGTGACCGATTGCACCAGCGACTCCAACGCCGCCACCAGGCCGAGGTCGTCGAGGACCAGGCTGTGCAGTCCGGAGATCGCGGCCCGAGTCTGGTGGTAGGCGATGTCGGCCAGCCGCTGAGCCTCACGGATCTGGCTCACCGCGTCCGGATTCTCGCCCGAGGCCGACACCGCGAGCTGCGCGGCGGACAGATGGAAGGCCATCGAGGCCAGCACCGTGGTGACCCCGTCGTGGAGGTCGAACGCGATGCGCCGGCGTTCGTCCTCCTGGGCCGAGATCGCCTGCTCGATCAGTCGATCCCGCTCGACCCGGTGCCGGCGCACGGCATGCCAAAGCTGCTCGGTGTGCATCCGCAGACCGAGCGAGGAGGCCAGTTCGCTGGCCAGGCCCAACTCCGCCTCGGTGAACGGGCGGTCGACCGACCGATACCCGGCCAGCACCCCCACGATCTCCCCGTACAGGCCGGGGATCGGCGCGCAGACCCGGCTGACGTGCTCCCCCTCAGCCAGGCCGACCAGCTGACGATGCACCAGGTTGCGCGGGGAGTCCCGATCGAGGAGGACCAGCCGTCCGTCCCGGGCCACCCGCCCGGTCACGCCGAATCCGATCGGGATGCGAAGGGTCTCCGCCAGCGCCGGGTCGGCCGGTGCGGAGTCGGCCACGAACAGGTCGTCGCCGTCGCCACCGAAGATCACCACGGAATCCGCGCCGAGGCGACTGGCGGCCGTCGCCGCATCCTGGGCCGGGGTTGTCCCCTCGTCGGGGCTCATCTGTGAACCCTCGGCACGAGCTGCAGTTGTGCGGCCACGAAGCGGATCGCATCGCGCGCCGGACTGTCGGGCGCGCAAAGCTGGGTGGCCATCACGCGCCCAGGCTAGGCCGCGACCCCTGTGGGAGGCCGCAGCGCACGCTGCACGGCGGCACGGCGGCGAAAATGCGCGTCGAGCGGATCGGCTTCGCCATGGACGCCCGCACGGCGGGCCACGGCGTGGCCCGCCGTTGTCCCCCGCCCGAGCCTGCCGGCTGTCAATCGCCGGCCGGCACGCCGCGGCTGTTCGCCCAGTTGCGGGGGTGGGGTCTGGGCACGCTGCGAATGACCGAGTCGGTGATGGGATTCAGCACTCGGAGCCTCGCTGTGTCCTTTACCGTGCGCTGTTATTTTTTCCGGAACGAATAAATGAAGCTCATGTCGCTGTCGCCCACCGGGCTGTCACTGGCATTCAGCGTGCCATGCGCGCCGGGGTTGACAGTCGCGGATGCAGACTTGCAGTCCGCTCCGAGGAACACCTGCACCTTGTCCGGGGAATTGTTGTCCATCGAGGTGCTTTTCTGTGCCAGGTTCTTGCATGCAGGCGTGACCGGATCGGCTTCTTTGACCCCGCCGTATTCCGCGAACTGCCAAATACACATGAGGCCTGCGGGACAACCCTGCCCGTCGTCTGCCTGCGTGGATCTTGTCGCGGCGACCGCGCCCTCCCCGATGGGGGTGGCAGTGACCCCTGCCAAGCAGACGCTCAGCAGTATCACCCGAGTCGCGCTCAGTCTTGTGATCGGGAAGCGCATGGTGTCCTCCGAATTCCCAGGTACGCATGACCGCGTAAATGCTGCCCCCGTTTTGACGCGCGTACGACGCTTCGCCCTCGAGGACTCCTCGGCGGTTCGTCTCCTTCTTTCCTGCTCCCCGCCACTGGGAGCAGTTCATGATCCCGAGATGGGCCGTGCCCGGCTTCGAAGCGTGCCGCGCAGAGTCTACCGGGGCGCGAACAATATCGGAATACGATCCGGCACTGCGGACCCCAGGCCGGCCCGCTGCTCGGCCGGGTCAGAGCATGTGGGCCTTGGCAGAGCGCGATAGCAGGAACAGGAAGTAGGGGCCGCCGCGCCTGGTCACGGGTTACCGCGGCCGTGGGCCGGCGGGTCTTCGCCGCCGTCGGCCGCGACCCGGACGACCGGACAGCGGGTAGCGGGTAGCGGGTAGCGGGTAGCGGGAATCGAACCCGCACTGTCAGCTTGGGAAACTGCTTAAAGTCCCTCTCGCAAGCCTCTGACCTGCGAAAATGCACCCGAACAAGGTCGTCGTGGGCTAGCCCTGGCTCTTCACGACGGTGAGGTCGGTCCGGGCGTTAGATGACAGAAAGTGCCCGCTGCGCTGGGAAGACTTGGACTTGCGACGGACCAAGTTCGGGTCTGCTGCACGGATAGGTGGGGTCTGCTGCACGGATAGGTGACAACTGATCGGTCTAGTCCTAAGGGGCTGGGCTGGAAGGATGTCACCGTGTCGAAGCCGTATCCCAAGGAGTTCCGCGACGACGTCGTGCGGGTCGCTCGTAACCGTGGTCCCGACGTAGGTCTGGACCAGATCGCCGATGACTTCGGCATCCATTTCACGACGTTGTACTCGTGGTTGAAGAAGGCCGATGCCGAGGACGGCACGGTGGCCGCGAGCAACGCGAAGGAGTCCGCGGAGCTGATCGCTGCGCGGCGGCGGATCAAGACCTTGGAGCAGGAGGTCGAGGTCCTGCGCCGGGCGGCGGCGTACTTCTCCCAGGCGCATCTGCCGGGAAAATGAGCTACCCGCTCGTCCGCGAGCTTGCCGCCGACGGCATCCCCGTCACGGTGACGTGCCGGGTGCTCAAGATCGCTCGACAGCCCTACTACCGTTGGCTCGCCGACCCGGTGACCGATGCCGAGTGGGCTCAGGCGCGTCTGGCCAACGCGTTGTTCGACGCGCACCGCGACGATCCGGAGTTCGGTTACCGGTTCCTTGCCGATGAGGCAAAGGCCGCCGGGTTCACTGCGGCCGAGCGCACGGTGTGGCGGATCTGCAGCGACAACGGCTGGTTCAGCGTGTTCGGGAAGAAGAAGCGCGGCGGCAAGCGAGCCAAGGTCGGTGTCCCGGCCCACGAGGACCTGGTCCGCCGGGAGTTCACCGCACCGAAGGCCAACACCGTCTGGCTTTCGGACATCACCGAACACCAGACCAAGGAAGGAAAGCTCTACCTCTGCGCGATCAAGGACGTGTGGTCCAACCGGATCGTCGGCTACTCCATGGCCGAGCGGATGGAGTCCTCATTGGCGGTCGCG
>DATAUG010000182.1:0-2564 GCA_036268355.1 Sporichthyaceae bacterium
ATCTTCGGCACGCTGCCGGACGAGACGTGGGTCTACCCCGGCCACGGCGCGGACACGACGCTGGGCGCGGAACGGCCGAGCCTTGCGCAGTGGCGTGCCCGCGGGTGGTGAACTCCGCCACCCCGCCCGGCCTGGGCCCGCGCCTGCGCCGCGCCCTGCGCCCGATCCGTCGCCTGGTCGGGCGCTTCGCCGCCCCGGAGGCCGGCGGATTGCCGGTACCGGGCAGCGTGCGGTCCGGCTCGGCCGCCGGCCGGGTGCGCCAGGTGCAACGCACCGTCAACCGTAACCACCTCGACGAGGTGCCGATCGACGGCTCGTACGGGCCGGCAACCGAGGCCGGCGTCAAGGCGTTGCAACGCGAGCTGGGCCTGCCCGCTACCGGCGTGGCCGACCCGCTGACGGTCTCCCTGGCCCTGACCCGCGCGGACCGACTGACCCGCGAGCGGGCCACGGACCTCGCGACCCCGCGCCGCACGCTGCTTAGGCTGCCGGTGCCACCGCAGCCCCGGGACCCGGCCCGGCCCCCGCGCGGACACCTGATTCTGGAGACCGCCAGCCGCGGCTGGGCCGTGAAACTGCTCCAGCAAGGCGGCTTCGCCGGCTACGAGGCCGAGTCCACGGCCTGTTTCCTCGCGCTGCTGGACCGGCTCGGACCGGACGGCCTGTTCTTCGACGTCGGCGCCAACGTCGGCCCGTTCTCGCACCTGGCCGCCGCGGTGGGCGGCTGGCGGGTCGTCGGCTTCGAGCCGACGCCGGACCTCGCGGCCGCCTTCCGCCGGATCGCCGAGGCCAACCAGCTCGATGCCCGGCTGGAGGAACTCGCGCTGGGCGCGGCGCCCGGGGCCGCGAAGCTGTACCTGTCGGACGACTCCGACTCCTCGAACAGCCTGAATCCGCAGTGGCGCAAGTCGTCGCGACAGCTGATGGTGCCGGTCGAGACCCTTGACAACTACGTCGCGCGTACCGGCGCGGTCCCGGCGGTGCTCAAGATCGACACCGAGTCCACCGACGCCGAGGTGCTCGCCGGGGCACAGCGGCTGCTGGCCGAGCACCGGCCGTGGCTGATCGTCGAGGTCGTCGAGGACGAGTTCGGCGGACCCATGGAGGAGCGGGTCCGAGAGTTCGGCTACACCTACTACCCGCTGCTGGACGATCGGATGCCGATGCGCCCGCAGCCGCACCTGAAGGGTTCCGGGGTCTCCCAGCAGTGGAACTGGCTGCTGGCCCCCGAACCGCTGGACGACGCGTTCAGCGAGCAGGTCGGGCGGTGGCGGGCGGCGTTGGCACCGTGCACGCCGGAGCCGTCGGACTGACCGAGCCGAATCCGCTCAGGTCGCCCTGATCGAGATCGGGCCGCTGTTGTTGCCACCGGCGGCCGCGTCGCCGGCCCACAGGACCCGGTAGAGGTAACGACCCTTGTCCGCGGGCTTCACCCAGAGGTGCGCGTCCCCGCCGCTGTTCAGGGTCGCGCCGGCGACGCTGGTCCAGTGCTTGTGGACGTACCACTGCAGGACGACGGGGGTTCCGGGCCGGGCCGGGACCAGTTGGACGTCGATCAGCACCGCGTGCTTGTGCTTAACGGTCGTCTTGTTCGGGGTGGCCACGACCTGCGCGGTCACGCCGCCGGTGACCGAGGGCGAACTCGACCCGGCCACGGTGTCGGTCCCGGCGAACTGCGCGACGTACTGCGCCGTCGCCGCCATCGGCAGATCCGTCTGGTAGTTGCCGCTGCCGTCGGCGGTGGCGGTCGCCACAACGAAGCCGCCGGTCGAGCTCATCCGGCGGATCTGGACGAGCGCGTTGGGCACGCCTGCGCCTCTCGTGGTGTCCTTGACCTGACCGAAGACGCCGAGGTCCGGGGTCTCCGGCCGCTGCGGGATCATCGCGATCGTCACCGACGACGTGTCGAGCGAGGCCGCCGCGACCGGTGGGGTCGCCACGCAACCGGCCAGCGCGAGCGCCAGCGCGCAGGCCCCGACGCCGGTCCGCAGGCCGCGGATCCGTCCAACTTCTGCCACACCGTTTCGGCGCACAACCGGAGCAAAGCGTTCCGGTGCGCGCTACGGAAGGGACGTTCGCCCGACGCGCCCTCCACCGTTCGGCCGACCGGAGCGGCGCCGAGTACGGTGAGCGCGTGGACGAGCATCTGCATGGCCTGCGCGAGCAACTCGACGCCGCTGCCGCGAACACCGACGACGCCGAGCGTGCCGAGCTGAACCGGCTGCGCACCGAGGTCGACCTGCACGCGAGCGCCGGCGATCACCACCGCCTGGCGGAGTCCCTGGCCCGCGGCGAGACCAGGTTCGAGTCCGGCCACCCCAAGCTGGCCGACGCGATCCGCCGGGTGCTGGACGCGTTGTCGTCGTCCGGGATCTGAGCTCTCGTCAGAAACGCTCGACGCCACTCGGTCACCGGCTTCCAAGGCCTGTGCAGCTGATCGCAGCGACCAGCTACGACGCCCGGCCACCGGTAAACAGACCCGGGAATTCGCCGATTTCCCTTGCAGAGATGGGAAAACTGGGCGAGAATAGTCTCATGTCGAACACCAGTTCGAACCGGCTCAT
>DATAUG010000183.1:0-1805 GCA_036268355.1 Sporichthyaceae bacterium
GGTGGTGGAGGCCGCGACCCGCAGCGGCGCGGCCACCACCGCGCGGTGGGCCGAGCAACTCGGGCGTGTCCTGATGGCGGTGCCGGGCCCGATCACCTCGGCGGTGTCGGCGGGCAGCAACGAGTTGCTGCGCTCCCGGCATGCCGTCCCGATCACCCGGGCCGAGGAGGTGATCGAGGCGTTGGGCCGATTGGGCGAGGACCTGGCCGAACCGCGGCTGGGGACCGCGCGGGCGGCGGACGCGCTGGAGCCGAAGTTGCAGGCGGTGCTGGAGGCGCTGCCGAGCCGGGCGGCGGTTCCGGTGGGCGTGGTGGGTCGGGATTGCGGACGTCCCGACGAGGAGGTGCTGCCGGCGTTGGGTGAACTGTCCGTGCTGGGGCTGGTGGAACGGGTCGACGGCGGTTGGCGCCTGACCCGGGCGGCGCGGCAACGCGGTTCGGCGCGCAGTGCGAATCGGGGCTGAGGCGAAGGCCGGCGCCGCAGGGGGGTGAAGAGGGCGTGGCGGTGCTTTGCACAGGGCGGCCAGACGGGCAACGTTGAGGCTATGCAGCAGGGGTCCGGGGGAGATTCGGTCATCGCGGCCCAACGGCGGCGGGCGACCGTCGTGCACCCGACCACCAGATTGCCCCAGCAACTGGCATATGCATTGGCGTCGTTCGAGACCCACCTGGCGGCCGAGCGCGGGTTGTCCGTGCACACCGTGCGGGCCTACGTCGGCGACGTGGGCCGCCTGTTGCGCCACGCCTCGCGGGCCGGAGCCACCGATGTCGACGGGGTGACGCTTCGCGTCCTGCGCAGTTGGTTGGCCGCCGAGCGGACGACCCGGCACTCCGACGTCACCGTGGCCCGGCGGGCCGCTGCGGCGCGGGCCTTCACCGCACACGCGGCCCGGACCGGTCGGGCCTGCACCGACGCCGGGGCCGGACTGGTCAGCCCGAAGGTGCGTCGGCGGCTGCCTTCGGTGCTCAGCCGGGCGCAGGCCGAGACCTTGCTGGCCGTCTGTGCGCAGGACTCCGGGCCGGCCGCCCTGCGCGACCGGGCCGTGCTCGAACTGCTCTACGCCACCGGGCTGCGGGTGGGTGAACTGGTCGGGCTGGACGTCGACGACCTCGACATGGCCGTCGGGCTGCTGCAGGCGATGGGCAAGGGCGCCAAGGAACGGCGGGTGCCCTTCGGCGATCCGGCCCGGCTTGCGGTCCTCGCGTGGCTGGGGTCGGGTCGACCGGCGCTGGCCCGCGACGGGTCCGGGGCAGCGTTGTTCCTCGGGGCCCGCGGTGGTCGGCTCGGGACCCGGGCGGTCCGCGAGATCCTCACCAAGAACCTGGCCCACGTCGGCGACGCGCCGGCGATCGGGCCGCACGGCTTGCGGCACAGCGCCGCCACCCATCTGTTGGAAGGCGGGGCCGACTTGCGCAGCGTCCAGGAGTTGCTGGGCCACGCCTCGCTGAACTCCACCCAGCTGTACACCCATGTGACCGTCGACCGCCTGCGGGCGTCCTACGAACAGGCGCATCCTCGTGCTTGACGCGATTGCCAAGGTGGCGGCCCAGCGCCGTGTCGACGACCCGGCCGGGACGGTCGACCGGCTCTGGGAGCGGTACAAGGAGACCGGCGACGAGTCGTTGCGGGAGCGGCTGATCCTGCACTACTCGCCGCTGGTGAAGTACGTGGCCGGCCGCGTCGGTGTGGGGTTGCCGCGCAATGTGGAGTCCGGCGACTGCATCTCCTTCGGGATCTTCGGCCTGATCGATGCCATCGAGAAGTTCGAGCCCGGCCGCGGGTCGGCCTTCGAGCCGTACGCGATC